>DIRA01000014.1:135358-143568 GCA_002427425.1 Clostridiales bacterium UBA5448 | reverse complement strand
AGCAATTCGTTGCCGTATCGGGCCTGTGCATCTGTGTCTGTCCACCATTTCATAAAGGTCCAGGCAGGTTCCACATTGCCGTGGTCCACCGCACCTTTCATCATCATCACACCGGTGACGCCGGAGGCAATGTCATGGTTGACAATACCGGTTTCTTCATCCATGGTTCCAGGAACAAGGGTGAATTCCCACAGACCGCGAATTTCCGGAGCAAAAATAGTCAACTGACCATAAGCACTGTAAGACGTCATGGCAAGAGGCATTTCACCGGTCTTAAAACGGTTTGCAAAGTTAAAGGTGACCGGGAAGCCGTACATGGTAAAGAGTTCGCACATCTTTTTCCATCCAGCCAACGCAACGTTGCTGTCAAGGTTGATTTTCATACCGGAAGTCAGGTGGATATCATCCGCCTTGTATCCGTTGTCTTCCAGGGCTTTGATCACCTCGTCGCTGAGTTTGAGTTCACCTTTGTACAATCGTTCTTCCTGCTGATACATAAACATGGTATAGCTGTGAGCAAATCCCATATCCAAATGGTTGTTTTCAAAAATCGGAATAATATCGTACAAATCATCCCAAGTTTCAGGAACCGTCAAATCCAGTTCGGAAAATATGTCTTTGCGATAGAAGATCATGCTGAACAATTGGGTTTCAGGCAAAGCATAACTTTCTCCGTACAAGGTCAAAGGCACCATAGCCGTTGCATGAAACCGCTTTGTCGTTTCGTCAAATTCCGACAATCCGGTGATGGGAACCACCGCACTGCGGATGGCATAGTTGATAATGGTACCGGAACCAATGCTCAAAGCCACATCCGGACCGATTCCGGCGAGCGTGGACGGCAGAAGAGCGCCTCCCGCCACCAGTTCCAGATTGACGGCGATTTCATGTTGGGTTGTAAACTCATCCTGGATCATGCTGCGGATAATTTGTGCCTGATCACGACCGGTGGAAATCCAGACGGTGATGCTTTGATATTCCTTGCCATCTTCCAGTTCTTTGGCACCCAGATTGTTGTAATCTGTGTAGAAACTGGCAACGAAGGATTTAATTTCGTGAAAAAAGTTTCCAAAAAAATTGCTTTCTGCTTTGGGAAGTTCATTTCCCACGGGAGCAAATTCAATGTAATCAACTTCAAGAGGTTGGTTGGAAGTTTCCGAAATCCATGTACCCAGAGAAGAAATATAGTCTTTCAATGTGGAAAAGTTTGCGGCGATGATGTCTTCGTCTTTGTACATTCTTTCCAGCAAGAATTGGACTTTGTTCAGAGTGACCGAATGAGAGCCGGCAGAGCCTGTAATCTCTTCCAGTTTTTGGTATATGTTTTTCAAAATGTTGGACTGTTTTTTCATAGCTTCCAAAACATCCGGCAACTGAGAAGCAAATTTATAATCGCGATATTCGTCGGGAGCGGGGCCGGTCAACATCAATATCTTCATATATATTTTATTGACTTCAACCATGACGTTGTCCACAATTCGAAGAACTTGGGCCATATCTCCCAGCACAACACGCAGTTCGATTTCGTGTTTGCCTTTGGTCAGGTAGAACATAAAATTGGTTTTACCGTCGTTTAAGGGATCGGTGCGGAACGTATCGCTGTAATTGAAACGAAGGGAGGAAGCTTCGGCAAAGGGAACTTCGCCGTCAATCCTCAATTCACGGGAGGTATACATACCTTCGTAAATGGCCTGTTTGGAACGGGGTACGATATAATACCAACCGTTGGCAGGAATTTCAACCGCCCACTGAATCCAGTCGCCCACGTTGACCCATTTTTCGCCGCCGATGGTATTCAGGCGCTGGAGAGCAGAGTCCTGCGGATCGGTAGCAGCGGAGGAACGGTCATTCAATGCGTACAAAATCTGACCGGAAGTGGCAAGCGGGGTTTCGGCATCCACGCGAATGTTTTTAACATTCGATAGTCTGTCGTCCTTGCTGACTTTATGGGCAGACTCCATGGAAGACAAATAGGCATCGTAATCAACGGGTTTTTTCACATACTGGATGGTGATGGAGCCGATTACAACGGGCTCAGTTACTTCCTGAAACGTGATGGTATGAGTACCTTCTGCCAAATAATAACGGAAAGGTTCCAGATAGTAACCGGTGGAATCTCTTGCCGCCGTAGTCATCCATGCAGGGGTTTCATATTTGGTCGGTCGAAGTTCATTGCCGTATTTATCGGTATCAAATCCGCGGCTGGTACCTTCTCCGTACTGATAGGCATCCTGCCATTTTGCCATCATGGCAACATAGCGGGATTCCTTAAAAGGATAGGAACCATCAAACAAAATAGCGCGTTCAATGGTGGAAGATTTGCCGATTTCTTCGCCATAAGCCACATCGTAGCCCTGGGTTTCGGTCACTTGTTCGCCGCTGTCTGTCAAATAAATGTATTTGCCATTGGCATTCTTCTTGAACTCAAGACGAGGGGTTGCGATGGTTTTTCCGTCTTCGGAAATCAGCTTAGCATTACCAAACGCATCGGTCATGGCTTTGCCGCCTTGATCCACATGGGCTTTGAATCCCTTTACATCCACGGCGGAACCGGACATGCCATCTATATCATATAGGATGTTTCCTTTGTCGTCGGTCACGGGTGCAATGTAAGGAGTCAATCTTTCCACTTCATGGAAGAAAATGCTATTGCCCTGGCTATCGGTCTTGCCGATTACGGTGCGGTAACCGGTGGTATCGGTCACTTCCTCGCCCTGGTTATTCAAATAGATTTTTTTACCATCCGCATCGGTTTTATGTATCAAAGAAGGAACCGCTATCGTAGCAACCTTCTTTTTTAACAAAGAAAAACCATAGGCGTCGGTGGCTTTCTTGCCTTTGGAATCGGTGAACGTGGTAAAACCGGTCATATCGGCTATCCGTTCGTCGGTTTGGGTAAACCGATACAAATAGTTGCCGGCACTGTCGGTCTGATGAACAGGCTTGGCAGTCAGTTTGGCGCCGCTGGCATTGACCAGGATGGGCGCGCCAAACAAAATGTCTTTGGATTCTTGGTAACCGGACGTGTTTTTCACTTCATTGCCACGACTGTCCAAATAAATGACATGACCGTTTCTGTCTCGGGCAGCGGTCAAAGATGCTTTGGCGATGACTTCCTGATAGCCAGACAACATGGAATAATCGGCATAGTCAAAATGAACGGTCTGTTTCACACCGTCCACTTCATAGGGAAGAAAAGAAGAAATGTCTTTTAGCACTTCGCCGGTTTCTTGGTTGAGAAAAATCACGTTTTTGTTTTCATCGGTGGCTTCCACAACCAAAGGAATCAAAACCAACTCGGAATCACGATACAGAATCTCATGACCCAAAGCGTCAACCAAATAATATTTATTGCCTTTTTTTAAGTATTCGCCTTCAATATACAAACCGTTGCGCGCGGTCTTGTACTTGGTATGAATGGGATAATACTCAATAACAACATTATAATATCCTGCATTTTTAATTGTAAAATCCCAGGATACTTTTCCGGTGTCCGGAACCAAAAGACCTTTTATACCGTCAACGGTATACGTCTCAATGGTAGCCGTGGTGTTGGAAGGACTGAATTTTTCCCCTTCGATTTTCACCACATCCGTACCGGGTTTCACACCATACGCGTCCCATTTTGCCAGGTAATCGGCATACAGAGTCGCCGCCATCAGGTCTTTCATTTCCTGCAGGCGTCTGAGGGATTCGGAATCCTCCTGTTCGGTGTCCGCTAACGCAATCATACCAACTGAAGTTACGATCGAGATTAAGACCAGTAACGCAGCCAGTAAGCGTCGCAGATATGTATGTTTCATGCCAATCCTCCTAAGAATCGACCGTCCCGCTATCCTGTCGGATTCGGTCAAAGCATATGTATAATTAAGAAATTTTCCCTGCCTGGGCGGATGAAAAGCCCATTATCAAGCATAGCAATACTATCACAACTTCCTCTTTCTTGTCAAGGTTACCGGAAATGACCTTTTTCTTCCCTTTTATCATTTTCACCACTCGGTTCGACCCGGAGATTTCTTTTCATTCACAATAAAATGAAAAAACATAATTTTCGGCAATATGCACAAATATAACAGTAATTGTTATTTTGGAAAAAAATGAAAATCCCCTTTTGTCAAAAAAATCGTATTCAATATGCCTGTTTTTTATTACAATGCTTTTTTTTTCGGATTTTAGAATGTATACTTTTACATATTATCAATTCACATAATTCAAAGCGCTTAGTTTATAAAAGCAACGAATTTACAAGGTGTTTTTGTGACTAAAATCCATATAATAAAAAAAGAAGAATTGTGCTTTTTGCACAATTCTTCTTCCAACATTTCTACAAATCAAACAATTTATTTTTTATCCCTGCCAAGGGTGTTTCCCCTGCAAAAGAGTTACTCGCAAATACCGCCGAAGAGCAGTTTATCACCTTCATAAAACACCGCCGACTGCCCCGGACATACTGACGCTGGCGTATCCAACACCACTTCTGCCCGATCAGCTTGGATGCGCACGTTGCATCCCACGGGCACAGTGCGATACCTGGTTCGTACGGTACACGTGCATACCCCTTCAAAAGGGGGGGCGGATACAAAATTTATGGAATGGATGGAACAGTTTATTTGGCACGGAGGCTCGAACGAAACGGTCACATCCCCGGTTTTTGCATTCACTTTCTTGACAAATGCCCGTTGACCCAAAGCGATTCCCAATCTTTTTCGCTGCCCCACGGTATAGCGGATGATTCCTTGGTGTTTTCCCAAAACATGGCCGGATTCATCCACAAACTGACCCGTTTTCCAGACCGAATTGGCAGGAAAGTGTTCGACGGATTCCAAAAACGAACTGTAATCATCCCCGGGAATAAAACAAATCTCCTGGCTTTCCTTCTTTTCGGAAGAAAAAACACCCGCATTTTCCACCCGTTGTTTGATATCGCTCTTGTGTTTTCCTTCCAAGGGCAATACGATCCGGGACAATTGCTCCTGGGTCAGACGCCAGAGAAAATAACTTTGATCTTTTTTCTTGTCGGATCCTTCGAACAACTGAGTCCTGCCGTTTTTCTGCAGGACTCTGGCATAATGCCCGGTGGCTACCGGTCGAATCCCTAACGCATCCGCCGTTTCGCATAAAGCGGCAAATTTCATAAAACGGTTGCAATAGGCGCAGGGATTAGGGGTTTTTCCGTTTTTATACTGTTCTATAAAATCCGCGATCACCCGTTCCCGGAAGGTTTTTATATAGTCTTTTTCGACCAGCGGTATCGCCAGTTTTTCCGCCACGATTCTGGCACCGCTTGGATCGGCACCGGGATGAAAGAAAAAAAAGGCACCGACGACCTCATAGCCGGCCTCCCGCAAAAACAAAGCGGCGGCGGCGCTGTCAACGCCGCCGGAAAGTCCAACTAAAACCCGCTTCATAAATACTCAGCGCTTGCCGCAGCTGTCACAGCAGCCGCTGCAGCCGGCAGCAAAATCCACGGGGCGACCGTTTTTATGATAGTACGCGGCAATGGCAGCTTTGATGGCCTCTTCCGCTAAAACCGAGCAATGAATCTTGGCGGGCGGGAGTCCGCCCAGTTCATCCACCACCATTTTATTGGTAACTTTCAGAGCTTCTTCCACCGTCTTGCCTTTGATCAGTTCGGTGGCAACGGAGGAAGTGGCAATGGCTGCGCAGCAGCCAAAGGTTTGGAATTTAATATCTTGGATCACATCGTTGCCGTCGATTTTCAAATACATACGCATGATATCGCCGCATTTTGCGTTTCCCACCTCGCCGACAGCGTCGGCGTTTTCCATCACGCCCACATTGCGGGGATTCATGAAATGCTCCATCACTTTTTCTGTGTACATACAAAACTTCCTTTCAGCCGCGGGGATAAATTGGTGACATGGCTCGTAATTTTTCCAGCACGGATTGAACCGTTTTTGCAATATATGCAATGTCTTTTTCGGTATTGTCAAAATCCAGAGTCAGCCGCAGGGATCCATGGGCTGTTTCGTGGGGGAGACCGATGGACAACAACACGTGGGAAGGATCCAGCGATGCCGTGGAACAGGCAGAACCGGTGGATGCGCAGATTCCCATGATGTCCAGCCAGGCGACCAGGGATTCCCCTTCCACAAACTCACAGGAAATATGCAAATTACCCGGGAGTCTTTGGGTGGGGTGACCGTTTAAACGGGTGTAGGGAATGGCAAGGAGCTTTTCTGACAGCAAATCCCGCAGTCTTTTGACGTCAGCTCTCTTTTTCAACCCTTCTTCACTGTACATTTCTTCCAGTGCTTTGGCAAAACCCACCGCGCCGGGTACATTTTCAGTCCCGGAACGCCGCTTTCTTTCCTGTCCTCCGCCGGTGATCAACGATGAAATGCGGGTACCCTTTTTGATATACAATCCGCCGATCCCTTTGGGACCGTGAATTTTATGGGCGGAGAACGCCATCAAATCAACACCCAGATTGTGAAGGGACATATCCACGTGCCCAACGGCCTGAACCGCATCCGTGAAGAATACGCTGCCCCGGGAATGGGCGATTTCGCACAACTCACGAATGGGTTGAATGGTCCCGATTTCGTTGTTGGCAAACATAATGGCGGTCAAAATAGTATCGTCACGCAACGCCGCTTTTAAATCCTCGGGAGAAACCAGCCCGGTGGAATCCACGGGCAATACCGTGATCCGGTATCCGTGCTTCTCCAAATCCTCCACGGTGCGAAGAACGGCGGGATGTTCAATCGCGCTGGTGATGATGTGCCTGCCTTTTTTGGATAGCTTGTCGGCAACGCCGCGGATCGCCCAGTTGTCGGCTTCACTGCCGCCGGAAGTGAAGAAAATTTCTTCCGCATCGGCACCCAGAACAGAAGCGATTCTGCTTCTGGCGTCCTCCAATCCTTTTTTTGCTTTTTTGCCCAAGGAATAAAGCCCCGAAGAGGGGTTACCATACAGTTCGGTCATATAAGGGATCATGGCTTGAAGCACCGTTTCGGACATTCTGGTGGTGGCGGCATTGTCAGCATAAATCAAACGTTTTTCCATTTGTACCTCTGTGTTTTTATCTCGCGCAGCCCAACACAATCCGTGTCGAACCTGCCATTGTTCATTTTGTATCCTTATCATATCTGTTTTATATGAAAAAAGCAAGTGCATTTGCAACCAAATTGATGTTTTTTGTAGAAAAAACTGTCAGCGTCAAGATGACTTATAAAAATAATATGGCTTCAATACTTATAATAATACCCAACTCTATATAAAGAAAATATTGACCTGTTTTACTCGGATTATTCACACATATTGCCCGTTCTAACGATTCGGCGATACCCGGCTATGTCACAATACAATTCGATGAACATCAAAAAATCAACACCTCATAAAAGAGATGTTGATCGATACCGAGCAATACACCATCCACCGATGATTTGAGCCAGAACCCTCTATAATGTTCGCCGTCTTGTCTTGTCAATCTGTTGTGTTTGTAACCATCCCATCTTTAACATAGAGAATCCTATCGCACATTTTGCAATATGCATATCATGGGTTACAATGACTATCGTCAATTTTTTTCGGTTTAATTCTTTAATAGGGGAGACTCTGATCATTACTTGATAAAACAATTGGCAAGCCCTAGAGAAAAACGAGCAGAAACAACACTACAAATGGAGCACTCGAAATGAAAACATCGAGCGCTTTCAATGCTTCCTTGCGTCCCACTTCAATTGCCATATAAACAAAGCAGGTGGTAAAAAAGGAGGAAACAACGGTGGCGGTTAACATGGTAAGCATGAAAATAAATACGTATACATCACTCCTGATCGTATACGTCACTCTTGATGACCCGGCAAATATCCTGTATGCATGATAAAAAAGCTTCGTTGTTTCCTCCGAAAGCAACGATGGACGATTGAGCTTCCGGATCTCTTGCCGTGTTGATTTCGGCGAACTTACACACTTATGTTTTATTTGTATCTTGTTTTTTCGAGTTTGTAAATGATTTTGTTTTAAGTAACAATCATCGGTCCAAAAATACTTTACATAACTTCCATTTAACTCCAACGACGTCAAAGCCACTTTTCTGCGTCCGTCATGTAGCATTTTGTTTTATATGCAGCCCATGGATACAAAATACGCAGATTTGTCCGAAGACAAATCTGCGTATTTTCTTGGTGACCCATCGGAGAGTCGAACTCCGGACACCATGATTAAAAGTCATGTGCTCTACC
>DIRA01000014.1:37859-135194 GCA_002427425.1 Clostridiales bacterium UBA5448 | reverse complement strand
GATTAAAAGTCATGTGCTCTACCTTCTGAGCTAATGAGTCATGGCATTTTCCAAACGCGCTCGATTATCCTATCACATTCTACATACTTTGTCAAGAAGTATATGCATATTTTTTTACTAAATACAGAAATACTGTATGGCCATGCTCAAATCAAGTGATTTTTATCCTTTTTTATAAATGGCTGCTATATTTTGACGAAGCAATTTTTCTCCTCTCCATCCAAAAGCCCGCTGGGAAAGGGTATTTTTCTTCACCAGCCGCTCCAATATGCTTTCATCTAGGTTCCATAGCAACTCTTCTTTGAAAAAGGACAGAGGCGTTTCGCAGGGGAGACGGTTCAGGGGACAAACCTCTTGACAAAGATCGCATCCCCACAGAAGCTTTCCCCGCAACATCTCTTTGTCTTCCTCTTGGGTGCGGTTCTTTTTCTGAGTGAGCGCGGATAAACACCGTTTTTTTGATCCGCCGATACACTTGGCGGGACACCCTTGTTCACACGCCCCACACCCCAGGCATTCTTTGTGGGGTACGGGTATGCTGCAAACCATGGGTTTTGTATGCAAAAAAATACCGATGAAGACATAAGAACCATATTTTTCATGGATCAAAAGACCGTTCTTTCCCAAAACCCCCAAACCGCCGTCCAGAGCCGCTTCCACTTCATATAAGGGAGAATGATCACAAAAACCAAGAACTTTTTCACCTGATTTTTCTTCATATTGTTTCAAAAGGCAATCAAAATACACATGATAATCTTTGGCAATGGCATAGCGGGACAGATTTCTTTCTTCCAGGGGCTCTTTCACATAGTAGGGCATGAGAAAAACCGTCAGGGCAAACACGGTGTTTTCTTTGCATTGATTTGCCCACATATCCTTGTTTTTGACATACTTTTCATTCCAAGGCAGAGTGGTGTAATATTCGATTCCTTCCTTTTTAAATAATACTTCCATGGTTTTCCCCCCTTTTGTTTTCAGTATACCAAAAACATGCCTTTCCTTCAACCGTGAATTTTGAATTCGCAAAATGAACGTTGCAAAGATCGTATTTTATGGTATAATGAATCTAGAAAGAGACCAAGATAAAGGGGTAAAACATGGCTCAAAACAAGAGAAAATCCGGATTAACAGTGTGTCCGTGTCCTCATTTTCAAACCCTCTATCCCGACAAGAAAAAACGAGCATTGGCGGCAGTTTCCCTGTTGGAAGACCGCTATCCCACGGCGGAATGTGCCCTTCAACACGAAGGAGATCCTTTTCGCCTGCTGGTCATGGCCATCCTTTCCGCTCAATGCACCGATAAACGGGTGAATCTGGTTGCCCCCGCTTTATTTTCGCGCTTTCCCGATGCACACGCTATGGCACAGGGGGAATTGTTGGAGCTGGCGTCTTATATCCGCACCTGCGGGTTGTATCAAAGCAAAGCGAAAAACCTGCTTGCCACAGCCAAAATTTTGGATGAGAAGCATCAGGGACAGGTGCCGGACACCAGAGAGGAATTGCTGTTGCTTCCCGGGGTGGGCCGCAAAGTCGCCAATCTCCTTTTGGGGGATCTTTTCGGTATTCCGGGCATTGTGGCGGACACCCATTGCATCCGCATTTCCAATCGCATGGGTTTGTGTGATTCCCCCAATCCCCACAAGGTGGAAAAACAACTTTCAGAGCTGATTCCCCTCGAAAAGCAGATTAATTTTTGTCATCGGCTTGTTTGGTTCGGTCGGGAATTGTGCTCCGCACCCACCCCAAAATGCCAGCAATGCCCCCTTCAGGCGGAATTTGCTCAAAAAAACCGCCCAAAAACGTAGAAAAAAACATGTAATACAGACCAAAACAGAGAAAAAATAAGCAAAAACCATGCAAAAACAGAGGAAAAACACATGAAAAAATTGGTGATTTTTGACGGTAACAGCATCATGAACCGCGCTTACTACGGCGTGCGCCCCCTAACAAATAAAGAAGGGTTGTATACCCACGCCATTTTCGGTTACCTCAATATTCTGAAAAAACATCTGGACGCTATTCAGCCGGAGTATGCCGCCGTTGCCTTCGATTTGAAAGCCCCCACTTTCCGGCACCTTGCCTATCCCGACTATAAAGCCACCCGAAAAGCCATGCCCGAAGAACTGCAGGTGCAGGTCCCCTATGTGTGGGAGGTAACCGCCCTTTTGGGAATTCACTGCCTGATGAAAGAAGGGTACGAAGCTGATGACATTTTGGGGACCGTGGCAAACGACGCCGAAAAACACGGTATCTTTTCCTATGTCGTCACCGGAGATAAAGACAGTTTGCAGTTGGTTTCCGACCACACCACCGTCATCATCGCTTCCCTCAAAGGCGATGAGGAAAATACCCCCGAAACCATCCGGGAAAAATTCGGTCTTGTCCCTGGGCAGCTCATTGAGGTGAAAGCCCTGGCGGGAGATCCTTCCGACAACATTCCCGGCGTTTTCGGTATCGGAGAAAAAACCGCTGTCAAGCTGATCGCGGAAACAGGAACGGTGGATGGTCTGTACCAAAATTTGGACTCCTTAACGCTCAGCGACGGAGTCAAAAACAAACTAAAAAACGGGGAAGAAAATGCCCGGATCAGCCGGCATTTGGCAACCATCTGCCTCAATGTGCCCGATATTCCCCCGGCAGAAACACTCCTTCTCACCGAAATGAAAACAGACAAGTTGCGGAAATTGTTTATCAAGCTGGAATTTGTCCGTTTGATGAGCCGTTTTGGCCTGGATGTTCCGGACAACGCCATCACCCCTGCCGCGATCGCTGAAATATCCGATGGAACTATGGAAAAAATGGAAAAATCAGAAGATTCCCACGGGCAGCTTACTTTTGGCGATATGGATCCTGCCCCAGAGGATTTGCCGACATTGCAGACGGGGCGGGCAGAAAATATACTCCCACTCACGCAAGAACCCTGTTTTCTCATCGTCAACAACGGGGTTGTATGTGTCCGGTACCAAGGAAAATCTGTTTCCCTGCCCGATACCGGAACAACGTTTCTCAAACATGCCAAAAATTTGGTGGTTTTCAATGCCAAAGAATATTTTCACTATGCCAAAAGCGTTCTCGGGGAATTTCCCCCGGAAGAACAGGTGATTTTCGATGCCTTCTTAGCGGCATATATCATCAATCCCGCCGACAATGCAAACGATATCAACCGTATTTCCATCCGCTTTTTATCCCGGATGCTCACCCCGGCACAAAGCGAAAATCCCTGTGTCGCACTGGAAGTTTTGGAATCTTTGTATCCCATTCTAAAAAAAGATATCGAAAAACTGGATGCAAAAAAACTCTATGATGACATCGATCTTCCTTTGGCGTATACCCTCGCCAAAATGGAAGACGTGGGCTTTAAGGTTTCCAAAGAAGGTCTGGAAGCCTATGGGGTAGTTCTCAAAGAGAACATGTCCTCCCTGGAAGAGGAAATATACGCTTTGGCTGGCTATGTGTTCAATATCAATTCCCCCAAACAGCTGGGCGTCTTGTTGTTTGAAAAAATGGGGCTTCCCTTTGCCAAGAAAAATTCCCGGGGGTTTTCCACCGATGCCGAAACCCTGGAAAAACTGCGACCCTATACCCCCATTGTCGATTTGGTTCTCCGGTACAGGCAAGCAGCGAAATTATACGGTACCTATATCGAAGGTCTTCTGAAAGAAATCTCCCCAAAGGACGGGCGAATTCATTCTACCTTCAACCAAATGTTAACCCAAACGGGCAGACTCTCTTCTAATGAACCCAATCTCCAGAATATTCCCGTTCGTACCAATTTGGGTCGGGAATTACGTCGGTTTTTCGTTGCGGAAAACGAAGAATATACCTTGGTGGATGCGGACTATTCCCAAATAGAGCTGCGGATCCTTGCCCACGTTGCCAACGATGATGCGCTTTTGCATGCCTTTCATAACCACCAGGACATTCACACCACCACCGCATCCCAAATTTTCCATGTGTCTCCCGATCAGGTGACCCCGGAAATGCGCAAATATGCCAAAGCCGTCAATTTCGGGATTGTCTACGGCATCAGCAGTTTTTCCCTCGCCATAGACATCGGTACCTCCCGCGCAGAAGCCGCTGCCTATATCGAACGGTATTTTGCCACCTATCCCAACGTAAAAATCTATTTGAAAAATGTGGTGGAACAAGGGGCGAAAAACGGCTACGTGACAACCATTTTCAACCGCCGCCGCTATATTCCCGAACTGTCCGCTACCAATAAAAATACCCGCGCTTTCGGAGAACGGATCGCCATGAACACCCCCATCCAGGGGAGTGCCGCAGATATTATCAAATTGGCCATGGTCAACGTGGATCGGCGGTTGGCCAAAGAACACAAGAAATCCCGGTTGATTTTACAGGTGCATGACGAATTGATCATCGAAGCCCATCAATCCGAAGCCGATACAATCAAAGCCCTCTTAAAAGAAGAAATGGAAAAAGCCGTTGCTTTATCCGTCTTGCTGCAGGCTGATGTGAACATCGGGAAGACGTGGTATGATGCAAAATAATGAGAACAGGAATAAACAAGCCGTTAGCGGGAGAAAATCCCACTAACGGTTTTTTATATCACACATGCATCACCTTTTGCCCCTGTGGTACATTGCAGATGCCCGTTGACACCTTCTCCGGCTCCCTGTACCAAAACGCGCCCTCCATGAAGAGGGAACGCTACGAATTTTTTGCACAAAACGACAGATTACGGGCTTTCGTCTTACCTTCCAAAGGCTCTCACAAGATAAGATTACGTTTAGAAGCGAGGTGTGCACCATGTCGGACAATTCCCAGGAAAACCTTCAAAAAGAACAAAGTGATAAGGTTCAAATCGAAAAAATATTGGAAACAGGCGGCGTAACTGCCCGGGGTGAGGATTTTACCATTCATTTTCTCACCATCGCCGGTCAAATTGAGGGACATGCCGTCCTCCCCACCGAAACCAAAACAACCAAATACGAGCAAATCATCCCCCTGCTTGCCGCCGTGGAAGAAAGCAAAGAAATCAACGGTTTATTGCTCCTAATCAATACCATCGGCGGCGATGTGGAAGCAGGACTGGCTATGGCAGAACTCATCGCAACCATGAATAAACCCACCGTTTCTCTTGTTTTGGGCGGCGGACACTCCATTGGAATTCCGTTGGCGGTGGCGGCAAAAACTTCTTTTATTGTCCCTTCCGCTACCATGACGATTCATCCCGTTCGTATCAGCGGACTGGTTTTGGGGGTCAATCAATCTTTTCGCGCCCTCCAAAAAATGCAGGAACGCATCACCAATTTTATCATCACTCATTCCAACATTAAAAAGGAAACATTTGAAAGTTTCTTGACCCGTACCGATGAAATTGCCGCCGACACCGGCAGTCTGCTGGACGGAAGATCCGCGGTGGAATGCGGGCTTATCGACCATTTGGGCGGGCTTTCGGCCGCCATTTCCGAATTGCGTCGTCTTGCAGGAAAATAAAACAAAATCCGCCTACCGCATCTGACAGAATCTTGCGCGGGGTTTACAGTACACTATAATGGAATCGCAAGGAGGTGCGGAAATGACCATACAGGATTTGAAAAAAAAACGGAAAGACAAAGAAGATGGAAACGGGGCTCCCTATCGGTTTGCCTTTGTTCGTCCGTCTTGTGTATATCCAAATCCACATTCACCCCGAAAACTCATTGCCGGGGATGCACTGGATCGGCTCACCGACAGCATCCGCCACAATGGCATTCTCACGCCTTTGATCGCCAGAGTCCTGCGGGATGACGGCTGGACGGGAGAACGATATGAACTGATTGACGGAGAAAGGCGGTTGCAGGCCGCCAAAGCACTGGATCTGCCTTCCATTCCCATGCTCGTTTTTGAAGATGCCGAGCGCCGCCGGGGCTTTGAGTTGTCCTTGATCCTCAATACCCAAAAGGAGCCCTTCAATTTATTTGAATTGGCTGATGCTTTGGATTTGTATATCAAAAGAGAAGGCTATCTCCCGGAAGAAGCCGCCTCCCGTCTTTCCATGTCCCCCAAAGAACTGGAAGTGAAAATGAAAATATTGGAACTCACTTCCGTGGAGCGCTCCGTCATTCTGGAACACGGGCTGACCGAGCGGCATGCCCGTGCGCTGCTCCGGGTCAGACAGCCCGGTTACCGCTTGTTTGTACTCAACACCATCATCGAGCGGGGATTTAATGTGACCGAAACCGAAAATTACATCGATTCTTTCCTGTCGTGCCCTGAAAAGTACTTGATCACCGAGGGCTTTTCTTTGCGGCGGGAACCATCCCCAGACGGGCGTGACCCGCCCATCAGACGGGTGATTTTTCGGGATGTTCGACTTTTTCTGAACACTCTCGACAGAGCCGTGGAATCGGTGCAGGCTTCCGGCGTGCCAGTGGATGCCCAAAAACGGGAAGTCGATGATATGATCGAATACATCATTCGGGTGGAGAAAACATAACAAAACGGTACCGCTTGGTACCGTTTTTGCCATTTATATGATTTTTTTACATTCTATATAATACCGTTTATCTCTGGCTTGTCCCATGGAAAAGGTTTTCCGCGGCAATGAGCCGTCCTGTTCCACGGCATCAAACAATTCATCCTTTTTCATGCCTGCAAAGAGAAATCCCAGGGTGTTTTCCTTTTGGCACAAGGCATAGACCGCCTCTTCCCCGTGAATATAGTCAATCACCACTTCCCGGTGTTCTTGTAAATACGCATCCAAAAAGGTTTGTAACGTCCCTACCGGTAATTTGGATGTGGGCTGCAGAGATATTTCTTCCGTTCCTTGGGGCGTGACACAGAGATACCGGTGGGCATCCGCACCTTGATATCCCCCGTTGCAGGCTTGTTTTAAAGCATCCAGCAACTGTTTTGCCCGGACGTTGAACAAAACCCGATAAATGGGTTCAAATGTAATGGCTTCGTCATGGATGTTCACCACTTCCACCAAGGCGTATCGGGCGGCGGGGTTTTTGTTGGCGAGATAACTTTCCTTCGCCGTTGCCAACGAATGGTTTCCGTCTCCCACCGCAAACACCATGCCGTTTTGCTTGTTTTTCAACGCTTCCAGCGCTTCACCGATGTGAGTTTGGGTCTGCAGATCGATGTAATATCCCGTGATATGACCGCCGCCCATCATGAGATCAAAGTCGTAGGCTTTTTCAAACTTGTCTTGTTTATTTTTCAGAGGCTCCACAACCGTTTGCCCCGGATCGTCTACCAGCAGCAGCACATGGGGCGCTTCCAGGGGCGCGTTTTTACGAATTTGCAATCTGGGGGGAATGCGTTCCAACACTGTTTGCTCCGTGGCCCGGATGGGCAGTTTGCTTCCTATATGATAATCATACCATTCCAAATCAATGGCCCCCACGATGCCGTGGCGGATATGTCCGTTGCTCCCCACTCGCTCTACATAGACCATGGCATTTTCTTTGACTTCAAAGACCCCGTCTTGCAGATATTGTTCCATGGTTGCGTTTACCGCGGCAATTCGTCCCTCCACATTCCCCGATAAATAGAGTTCAGGCAGGGTGATGTGCAGTGCGGAAGGCTTATCTCCCACTGTTTTTTCAACTTCTTCCCAATACGCCGGCTCCGAGGTGAATTGATCACAGGCAATCACCGCCCAGGTTTCATATCCTCTTTTGGGCATATAAAGGTCCGCGGGCATCAACGGATATTGTTTCATACATTTTCTCCTCTTTTGTATTTTCTGTATTATACCATATCGCATCTGTGTGCGCAACCAAAGACTGCTTTGTTTCACGTGAAACAAATTGTTCAGGTCGCTCTTTCTGTTGTTTCACGTGAAACACACCGCCAAACCTGTTGACATTCCTGCCCTAATCGTATATAATAATGACATTAAAAACGATATGATAGGGTTGCCATGACAGAAATTCTTGCATTTGCCAATCAAAAAGGCGGCGTGGGAAAAACCACTTCCGCTGTGAATATGGCTGCCTCTCTGGCTTATCTAGGGAAAAAAGTCCTTTTGGTGGACATGGATCCCCAAGGCAACGCCACCACGGGAGTCGGCGTCAACAAGCGGACATTGACCCGTTCGGTGTATGAACTGCTGACGGGGCAATGCGCCCCAGCGGACGCTTTGTACCGGACTGCCTTTGAAAATTTATACCTGATCCCCTCTACCATGGCATTGGCAGGAGCGGATCTGGAGCTGGCAGGGGTAGAACGGCGTACTTTCCGCTTGCAAGACGCTTTGCACACACTGGCATCGTATCCCTTCGATTTTATCCTCGTGGATTGCCCTCCCTCTCTGGGATTGCTGAATCTGAACGCCCTGACGGCGGCTACCGGTGTTATCATCCCCATGCAGTGTGAATATCTTGCTTTGGAAGGACTTTCTCAATTGATGTATACTGTCAAGCAAGTACAGACAAAATACAATCCGACGCTGCTGGTGCGGGGCGTGATTCTGACCATGTATGATGGCCGTATGACCCTTTCCGTTCAAGTGGCAGAAGAAATTCGCCGTCATTTCCCAGGCAAAACCTTCCGTTGCACCGTTCCTCGCAATGTCCGTCTCAGCGAAGCGCCCAGCCATGGGAAACCTGCCCTGTATTATGACCGTTATGCCAGAGGTACGTTGGCTTATTTGGAAATCGCCAAAGAACTTTTGGATAAAACCAGTAATTAGGAGGCTGATTATGGCTAAAAAAAGCGGACTCGGTCGAGGCTTGGATGCGCTTTTTGTCGACAACGCATTTACTCCCCCCGAAGGACAGCAGGTTGTGAAGCTGCCTTTGGATGCGGTTTTGCCCGATGCAGAGCAACATAGAAAATCTTTTCCTGCAGAATCCTTGGCGGAATTGGCCGCTTCCATTGAACTGCACGGCATTTTACAGCCCCTGTTAGTCCGTTCCATGGACAACGGGCAATATAAAATCATCGCCGGCGAACGTCGCTATCGCGCCGCCAAGCTGGCAGGCCTGACAGACGTTCCGGTGATCATCCGTTCGGTTTCCCAGCAACACGCCGCCGAAATGGCTCTCATTGAAAACCTGCAAAGAGAAGATTTGAACCCCATTGACGAAGCGGGCGGGTACGAAACCCTGATTCGGGAGCACGGGCTGACCCAAGAAGAGGCGGCAAAACGCCTGGGGAAATCTCGCGTGGCGATTGCCAACACCCTGCGATTGCTATCCCTGCCCTCTGCCGCCAAATCCATGGTGAAAAACAAAACCATCTCCGCCGGACACGCACGGGCGCTTTTGTCCTTGAAAGACGAGGCCGTCATCAACCGGGTGTTGGGCGAGATTGTCAGCAAAAATTTATCGGTGAGAGAAACCGAGGCATTGGTGAAGCGGCTGTTGCGCGGTGTAACTCCTTTTCGGGATCCCAAATCCAACGAAAGGGAAATTACCCGCTCGTATCTGCAGGAATTGGAAAAGAAAGCGTCCTCCAGGCTGGGCAGGTCGGTTTCCATCAAGTCCTCCCCCCAAGGCAACGGTTCTTTGCAGCTGTTGTATAAAAGCAGCGATGATTTGGAAAAACTATTGATTTCCCTCTGTTCAGAAGAAATCTTTTTGGACAGTAAATAAAAAAAGAAAGACGGTGCGTCTGCATGCTGGACATAAAAAAAATCAAAGAGAACCCTGTGTATGTGAAAGAACGGCTGGCAAGCCGCAATCAAGATTTTTCCGACGAAATCGATGGACTCTTGGCATTGGATGAAGAAAGGAGAGCCTTGATTCGCGATACCGAAACAAAAAAAGCTTCTCAAAACCTCATTTCCAGAAAAATCCCCGCGATGAAAAAAGCAGGGGAAGATGTCAGCGCCATTTTCACCGAAATGAAGGAAATTTCCGATATTATCAAGGCGGATACAGATAAAATCGCTGTCATCGAGAAAGAAATCGAAAATACCTTGTTGGGAATCCCCAACTTGCCTCACGCTTCTCTTCCCATCGGGCAAGATGATTCCGCCAACAGGGAAATCCGCCGTTGGGGCGAACCCACCAAATTTGATTTTGAACCCAAGCCTCACTGGGAACTGGGTCAAACCTTGGGGATGCTGGATCCTGACCGTGCTGCCAAAGTCACGGGAACCCGTTTTCACTTTACCGTGGGAATGGGCGCCAAACTGGAAAGAGCCCTGATGTGCTTTTTTCTGGACACCCATGCCCAATCGGGATATACCGAAATATTCCCCCCTTTTATGGTGAATCGGGCTTCCATGAAAGGGACCGGTCAGCTGCCGAAATTTGAAGAAGATGCTTTCCGGGTTGCCAACACCGATTACTTCTTGATTCCCACGGCGGAAGTGCCCGTCACCAATTTGCATCGCAAGGAAATATTGGAGGGTGCAAATCTTCCCATAAACTATTGTGCCTACTCCGCCTGTTTCCGCGCCGAAGCGGGTTCCGCCGGAAGAGATACCCGCGGTTTGATCCGTCAGCATCAATTCAACAAGGTGGAATTGGTGAAATTTGCGGATCCGGAACATTCCTATGAAGAATTGGAGTCCCTAACCAACGACGCTGCCAAAGTTTTGGAACTTTTGGGGCTGCCGTACCGTGTTTCCCTCCTCTCTACGGGAGATGTGGGCTTCTCTTCCGCTAAAACCTACGATTTGGAAGTCTGGATGCCCTCCTACAATCGGTATGTGGAGATTTCCTCCTGCTCCAACTTTGAAGACTATCAGGCTCGCCGCGCCGATATTAAGTTTAAAAATAATCCGGGTGACAAAGCCCGGTACGTGCATACTCTAAACGGTTCCGGCGTTGCCATCGGCCGCGCTTTGGCTGCCGTGATGGAAAATTATCAAACCGCCGATGGGGATATTCACATTCCCGACGTGCTCCGTCCTTATCTGGGCGGCAGAAAATCCGTTCTAACCGCGCTATGAGCCTTGATTATACCGTTATTCTCTGGTGCGTATACGCCGGCATCGTTCTGGCGGCTCTGTATGCTTATTATCAGAAAAACCTGATCGGTCGGTTGGTACGTGCGTTGCTGGAGAATACCTGCGATTCTCCGAAAAGTGCCAAAACCTTAGGGGAGTTGGGCCTTGAAAAGGATGTTTTCGTCCGCAATGCCCTGCACCCCAAGTCTACCCTGACCCGACTGGTTTCTTCCACCGAAGAGCCTGTGGAATCCCAGCGAATCCGGGGCAGAAAGCAAAAGCCTGCCTTTTCCTTTGAATCCGCTCGGTTTTATATATCGCCGGATAAAAAAGACAAAGCAATGTTGGCATACGACCATCAGGGTACCACGCTGCTCTCTCTGGTTTTTGCCATCGTCGGCGGGCTTCTGATCATAGCCGTCGGTTATTACCTTGTTCCCTATCTTAGCTCGCTTTTCACCCAAATATTTTCATGAAAGTGGTGATACCATGCATTCCCAACCCAACCATACCGCCAAGAAAAAAAGCAACTCCTCTTTCTATTTAAAAGTGTTTCTCATCGCATTGGCTGCTGTGATTCTGACGTTTTTATTCATTTACTACGGCTTAGGATATCAAGTGCTACGGGTGCAATCCGGAAACGGTGAGATTACCTTTTTCGGAAAAGTGTCCAAAGGACAAGCAGTCAGCGGTACTTTATATTATGAAAACAATGTGAAAGCCTCGCTGGATGCCAAAAAAAGCGCTCTTTATTATGCCAACGGTGATATCTACGAAGGCAAGATCGTCAACCTCATGCGACACGGCGACGGGAAAATGTCTTATACCAATAGCGGCGACGTGTATGAGGGGTCCTTTATCAACGATCAAATTTCCGGTAAAGGCAAGTATACCTATAGCAACGGTGATGTATATGTCGGGCAGTTGGTCGCCGGCAAGCGCGAAGGCGTGGGCAAATACACCTGGGCTGACGGCGATGTATACGAAGGCAGTTTTTCTCACAACGAAAAAAACGGTAACGGTAAATATACATGGTCTAACGGTTCTTTTTACGAAGGTCTGTATGCAGACGATAAGAAAAACGACGAAAACGGCTACTTTGAATGGGAAAACGGCGACACATATCGGGGCAGTTTTGTCAACGATGTACGGGATGGCTACGGAACCTACACCTGGTATTCCACCGGTGATAAATATGAAGGCGAATTTAAAAACAACAAATTGGACGGGTTGGGTACTTACACCTGGAAAGACGGGCGTGCTCCCTATACCGGCAAGTTTGAAAACGGCGTCATTGTGGTAGAAAACACGAAAACAGAACAAGAAACTGCCGAATAATCAAAAAATTAACTCCCATGGAAAGTTTCCATGGGAGTTTTCTTCTATGAATATTCAACCCCGCCCTGCTTTTTATATGTGCTGGGGGAAACGGTAAAACGGCGGCGAAACATCCTGGAGAATGAAAATACATCGCTGTATCCCGTGGATTGGGCAACCACCCCGGGAGCATATCCTTGCAGCAAGAGTCTGGCGGCCTTTTGCAGCCGCAGTTCACACAAATACTGCTGGGGAGAAACGCCGGTATGCTTTTTGAATAGATTGCTGAAATAACTGCGGTCCAAATTCAAATTGGCGGCAATTTCATAGACTGTTACGCCCCGCGCATACTCGGCTTCCATGAAACTTTTGGCTTTATCCACATAAATTTGCCCGATTTTTTCTTCCGCTGGGTGATAATCGGACATCATAGACACCAATTCAAATATTTTGGCACAAATATATTCTTCTCTTCCCGTAAGAATCGTATTTGCCTCCATCATGGCGTGAAATATTCTGCCCACTTCCGGCAGCTTCCACACCGGTTCGTCAAATGCCGGGGGCAAGGTGAGGGATGTATAAAATCCGCACCAGATATAATACCAAGGGTCTGCTTCGTCGGCGCGATATGTGGTGATTTCTTCGGGGCGAATGACAAAACATTGTCCCGCTCCCAGTTCAAATTCTTTTCCGCGGGAATAAAACGTGCCCTTTCCCGCAACGACATAGTGAACCAAATAATAGGCTCTGGTGGCGGGTCCGTACGTATGCCGGGGGGCGCATCTCTCTTGGCCGCTGGTTGCGGGATTCACATCGCGAAACCGCTTATTATACAACATCAGTACTTCCATACTACACCTCACTGCACAGGATACATCCTACTTACATTATACAGATATCAAAATTAACTGCAAGGGAAAAACACAAATAAATACAAATTTTTCTAACAAAATAACAAAAATTGCACACAGTATGCAATAGATATACATTCACTTTTATGCTACACTCAAGGTAACACCTGATATAGGAGGAGCAAGCAATGACGAAAATCACATTCATGGGTGCGGGCAGTACCGTGTTTGCCCGCAATGTTCTGGGAGACTGTTTCTGTGCCGAACCGCTGAAAGGTTCTGAGGTCGCCCTGTATGATATCGACGGAGAACGGCTGCACCAAAGCTATGAAATTCTTTGCGCTACCAACGAAACCATGGGGGCAGGTATGAAAATTTCTGCGTATCTGGGGGTTGAAAACCGCAAAGAAGCCCTGCGAAATGCCACCTTTGTTGTCAATGCCATCCAGGTGGGCGGCTATCAGCCCTGCACCGTCATTGACTTTGAAATTCCCAAAAAATACGGTCTGAACCAAACCATTGCCGATACGCTGGGAATTGGCGGTATCATGCGTGCTTTGAGAACCATTCCCGTCATGGAAGGGTTCGCCCGTGACATGGAAGAGGTCTGTCCCGACGCCTGGTTCTTGAATTATACCAATCCCATGGGTATGCTCACCGGCTTTATGCAGAGATATACCGGGGTCAAAACCGTGGGTTTGTGCCACAGCGTTCAAGTGTGCCCCAGAGCCGTTCTCCATGGTCTGGGTATGGCCGATCGGCTGGATCGCTGCAAATCCCTCATCGCCGGCATCAATCACATGGGCTGGCTTTTGGAAATCCGGGACAAGGACGGCAACGATCTGTATCCCGAAATCCGCCGCCGCGCCCATGCATACCTAACGAATCCTCCGGATGATTGCAAGGATTTGGTACGGCTGGATTATATCCGCCGCTTTGGCTATTACTGTACTGAATCCAGCGAACACAACGCGGAATATAACATGTTTTACATCAAGTCCAAATATCCCGAACTGATTGAAAAATATAGAATTCCTCTCGATGAATATCCCCGCAGGTGCGTCCGGCAGATCGAACGCTGGGCAGCGGAATGGGATCATATCCAAAAAAACAAACATCGTGAGCATACACGTTCCAACGAGTATGCCTCCCGCATCATGGAAGCCATGGTGACCAACACCCCGTGCGAAATCGGCGGAAATGTCATCAACAAAGGACATTTGATCACCAACCTGCCCGAAGATGCCTGTGTGGAAGTCCCTTGTTTTGTCAACGGTCAGGGCGTCCACGCCACCTATGTGGGAAAACTGCCTGTCCAGTTGGCTGCCATGAACATGACCAACATCAACGTACAGCTTTTGACCATCGAAGCGGCGGTCACCAACAAGAAAGAACATATTTATCAGGCCGCCATGCTGGATCCCCATACCGGCTCGGAATTGGATCCCGATACCATCGTCAAAATGGTGGATGAACTCATTGATGCCCACGGAAGCTACCTGCCTGCCTATCAATAATATCCTGCCTGCCTATCCATAACAGCGTTCCCTTGCTTTTATTTTGTTTTTGTGGTAAACTAACAGGTGGTTGCAATAAGCAACTGCCTGTTAGTATTTTATATGCGAAAGGAATCGAAACATGGACCGGTATACCGCTTCGCTGAAAAAGCAATATATTCTGTCTCTCTTTACCTTTTTGGGTAGCGGTCTTTGTGGGAGCATTTCCTGTGGATATGTTTATTTTACCACGGGAAGCATGCTGTTTTTATTGGAGTTTTTGATGACCATGTCCGGCGCATTGATTCAGCTTGTATATTGCTATATTGCCAAAAAGTTATACGATAATCGCAGCCATCAATACGAACATCGTCTGGGTAAATTTGAATCTTTCGGGTCTTTGGTGGGTTTGTTCATCCTGTATTTGAATTTGATGATCGTGGTGGTGCTGTCCATCCTGAAATTGTTCAATCCCACCCCCATCTCTCAACCAACTGCTTTTTCCATTGCCCTGATCATATGGTGTCTAGGGTACGATTGCATCATGATCGCCAACTGTTTAAGGCAAAAAAAAGCCAATAATACCAAAGTGCTGCAGGGACAGCTCATTCAAATGAGCAAGAATTTCATCAACTGGTTGATTTGCGGTGCCTGCGCTATTGTGGCGTTTTACTGGCCCACCTCCGTCATGGCACCTTATGTGGAACCGGTGGCTTGTTTGGTGATTGTCTTGGTCATTGGTTATTTGAGTTTCCCTCTCATCAAAGAAAATACCTTCGATTTGCTGGATGTAAGTCCCGATCGAAGGTTGTCTCAAAAAATATTAAAAACGCTGACCGCTTCTTTTGATCTGTATGACGGCTTCGAAACGTATCGTGTGCGAACCATGCGCAATACCATTATCATCGAATTGTACCTGTCTCACGACAGAGAGTTGCCGGTGAAAGAGGCCCTGAAACGCAACGCTGCCATTCGGTTGGCCATGGAAAGCGCTATTCCCGACAGTGTGGTGCAAATTATGATACAATAATAAAAGCAGATTTTTTGGGCGTTCACACAGGGATTTGTGAAAAAACTTATGTGATAGCTTCAAGCGGGCCAAAAAGAGGCCAGCCATGTTCAAGCGTAATTGCTTGGCACGGCTGGTTTTTTCTTAACAATCAAATTAAATGAATAATTTCAGGGATACAAGATGTCTGCGGTTCAGGGATTTCATCATCTGAAAAGGAACGAGCTTCTTCAACTTTGGCCGCAATCTGCAGAGAACGCTGAATGATTGCAGAGGTTTCTTTTGGCGTTTTTTCGTTGTGTTTCCACCAGTATTCTCTGCATACCTCGCAAGTACCATCAGAACGAACAGAAGATGTGTCATTTTCAAATAATGTGCATAGGGCTTTTTTTTGCGTCCTCTTCAGTGAAGCCGGTTTTCTCAGCAAGCTGGCAATTAATGCTGCCGCGAATCACATACAATCCAAAGTTTATTATTCTTGATTTTCAACAGCCGGTATCAACTCCATTATATCTCCAATATCAACATTGAGCGCAGAACATATTTTTATAGGCTGTCTGATTCCATCCATCCCAACCATGTCATGGGCGATTACGCTTCCATTTTCCGTCTTCCTTTTTTATTATTAATTCCGTTATCTCCTCTTCGCTGCGTTCGTCGTAACGATACATGAATCATTCCAGGTACCAAGAGCACGGTATACCCCCGCTATTTACAGGGTTTATGTGCTTAAACGCTACTCTGATTTTTCTACCAAACTCTTTTCTTACTACGAAGCTATCTCCCTTTCATTTTACAAATCCAATAGATCGGCATAAGCAAAATCTGAGCAAAGAATAATCAACTTAAGGTCTGGGATTTATGATATATCAAGTATGCCCTCAATTTGTTACAAAACCGTAAATTTATTGTTAATATATATTATATTTAGATGGTTATTTTATATAATAGTTTTTTATAAAAAAGGCATGCTCTTCATCTTTTTTGAACCCCTTTGTTAAACATATCATGGCATGGTTTCTGTTTTTTCGCGTAACCCCCCCTCTGTTGCAGTCGCTTTTTCTGCGACAGAGGGGGGGTCTATGAAATCAAAGTTCCAATGCCGGTTATTCGTTGGATTCCGCCATGCGAAGATAAACCGGCAACATTCTCACGTTTTTATATGGCGGAGAACCTGTACACCGGTTTCAATGAGTGTGTCCGCCACGTCGGGGGAGAATTGGGAGCTTCTGGCTTCATATCCGCCTTCATCATAGGCTTCCCGCATGGGGAAATAGCCGGCACTGCCGTTGGTCAGGCAGCAAACAAAGGCACAGGGGGATCCGGATTGTTCCCGAATACCTCTGCCGATTCCCGCAAAAGGTTCGCCGGGAATGCCGACAAAATCCACGGGGCCCAAACGCACGCCCGAAATGGTCAGGGGGAAGTATGAAGGCCCGTTTTCCAGCCGCACGATTCTGCCCGCTTCCGCCACCACGGTGGTCAATTCCATGCCTTTAAAGGGGATTTCACTGTCTTTGCCCGCCACATGCAGGTCATGATAGAGGTGGGCTTGCTTGCGTTGTTCGGGGGTGGCTTTCTGCGCATCTACGCGGGTGGTGATTTGATGATACGATATGGTTTTATCCTCGCTGAAATTGACCTTTCCATAGATTCCGATGGCGGCAGCAGCGATTTTTCTGCCCATATGTTTGGCGTGTTCATAACCCCGCGCCACATCATCAAAGGATTCCAGTTCCAGCCCGTTCAAATCCCCGCCTTTCGCCTGTACGTTCACATGGTTTACATCCCCCTGGGCACCGTTGAAGAAAACACAGTGCACCGCCAGCACCGCTTCCACGGTTTCGCGGACAAAGCGGGGATAGTCCGCCGTGATCTTGGTACCGCCGACGGTATCGGGATGGACACCGAAGTTGACCAGGACAAGTTCTTTTCCGTCTTCTCTGCATATCCGGGCGATGCGGGCGTTTTCATCCAAAACCCCGATGGGAGCTAAGATGTCAGGATTGCCGATGCCAGGATTGGTACGGATTTTTCCGTTTTTCATACGGAAACGACGGATAAAGCCTACGTTTTTGGCTTCTTCCATGCCGGTTCCGATTTGTATCACAGGCTTCGCTTCCAACAAAGCAAAGCCCACCGCATCCGACAGTTTTCTGCCCAAATATTCTAAGTACGCCCCATCACCGCCCTTGTTTACATCATCCTGAGGACCGGTGTGGGTATGGGTGCAATGGATCAACACAGACGCCGGATCCAACCCATGATCACGGCAAATCTTATCCACATACCGTTGGTTGAGAGGGGTGTTCATATGGAGAAAATCCACCGATATGACCACCGCTTTTTTGTTTCCGTCCAGCGCCGTCACCACGTTGGCTTCCAAATCATCCAGCACACCGTCTGCAGATCGTTCCACAAAATATCCCGCCATGGACACGCCCATGGGAGGGGTAATCAAAACCCGAGAAAAACCGATTTTTAAACTGCTCATGGCAACCTCCGACTTTTGTTTGTTTATCCGAAAAAAGCATAGCACACCCCCTGATAAAATGCAAGAACAACCTCCAAAGAAATCACATGCCATGGGTTGAAAATCTTGACTTTTGTCATGCCAGGCAGTATAATGATAAGGAAAGTGTTCTTACACCGTTATGGAAGGAAGAAAACATCATGAAAAATGTTGTCGTGTTTGACCATCCTTTGATTCATCATAAAATGGCAATTTTGCGCGATGTCAATACATCCAGTAAACAATTCAGAGAACTGGTGGAAGAAATTGCCATGCTGATGGCCTTTGAAGCGTTGCGTGATCTTCCTTTGGAGGAAGTGAAAGTTGTGACCCCCATCACCCCCTGCAAGGCCAAAAAATTGGCGGGCAAAAAATTGGCCGTCGTTCCGATTCTCCGGGCTGGTTTGGGTATGGTCAGCGGTATCATGTCTCTGGTTCCCTCCGCCCGGGTGGGTCATATCGGTTTGTTCCGAAACCCGAAAACCCTGAAGCCTGAAACCTATTATTGCAAACTTCCCGAAGATAGCAAGGACAGGTTGGTCATTCTGCTGGATCCCATGCTCGCCACCGGCGGTTCCGCTTCCGCCGCTGTCAGCTATGTCAAAGAAAAAGGCTGCACCAGCATCAAGCTGATGAGCATCATTGCCGCTCCCGAGGGGTTGGAACGCGTCACCAAAGATCATCCCGATATCAGCATCTATACCGCTTGCGTCGATGAGAGGCTCAACGAATTCGGTTATATCGTTCCCGGTCTCGGCGATGCCGGCAACCGATTATTTGGTACCAAATAGGCACCGACTCATATGTATATTACAACAAGGAAGTTTCCGCGTCTTTTTATGTCTTGGCTTCCTTGTTTTCTTTTTACATATCACCCCAAGAGACAAAAACAGCAAGCGTTTTCCCCCATGTTACACGATACAAATGTGATGCGTCCGGCATGCTTTTTATAAAAGGAGGAAGGTACGTGCAACTTCATAAACGCCGCTTCCCTGTATTGGCATGGATGGTTGCGCTTTGCCTCCTGTTTGGTTTGTTGGGATGCGCCGATCACACGGGAATATATGACGAAACCGCCGATGCAAACAGCGGGGTTTCCCGTGAAATCCCGCCTGTAAATCAGCCCTCCCCTGTGCATGCTCCCACAAAATCCCTGCCTGATGACCATCGATCCAAAGAAAAAAAACCGGTCAACTCCGAAGACAACACCTATACGTTTGTTTGGATGTCGGATACGCAACTGTACAGCCAAGCATATCCCGAAATTTATTTGTCCATGACCCAATGGATCCAAGAAAATCTGTCTTCTTACAACCTTTGTTATGTGTTTCACACCGGTGATGTGATCAACAAACGCACCCGGCCGGAACAATGGGCACATGCCGACGCCGCCATGGGCATTTTGGATGGGGTG
Source organism: Clostridiales bacterium UBA5448 (assembly GCA_002427425.1). GTDB lineage: Bacteria > Bacillota > Clostridia > Oscillospirales > SIG627 > UBA5448. Next base: position 115,740 of record DIRA01000014.1, on the reverse strand, counting down.
ATTCCCTACAGCATCGCAGCAGGCAACCACGATGTGGGACGGAAAAAAACCAGTTATGAATATTTTCTGCACTCTTTCGGAGAAGAACGGTTTGCTTTCAACACAAACAAGGTCTTGTTTTATCGCGGCGGGGAGGCGCGGGCAGAATGGCTGGATGTGGGGACACTGCAATTTTTAATTATTGCCATGGGCTGGAATCCTAAACCGGACGAAACCATCGCCTGGATCAACGAGCTGCTTCAGGAAAACCCCAACAGAATTGCCATCCTCATTACCCACAATTACCTCCAAGCCGATGGCTCCCTCTCTGCCAACGGTTCATTGCTCTATCACCGGATCGTACTTCCCCATCCCAACCTGCGCATGGTGTTGTGCGGACACAACCATAACGCTGTACAAAACACGGCGGAAATTGACGACAACGGGGATGAAGTGGTTGACCGCAGGGTATACCAACTGCTTGCCGATTATCAGGAAACGGAAAACGGCGGAAACGGATTTATGCGGCTGTTGACCATCAGCGAACAAACCAAAGAACTCCGCGTGACCACCTATTCCCCGTATTTGGATCAGTACCATTGTTTCGATCCCCAAACAGACGCGTTCACCCTTTCCATTGCAGATTGGTTTCCCGCTGCCGGCAGTTGAAGCAAACATCCTTTTTTCAAAACGGGTTTGGTTTTAATCTTGCTCCCTTTTCGTGTTCTGTTAAAGCACCTGCTTTCCTTCCGAACTTGTGTAGCGGGCTTGTTTTGTCATTTCACTTGATATGTGATGCCTATGTGCCACGTCGCGTATCCATTCTTCAACAATAAACCGAAGGGATGAATCGAATGAATCAAGTCATCCAATCCCTGCCAACGGCCTTTGCCCCTTTGGCAGAGGTTTTGGAAGAAAAAGTGCATGTTTTTTGTGATGCAAACCACTTTTTATACCCAAAACCCTCTGTGCAAACCAGGGGTAGAAAACCGGTAGCGGTAAAAATGGAAATCGATTTTGCTCATTTTACGGTGGGGTTTTATTACATGTTCAGCAACATCATTTCAAAAAGCATTCTGTATTGCATGCTTTCTTTTGAATATGCCCCTAAAATCCCCTTTTTTTTTACCGATTTGCTGGCAGAAGAAGAGATCCGCACCTGTCAAACGGTGGTGTTTTCCAGCATCGAGTCTCCCCAACGAATGGGGCATTGTTTTGATGCCATCGCTGCCGTCTTGTTGCCGCGACTGGAATGGATCGGCGCGTTTGCCGCGGATCCTCATCGGGTGAACACCCTGGCAGAAAAGCAAAAATCCTATATTTGCGCCTTTCATAACATACCCCATTTGTTTGAACATCACGCTGAAGAGTGGTATCCCGTCTTCCGGGAACATGCGCTGGATCGGTTTGTACGTCTTTCCCTCATGCGCTTTGAGCATCCGGGGTTTTTACATCTATTGAAAGGGAATGTACAAAAAGCCCAAAAATCCTTTGCCAAAATGAAGCTGCCCTCCCGCTATGAGAGCGCCGTCATAGACTATGTAAATACCTTGTGCCCCCAAGAGGCAATTTCCGTCGTTTCGCCTGTCTGTAACAGCATGGTGGATGGAAAAAAGGCGCAGTCAGGTCTTCTGGGGTTGTTGGTTCTTCTCTTCTCCATGTTCGTGTTTTCACCGTTTCTGTGTCTCCCTTTTGCGGGGCTGTATTATCTCTTTGCCTCCATTTTGACTGAAGGGTGTTTATACGCCACTGCCTTGGAACCCTATCAGTTGATTCCGGTGGTTTTGCCTGCCTTAATCTGTTCCGTCGGATTGACTTTTTTTACACAAAACAAGCTTTTGTTTTTTATTAAAAAAGACAGGCGAGAAAAAATTCGTAATTTTAACCGTATCTTCACCTCCACCGGTGAAACGCGGTTTATGCGGGGCTTATTTGGTCTCGTCTTGACCGGAGCGGTTCTATTTACCCTCTTTATGGCAGGAACGGGTGTTGTGTTTTATGACGCCGCCTTTCGGGACAGAAGCGGTTTCTTTGATTTGAAAGGCACTTTATATACATACAAAGAGATTGATACGGTGTATTTGCTCAACGGACGGTATAATGAGCATGGCGACTGGCTGGATCATCCGTCTTTGCTGTTGCAAATGAAAAACAATCAACGCTTAGATTTGTTTGAGTTTGCCGCACACAAAGACATTCTCCAAAACGTGCTTCCCATTTTGGAATCGAAAGGTTTTACTCCTGTTTCCGTGAAACATATTGATCTGCTTTCATAGTAAAACCCGCGTCACGACGCGGGTTTTACTGATTACATTTGGGTCAGCATGTGCAAAAACGCTCTGTAGGCTTCCTGCAAATCCACGCCGTATTCCCGCAGGGAAAAATATCCGTCAAAGCCAAATGCCAGCAGTGCTGAGGTGCATTCCTTGATTTCCCCGTTGCCCCTTTCCGGCAAAGTGGGGACGCCTCCCTCATATAAACCGTCATGGATGCGAAGAACCTTCACATCGTGGCGGTATTTGTTTTTGTACAACACTTTCAGAAAGGGATTTTCCTTTTTCTTCACATATTCCAAAGGATCAAATACAATGCCTGTCCATTCTGTCCGAATTTTTCCATACCATTCATACGTAAACAAGGGATGTTTTTCTCTGGGTTCAAACAAAATGGGGATGCCGCATGCTTCGGCATGGCTCAAAACCGCGCGAAGATTTTGTATGGTTTCTTCCCCCGTGTCCGCCAGGGTGCATAAACAAATTTTAATATGCTCTATGCGCAGCAGCATGGCTTTACGGAAAACCTCCCGGTAAAGTTCAATCCGATCATAAGGAACGGCCACGGTATACAGCACGATCCGTTTGCGCTCCAGAATGAGCCGGTTGCGAATGTCTTCGATTTCCGCTCCGGTCAGTTCATACAAAGGTTTGCCGAATACCCCGTCCTTCAGTTCAATATTGTCCAGACCAAAGGCATTGGGTTCCAGATTGTTTTGACGGATGCTGAAATGATACATCACTGCACCGCCTTTCTCTTTTTTGCACAGAATTTGCATGCGGGGTTTTCACACAGGAAAAAAAAGGGATCTCTTTTCATTTCCCGGATACCCAGCTCATACATTTTTTTTACGTCGATGCACAATACTTTTGCCAGACCCACGCGCCCTTCGATCAACGCCCCTTCTTTCCTTAGAACCGGGGTAAAACGGAGAAAATCCCGATGGCCTGGGGGGTATTTTTTCAATACCATGGTTTTTCCCTGATAATCGGGCATATAAGTCGGCATCATGATGGTGTAGTCCTCCAAAAAAGATGCGTCCATCCAATCTTCAATGGCGTGCAGGGTGGTATTGCGGTTCATGTCCACGCCAAACAGAATGATTTTACCGTTCATGTCGATGAGTTTGCGATAAGGAGAGCCCTCTCCGCAATTGCTGCTGCAATGTTCATGCCCTTCGGTGAGTTCTTTTGCCCGTTTGCCCAGGGCGGCAATGGCGTGTACCGGGCGCAAACTGCGTATGGCGCCTTTTCTTTTTCGGAGGGTTTCGGAAATCAGACCGACGGCAGAGGGAGTGGTGTCGGCATCGAAAGGGGCGCCGAATGCTAGGGTAGACACCGCCAGGGTGCCTTCATCCCCGATCACATCCAAAAAGGCATCTATCACCCCATCCGCTCCGCCTTCCACTATACCGGGAGCGGATAAGGCAGAATGCATGAAAATCACATCGCCCTTTTCAATTCCCATCAGTTTCAGGGACGTTTGTATCTGCTCTTTTGTCACTTTTCTCATGTCAATCTCCTTCTACCAACGAACACGTACCGTTCTTCACCACCGATACGCCTCCACCTTCATAGAAGGGGATACCGGCAAGGGTTCTTTCCTTCATGGCTTTTTCCAACCGGGTGTTTTCCGGCAGATCGGCGTGATTTTCTACGGGACGATGGAATACAAAGGAGAAAATCGCTGTTCCTTGGGATGACAATGGATACAACGTGTAATTGTTTTGGAAATCCAGCAGGTTGGAGGGTGCTTCCACCACTTCATCCATTTGCCCCGACATCATCCAACTGTGGCACACAATGGCTTTGATATGGGTGGCAGGAAAACAACGGGGTACAAACTCCAACACATTGCGGTAACTTTCCCGGCAAAATTCCGCTTTTAAGCTGCCTCGGCGAGGAATATGTACCAACAATATCGGGTCTTGCTTTCTGACGGAAATTTCCCATTCCTCTTTGGAATAAAATTGTTTTTCCCGTTCAAATCGACCTCCGGCATTGGTGGGATAGCCGAAAAAACCTTCCGGTGTTTCCTCAAAAATACCCTCCACGGAGCCTTCGGCATCTTCACACCCCTTGCTGCCCAAAATAAATCCATTCCGGTGAATTTTTGCCCCGTCGGCAAGAACCACCGTTTCCAAGCTGCCTTTTTTGGTCAGTACGATGCAGGGGGCATAAAAGGGACGAAATTCAAACTCCAGCCGGTTGACAAAGAGAATGTCTCCGTCAATGGCATGCTGGAGCCAATTGAAATAATGTTCGTTCATAAAAACCCGATCATAACGAATCAGGTTGATATATAAGGAAGTGTCCATGCTTTTTACCGTGTCCATGATGACCTTCTCCGGGACTTTGCGCACTTTCCAGTCTTCCATAACCGCGATGATCAGCGGAATTAGGGGAAAGATCAGTACAGAATCCAACAGAGGTTCGGGGGTGGTATATCGGGGATACGGTAACTTTTTTTCCCGCTGCACTTCCCGGAATAATGCCCGGTCTTTGATGAAACGGAACATTAAATTGATATAGGCGCGGGCATAGGAGGATTTTCGGATGGCGGCCGCGCTGTTTTGTACAAAGGCCCAATTGGTTTCATCAAATATGTGCCAGGTTTTCTGGACTTTTTCCAAATATTTTTTGCTGACAAGCACAGGGGACGTCAAACTGCCGTCCCCTTTCATTTCATCAAACCAAACGGGAAAAATGTCAGGGTAGGTTGTTACTTTTAATTTACGGGTCATTGTCTTAAAATCCATTTTAATCACCTCAGGAAGAGTTTACCACAGCCGTTTTCGGGTGTCAAGGAAAACTATCATAAACCCGCCCCTCCTTTTCATATACTCTACAAAAACAAAAAGGAGGCCCCGGACTTGCAAAATATACACGTTTTCCCCAAAGGGCTGTCCGGCAGGGAAGCGGAGACATCTCGAAAAAAGCATGGTAGCAATCTTTTGAATAAGCGGAAAAGAACCAGCACCTTCAAAAAATTTCTGACCGCTTTTAAAGACCCCATCATCCGCATTTTATTGGCAGCCCTTGGGATCAATTTTGTTTTTTTGTTCCGCTCATTTGATATTTTGGAAACCCTGGGTATCGTGGTCTCCATTTTGCTTGCCACCACCGTTTCCGCCCTGTCGGAGCGGGGAAGCGAGCTCGCCTTTGACAAATTACAGGAGGAAATCGCCGCGATTTTCTGCCGCGTTCTCCGGGACGGTCAAGTGGTTTCTCTTCCCATCGGAGACATTGTCGCCGGGGATATTGTCCTTCTGGAAGCTGGGGAAAGAGTCCCCGCCGACGGTTATTTGCTGGCGGGAACCCTTTCCGTAGATCAATCCGCCTTGAACGGCGAAAGCAAGGAAAGTAAAAAAACTCCCCGCTTCAATCAAGAGCCCCCCATCTGGTCTCCCGCCGATCCCACTCTTTTGTTTCGTGGCAGTATTGTAGCCGAAGGCAGCGGGCAAATGGCGGTTCTGCGGGTGGGAATCAGAACCCTATACGGCCAGCTTTCGGAAGAAATTCAGGAGGAAGATGCCGAAAGCCCTCTGAAAGCCCGTTTAACCAAGCTTGCCAAGCAAATGAGCAAAATCGGTTACGGCATGGCGGCTCTGGTGGCGTTTGCATACTTATTCAACAGCATTTGTATCGAAGGCGGCATGACCTATGCAGGTATGTTGGTTAAGCTCTCCTCCCCGTCCTTTGTGTTCGGAGAGCTGATCCATGCCATCACCTTGGCCACCACCGTCATCGTGGTGGCGGTTCCCGAAGGGCTGCCCATGATGATCAGCGTGGTGCTGTCCGCCAACATCAAGCGGATGCAAAAGGACCTTGTTCTGGTCCGCAAACCCGTAGGCATTGAAACCGCGGGGAGTCTGAATCTCTTGTTCACCGATAAAACCGGTACCTTGACCCAGGGAAAATTGTCTTTGGAAAAAATATTGCTGTCCGATGGCAGCGAACATACGCTTGCCGCTATGAAAAACAGTCCTCTCGCCCCCCTTGTCTTGTCTTCCTTGAGCCTGAATAACGCCGCCGTTTTATCGGGAAGGAAAGCCATCGGGGGAAACGCAACCGACCGCACCTTGCTGGAAGCAGCGGGAAAGCACGGGGGGAAGCGCACCGATTATGTTCCCTTTGACAGCATAAAGAAATATTCCGCCTGTTCGGATTCAAAGCTGGGATACATCAAAGGCGCGCCCGAAGTCATCCTTTCCCGTGCCACCCGGCAATTCGATGCCCAGGGAAACATTGTCCGCGTCAATCGGAAATGGTTGACATCCCTCCTTCAAAAAGACACCTCCCAAGGGGGAAGGGTACTGGCTCTTGCCATTTCCGAACGACCGAGATCATACGATGCCAATTTGATTTTTTTATGCTTTGTTCTTTTGCGTGACACTCTGCGCCCCGATGCCAAAGAAGCGGTGGGCAGTTTAACGGGAGCCGGGGTGCAAGTGGTGATGATCACGGGAGATAACCGGGATACGGCGGTTTCTATCGCCAAAGAGTGCCGCATCCTCCAAAAAGAAACCGATGTGGTGCTGACGTCCGCCGAGCTGGCCGATATGCCCGACGGGGCAGTTCTCAAGCTCCTGCCTCGCCTGCGGGTGGTGGCAAGAGCCTTGCCCTCGGATAAAAGCCGCCTCTTGCGTCTGGCGCGGCAAGGGGGATTGGTGGCGGGGATGACGGGGGACGGTATCAACGATGCCCCGGCCTTAAAAATTGCCGATGTGGGATTTTCTATGGGCAGCGGCACCGAAATTGCCAAAGAAGCCGGAGATATCGTCATTGTGGACGACAGTTTAACCTCGGTGGCAAAGGCGGTGAAATACGGCCGTACCATTTTTAAAAGCATCCGCAAATTCATCGTGTTCCAGTTGACCATGAATCTGTCTGCCGTGGGGATTCTGATTATTTGTCCTTTCATCGGGGTGGAAACCCCGGTAACCGTGCTGCAAATGCTCTGGATCAATATGATCATGGATACCTTGGGCAGTCTCGCTTTTGCCGGCGAATTTCCTTTGCAGGATTACATGAAAGAACCGCCGAAAAAACGAAGCGAAAATATTCTTAACGGCTATATGGTGACGCAAATTTTGGCCATGGGCACCTATATCATCGGCCTGAGTCTGGCCTTTTTCCTTTGCCCCTGGGCGAAAGAACGGTTTTTATACAATTCCAATCCCATCTACTGCTTGACCGCCTTTTTTTCTCTCTTTATTTTCCTGGGGATTTTCAACTGCTACAATGTGCGAACCTCCCGGAAAAATTTGTTTGCGGGATTGGGGGAAAATACCGCCTTCATGATCATCATGACCGGCATCACCGTCGTGCAGATCACCTTGTTGTATTGCGGCGGCAGTTTGTTCCGTACAACCCCCTTGCGTACACATGATTTTTTTCTCACGCTCCTGCTTGCCGTTACGGTGTTTCCCGTGTCCTTGCTGGTTAAAATCATATTTACCAAAATAAAACGGAACAATTTATATTGATTTTTCCATCACAGCTGAAAAAGGCTGTGATGGTTTTTTACTATGTACAGAATCCAAACTTTGTGATAAAATGCTCATGATGATTCATAAAACAAGGGGGGCCTTCTGGCCGGTTCTGCCCAAACAGGAACTTTGCTGGGATTCGGCATGGATGTGCAGACATATCAAACCGATTCACTGAAAACTTTTTATGAACTATTTCCAGTCATGCCCTCCCATGGTATCATTTTGTGTGTGTTGGGAGGAATGGTACTCCTGTCCATCTCCGTTGCCTGGGTCGTGGCGCAAAAACGCTTTCCCCAATACCGTTGATATCGTAAAAGCCGCTTGAAATTCTCAAGCGGCTTTTATGCCGGCAATATTTTCGCAAACATTCGCTCCATATTGGTATAGGCGATTTTCGTAATGATTTCTTCCGAGACCCCTGCCTGTTGCAAAGCATCAAACAAAGCCTTTGTATCTTTGCAGGTGGAAAATCCCCCGGGTAGCCGTCCTCCGGTACCGTCCAAATCCATGCCCAGCCCCACATGATCTTCTCCGCCCAGAGAAAGGAAATGCAAAATATGGGCAATTGCAGTCTGTATATCGGCGGCTTCTCCCAAAAAAGGCGGGTACAAATTGATTCCTACCCCGCCCCCTGTTCGTTTGATTGCCAAAAACATCGCATCCGTTACATTGCGGGGATGTTGGCACACACCGCGCGCATTGGAATGAGACGCCAACACCGGTTTGGTTGTCACCCGAATGGTGTCCCAAAATCCCCGGTCGGATAGGTGGGATACGTCCACCGCCATGCCCAGTCGGTTCATGTGGCGCACCACTTCTTTTCCAAAGGGGGAAAGCCCCGAGGGCGATCGGACTGTCTTGTTTGTGTCCCCGAGCTCGTTGGGAGTGTTCCAGGTCAGGGTCATCAACCGCACCCCTTGGTCAAACAACGTTTGCAGGCGGGATATGTCGCCTTTGAGGATGTCCCCGCCTTCCACGCCCAAAATGCTTTTGAGAGGGGATGTCGCCTGTAAATCCCGTTTGGTCAACACGGAATGAAATTCTGTGGTCTTTTGTATGTATCGCTCGTATAATGCCCTATATTGCTTATCGATGTCCATGGCTTCCGCCTCCAGCCAGATGGCAAACACCTGTGTCCATTTTGGGTATTGACGGACACCCGACAGGGTGACTTCTGTCTGTTGGCTGTTTAAGTCAATTCCGTCCGAAAGCAAGCCCAATGTGTCGCAATGGGCGTCAAACACAGGCCGATTCATTGCTTTTCTCCTTCGTCTTTAGAGCAGATTCCTTTGATATAGGCACTGGGCGTGGTGTTTCTGTAGCGATAAAACACCCGGTTGAAGGTGCGCAAGGTGTCAAATCCTACCTGCGCTGCAATTTCGGTTACATTGTCCTGCCCTCTATCCATCCTGCGGCATGCATCGAAGATCCGCAAAGAATTGATGTAGCCGCGGAAAGAAATGTGTAGCTTGTCACTGAACAAGTGTGAAATATAGTATTTGCTCACATGCAGCTCTTGGGACAGTATTTCCAGGGTCAAAGGCTCTTTATAGTAGCGGTTGCAGTATGCCAATATGTTTTTTAAAGCAGACATGTCGTTGGGCTTGGTTTCTTCCAGCACCATGGAAGAAAGGAGCCTGGCTAAAAATGCCGATAAGCATCCCTTAACCATTTCTTCCGCAAAGGGTTCCTCGCTTTCATTCTTTTCAAAAATCATGGAAAGCAACACCCGTTCTTCCGCTTTGACCCCTTGGCGTACCACGGGACTGCGGGGCCGAAAATGTAAAAAGGTGTCTGCCAGTATGGTAAATTGGGGCGCAAAGATATAAATGTCCGCTTGGTTTGCCTGTACGTCCACATAAGAGTGTACTTGATTGGGAAACGCAATGCAAACATCTCCGGGTTCCAGGGTATATGGCTTGGTATCCACCGTCACTTGGACCTTTCCTTCCGTGATGTATACCATCTCCACTTGATCGTGCAAATGGGAGGCGCAGGATAACCGGGTCCTTCTCTTTTGACAATCAAAAGGAACTTGGCGCAATTCGTAATAAGGATACATAATACCTCCTTGCGATTTGTGCAATATTTGTCTTAAAATCAACCATCTTTGTCTTGAATTATAGCATATAATGACTTATGATACAAGTAGTCGGTAAAAATAAGGAGGCGCTTTTATGTCCTTACCCGTTGCGTTGCAACTATACTCCGTTCGCACAGAATTGAAGCAGGATTTTTACGGCGTATTAGAACAAGTCAAAGCCATGGGATATGATGGCGTGGAGTTTGCCGGGCTGATGGGAGAGAATCCTGAAAAAGTGAAAAAAGCGTTGGGGTCCCTCGGTTTGACTGCCCTGTCCGCTCATGTTCCTTTGGCAGATTTTCTCGCCGACACCACCGGTGTTCTCAAAGAATTGAAACAATTGGGTGTTCAATACGCTGTCGTGCCCTATCTGCCCCCCCAACGACGCCCCAACGGCGGGGATTTTGAAGAAACCATCCGCCAAATCCGACAGGTCGGCGAAGCCGTCGCCTCTTCCGGATTGATGTTGTTATACCATAACCATGATTTTGAGTTTGTAAAAATCGATGGTCAATACGCGCTGGATATGCTGTATGATGCCATACCCGCCTCTCTCTTGCAAACCGAACTGGATACCTGCTGGGTGCGGGTGGGGGGAGAAGATCCGGTGGCATACCTGAAAAAATATACCGGCCGCGCTCCCGTGGTTCATATCAAAGATTATGTGGGCGAAAAGAGCGAAAACATGTACGAGCTGATCGGCATACAGTCCAAAGCGAATCCCCGGGACAACGTGAAACATTTTGCTTTTCGCTCGGTAGGTGCCGGTATACAGGATGTTCCTTCCATTCTCAAGGCTTGCGTTGATGCCAACGCCGGCTGGATCATCGTCGAACAAGATAATCCCACCGAAGGCATGGATGCTTTATCCTGTGCCAAAGCCAGCATTGATTATTTAAAGCAAATCACATATTAACAAGGAGGATATCACCATGAACAAAGAAACTGAACTGTTGAATCAATTCCATGAAAGAGCGACAGAAACCAACGTGGATCCTAACAGAAAAATCCGTGTGGGTTTCATCGGATGCGGCTGGATTGCCGGTGCCCATATGAGAAGCTTCAAAGCCATGTCCGACGCTGAAATTGTGGCAGCCGCCGACTTGATTCCCGGCAAAGCAAAGAAATTCTGCGAACAACACGGCGTGGAAGGCGTGAGCTATTACGGCTCTCATAAAGAAATGCTCTCCGACAAATCCTTGCAACTGGATGTGGTCACCGTTTGTACCTACAACAAGACCCATGCGGAATGCACCGTCGATTCTCTCAACGCCGGGCTGCACGTGTTGTGCGAAAAACCCATGTGCGTTACCTTGGATGAAGCGGTGGCTATGAGAAAAGCCGAAAAAGCCAGCGGCAAGGTTCTTGCCATCGGATTCCAGCCCCGTTTTGACGACAATATGAAGATGATTAAAAAGATTGTTCAGTCCGGCGAACTGGGCAAAATTTATTACATCCAAACCGGCGGTGGCCGCCGTCATGGTATTCCCGTACCCTACGGTACTTCTTTCATCCACAAAGATACCGGCTGTATCGGTGCGCTGGGCGACATCGGCTGCTATTCTCTGGATATGGTTCTCAACGCCCTCGGCTATCCCAAGCCCTTAACCGTTTCCGGTTATACCTCTGATTTCTTTGGCAAAGATCCCAACTATTACAAAGACCATCCCGAATATGCCGATGCTTTCGGCGTGGATGATTTTGCTGCCGCTTTCGTCCGGTTGGAAGGCGACATCATTTTGGATTTCCGCATTGCCTGGGCCATGCATATGGATACGCCCGGTGATACCATCATTTTGGGTACCAAGGGCGGTTTGAGGATCCCCTCCACCGAATGCTGGCATGGTACCGTGGACAAACCCATGTCCATTTATCACGATGTATGCGGCGAACGGGTGACCACCACCATTCCCATGCTGCCTCCACAGAAAAGCTTGTTCGATATGAAGATCCGCGTGTTCCTGGACGCTTGCAAAAACGGAACGCCTTCTCCCATTCCTTCCGATCAAATTATCATCAACCAGGCGATTATTGACGGTATCAACAAGTCCGCCAAACTTAAAAAGGAAATTGAAATCATTATCCCCGAAATATAAGCACTGGAATTGACAAGCAAACAGCCTTGCGGGCATCCGCAAGGCTGTTTTTTATGCATGTTCAATGGCGGTTTTTTGAAGTTTCATCAGTTCGGCAAGCCCTTTTTTGCCCAGCGCCATCATGTGCGCCAATTCTTCCGGGGTAAAGGCTCTGCCTTCTCCCGTTCCCTGCAATTCGATGAAAGAGCCGTTTTCATCCATAACCACATTCATATCCACCTGCGCGGCAGAGTCTTCCCTGTAACACAAATCCAGCATCGGTTCGTCATCCACAATGCCCACCGAAACCGCCGCCACCTGATGCACCAGAGGATTTTGTGCAAGCAAGCCTTCCGCCAGCCATTTTTTTACACCCAGCGCCAACGCCACATATGCGCCGGTGATGGAGGCGGTGCGGGTTCCCCCGTCTGCCTGGAGCACGTCGCAGTCAATCCAAATGGTCCGTTCCCCCAGCTTTTCATCGTCCACCGCATGCCGCAGACTTCTGCCGATCAGACGTTTGATTTCAGTAGAACGTCCGTCGGGATGGATGGTTTCTCTTTTCTTACGGCTACCCGTGGAAGAAGGCAGCATGGCGTATTCCGCCGTCAGCCATCCTTTTCCCGTGCCCGTCAAAAACGGCATGGTGGCTTGCTCCAAAAGCGCCGTACACAACACCCGGGTGCTTCCCCAGTTGATCAGAACGGATCCGCCGTTTGTTTTGGTAAAATGACATTGTATCTGCACATCCCGCAATTGATCGCGGGCTCTGTTGTCTGTTCGCATAGTGTTCTCTCCTTCCTGTATTCTGTGCTTATTATACCCCGTTGTTATACCTTGTCAAGGAATAACTGCGATTGTGCTTGCAATAATATACCGCGCATGATATACTGTCCGGCAGGAGGGACGCTCATGGATGATAAAAAGTTTTCCTGGTTAAAACTGGACAATGCAGCCAAAATTTATCCCGCGGCAAAAAACCGCGGATGGACGGCTTTGTTTCGCTTTACGGCTGATTTTTACCGGGAAGTGGATCCCGATTGCCTTAAAATCGCCCTTGACCGCACCATCAAACGATTCCCCTGGCTCGCCCTTCGTATTCGCAAGGGTGTTTTCTGGCATTATTTTGAGCATATGGACGGTGCACCCGACATGCAGTCGGATGTTGCCAATCCTTGTGTTCGCATGAAATTTTCCGAAAACAATCATTTCCTCTTTCGTGTGCGCTATTATGATATGCACATTGCGGTGGAAATTTTTCATTCTCTTACCGACGGCGGCGGGGGATTGAGCTTTTTCAAAACCCTGGTCGCCGAATATCTGACTCTGCGGGAAGGCCTTGTGATCCCCCGGGATGATGACGTTTTAGATTGTGATGACGAACCCCATCCCGACGAATATGAAGACAGCTTTCTTCGTCTGAACACCGATGCCACCCGCTCTTCCATGGAAGGCTATGCTTATCGCGTTCAAGCTACGGAGGAAGAAAATGATTTTGTCCACATTACCACCGGTACCCTGCCGGCAGACAAAGTGTCTCTCATCGCCAAAAGCTATGGGGTTTCCGTTACGGAGTTTATTACCGCTCTGCTCATTCACTCTATACACAAACAGCAGGCGCGGCTGAAAAAAAGAAAACAGTTCAAACCGGTGAAAATCTGTGTTCCGGTCAACTTGCGGAAATTGTTTCCCACCAAAACCAAGCGTAATTTTGCCACCTATGTAAATCCTGGTATCAATCCCAAATACGGTGAGTATTCCTTGCGGGAAATCTGTAAAGCCGTGAAGGGATTCATGATGCTGGAGGTGGACGACAAAAAACTCAGAGCTAAATTTTCATCCAATGTGAAAGTCGAAAAAAACATCTTGCTTCGCCTTTGTCCTTTGATACTGAAAATCCCTATCATGAAGCTATCATTCCGTGTTTTGGGGGATAAGCAAACCAGTTCCTGTTTTTCCAATCTGGGCCTTGCCAATCTGCCTTCCCCCATGGCGGAAGCGGTGAAGCATATCGATTTTATTTTGGGCCCTTTGCAGTTAAATCGCTTGGTTGCTTCCTGTTTGACCCATCAAAATGAACTGCGCATTCATTTTACCCGCACCCTAAAAGAAAGTGAAATCGAAAGAAACTTCTTTTGTTCTCTGGTGGAAATGGGTCTTCCTGTCACCCTGGAAAGCAATCAGTTAAGAAAGAAAGGTTGATTCTATGGCCTATTGCGTCAATTGTGGTGTCAAGATGACGCCGCCCGAAAAGGTTTGCCCTCTCTGCGGTCTGGAAGCCTATAACCCCCGGGAACCGCTCTCGGATGCCAAATCCCGCTATCCCGAACAAATGGAACGAACCAGCGTTGTCAATCGCCGTTTTGTGGCTTCCATCATCTCCTTGTTGTTGATTGTCCCCACGGGGATCTGTCTGCTTTTGAATTTGCTTCTTGTGAAGGATTCACCCTGGAGTGTTTTTGTCATCGGAAGCCTGGCTTTATTTTTTGTTGCGGCTTTGCTGCCCATTTTGATGCATAAACCCCATCCCCTCTTTTGCCTTACCCTTGACACGGCAGCGATCAGCCTCTTTTTGTTGATGATTGTCGTGTTCATCACACCGGGAAATTGGCGGTGGTATCTCATCCTGGCTCTTCCTATCACCATCGCCGCCGGCGGGTTTGCTTCTCTCATGGTTTTTTTATCTCGTTTTTCCTATTTTCGTCCAATATTGAGACTGGTTGCCTATTCTCTGATGTTGATCGGTATCTATCTGCTGGGCTTGGAAATGCTGCTCCATGCCTATATCGGTACACCCTGGGCGCCGTTTTGGAGTTGGATTCCCTTTGCTGCCTGTGTTATGACCGCTTTGTTTTTTCTCTTCCTCAACCGCAGCCGCAAATGGCAGGAAGAAATTACTAAAAAAATATTCATCTGAAACGATACCTTCACTGCCATGTCATCACGTTATTCATGGATTTTTCAGGGAGGTACGGAATGAAAAATCTGGGGTATTACAACGGGAAAATCGGTTTAATCGAAGAAATGTCTGTCCCCATGACCGATCGCGGGTGTTATTTCGGGGACGGCGTATACGATGCCACCTATAGCATTCATCACATCATTTGGGATCTGGATGCCCATGTGGATCGTTTCTTTCACAGCGCATCTTTGTTGAAAATCAAGCCCACCCATACCCCCGAAGAGCTAAAATCCTTGTTGCGAGCATTGGTTTGCATGGTGGATGACGGCGAACAATTTGTCTATTTTCAATGGACGCGGGGCAGTGGTCTGCGCAATCATCTTTTCCCCGGGGGCTGTGCCAATCTGTGGGTCATGCTGACGCCCAAATCCTTGGTCAATCTCTATCAACCCGCCCGTATGATCACGATGGAAGATACCCGTTATCTCCATTGCAATATCAAGACCATCAATCTCCTTCCTGCGGTGATGGGTGCCCAAGCGGCAGCGGAAGCCGGCTGTGAGGAATGCCTGTTCCATCGGGGCAACGTGGTGACGGAATGCGCTCATTCCAATGCCTACATTCTAATAAACGGCACGCTGATTACCCATCCTGCCAACCATTTCATCCTCAACGGCATTTCCAGACAAAATATACTGCTTACCTGCCGAAAACAGGGCATTCCCTACGAGGAACGTCCTTTTACCCTGCAGGAAGCCTTTGAGGCAGACGAGTTGATGTATTCCTCCGCAGGCTCCCTTTGCGTCCCCGTCCAAACCCTGGACGGAAAACCCGTGGGCGGGAAAAACCCGCGGATTCTGCGGGAATTGCAAGATGCCTTGCTGTCCGCTGTGATAGAATGCTGCGGAACATCCCCGGCGATACAAACCATACTGGATACAAGAAAATATACATAAACGAGGTAACTTACTATGAAACTTGGCCATTTTGCTTTGCCCCCGTTTGTAAAAGGCGTGGAAGGTGCCATTGATTCTGCCGCCGCGTTGGGGTTTTATTCGGTGGAGTTGACCGCTTCTTATTTTCCCGATTCCATGCCACGGGAAGCCATGCTGGACAGTGCTCGCCGCATCAAGGCCTATGCCGATGAGAAAGGAGTGGCGTTACGTTGTTTTTCCTGGTGTGTGGATATAAGCCAAAACACCGAAGCTTCTGTTGCAATCCTGAAAAAATATGCCGATGTATGCCAGGTAACCGACTGCAAATATCTCCACCATACCCTTGTATGTTCCTTTGCGCCGGGTTCTGTGAATTTTGAGGAAAAGCTGCCCCAAATCATTCCTGCCTGCCGGGAAGTGTATGATTACGCTGTCACAAAAGGTGTTCAAGTCGTGTATGAACCCCAAGGTGCCGGTTTCAACGGTGTGCAAAATCTTAAAAAATTTGTACAGGCTCTGGACAGGGCCCCTAAATTTGTAGCGGATCTGGGTAATACCTATTTTGTCAACGAATCCCCCGACCGGGTCATCCGCGCCTTTGGCAAAGATGTTGTTCATGTCCATGTCAAAGACTATCGGGTCATAGAAAACCTAAGCGAAGCACCCCTGCCCTACATTTTCGGCCGCACCCCCGAAAGAGCCGCCACGTTCTATACCAAGTGCTGTTATCCCACCCCCAACAAAACCTATCTCGCCGATGCTCTGCCCGGGGAAGGGGTCAACAATTTTGTTTCCCTCTTTACGCTCCTCTTGGAAAATGGGTATGACGGCTGCTTCCATCTGGAAGTTCCCTGTTGGGGAAAATATCCCAAAGCTCAATTTGAATACATCATTGCTTACTGCAAAGAGTGCTATGAAAAAGCACAAAAGTTGATATCATCCCCGTAAAAAACAAATGCCGGCTCGTGTGAGCCGGCGTTTTTCATTGAAAATCAGATGTCTCTGCGGGTAAAGGAATCGAAGGCGATCCATCCCAT
Organism: Clostridiales bacterium UBA5448; assembly: GCA_002427425.1. Taxonomy (GTDB): domain Bacteria; phylum Bacillota; class Clostridia; order Oscillospirales; family SIG627; genus UBA5448. The sequence goes on along the minus strand of DIRA01000014.1, from coordinate 98,961 downwards.
CGTGAACAACAACGTTGCCAAATAAAGAACGGAAAACAGTGTGCCGGTGACAGGTCCGTTGTTGAAAACCATGTTTAATATGTTCATGTCATTGTTTGTCAGTATCAAGTTGCGATAGGAAAAGAGTTTGTCGGACAAATTTAAATGGTTGAAAGGAATGAATTTCAGCATTTCCCATTTGACCATGTTATTCATGATCGCCGTTACAAGACGTCCGCCTCCATATACACCGATAGAAATACCGGTGGATACCGCCGTGCTGCGGGTAACGGTAGACAGCATGAATGCAAATACCACATACCCCATGATCGTGACATACTCCACAAGCAAGTAAAACAGCGTATATAATACATAGGGAATGGTGTGCGCTTTCCCGCTGACGGCATACACATAGGGAACCGCATCGGACAACCCGAAGAATATCAGCCGCCCCAACAATGCGGACAACCATACAATAACAATGCCGCCCAGTCCCAGCATTACCAGGGAGGACAACTTGGCTATAAAGATTTTCCACCGCTTGCAGGGTGCGATGATGAGAGATTTGATGGATCCGGTTGCCATTTCCTGGGACACGCTGCTGCTGGCAAGAATGATGACCGTCAGGGCAATGAGCATGCATCCCAAACTCATCATGAAATCGGATGCAATTTCTCCGATGGTGGGGTCAAATGTTCCGTTTTCAATGGCATGATTTAAAACGGCTATTTCATTGGACAGTTTCTCTCGCTCGCCTTTTGTCAACTTCTGCCCATAGCGAATGGATGCGGAATCTTTGACCACCCCTTCCTCCAGGGCATTTTTTTTGGTTGTAATGGTATTCAACATCTCCGTCAGGGAATAATCGCGGTAATAGTTTCCTTCCGGGTCAATTTTCAACCGCAATTCAAGCTCTTCCACCCCTCTTTTGATGTCTTCTTCCGATATACCTGCCATGGTTTTGACATCAAAAATTTTCCAGGCAACGTAATCGGCATACTTTTCGGATTGGACGGCTGTATCCAACAGCGTCAGTTCTTGCTCTGCATTTTTCAGTTCATATTCGCAATATTGGGTATACTCCTCTAATACATACTCGCTTTTGGCAACCGTTTTTATGGATTGCAGGTAAGCTTGTTGATTGATGGCCTCATACAGATAACCCTCCATGGAAAGCAATCCTTTTTCTTTCATGGTTTGGTACATATACAGTTCATTCAGGTTATACTGCCACTCCATCAATACATTAAAAGTGCTTTTTTCCATATCCGGCATTACTTTGTCAGCCGAATCCTCTGCCGGCATTTTGGAAACGGGCGCCGCTATGGTTTTCAACACCTCTTTTTGTGTGTCATCCCCCTTGTGTTTTTCCGATGGCTCGATGGAATCTTGTTTTTGTTTGGCTTCTTCCTTGAGTTGTTTTTCCATATGCTCGCAGTTGCTTTTTGCATTGTTAATTCTTTGCTCTATATCTTCTTCAGTCAGGTACCAATAATAACCCGAATCACTTTGTGCCAGTTTTGCCAACCAACCCGTGAGCAAAATCGTCACAGCCAGTAAAATGGACATGATGATAATGATTTTACGCTTGGATGTTTTGATCAGTTCGTTTTGCAGCAAAGCAAGAAATCTACGCAATGCCTCCACCTCCTTCGGTCAGACGGAGATACGCCTCTTCCAGGGTCAACTTCTCTTCGCTGATGCCGTAAATCTCGGCGCCGCCCGCACCCAACGCCTGAATTAAAACGGGAATATCCCCTTTTCCCGCTGCGATGCGAATTTCTTTTTCGTTGGCAGAACGCACTTTTTCCGCCCAGGTTTCCCCCAAAATTTCTTTGGCTTTATTTCCATCGGTTTTAATATCCACGATGTTTTCACTTTGGGTTCTCTCCAGCAATTCCTGAATGGGTTCCACGCTCAAAAGCACGCCGTTTGATATGATTCCTACCCGGTCACACATCAGCGCCATTTCCGCCAACTGATGGGATGAAACCATGACGGAAACCCCTTTTTCATGGGCAAGATAGGACAGGATGTCCCGCAACTCTTTGATGCCGGAAGGATCCAGCCCGTTGGTGGGTTCATCCAAAATCAGCACCCTCGGATTATGTACCAATGCCTGCGCCACCCCAACTCGCTGCTTCATACCCAACGAATAGGTGCGGACTTTGTCCTGGATCCGGGCTTTCATCCCCACCATTTCCACCAATTCATCGATGTGTTTATCATCCAATGTCCCGTGAAGGCGGGCATACATTTCCAAATTGGTTCTTCCGCTTAAATTTTTATACATTTCAGGATTTTCCACAATCCCGCCGATGGATGCCATGGCCCCTTCATAGTCGTTTTTGGTGTTGATCCCGTTGATATAGATATCGCCGCTGTCGGGAAACAAAAAGCCCATGACCATTTTGATTGTGGTGGTTTTCCCAGCGCCGTTGGGCCCCAGGAATCCAAAAATTTCCCCGCCTTTGGCTTCCAAAGACAAATCCTTGATGACATGGCGTTTTCCGAAATGTTTGTTCAGATGGGAAATGACCAGCATCGATTCTCTCATACGTCATACCCTCCTTTTGCCGGATTGTTTTGCATATACCTATAGTCATTCCCGTCTTCGTATCCATTGGTATTCCAGGTGTACCCGTCGGGACGGGATATTTTCCACTTGCCATCCTCTTTACAGAACAGCGCACTCACATAACGTTGGCTGGTATACCGGGCTTCCCCTTCTGTCCAGGAAACTTCCATCCAAAAGGATAATCGTGCGTAGTCCTCCTCCAGTTCCATGCTCTCGCATGAAAGAAATTTTTTGGAATAGGCTTTCAGTTGTAAGCTTTCGCCCATCTCTCTTTGTATTGCGCGGTTTCCTTTCAAAGTCTTCAAAAACGCCTTGGTTTCGGTGGATTCTTTCGAAAAATAGGGTGTGAGGGTTTGCTCGCATTCTTTGGTCCACGCTTCTTCTTCTTTGTCTGCGGCATGCAGATGAAAAGGCTGCTCTGCTGTCAAATAGGATACATATAGCTCCTCCAGTTCATTCTTGACACTCGCTTTCACAACGCCCCGCACAACCAAATAGCCTACGATGCCCACCAGCAAAACAAGAAGTAACATAACGCCGCGATTGATTTTCTTTCGTTTCATTTGTTCACGTTTCTCCTTTCCCAAAATGCGGCATCCCGCTTTTTGCGGGCTTTACGCCGCATGGCTATGATATATATTAAAACACTCACCGCGGCAAGGGCGGCAAGAATGAAAACAATCAATAGGACCCATTTCAAAATGCCCCAGAGCACCGAGAATACGTTTCTCTGTTCCACTTTCTTCGCCGTCTCGTCCAGCGGGGGCGCGGTGTTTTCTGCTTCCGCCACCGTCATGTGAGCCGCCGTATACAGGTGGGTGTCGGCAACCCGCTTCCCTTTATAATACCAGGTGATGATGCCGATTTTTGTCCCTTCCTCCAAAGGTAACACCAAATTGTCTTCCTGTGTGACGGTGTAGGTCAGTTTTTTTAAGGTCGCTTCTTTTGGCATGATGTGAGCAATGGGTTCATACTCCACTGAAGCCGTCCGTACCACCGATTCTTTGCCGTCGAATACGGTGATCTGGTGTTTTCCGGCAAAGAGGACGGACACATCCATATACAACCGGGTACACACGGTCAAATAATACGCCATCAGCGCTTTGGTATCTTCATACACCTTGGGTTCAGAAGAGGCTTTCATCACCACCGAAACCACATTGGCACCGTCACTGTTTTGGGCATAGGTGATCAGGTTGAATCCCGATTGCGCGGTTTCCCTGCCCTGATGTCCTCCTATCGCCTTATACTCCTTGGTACCTGTGCCTTTCTGGATCCAGTTATGCCCGTTGTTAAAATGGCAGGTTTGTCCCCGTTTGTTGGTGGGGGGAATGGAATAAGAACGGGTTTTGGTGATGGCGGCAAAGGTCTGGTTTTTCAGGGCATACGCCATGATCAGTGCCATGTCATGCGCCGTGGTATACTGGGCATCATCCTGCAGTCCGTGGGGATTGGTGAACTTGGAATGGTTCGCCCCGATGGATTGGGCTTTTGCATTCATCATTGCCACGAATCGCTCTGTCTTCTCTTCGTTTTGATACGAATTGCCCGGCTCTGCCGTATCCACCGTAAACTCCGCCATCGCCATAGCAGCTTCGTTTGCCGATTTGAGCATCACGGCATGTACCACGTCTTGCAAGGTGATCTGCTCACCTACGTCAAAATACAAATGAATGGATTTGGTGCGGTCAAATCCCCAGACCGCATGGCTGGAAAAGGTAATCGTTGCCTGTAAGTCGGGACAATGTTCCAACGTCACCAACACGGCAAGCACTTTCACCAAACCCGCAGGTTGATAGGGCGTATCGCCATCTTTTATATAAAGCACATCTCCCGTGGTCACGTCCATCACCACCGCTGCGGGGGCGGATATGGCAACGGGCAGGTCGAATTCGCCTTCCTTCGCTTGGGAAGAAAAAGAAAAAACCGGCATAACAAAGACAATCGCACAAAAAAACGCCGCCAATCGCATCTTGATGCCATGGCTTTTTATACAACACAACGTGCCTGCTTTTTTCATGGATTTCCTCCCGCCGGGTTAATGATAGTAGTATACAGCAAACCCTCTCATAAATCAAGGTGGTGCATACTTTTTCTATGTTCTTCCTACTCATAAAAGATTTACCCCGTTTTAGGAAGATAAAAATCTTGCAATCAATGGTTACGTATGGTATAATATGCTGTATTATGCTGTGCATTACAAAAGAATGCGGCAGGTTGTTCCCTTGCCGAGAAAGAATCAAAATGGATAAATCAAAAAAGAAAAAAGGATTGTTTTTGGTCTTTGAAGGCCTGGACGGCAGCGGCAAAAGCACCCATGTCCGTCTCCTCTCAAAAAAGCTCCGGGCTCAAGGGCATGTTTGCTACGAAACCCGGGAGCCTACAGACGGGCCTGTGGGCGCTACCGTGCATCACTGCATGACCGGTCGCTTGGCCGCCGATCCCAACACCATTGCCGCCTTGTTTGCCGCGGATCGTACCGATCATGTGTTCAATGCCTATAACGGCATTTTGTCGAAAGTGGAAAACGGCGTGACGGTGCTTACAGACCGGTATGCCCTCTCTTCTTTGGCGTATAACGGTTCCGAAGTCCCTTTGCGTTGGGTGAAACAATTGAATTCCCGGGTGATGGAAGTTCTCCCCCCCGATTGCACCATTTTCATCGATATCGATCCCCGGTTGGCCATGAACCGCATCGGCAAGCGAGATGTGAAAGAAAAGTACGAAACCGAGGCTATGCTGAAAATCGTCCGCGAACGATACATGGAACTGATGGAAAAACACTATCCCCGGGGCCCTTATGTCATCGTCAACGGGGACAACGACATTGAAACGGTATCCGAAGCCATTTGGACCGGGCTGAAAGAAAAAGGCATCGTATGAAAATACTGGGTATCGACCCCGGATATGCCATTGTAGGCTACGGTGTCCTATCATTTGACAACAACAAATTCCGCCATATCCAAAGCGGCGTTCTGACCACCCCCCCGGGCTTGCCCATGGAAGAGAGGCTGCTGCGGATTTTCGATGGGGTTTCTTCCCTTTTAGAGGGACATGCTCCCGACGCTTTTGCCATTGAAGAATTGTTCTTCCATTCCAACCGTACCACCGCTGTCAATGTGTGTCAGGCAAGGGGCGTGATCCTTCTGGCAGCCTCCCTTGCCCATGTGCCGGTGTATGAATACACCCCTTTGCAGGTCAAACAGGCGGTTGTGGGATACGGCAGGGCAGAAAAACATCAGGTGATGGAAATGACCCGCGTTGTATTGGGGTTGCCCCGGATCGTGAAACCGGATGACGCTTCCGACGCTTTGGCCATCGCCATTTGCCACGGATATGCGGGGTTCTCTAAGTTGAACGCGTATTCTACCTTAGAGGACAGTAAAAAGACAGGCGGTAAATAAACTATGTTTTACTTCATTGAAGGAAAAAAGGAATTCGTCGGTAACGGTATCGCCGTAATCAATTGTTCCGGCGTGGGATTCCGGCTCTTGGTGAGCGACCGCACCGTGGGCAAAACGGCTGCCGAACGGGGTGATGCCGTCAAATTGTACACCTATTTGCATGTGCGGGAAGACGCTTTGTGTTTATATGGATTTTATTCCTTGGAAGAACAGTCTTCTTTTAAGCTGCTGATCGGTGTGTCGGGGGTGGGCCCCAAAGCAGCTCTCTCTATTCTCTCCACCCTCTCTCCGGAAAAACTCGCCATGTGCATCATCGGAAACGATGCCAAAACCATTGCCACTTCCCCCGGTGTTGGCGTGAAAACAGCCCATAAAATCATCCTGGAATTAAAAGATAAAATAACCAAAGACGCCGTTACCACCACCGGCGCCAAAGAATATTTTTCCGTGCCCGCTCCGGCAGGAGAAGGCAAAGCCGCCGAAGCCGTTTCCGCTTTGGTGGTTTTGGGGTATGCCAAAGCAGACGCCATGTCCGTGGTGGCAGGGCTGGACACCGAAAACTTGTCGGTGGAGGAATTGATCAAACAGGCGTTGAAACACATGAGCAGGAGGTAAACCATGAAGGAACGCACACGCCCTTTTTTTGAGGATCGTGACAGCGATTTTGAAAACCGTCTGGTTTCCACCGAAACCAATGCATACGATGCCCTTGACAGCGAAAGTGAAGTTTCCCTTCGCCCCACCACGCTGGATGAATATGTGGGGCAGGAAAAGGCCAAGGAAAATCTGCGGGTTTTCATCGAAGCTGCCAAAATGCGGGGAGAAGCCATTGACCATGTGCTTTTATACGGCCCTCCCGGTCTGGGAAAAACCACCCTTGCTTCCATCATCGCCGCCGAAATGGGCGTGAATATCCGCATCACATCGGGTCCTGCCATTGATAAACAGGGAGATTTGGCCGCTTTGCTCTCCAATTTACAGCACGGAGATGTGCTGTTTATCGACGAAATCCATCGGTTAAACCGTGCCGTGGAAGAAATATTGTATCCCGCCATGGAAGACTATGTCCTGGACATCATCATGGGCAGTGGCCCTTCCGCCCGAAGTATCCGGATCCCTTTGGAAAAGTATACCCTCATCGGCGCCACCACCCGGGCAGGGCAATTGACCGCACCGTTACGGGACCGTTTCGGCGTGGTGCTGCGGCTTGAATTGTATACCCACCAGGAATTGGCCGCCATCATCAAACGTTCCGCAGGCATTTTGGGTATCCCCATCTCCGAGGAAGGGGCCCTGGAATTGGCTTCCCGTTCCAGGGGAACGCCCCGTATCGCCAACCGGTTATTAAAACGGGTGCGGGATTTTGCCCAGGTGAAAGGCCGCGGCCGCATTGATAAAAAAATTGCCGACTGGGCTTTGGACAAACTGGAAATCGATTCTCTGGGATTGGACAGCGTGGACAGACGGATGCTCTCCGCCATCATCACCTATTTCGGCGGCGGCCCCGTGGGATTGGATACATTGTCCGCCACTGTGGGAGAAGAAACGATCACCATCGAAGATGTGTATGAGCCCTACCTGATGCAAATCGGATTTTTACAGCGTACCCCCCGCGGACGCTGTGTCACCAAATTAGCCTGCGACCATCTTCATCTGCCCTATGACAGAGAAAATGGCCAGATGACATGGGGAGAAGCATGATTTATGTGGATTGCTGAAAACTGGAAGGACTATTCACTGCTGGACACCTCTGACGGACAGCGGCTGGAAAAATGGGGCGAGTATGTCCTGGTTCGCCCCGACCCCCAGGTGATTTGGAACAACGCCAAACGCCATCCCCTCTGGAACAAAGCCGATGCCGTTTATAATCGCTCTTCTTCGGGGGGCGGTCAATGGAATGACCACACCCTGCCCGAAAGTTGGCTGATTCATTACGGGGATATGACCCTGAAAATCAAGCCCATGGGCTTCAAACATACGGGGGTGTTTCCCGAACAAGCGGTCAATTGGGACTGGTTGCGGGAAAAAATCCAAAAGGCCGGACGGTTTGTTTCTGTTTTGAACCTGTTCGCCTATACCGGCGGGGCTACGGTTGCCGCCGCCAAAGAAGGCGCTGCCGTCTGCCATGTGGACGCTGCCAAAGGCATGGTGGCTGCCGCCAAAGAAAACTGCCTGCTGTCGGGGTTGGAAAAGGCTCCGGTGCGATACATTGTGGACGACTGTATGAAATTTGTAGAGCGGGAACTCCGCCGGGGCAGCAAATACGACGCCATTATCATGGATCCCCCTTCCTATGGACGGGGACCCGGAGGAGAACTGTGGAAACTGGAAAACTGCGTGGATGAACTGGTCGGAAAATGTGTGATGCTGTTGTCAAACAACCCGCTTTTTTTCCTGTTGAATTCCTACACCACCGGTCTTTCTCCTTCTACCATGGGATATTTGCTGGGAAATCATACCCGTAAGCTGAGGGGCAAAATCACCGCCGATGAAGTGGGATTGTATTCCAAACAAACCGGCATGGTGCTGGGTTGCGGCGCTGCCGCACGATGGGAGTGTGATTGATGAACGTAATCCTGGAAGCCCAAAATGTGGTTTTCGCTTATGAAAACGAAGATGTAGAAGCCCGCAATGCGGTGGAAAATGTGTCTTTGTCCATTGAGCGGGGCAGTTTTGTGGCCATTTTAGGGCAAAACGGGTCTGGAAAATCCACCCTTGCCAAATTGTTTAACGGTATTCTGTTGCCGCTGGAGGGTAAAATCCTCGTTGACGGCATGGATACCACCCATGAAGACCAGTTGATCAACATCCGTAAGCGGGTGGGCATGGTGTTCCAAAACCCGGACAACCAACTGGTTGCCACCGTGGTAGAGGAAGATGTCGCCTTCGCCCCCGAAAATTTAGGGGTTCCCACCAATGAAATCCGTTTGCGGGTGGACAAGGCGTTGGACGTTGTGGGCATGCGTGAATATGCTCACCATGCGCCCCACCAGTTATCGGGGGGGCAAAAACAGCGGGTCGCCATCGCCGGCATCCTTGCCATGGGTCCGGAATGCATCATTTTTGATGAATCCACCGCCATGCTCGATCCCCGGGGCCGTGAAGAAATCATGGAAACCATCCGGCACTTAAACCGGGTTGAACAGAAAACCATCGTCCTCATCACCCATTACATGGAAGAAGCGGCTCTTGCCGATCGGGTGGTTGTGATTCACGACGGAACCATTCGTTTGGACGGGAAGCCCGAAGAGGTATTCCGTCACCAAAATGAGTTGTATTCCATAGGATTGTCCCTGCCCCAGGCAACGGATTTGATCGCCCGTCTGGAAGAAAGCGGTCTGTATCCTGAACTGCAAGGAAAAACCGCCCTCACCGAAGAGGAAGCGGCTGTATTATTGGAGTCAATATTAAAATAGAAGGACAGAAAAATGATCTCCATCACACTGGAACATGTTTCATATGCTTACAGCCCGAACACGCCCTTGGAAAAAGAGGCGCTTCGGGATGTCAGCGTGACCATCACCGGCGGAAAGATTACCGGGCTGATCGGTCACACGGGATCGGGTAAATCCACGTTTGCCCAGATGCTCAACGGTCTGCTCCGTCCTACGAGCGGTAAAATCTTCTTAGGCAATCAGGATATATGGGCAGAACCGAAAAAAATCAGTCAAATTCGGTACCGCGTTGGCATGGTTTTTCAATATCCGGAACACCAGTTGTTTGAGGAGACGGTCTATAAAGACATTGCATATGGGCCTATCAATATGGGAAAACAAGGAAAAGAACTGGATTTTTTAATCCGCAGCGCGGCTGAATTTGTCGGACTTTCCGAAGAGTTGCTGGATAAATCCCCTTTTGAATTGTCCGGGGGGCAACAGCGCAGGGTCGCCATTGCCGGCGTTCTCGCCATGGATCCCGAAGTGTTGGTATTAGACGAACCGGCAGCGGGCTTGGATCCCAGGGGCAGAGATGAAATATTGGGCAATATCCGCACCTATCAACAAACAAAAAGCAAAACCGTCATTTTGATTTCCCACAGCATGGAAGATATGGCCCGGTATTCCGATGAATTGATCGTACTCAAGGATTCCACGCTCTTGCTCAAAGGCAGTCTCAAAGAAGTGTTTCAACAAGCAGATATAATCAAAGATGCGGGTCTGCGCCTGCCCCAAGTCACCCGTGTCATGCTGGCATTGAAGAAAAAAGGGCTGGATGTGGACACAAGTGTTTATACCGTGGAAGATGCCTTCAAACGTTTAACGGACAGGAGGCGGTCTTCTTGCTGAAAGATATTACACTCGGGCAATATTTCCCCGGAAAATCCCCCCTGCATACCATGGATCCCCGGATGAAATTGCTCCTTACCATTTTCTATATTGTGATTTTGTTTTTTGCAAAATCCGTCTATGCGTTTGCATGGATGCTGCTTTCAACTTTTGTGTTGATCCTTTGCAGCGGGCTCTCGTTCAAGCTGTTGATAAAAGGGGTTAAACCCATTTTCTTCATTTTGCTTTTTACCGGCGTGATCAATCTCTTTTTTACCAAAGACACGCAAGATCCTTTATTTTCCTTTTGGATTTTTACCGTGTATCCCAAAGGTGTGTACACTGCCATTTTCATGATCGTGCGCATCCTTTGTCTGGTGCTGGGCAGTTCCTTGCTTCTCACCTATACCACCACCCCGCGGGCCCTCACCGATGCCATTGAACGGCTGTTGTCTCCTTTGAATCTTCTCAATATACCCGTATACGATTTTGCCATGATGATGTCCCTGGCTCTCCGCTTCATTCCCACCCTGCTTGAGGATACCGTGAAAATCATGAACGCCCAAAAAGCAAGGGGGGCGGATTTTGAGTCCGGTTCTCTGATAAAGCGTGCCAAGGCGTTGCTTCCTGTTCTCATCCCTTTGCTGGTCACCGCTTTCCGTCGCTCCAACGACTTGGCCGTTGCCATGGAATGCCGGTGCTATATGGGAGGCAAGGGCAGAACCCGTATGAAGCAGTTACGGCTTCATGCCTCTGATTTATTAGCGGCTCTTCTCTTTTTGGCGTTCGGCGCCGCGCTCTTTTCCTGCAACTATATACCCACCGGTATTCGCCTATGAGAGTCTTGTTGTCGCTGCTTTTTGACGGAACTCCCTTTTGTGGGTGGCAGGTCCAAAAAAACGGGCAAAGCGTCCAGCAAACCCTGTGCCAAGCCTTTGAGTCCCTGTTCGGGGTACCGGTTGCGGTGACGGGATGCAGCCGCACCGATGCCGGAGTTCATGCTCTTTCGTATATTTGCCATGCGGATTTGCAAAAGCCCTTTGACATCCAACGCTTGCCGGCGGCACTGAACTTCCATCTTCCACGATCCGTACGGGTCAAACGTGCCCAGGTTGTGGAAGATACCTTTCATGCCCGCTATTCCGCCAAAAACAAAACCTATCGGTATCTGATACAAAACGCTCCCTATCCCTCTCCTTTTTTAGAAAATCGTGCGTTTTGGGTTTCACATCCTTTGGATGTGGGTACAATGAAGGAAGAAGCCTCCTGCTTTGTGGGAAAACATGATTTTGCCTCTTTTATGGCAAGCGGATCCGCCATCAAAAGCACCGTGCGGGAAGTGTTTGAAGCTACCGTTATTCCCCTTTCCGATACGCTCCTTTGTTTTGAAATCACCGCCGACGGTTTTTTATACAATCAGGTCCGTATCATGGCGGGCACTCTCCTGGATCGGGTGAATCATCGCCTGCCCAACACCATTTTGCAAATCCTTGCAAAGAAAGACCGCTCTCTTGCCGGCTTCACCGCGCCCGCCTACGGTCTGTATTTATATAAGATCGCATATATTTAAGGAGAATTACATGTTTGGTTCACGTGCGAAAAAAGCCGATGCATCGGCGGGAAAACAGGATGTTTTGTCTGCTGCCGCAACACAATCCGGTGCAGCGGTGTGGTTTCGTACTGCCAAATTTGTGTCCCTGTTGATTTTTTTGGCTTTGGTTCTTTTTGGTCTTGCCCTGTTTAACACCAAGGAAACGGCGGATACCTTTCACTATCTGATCAAAAATCTATCGGGCTCGGAAATTGTCTACGGCTCAAGTCATGCACCCATTGCCTTTAATACTGATTCCTCTGTGAAATGCGCCGCATTTCGGGGGGATATCATCATTGCCACCAAGTCCGGCGTAGACCTGTATGATACCCAAGGCGAACTGATTCTCACCGATCAATATGCCTTTTCATCCCCCGAATTGCTGGTGGGAGACGCCAATTTTTTGGTCTACGATGTGGGGGGGCACACTCTTCGGGTGTACAATGCGTTTTCCAACGTATTTACAACCACTCTGCCCTACCAAATTTTTGCTGTTTCTTTGCACGATAACGGGACATTTGCCGTTGCCACCTCCGAAAAAGGATATCACGCTGCCGTCTATGTATATAATGCCTCGTTTCAGTTAATCTATAAATGGCTTTCCCCCGACAAGCTCGTTTTTGACGTGTCCCTTTGCCCCTATGATTCCGCCCGCCTGCTGGTCGCCACCTGTAAAGCCTCGGAGGGGAACTTTTCCGGAGAAATCATTTCTTTGTCCACCCAATCGGAAGACATTGTCAGCTCGGTCCATTTGGACAACGCTTTGCCTATGCAGGTTTCCTATGTGAAAAAGGATGCCAACGCTCACTTTTGGGTTTTAACCGATACCTATTTGGCCAATATATCCTCTGACAATCAAGTGTTGGCAAAAAATACGTTTACCTCCACCGATCTTTCCGCCTACCATATAGGACCGACCTACGGGGTTCTGGCACAAAAAAAGAGCATGGTGGGGACCACTTATGAACTGAAAATCTTTGCGCCGGGAGAAAAAGAACAGTTTTGCACCGATGTGGGCTCCCAGATTTTCGATATTGTTTCCGTGGGAAAAAAAGTCTATGTGCTCGCCTACGAAACCTTGTACATCTTAGAGCCTGCATCCAAAACAGTCCATACCTATTCCGTATCCCGTTCGTTTCGTAAAATTTTGCCCCTGGAAAATAACACCCTGGCATTTGTCAGCGACAACACCGTTTGTTTTCTTCTGATGGAATAGAAAGGAGTCATAAATATGAGCGTTTTTCTGGATTTGATGGTCGTTGCTGTTCTTGGCATTTGTTTCTTTGTTGGCTGGAATCGGGGATTTGTAAAAACCCTGTTAAAATTCGCCGGCTCCTTAATCAGTTTGATTGGTGCGGTTGTTTTTGTGTCACCGGTTGCTTCCTTTATTAATAACCTGTTTGTAGCGAACTGGTTATCTTCCATGGTGGAATCGCAGCTTTTGGATATGCTGTCTGCGTGGGAAAACAATTTTGAAACCTTGTTTTCCCAAATGCCCGAGGGCTTTGCTTCTTTGCTGGGTCGCTACGGTGTGAATGTGCAGGAACTGCATAGCCAATATGAAACCTTGGCAGCCCAAGGTAAAACCTCCTCTTTGATTGCCAAAGAGCTTGCGGATTATCTGACGGCCGGGGCAGCCAACGCCATTTCTTATGTCATTGGATTTATTCTTTTATTCATTGCCTTTTATTTTGCCGCCAAGATCGTTTCGAAAATCACCGATCCTATTTTTCGTCTTCCTCTTTTGCACTCTGCAAACTGTATCCTGGGGGCTTTGCTGGGGCTTTTGGCAGGTCTTGTCTTTTTGTGGGTCGCCGGACTGCTGATTGAACACTTGGTACCTTACCTCTCTAAATCCGAAAGCATCTTATTCCAAGGATTTTCGGCGGATAACACCTTATTATACAAATTTTTTGCCCAATACAATCCCATCAATGCCATATTGTAACCAAGGAAAAAGGAAAGGAATGGTTTGTTCAACAAATCAGACAGTGCTATGCTGAAGTTTAATAAAAACCATATACCCAACTATCTGACCGTCTTCCGGCTGTTGTTGATTCCCCTCTATGTTTGGGCTTTCATCGCCTGGAATCGTCTGATTTTGGCTGCCGGCATCTTTTTGCTGGCCGGCCTCACCGACATTCTGGACGGTTACTTAGCAAGAAAAAACAATTGGGTCACCGACATAGGGAAACTGCTGGATCCTCTTGCGGACAAAGCGATGCAGCTGGCGGTTTTGACTTGTCTTGCCTTTGCGCGTATTTTACCCTTTTGGCTGGCGATCAGTTTATTGTTGAAAGATTCCATCATGGTGACCTTCGCCTCTTTGCTGATGAAACGAAAGAATATCTATGTGCAGGCAAACTGGTATGGAAAATTGGCAACCGCCGTGACCTATGGCGTGTTTATTTGGGCTATGGTCGATGATACACCCAACAAAGCCGTGTTAACGGCCCTTTGCCTCCTGGTGCTGGCTTTGATGCTCTTTTCCATCACCATGTACGGGCTCCATGCAAAAGACGACATCAAAACCCTGAATACAAAGAAAGAAAAACTCCTCTGAAAGGATACACAGTATGAAATTGCAGCTTTGCGACCTCTGCGGCAAGCGTCCGGCGGTTGTGTATGTAAATAAAATTGAAAACAACACCATGAAAACTGAAGCGCTGTGCATTCCCTGCGCCAAAACCCTTGGATTGAATCCCTTGGGCGGCATTGCAAAAAAAATGGGTCTCACCGAGGATGACCTGACAGCCATGGAAGAACAGTTTGAGCAGATGATCGGCGAAAACGGAGAAATGGATTTGTCCGAACTGATGAACGGCGTCGTTCCGGATGGGGTCGATACCGATGAGGAAGGAACCAAGGCCCCGGCTTTGGATATCCGCAAAATCCTGCCCATCCAGCAAACAACCCACCAGCCTGCCCCCGCCACGGAAGAAGCGGGAGAGAAAGATAAAAAGAAACCCGCCAAAGAAGATACCAAGGCGAAAAAAGAACGGAAGTTCTTAACCGGTTTTTGCATCGATCTCACCGCCCGTGCCAGAGAAGGTAAGCTGGATCAAGTCATCGGACGGGAACATGAATTGGCTCGTCTTGTTCAGATTTTATGCCGCCGCGGCAAAAACAATCCCTGCTTGATCGGCGAACCCGGCGTGGGCAAAACTGCCATCGCCGAAATGCTTGCCCAACGAATCGCGGATCAGTCCTTGCCTCAAAAACTGTTGTCAAAAGAAGTGTTTGTCCTGGACATGACGGCTTTGGTAGCCGGCACCCAATTCCGCGGTCAGTTTGAAAACCGCATCCGGGGTTTGATTGAGGAAATCAAAAAACAGGGGAATATCATTTTGATGATTGACGAAATTCATACCATTGTGGGCGCCGGCGACGCGGAAGGCGGTATGAATGCCGCCAATATTTTAAAGCCCGCCCTGTCCCGGGGCGATATACAGGTGATCGGTGCCACCACCTTGTCTGAATACAGAAAATATATTGAAAAAGATGCGGCGTTGGAGCGGAGATTCCAGCCCATCATCGTAAAAGAACCCTCCATCGAGGATACGGTGGAAATGCTCAAGGGAATCAAAGGCTATTATGAGGCCCATCACGGCATCACCATTCCCGACAGCGTTCTGAAAACCGCCGCCGTTTTATCCGAACGGTATATCACCGACCGCTTTTTACCCGACAAAGCCATCGATCTGTTAGACGAAGCCTGCGCCCGGGTGGTTTTGAACAATCCCGTCATCAATCGTCTGGATGGGCTAATGGTGTTATTGCAGAATTTGAAAATCGAGCGGGAATCCCTTGAAGCCATCACCTCTCCCACGGAAGATACCTATCGCCGCATGGCAGAGATACGGGTCCAGGAATCCAAGCATTTGGGTGAGTTCGAAGGCTTATCCCGTCAACGGGACCAGATTGTTCTCACCTGTGAAGCCATGGCCGAAGTCATTGAAATCTGGACAGGGGTTCCGGCGGGAGCCGTGAAAGAAAGTGATTTTGAACGGATTTCCCAACTGGAAGAAGCTTTAAAGAAAAACATCGTAGGGCAGGATGAAGCGTTGTCCGCCATATGCCGTGCCATCAAACGGTCCAGAGCCGGGGTTACCTCTAAAAGAAAGCCCGTTTCCTTTCTTTTCGCCGGTCCTACCGGAGTGGGAAAAACTGAACTGGTGCGAAGACTTGCCAACGAATTATTCAATTCGCCGGAAGCCCTCATCCGCTTGGATATGTCCGAGTTCATGGAAAAACACGCGGTTTCCCGCATCATCGGTGCCCCTCCCGGGTATGTAGGATACGACGAAGCGGGACAACTCACCGAAAAAATCCGCAGAAAACCCTATTCGGTGGTGTTGTTTGATGAAATTGAAAAAGCGCATCCCGATGTGTTGCATATTTTACTCCGCATTTTGGACGACGGCAGAATCACCGATGCCGGCGGCAGAGAAGTCAACTTTGAAAACACCGTCATTGTCATGACCACCAATGCCGGTTCTCAGGTTTCCTCCACCAGCGGATTTACCGCCTCCAGCTCTATACTCGATCATGAAAAAACTAAAAAAGCCTTGGCGGAATTCCTTCGCCCTGAATTTATCAACCGTGTTGACCAGATTATCACCTTCAATCGCTTGTCCCGCGAAGCCTTTGAACGGATCGCCGTGATCCAGTTGGGTGAATTGGCCACCGCGTTGTCCGAAAAAGACATTCTGCTCCGCTGGGAAAAAGAAGTTCCCTCCTTTCTTGCGGATCATTCCTTTTCGGAAAAATTCGGCGCGCGGAATTTGAGAAGATATATTCAAACCGCCATTGAAGATCCTCTGGCGGAAGAATTAATCGCAAGCAAGGTTCCCGTTTCCACCGCCCTTCTCTCCGTGAAAGACGGGAACATGCAAGTCGTCCTGAACGGCTGATGGAACAACTGGGTTACGTCGTCGCCGCCGAGGGCGAACATGCCACCGTCCGGGTCATGCGGGAATCCGCCTGCGGACGCATCCACGGAGGATGTGCCGATTGCAAGGGCTGCAGCCACACCAAAGAACATCGGGTCGTGGTTGAAAACACCTTGCATGCCGCTGTGGGGGATACCGTTCTTCTTTATACAGATACCAAAAAGATGCTGTGCTATCTTTGTGCTTTCTTTTTTTATCCCGTATTATTGTTTGTGGCGACTTTTGTTTTGCTTACCGTTTTGGCTGTTCCCCTGTCGGCTTTATTCGCTGGGTGTGTCCTTGTTTTGTATGTCATGGGCGTGGCCCTGTGGGCGAGAAAAAAGCAGTGGGGCAAAAACAGCATTCAAATGATCCGGGTGATGTCTGAAAAAAATCCGGTTTTTTACGACGTGCAAACGATGTGAAATGATCCGGAAAAGACCGGGTGTTTTTTGAAACTAGGGTTGTTTTTTTAGAAAAAATTTTAAAAACCAACACAAAAATACCTGTTGACAAGCGGGGTTATATCATATATAATGAAATCCGCAGCTTTTTGGAAGAGTCTGATTCTTTAAAAAGCAAGGTGATTTGATTCCCCCCCGCTCATAGAAAGGACTGTGCATGAACCCAAGATACGGCAAATCGCAAAATCCCGCCCTATTGGACGTCTCTGCTTTGATGGCAGGGGAAATGCGTACCATGCCTTTTGAACGGCAGTTTGTCATGCATCTGAAAGAAGACGAGTATGCGCTCCGGGAACCTGCCGTCATGGCTGGAACATTGACAAATATGGCAGGATATATCACCTTTGAAGCCACTCTCACCGTGAAATACACCGCTGTGTGTTGCCGTTGTCTGGATGAAACGGTTCAAACGTTCACTTTGGACTTGGATTATCCTGTGGCAGATCAGTTGGAAAACAGTGACACAGAGGAGTATCTCATTCCCGTAGCGGGCAAAATTGATTTGGAAGAGTTGGCGCGGCTTCATTTTATGTTGCATTTGCCTTACCGGCATTTATGCCGTGAAGATTGCAAAGGTCTTTGTCCGCGGTGCGGACACAATCTCAACCGGGAGGCATGCTCCTGCCAACCGGAATTGTGATGCATAGGTAGATTTTCAACACAGATGTGTGTGATATCGAGGAGGTGTCAAAATGGCAGTACCCAAGCGTAAAACGTCATCGGCAAGAAAGAACAAGAGAAGATCCAGCACTTGGAAACTGGAAGCTCCCGCTATGGCGAAATGCTCCAAATGCGGTGAATATAACCTTTCCCACAGAGTCTGCTCCAAATGCGGTTCCTATGATGGGAAAGAAGTTGTAAAAGTTTCTGAATAAGGGCCGACATGCATTCTGCGGCCGGGGATTTTGTCTCCGGCCTATTTTTCGTTGCGTTCGGACGCCTTATGTTGCATACAGGCGTCCTTTTCATATCCGGAGGTTTCTATGGTTACGATCACCGGCGTGGAGATGCATTCTCCCGCCTACAAAAAAGGCATTCTCCCAGGGGATGAATTGGTGTCCATAAACGGACATTTGATTTTTGATGTATTGGATTATCGGTTTTATCTCACCGAGAAAACGGTCTGTTTGTCTTTGTTACGGGATCACTGCTCCAGGGAAGTGACCCTGCATAAAAAAGAATATGAAGACATCGGATTGACGTTTGCTTCTTTTCTCATGGACGAGAAAAAACGCTGCTCCAACGCCTGTGTCTTTTGCTTTGTTGACCAGAACCCGCCCGGCATGCGGGAAAGCATTTATTTCAAAGATGACGATACCCGCCTTTCTTTCCTTCACGGCAGCTATGTGACCCTGACCAATTGCAAAGACAAGGATGTTGAGCGCATTGCTGCGATGCACATCAGCCCCCTCCGCGTTTCGGTTCACAGCACCCGTCCGGAACTTCGGTGCAAGCTGCTAGGAAATCGGCACGGCGGCAATGTGTCGGAACGCCTCCTTTTTCTAACCAATCAGGGCATTGAAGTTCACTGCCAGATCGTTTTGTGCAAAGGCTTGAACGACGGGGCAGAACTCGACAGAACCCTCACAGATCTGTTACGTCTCGAACATCCCCCTGCCAGCATCGCCGTGGTGCCTGCCGGCCTGACCAAACACCGGGACAATCTCTACCCCCTTACGCCGTTTACCCCGGAAGAATGCCGCAGAGTTATCCGGCAAGTCGCGAAATACCAAGAAAAAACCTTGTCTCAAAGAGGGACGCGGTGCGTCTGGGCGGCAGACGAGTTTTATACCCGCGGGGAAGTCCCCCATCCCCCAAAAGAAGGTTTTTATGAAGGCTATCCGCAGCTTGACAACGGAATCGGGTTGCTGGCTTCCTTTGAACAGGAAGTGGAGGACGCCCTGAAAACCTGCAAGGCGGGAAAATCAAGAAAAATATCCCTTGCAACCGGTGAAGCCGCCGCATCGTTTTTGTCCGCCATGGTTGCAAAAATGCATAAAAAATGCTATACTTTGGACTGTCAGGTTTTTCCCATAAAAAATCACTTTTTCGGGGATACTGTGACTGTTGCCGGATTGTTGACCGGAAGCGATTATCTCGCCGCTTTGCAGGGGAAAGAGCTGGGGGAAGCACTGTATATTCCCGCGGTTTCACTCCGATTTGAACGGGATCGCTTTTTGGATGACATGACACCCGAAGCTTTATCCAAACAATTGGGAGTGCCTGTCATTCCCATCGAAAACGACGGGGTTGAATTTGTGACTGCTCTCGCTCAGTCCTGAAAGGATTTTTTTCTATGCCAAAACCAACCATCGCCATTGTGGGTCGTCCCAACGTTGGCAAAAGTACTTTTTTTAATAAACTGATCGGAAAACGCATTTCCATCGTGGATAACACTCCCGGTATCACCCGGGATCGGATCATGTTTGACATTGACTGGAACGGCGTCGATATGCTGTTGGTGGATACCGGCGGCATTGAACCCAAAGCCGATACCGTCATATTGAAGCACATTTTAACCCAAGCCCAGCTTGCCATCGATTCCGCCGCCGCCATCATCTTTATGACCGATATCAAAACTGGTGTCACCGCCGCCGACCGCGAAGTGGCAACCATGCTGAAAAGGTCAAGAAAGCCTGTCATTCTGGCAGTGAACAAGGTGGACGGCGTGGGGGATGTGCCTCCCGAGTTTTATGAATTTTATGAGCTGGGATTCGGTGATCCCATCCCTCTTTCTTCTATCCACGGCACCGGTTCGGGGGATATCCTGGACAAAGTGGTGGAAGCTGTTGCCCATCTGGCGGAAAACCAAGAGGAAGCACCCGGTCTTGCGGTGGCTGTCATCGGAAAACCCAATTCCGGGAAAAGCAGCCTGGTTAATCAAATGCTGGGGGAAGAGCGCGTCATCGTTTCTCCCATAGCGGGTACCACCCGGGATGCGGTAGATACGCCGCTGGTCAATGCGTTTGGAAAATATACCCTGATTGATACCGCCGGTATTCGCCGCTCCTCCAAGGTGGAAGATGCCATTGAACGCTATTCGGTCCTGCGTGCCAACATGGCCGTAGAACGGGCGGATGTATGTTTGATTATGATCGATGCCCAGGAAATGGTGACCCAGCAAGACGAACGCATTGCGGGCATTGCCCACGAAGCGGGAAAAGCCTCCATCCTTTGTGTCAACAAATGGGATTTGATCGAAAAGGACAATACCACCACCCATGAAGTGATGAAGCAGGTCTATTCCGCTTTGTCCTATATGACCTATGCCCCCATCATGACTCTCTCCGCCAAAACCGGCCAAAGGGTGGATAAAATTTACGAACTGATTAATGAAGTGGCTGCGCAGAACTCTATGCGGGTGACCACGGGGTTGCTCAACGATTTGCTCAACGATGCCACCACCCGGGTCCAGCCTCCCTCCGACAAGGGAAAACGACTGAAAATATACTATATGACCCAAATTGGTATTAAGCCCCCTACCTTCGTCATATTTTGTAACAACGCGGAATTGTTTCATTTCTCTTATCGTCGGTATATCGAAAATTGTCTGCGGGAAGCTTTTGGTTTTAAAGGCACACCCATCAAACTGATCGTTCGCGAGAAAGGCGACACGGGCAATGACTTCTGAGCCCGTAGGGGATACATATGGAAAAACTGCTTCAAATTCTGGCCTCTATCGGAAAAGCCCCCCAATCGTTCCTGTATCACTTGGGGGTCTATAATTTAATGTTCGGCGATGAGCGGGTTCTCACTTTTTGGACAGGAGTGCTTGCCGTCTTGTTCTGCGTCCTCGGACCATATCTGATGGGCAGCATCAATACCGCCGTGGTGATTTCCAAGAGGTTATACGAAAAAGACATTCGTACCGCCGGCAGTAAAAACGCAGGCATGACCAACATGTTCCGTGTGTTTGGTAAAAAAGCAGGGTTGATGACCTTAGGAGGCGATTTGATCAAGGCTATTCTATCGGTGATTATGGGTACCATGGTCATGGGCATCGCCGGGGGATATACCGCCGGATTTTTCTGCCTGATCGGGCATGTGTTTCCTGTTTTTTTCCGTTTTAAAGGCGGAAAGGGCGTTCTGGTCGCCGCCGCTACCATCCTTTGCACCAATCCTTTGGTGTTTCTCTGCCTGCTTTTCATTTTTATCGTGATTTTGCTTATGACCCGGATGGTTTCCCTCGCCAGCATTATTTGTGCCAGCTTTTATCCTTTGCTTTTAAATTTCTATTACAAAATCTGTTTCAGCGTCCCCGCGGATATTTTTGCCTTGACCTTTTCCTTATTTACCATGGTTATGATTATCTTCTTCCACCGTTCCAACATCGTGCGTATCTGGAATATGGAGGAAAACAAGATCCATTTTGACAGGAAAAAATAAATATGAACGTTTCTGTATACGCATGCCCTGCCTATTCCCTCCCCGATTTGGAACAGGCACTGATTCGTATTTTTCAAGATTTTGGCGGATTGGAAAAAATGGTTCCTGCCGGTGCCCCGGTGGTCATCAAGCCCAATCTGGTTTCCAAGCGACCGCCCCATGCCGCCGCCACAACCCATCCCGCCCCGGTGGAGGCTTTGGTCCGGCTGTTGAAAACCCGCACGGAGGATATTACCTTCGCCGAATGTCCCGGCGGCCTCAATACCCCCGCTATTCTGGAAGGTGTTTATAAAACCACCGGCATGAAAGATGTCGCCCTTCGTTACGGCGTAAAAATCTGTTTGGACATGACCTCGGAACGGCTCCACTGCCCTGACGGGTATGTCAGCAAAAACGTGGATACCCTGTCCGCCATTGCCCGTGCAAAAATCTTTTTCAATGTGGCAAAATTGAAAAGCCATGCTCTGACGGTAATGACTGGCTGCGCTAAAAACCTTTTCGGTGTAATCCCCGGTCTTATGAAAGCTGAAATGCATGCCAGATTCCCCGATATACACACGTTTTGCCGGTTTGTTTGCGATATCAACCGCACTATAACGCCCACCTTCAATCTGCTTGATGCTATTACCGTCATGGAAGGCAACGGTCCTACCGGCGGCACCCCCAAGCAATTGGGTGCGCTGTTGGGAGGGACAAACACCTTTGCCGTGGACGCGGCGGGTGCTATGCTTCTTGGCATCGACAGAAAAGAAATCCCTTTATTTCAAGCCGCCCACGACAGTGGTTTGTTTCCATTTGATACGCCTGTTGTTGTTTGGGGCGATTCTGTTGAGGGTTTGGTCCTGTCGGATTTTGTGCTGCCGGATACCCATTCTTTCCATCTGTTTCGGAACATGCCTAAGGTACTCCAAAAACTCCTCCGGCCCAGTCCCTCCATCCATAAGAAAAACTGCATCGGATGCGGGGAATGCGTCCGTGATTGCCCCCAAAAAACCATCTCCCTCCTTTGTACCAAACAGGGAAAAAAGCGGGCAAAAATTCATTACAAACACTGTATACGCTGCTACTGTTGTCAGGAACTATGCCCTGTACAAGCTGTGAAAATAAAACGGAATCCCGTATCATTCTTATAAGGACGTGAGGATATGAACCGCTCTTTGAACTTGATCGCCCGTGCCAAAATCAATTTGTCACTGGCTGTTACCGGGAAACGGGATGACGGTTATCACACCATTTCCTCCATCATGCAGCAGATTTCTCTCCGTGACACCCTGCGAATACGCATCACCGACGGGGAGGGCGTTTCCCTGCAATCCAACGTACCCTATTTGCCCACAGACAGCCGAAATTTATGCGTGAAGGCGGCGCTGTTATATCTGGAGGCTGGTAAATTACAAAAAAAAATAAATATACATGTGAATAAACGAATTCCCGTTGCTGCCGGTTTGGCAGGGGGCAGTACCGATGCCGCCGCCGTTTTGCTGGGATTGGAGTCCGTGTTTCATGTGTTTGGTTGTGATTTGCCCGCGCTGGCTCTTCGGCTGGGCGCCGATGTGCCTTTTTGCCTGACGGGGGGTGTTTGTTTGTGCGAAGGAATCGGGGAAATCTTGACTCCCCTGGAAAGCAATACATCCGGTTGTCCCGTGGTCATTGCAAAAAATGTCAAGGGATTATCTACGCCCTACATCTATCAGCTGTACGATGGGTTGGAAACACCCCCTTCCATGGGAGATACGGAAAAAATCAAAACGGCGTTGTCGTCGGGCAATATCCGGAATCTGGCAGACAGCATGTTCAACCACTTGGAAGCGGTCTCCCTGAAAGAAAAACCGGAAATCGCCGCGTTGAAAGCACGCTTGCTTGCTTTGGGTGCCACGGGCGCCATGATGAGCGGATCGGGTCCTTCAGTCTTTGGCCTCTTTCAAAAAGAAGAGGATGCAAAAAAAGCCGCCGCCCACTTGCGCAAGCAAGGAATGGCTGCCTATTTTGCCACGTTTATGTAAGCGAACTGATTATTTCTTCCTTTTTATGGTTATACTTCTGTTACACCAAGAAAGGAAGATTTTTTTATGAAACATATGACGGTATCCCTCATTTGTATCACACTCATACTGCTCATCGCCCCCATGAAAGAGGCGGCTTCTTTGTATGAAGATGTGATTCGCATGCACATTTTAGCCGACAGCGATTTGCCAAAAGACCAGGTAGTAAAATTAAAAGTACGGGATCGGATTCTGTTGGAAAGCGAGACGTTGCTTCATAACTGCGAAACCCGCGAAGATGCGGCGGCGATAATCGAACGAAACCTGGATTACTTAGCCGGTATCGCCCGGGACGTGCTGGAAGAAAACGGCTTTTCCTACAAAGCGGTGGCAACTTTGAGCAAAGAATATTACGAAACAAGAGATTATGAAGGGTTCAGCCTGCCTGCCGGTGAATATTATTCCTTTCGAATTTGTTTGGGGAATGCCGAGGGCAAAAACTGGTGGTGTGTCATGTTTCCCCGCTTGTGTTTGAAATGTGCTGCCACGCCGGCAAAACTGACCAACGAAGGACTGACCAACACACAAGCCAAAACCGTTTCTACTGCATCCGGATATACCTTTCGTTTTAAACTGCTGGAATGGCTGGGAATACAAAAAAAATAATTTCGACGAAATTTTCCGTCGGAATTATTTTTTTTGTGTTTTTTCTCTTGCAAATATCCCATGTCCATAGTATAATATTAATATGTACGCCATATGGCATAAATACTACATATGATGGAGGTTAATCCCATGTCCAGACTGGTATCTATTTTGCTGGTTCTCGTCCTGTTGTTGACAGCAAGCGCCACTCTCTTTGTTTCCGCTGAAGCCGGCGAAAGCGGAACAATTGATGACATTATCAGCAAAAACAAAGAAGACGAGCTTCCCGAGTTACCTTACACGCCTGCTACCGAAACTGTTTATGTACGTAAATTCACCAAAGCTCCCGCCATTGACGGCAGCGTTTCTGAAGCCGAATGGGGCAAACCTACTTTGGAAAATATTCACGACGATGGCAAAGGCGCATTCCCCTCTACCTTTGCAAACAGAACCAACAACGCTTCCCGTGCCGATGAAATCAAGGAAGGTGCTCTGTCTTTCTCTCTTTGGTTGAGATGGGATAGCGACAACCTTTATCTCGCTGTTATGACCGAAGACAAAACGCCCTTTAACTCCTGGATCAAAACTGAACCCTTAAAAATGTGGAACGGCGACTCCCTCCAGGTTGGTTTCAACTCCGTGGGTAACTGGGCGATGCAGTATGGTCAGAAACCCAACGCGTTTGAATCCACCAACACGTACAGCAAAGGCGTTTTCGCCGTTGACAACAAGGCTACCTATGGATACGCAGGGCTTGCCGGTCCTTTCGTAAACGCAGCTCCCTCCGATACCAATGCGGTGGTAAAAAACAACGGATCCATCACTACCTACGAAATCGCCATTGCCTGGAGCGCGCTTTTGGGCGCTGAAGATTCCCCGGCAGCCGGCGACATCTACGGTTTGGCTCTGGCTCTGGTTTCCGGCAGTGCCAAAGCCATTGATAACTTCCTGACCTGGGGCGATTTGTGCCTGGGCGAACCCAACAATGCCGAAAACAAAAAATCCACCGTGGTCTCTTCTCAAAGAGTCGGCGATAATAAAATAATCCTCAGCAGTCTGGCTTTTGACAGCAAAGAAGCCGATCCCGAAGTCAAAAAATATACCGTTACCTTCTACAATAACAACGATGGTGAAAAAACCAAAATTTCTTCCTACGTTTGCGAAGCCCAGGATTGTCTCCGGGAGCCTGAAATGAAAGACCAGAATGGTCTGGCATTCAGCCACTGGGAAGGCAATTATGACGTGGCCCTCCGCGGTGAAATTACCGAAGATATCGAATTGGTTGCGGCATATACCAAGATGTATAAGGTTGTGTTCCGCAAATCCAAGGACTCATCCCCTCTTTTATACAGACAGGTTCCTGCCGGAACTTGTCTGAAAGATCCTTCCGCCCGCGTGAAAAACTTTTTACGCTGGAGCTCCGATGAGTACAAAAACGTACAAAGCGATTTGGATATATACGCGATTACTTCCGATGTCACCCAAGACGGCAGTGGCGGCGGAAGCAGCCTTTGGTGGCTTTGGGTCATCATCGGCGGCGTTGTGGTCGTTGGCGGCGGCGCAGCTGCTTTTCTTGTCTTGCAAAAAAAGAAGGCTTCCACGCCTAAAAAATAATTTCGTTCAAACAAAACAAAGCCCGCTTACGACCGTGAGCGGGCTTTTTATAGAGGGACCATCATGGATACATCGTTGAACATTGCAACAATCGATCCGAATTTTCAAATACAAAGTAACATACAAGAAGAAGCTTTGGTCTGGTATGACGTGCGGAAAGCGCCCTTTCGTGTGTATGGATTGCATGATTATCAAAATCAGTTCGTCTTTCGCAGGGTTCCTGCCGCTGTTGCCAAAGCCACCGGCGAACCTCTGGAACGCCTGTCGCTCCATACTGCCGGAGGCAGAGTCAGATTCAAAACCAACTCCCCTTACATCGCCCTCAAAACTGTACAAAACGGCAGGGGGGCTATGCCTCACATGCCCTTGACGGGTTCTTCCTCTTTTGATTTGTACGAAAAAAAAGAGGGGCAATATACCTATCAAAAAACCTTTATCGCTCCCGTGCATATGACGGATGGATATGAAAACATATTTTATTGCAACCGCACCGATCTGCGGGATTATACCCTCAACTTTCCTTTATATCACGGGGTGAACGCCTTATACATCGGCTTGCACAAAGAAAGCGTTTTAGACGCCGGCGACCGCTATATCCACGAAAAGCCCATTGTTTATTACGGCTCTTCCATCACCCAAGGGGGGTGTGCTTCCCGCCCGGGCAACGCCTACCAAGCCCATATTACCCGCTGGTTTGACACCGATCACATCAATTTAGGGTTCTCCGGCAACGGAAAAGGGGAAAAGTCCATGGCGGACTGGATGGCCTCTTTGGATATGGGTGTTTTTGTGTCGGACTATGATTTCAACGCTCCCACTGCCGAACACCTCGAAGCCACCCACAAGCCCCTGTATGAAACCATTCGCACTGCCCATCCGGACATCCCGTACATCATTCTATCCCGTCCGAATCTGACAAAAAAGACGATTCAAACCGATGCGCGCCATGCCATCATCCAAAAAACCTATGTGGATGCGCGGGCGGCAGGAGATAAAAACGTGTATTTTATCCCCGGCAATGAACTGTTCGGCGAAGTGGATCGGGACGTTTGCACCGTGGATACCACCCATCCCACGGACGAAGGCTTTTATCGCATGGCGCAAAGAATGGCCCGCGTTATAAAACATTTGGATTGGTGAGGTGATATCATGGACATTTCAACCCTTGATCCCAACTTTAAAATCGAAACCTCCTTTGACGGGCCGGATTTGGTTTGGTATTCTGTGAAGCAGGATCCTTTCCGGGTGTACGGGCTGTATGATTACAAACATCATTTCCCCTTTGTGCGGCTTCCTTTGGACGTGGCACAGGCTACCAGCCCCGGTGTGTTGAATCTGGCATATCGTACCGCCGGCGGCAGGGTGCGGTTTAAAACCGATTCTCCTGTTATCGCCATCAAAACCACCTATCCCGGTTCCTATTTGATGCCTCACATGCCTCCCACCGGCTCCAATGGCTTTGATTTATATGAAAAAAAGGGTAGTCAATACAACTTTTTGAAAATGTTTGTGCCTCCGGTGGAAGCCAAGGGGGCTTATGACGGTATTTTCAAGTCCCAATCTACCAAAATGAAAGATTTGACAATCCATTTTCCCTTATATTACAGGGTGGATGCGTTGTATATCGGCTTGAAAAAAGGGTCCGTTCTCTTGGCTGCCCCGCCATACAAGCACCAAAAGCCCATCGTTTATTACGGCTCTTCCACCACCCAGGGCGGATGTGCTTCCCGTCCCGGCAACACCTACCAAGCGCATATCTCCCGTTGGTTTGATGCGGATCATATCAATTTGGGCTTTTCGGGCAGCGGCAAAGGAGAAGATGCTATTTGTGACTGGATGGCAACGCTGGAAATGAGCATGTTTGTGTCTGATTACGATGCCAATGCCCCTACGGTGGAACATCTCAAAGCAACCCATTATCGACTTTACCGCAAAATCCGGGATGCCCACCCCGATATTCCCTATATCCTCTTATCCAGCGCTACAAAATATGCCGCTTCCACCCACAACTTAGGCTTCTTGGCTGTCATCTGTGCCACCTATGAGAAAGCCAAAGCGGAAGGGGACAAGAATGTCTATTTCATTCACGGCAATGAACTGTTCGGCGAGGTTGACCGGGATATGTGTACGGTGGATGGAGGGCACCCCAACGATGGGGGGTTCTATCGTATTGCCAAACGGCTGGCGCAAACCATCCAAACCATTCCTAATTGGAATTGATATAAAAAAGGCAGATAAAATCTGCCTTTTTTATATCAATTCAGTCCTTTAAGAACAGTTCAATGACGGGAACAATACAAGGGGGTTTGACTACGGGTAGATGGAGAATGATGGGTTCCCCTTCGCTTCCGCCGGGGTTGTTTGCCCCGTGCCAAGCGGTATAGCCGGTCATTTTTATTTCACTGTTGTCATGTAAAAATTGGGCATATGCCACCTTGTTTTTCATGCCGGGCAATTCTAAATATCGAAAAGGATAGGCAAACAAATGGACATATAGCCGCTTGCCGTCCCCAGACTGGGTCAATTTGCAGCCGTCGGGGCAGACAATGCCGGGTTCCGCTTTGGTACAGCCGTAAATCGATTTGTCGTTGTATTTCATCCAGTCCGCATAGACCTGCAGCGCAGCTTCGGCACGGTGATCCAAATATCCCCGGGCGGTGGGGCCTACGTTCATGATAAAGTTGCCGCCGCAGGAAACGGTGGTGATGAGCATTTGCAGCAGCATTTCAGGGGATTTCCAGGTGGATTCATCCCGATGATATCCCCAGGAGCCGGAGAGGGTTTGGCATGCTTCCCAGGGAACCAGCTCCCCGGTTTTTTCATGTTTGACCCACTCTTTCAACTGAACCTGCTCAGGTGTCCATAAATCCTGCTCTATACCGGTGCGGTTGTTGATGATGATGCCAGGCTGGAGTTCACGAACCAGGGCGATCAATTGTTCTGCTTCCCAATCGTCTTTGCCTTTTCCCACCAGCCAAGGTTTGCCTTCCACCGTTGCCGTAGGATACGAATAGTCAAACCACGCGATGTCGATCTTGCCGTAATGGGTCATCAATTCCCTGACCTGGTTGCGCATATAGGCGGCATATTTTTTTATATCCCTCTTTTTGTTCTGTTCTTCCGAATCGGGATCGTTTCTGCGGGGATGAACGGGGTCAAACGGAAATTCGGGATGATGCCAGTCAATCAGAGAATAGTAAAAGCCGACTTTCAATCCGGCTGCCCGGAATGCCTCGACATACTCTCTGACCAAATCACGGCCGGCAGGGGTATTGGTACATTTATAATCGGTATACTGAGAATCAAACATGCAAAAACCTTCGTGATGTTTGGTGGTCAGCACCGCATATTTCATGCCCGCGGCTTTTGCCTGTCTTGCCCAATCGACAGGATCGTACATATCCGGATCAAAATACTGCAGCCAGCGATCATAGACGCCTTCGGGAATGGATTCATATTTTTTCACCCATTCATGCCGTGCGCCCAATGCGTACATTCCCCAGTGAATAAACATGCCAAAACGATCCCGCATGAACCATGCCACGTCACCCGGCGTTTTTCTGACTTGATAACTTGACATCCAAATTACCCACCTTTCTCTTGCGTTTTATTCATAACGATGATATACTCCAAATATGGACTGCACGTTAAGCATACTATGCTCTACTCACAAAAACAATGGATTTCTACGGATTTGAATATGGATATTTTTGTATGGATGTGAAACAAAATCATGAAATGCTCCTGCTTGCCAATACCATCCATTTTACTTTTTCGGCGGGCGCTTTTGTAACGGTCACGCCCGAAACATGGATGGCATCTGAGGTGTGCTCTCCCTATTCCCGGCTGTATTTTGTTTTATCCGGCGAGGGACACTTGGAGTATGAGCAGCAGAACGTGATCCTGAAACCGGGTCGTTTGTATTTGATTCCCGCGGGCTTGACGTTCAGTTTCGGCTGCCATGCTCCCATGGAAAAAATTTATTTTCACGTAAATCTGTTTCGTCCTGACGGATATGACGTCTTCTTTGGCTGTCATCATATTCTGGAAACCCCGGTAGATCTGCATGAAATGATCTCATTGCGCGATTTGTTCATACATGAACATGATTTTTCCTCTGCGGTTGCGGTGAAGCAAATGGTGTTTCGCCATTTGGCCGATTTCCTTCTTCTGGTTGCACCCGGTAGTCAGCCGCTCTGCCAATATTCCCCGCCCGTTCGGGATACCTTGGACTATATCCAGCAAAATCTTTCTCTCCAAATCACTGTGTGTTTTTTAGCACAGCGGTTGTTTCTGGCAGAATCCACCTTGGCAAAACTCTTTAAAAAAGAAGTCGGTAAAACCATCGGTGCGTATATCGATGATTTGATTTTTTTTCGCGCACTGCAAATGATGGTGGGTACCGGAGAAACCATTGGCAAAATCAGCGACGCTTTGGGATTCTGCGATCAGTTTTATTTTTCCCGCCGCTTCAAGCAGCGGTTCGGCTTGACCCCCCAGCAGTACCGCAAAAGACAAAAAGCCACTTTTGGCATGTAAAAAGGGGGCTGCTACACCCCACAGAGGCAAGATGTTGGAAATTCACCAAAGGACATTGTGAAAACATTTGTAAAATTATACACAAAATCAATTGACTTTTCAATGCGGTTTCCTCTATAATAGAAGTTGAAAAAGTAGGAAGATACTGCTCAAAAAAACAAAAGGAGTACCGCCATGAAAGCCACCTTCAAATCGATTGTATGCTTCTGCTTGCTTGCAGGCGTTGTTCTTGGCTGCACAGCCTTGTTTGGATTTGGATTGGAATTGGGCATTTCATTCACCGTTACGCCGGAAAAAGAGCTTTACGACGCGGGGGATACAGTTCGGTTTTTTACCAAAATCGTGAATAACACCCTGAAAGATTTTGACAACCTTTCGCTGGTTTATTATCTTCCTTCTCAAGTTTCTCCCGGAAACGGCTTTATCCCCAATGTGACCATTCCTTCCCTTTCGGTTGGAAGCACCTATACCGAGTCGGTCTCCGCCGGCATTATGGATCCCGACGGGATGTCGGGCTGGCTTTGGATTTTGTGGGTAATCCTTGGTTTGGTCGTGGTCGTGGCCGCGGTTGCCGGATATCCGGTTTGGAAAAAGAAGTTTGCGCCTGTACGCACCCTTTCTTTGCTTCTGGTTTGTATGATGCTGATTTCCTTCTTCCCCCAAACTGCCAACGCGGATTTTGTCGCGCCCTCCAAACAGGCGGTGTCCGCCGAATCCGTTATGCGGAAATTGGGTGTGATTCCCAAGGAAGTGGGCGAAGCCGAAGCCATCAGAAAAAGAACCCTGGCAAAATGCCTGTATTTGCTGATAACCGGCAAAGAGGATGCCGCCGTTTACTCTTCCATGTATTATTTTACTGACGTACCCGAGTCTCACGAGTATGCCGGGTATATCAATTTTGTCTGCCGCATGGGGATCATGGATTGGAAAAAGGACGAAGAGGGAAACAAGTTTTTTGAACCTGCCGAGCGGGTTTCCAATCAGGATATTTCCCGTTATTTCATGCGCTTGCTTTGCGGAGGCAACGCCAGAGGCTCTTTGTTGGACAGCACCATCGACGATTTGGTCCGTTCCCATGGTCTGTCCACCGGATTTGCCAAACTGGACAGCTATGCAACCCCGGCTTCTTTGGGAACGTTGCTCGTCAATTTGCTGACCATCGCCCCCGCGGCGGTGATTCGTGAAGATGCCTGGGTCAATGTAACCAAGGAAAACAAACCCTTTGCTTCTTATTGCTTCTCCTTTGCCTGTGCACAAGGGGTTATCACCGAAGAAGAAAATGCGGAGTGGTCGGGGGTCAACACCCTTTCCTTGCTGAAAGCAGGCACACCTGTATACATATTGTCAAGCAGCGGATATTCCTTTGCGGTTGCAAGGCCGGGATTGTTGGCGGTTTGCGCCAGCACCCTTCAATATGGAAAAACCCAGTCCCTGCCTTTATATGCCGCCCTTTATGAAAACGCCGCGGCTTTGCCTTATTGCGGTGACAAAGTCACCAAATTGAAGAGCATCAAAGACGGCGACGAAAAAAAAGAAGAGACCGGAGGCAAAGACGATCCGATTCCCGGTGATATTCTCCTCGAGGATACCATCGCCACCATTGTGGTGAACGCAGATGTCGCCGGTATCACGGTGACCAACGGCGATACCGTCCTTTCTTTGATTTACCATTCGGATTACGACGGATACCGTCCCATGCCGGGAGAAGTCATTGTCGTTCACTACATTGAACAAGAAATCCAATCCATTCAAGTCCCCGCGGATATTGTGGGCTGGATTGCCCGGGGTTCCAACAATACGGTCACGGTAGATATAGATCCTCGGCAGTTTACTTTTTTAAATCTGGTCAAAAACGGCGGCGGGGACGATGGGTTGTATCCTACCTCCGCATTGTTATCCGCCATCGATAAAAACAACGGAACGTTGTATGCCGCCCTGTTTGTTTTGGAGGATGTGGTGGTTGCCTGGCTGCCTGCCGATACCGCCGAATCCCCCATGTTGGTCACGGTGGTGAACAGGGACGCTGTCACCGGCAGTCTCAGTTACATCTGTAACGGTCAATCCTGCCCCTTGGGAGAGTCGGATCTGTCTTTGGATCCAAACGAAACCTCCGTTCCCGTTGTTCTGACCATGGCGGGGGCTGTCGTGACCTCGGTCGATCGGCTCCAAGCTGTCACCGGTGCTGCTACGCTGGGGGAAAACGGCAGCATTTCCGTGGGGCAGATTACCTTTACCTTTCAGGATATCATCACAGGGCTTTTAGTAGAAAACGTACAGAATATGTCTTCCACCGAAGCCTTGGTCACGCTTCTTCGCTCCTCTTCGCCCGTCAATGCCACCCTGTATTATCGGGACGACGGCGGCGATATTACTTTGTTTGCTTTTTCTAAATGATTGTACATCGCACATGAAAAGGGTACTGCAAATTTGCAGTGCTCTTTTTTTATGTTCTCTTGCTTATGGAATGAAACACCTATATTCGCCGGGGCAGGGCGTGCATTCAGGTCGGTGATCCGTTGGGTGCCCCCTGCCAAAATTTGTAAATAAGAAGGGCGGGATGAAAGCTTGGCTGTTTTTGTGTTGTGAAAATCGTGCAAAAGCGTAGAAAAAATCTGTTGAGTTTTACAAACAAAAAACCCAAAAGATGCTTGATTCTCACCTTGCATCATGCTATAATATAGTGTATCCGACGAAATTTACCCTTTTAAATTTCTACCTTATTCGGAAGGGTTGAAACCCGCCCGAATCGATAAAAAGTGATGACACGGAGGGCTCCAGAGTTATGAAGAAAAAAGTTGCATTATTACTGGTATTGGTTATGGTTCTTGCCATGACGGTTTCCTGCGGAGGCCTATATGGAAAAGGCGCCATCATTCCTATGTACCTCGCCTCGGTCCAGTCTAATATGGATCCCGCTGCTACGATGTACGATAAGGATACCATCCAATATATCAGTTTGTTGTATGAAGGTCTTGTGACCATCGCCAAAGACGGTTCTGTCAATAAAGGCATGGCGAAAAAATGGTACACGCAAAAAGAAGAAGATGAATTTTGTGTGTATTTTGAATTGCAAAAAACCCGTTGGAACGACAAGACACCGGTCGTCGCCGATGATTTTGTCTACGCCTGGCAGCGCATTTTGGCTCCCGAAAGCAACATCCCTGCCGCCGCGTTGCTGTATGACATCAAAAATGCTAAAAAAATCAAATCCGGCGAACTGACCGTTGCCGATCTGGGCGTAACCGCCGTGGAAGATTCCTTGCTGCGGATTGTACTGGAAAAAGAAATCGAACTGTCGCTGTTGTTGGAAAATTTGGCGTCTCCCGCTCTGGGTCCTTTGCGCGATGACATCGTAGAAGCGTCTCCTCTGTGGTCTTCTTCCTCCTCCGCCATTGCTACCAACGGTGCTTTTTCTTTGAAACGCTTGACCTATAAAGGCGATGAAAAAGAAGAAGTGAAGGAACGGAATCCCGATCGTGTCATCACCGAGATCTGGCTGGAACGCAATTCCTATTATCACGGCGATGTGGACGAAAGCAATCTTGACAAATATGTCATCCCCCATAGATTGATCACTGACTATTCCCTTTCCGCGAAAGATGCCATGGCTAAATTTGAATCCGGCGAACTCTTCTATATCGGCTCTTTCACCAAAGAAACGTATACCGCCCACCAGAAAGAGTTGGTGACACAACCCCTCCTTTCCACCGGCACGCTGTATTTTGACTGCAGCAACACATTGTTTGCCGATGCCGCTGTCAGAACCGCTTTGGGCAACGCTCTTGACCGACAGGCCATTGCCGACTTGGTGGGCATGGGTGCAAAAGCTGCCACCGGGTTTGTATCCGACGGTGTGTTTGATGATAAATTGTCTTCAAAATCTTCTTTCCGCACCGTGGGGGGGACTTTATATACCTATGATGCCGCCGGCGCCAAATCCGCACTGAAAGGCAAGTCCGGCTCCTTTGCCATTACCTATCGCAACGCCAATGCATCCCATAAAGCCGTTGCAGATTATGTGACGAAAGCCTGGTCTGCTTTGGGATTTACCGTCAAAGCCGAAGGCTTGTCCAACCAAGAGTACGAAGCCGCTCTTTTAGCCGGAACCTTTGATGTTCTGATGCTGGATTACCAGGGATTGTCTTCTTCTGCTTATTCCTTCCTGGCTCCCTTTGCCAAATATTATAGCGGCAGCGTGGTGGATGTGCGCGGCGAACTCTACACCCCCCACATCACCGGCTATCAATCCGATGCATACGATCGCGCCATAGATGCCGTTTTTGCCGCTACCACACGTAAAGACAGAGCCGCCAAACTCCATGATGCCGAAAAAATCCTTTGTCAGGACAACCCTGCTATCGCTTTATATTTCAACTATGATGCTTACCTCGCTTCCGACCGTCTGGACGATCTGGCTTCCGATGTGTTCGGTAATCGTATTTTTAACAACGCAAGCCTGGATAACTACGAAGAAGTCAATGATGCCATTGGCGGCTAAACCATACCCTTATCATTCACAGCCCCCGCGGTCCGCGGGGGCTGTTTAATAAAGAAAGGAAACTTATATATGAAATGGTGGGAAAATCAACCTTTAACAATCTGTGCCGTGCAATGTAACCTGGGCGACGATGCTTTCTGGGTTCTGGACGAGTATGTTGCAAAACAGGGGTTCAACACCGAGCAATGTCTGCATTTGTTTACCAAAGGACATTTTGCAACGTATTCCGAAGAAAGACACGGCGAAAAACTGGATCAATACCTGGCCCGTTCCAGAGAACACGGTTTGCGGCAGATATGTTACTACAACACCCATTGCGTGGAAGAGGCCCCTTCCAAAGAACATCCGGAATGGCTCCAGCGAAAAGCAGACGGTTCTCCTTTGGAAGCGTACGGGGTATGCAACATGGTCTGCGTCAATCCCCGCGGTCCCTGGCACAAGCAGTATCTGGAAAACATCCGCGCATTGATAAAACATGAAATTGACGGCATTTTTTTAGACGGTCCTGTGATGCGGAACATTGGGTGTTACTGTGAAACGTGTCAGAAAGACTTTTTAGAAAAATACGGCCATCCCATTGAACAGGCCACCCGTCTGGAACTGCAGGACATGCGGGTCAACAGCGTCACCGGACATATCAAGGAAACCCGGGAGGTCATTGACGCCTCGGGCAAAGAGATCCTGCTGTATTTAAACAATTCTGCCCTGCGCGGGGATATTACGGGTAGCAATACCCGGAAATTGGAACCGTATGTGGATCTGCTGGGCGCCGAAGGCGGATTTTATCGTCCCGCGCCGGGGAATTCCATCTGGGCTGTCACCGTGAAATCCAAACTGCTTGAAACCATCGGAAAAGGCAAACCTGTGGTTAATTTCTTTGCCGGCAACCAGTCGGGTACCGCCTATTACATGCACACCGCCGCGGAAACCAGATTGACCTATGCCACCAGTTACGCCAACGGCGCCAACGTGTGGTATGGCATTCACGGGTCTCCTTCCATGTTCAAGGACAGCGATGGTGCCAAAGCATCCAAAGAAATGAACAAATTCGTTCTTGCCCATAAATTCTTGTATCAAAAATCCCACTCCACCGCTCGCGTGGCATTGATGTGGAGTCAAGATACCGCCAATAACTACGGGGCAAGCTACGAAGCCACCGACTTTACCGAACAACAGGTGGTTACAGCCAAAGAAAAAGGCGATCATTACGGCGAATTGCTTTCTTTTGCGGATATGCTTTTACGGAATCATACCCAGTTCGACATCATCGATGAATACTCCGTTACCCTTGAGGAAATCAAAAAGTACGACTCCATCATTCTGCCCAACGTATCCTGTATGTCCAAAGAGGTGTCTGAAAAACTGGAAGGCTATGTCAATGCCGGCGGTCATTTGCTGGCAACCTACGATACGGCATGCTTTGATGAACACGGCAAAGGGCTATCCGCTTCCCGTCTTGCCCATGTTCTGGGCGTTTGCGGCAAAGCCGCGCTGCGGACTTCCCCCGATGTGGGATATATGAAAGCCACCCGGGACAGCGAATTGACCAAAGGTTTGACCGCGCCCCTCCTTCCCAACCCCAAACTGAATTTGGAATGGACATTGGCAGAAGGCGCCGAAGCCCTCTTTGTTTCCTATTGGCCTTTACCGGGCTGTTATGTGTCTTTGCCTGAAAAAACCTATCCTGCTCTGATCAAAAACGCATTCGGCAAGGGATGCGCCTATTACATCACGGGCAATTTCGCCAATTTTATGATGACGACATATGCCAACGCCGATTATCCCCAGATCCTTCGCAATTTTATTGCGGCTACCTCCAGCCCCGTGGTATCCCTCGAAGGCCCCGGTCTGGTAGAAGCGGTGCTGCGGAAAATCGATAGCCGGTATGTCCTTCACCTCATCAACAAAACCGGTGCCATGGCTCGCCCCTTTACCGACATCGTTCCTCTGCATGGGTTGAAAATCACCTTGTCCTTGGACATCAAAAACCCCGTTTTAAAAACCACCCGGGGCGGAAATCCCGCCAATTTGAAGACAAAGGGAAAGAAATTGTCCTTTACGTTGGATGCCTTAAACGAGTTCGAGGTGATTGAAATCCGATAGCCCGTACTCAAAAAAGCATACACATCAAAGCGTGCAACGGTAAAACGTAGGATGCGTTTTACCGTTGCACGCTTTTTCTTGGTCTGATGGTTTTTTGAATTATCTGCCCAGCAACGCTTTTAGGTTTTTGCAGGATTTCGTCACCGCTTCCATGCTGTCCATGGTGTTGAAAGCTTCCCATTCGATGACAAACCAAGCTGGATCACAATGGACAAGCGCCGTATCGATGATGCCGCGGTTGTTCAAAATGCCTTCTCCGTACGTGCAGGAAGATTTGTTTTTATTTTGATCCACGACCATATCCTTCAAATGGACCAGTTCACATTTTTTGCCTATTTTCTTCAAATACGCCAGGGTGTCGATTCCGGCATATTCGGTCCAGTAGGTATCCACTTCATACACCAGGTTGCCGCCGTCCAACAGAATATCCATGCCATACCTGCCATCAAAAGAAACAAATTCTTTGTGGTGGTTGTGGTATCCGAATTTCATGCCCGCCTTGTGGATTTTTTCCCCGATGGCTAAAAACTCCCGATGGAGCGCCTCGTACTCTTCCCTGGCGACAGCAGGGGCGCCGGGGCAAATGATATAGGGATTTTGAATCGTTTTGTTATAGGCAATCACATCCTGTAACGCTTCCCTCAGCAATTGGATGCTCACATGAGAACCTGAAGCAACCAGACCTACCCTGTCTAAATGGTGTTTCATGTCTTCTGCCCCAAGACCGCCGTATCCCGCAAATTCCACTCCTTCGTATCCCGCTTTGGCAATCTGCTCCAACGCAGACACCATGTCTTTTCCGGTATAGTCTTTTACACTGTATAATTGTACGGAAATCTTTGCCATTGATATCCCTCCCTTTCTGTGTTTAGTCTAACAAAAGACCGATCCCTTTGCAAGACTTTTCTTGCCCGGTTTATGACAAAAGATGTTGACCCCCATAAAAATCAATGTTACAATGCAACATGAGGTGATTTGTATGAAGTTATTTATAAAACCCTTTGAACAAGAAGTGTTTGGCAAACAAACCCTTGTAACTTTTCCGTATCCCAGAGAGGACATGTATTCGGACTCTATCTTTCCATATCTGGTGTTTGACGGCGGGGCTTTTTTCTTTCTCAACGATCGCTTAAACGCGCAAGATTCCGACCGGTTGATGACCCTTTTGGAACAGGGAAAATTGTTTGAGCCCTGGTCACAGAACGGTGAATTTGACTGGGATTCTGTATATAAACATCCTCTTTTTGCTTCCGCTCCCATCTTTGAACAGCATGTTTGGATCCAGCGGTTGTATTTTCTCCTTCCCCTTGCCCATCGTTACGGAAAAACCGGGGACAAAAAGTTTGCCGCTTTGTGGCTTTCCTATCTGAAAGACTGGTGGAATGCCCACCCCTACCAACCGTATGAAGATATCAGCTATCTGCAGACCGATTTGGTTTGGCGGGATATGCAGGTGGCGTGGCGCACCCTCATGCTGTGCTACAGCATCTATTTTCTGGGCGAACACAATCCCTTTGCGCTCGCGGACTGGCAGTTCATTTATGATGTGCTGATAACCCACGCGGATCATTTGTGCCGGGAAGCCGAAAAACACCTGGCAACCGGCCATGCCCAAAACCATGTGCTGCAGGTTGGGCTGGCTCTCTTGTATTGCGGTGTTTTGTTCCCTCATGCAAAACAGGCCGCTTTGTATCATGTACAGGGGAAAAATACCATTGAAATGAATCGGGTGAAAACCATTTTCCCCGACGGCGGCAACGATGAAAGCTGTCCCAGTTACAGCCATTTTATCGCCCGGATGTATTTGGAAGCCTATCTTCTGAAGAAAGAAAACGATTATGATGACGATTTGCCGTTAAAAAAAGCGATCCAATCCCAGTATGCCTTTGCCTGGCAAATGTCCTCCCCCGGGGGAACTTCCCTGCAGCTCAACGATTCTTATGCCATGGATGCACACGCGGATCTTTGGCGGGTTGCCAAGCTGTTCCCCTTGAACTTGCCCGATGAAAAGTCATCCTGCTTCTTCCCCCACAGCAAAATGGCCGTGTTACGGCAAGGGAACTATACCGTGTATATCGACGGTGCCGACCATACCGCCTCCCATATGCATATGGGAAGGCCCCAGGTGATTGCCTTCTATGGGAATACGCCTGTTTTGGTGGACAGCGGTTCTCCCAGCTACGATGCCAATAAACTTCGTACCTACTTAAAAGGTCCCGAAGCCCACAACGGTCTATATGTCCGGGAATTTCCTATCAAAGCATTGAGAAAATACAAAGAAGACTGTACCTTTACCGACGTCTGTTTGGATGGCGATCAAAAACGGGTTGTCATTGAAAGCAACGCTGTTTTTGGAAAAAAATCCTACCTCTGGACCCGTACCGTTGTCTTGACCGAACAAGGGATGGAAATTACGGATCATGCCAACGCGGAAGAAAGCCTCTGCTGGGTTTCTCGTTTTCATTTGTCGGACCGGGCTTTGCACATAGCGGAAGACAACAAGCAATGGAAACAATATTGCGGCAATAAAACCTTGTTTGCCACCTCTTCCTTGTCTCGGGAGTTGGGTTTTGCCCCTGCCGTGGCCGCTGATAACCGCATGGGGTTTGCCCATGTTCTTACTGCCACAGGGGAAGGAACTACCTTCGATTCTCACTTCCGGCTGGAAGTGAAATAATCAAAACATATGACGATGAAACAGTTACAAACCCATACGGTGGCAAAAGCCACAGGGATGTATTCCCGTCATTCCGAAGCGGCTATGCTCAATCTGAACAACGGGGATATTCTGATGATCTGGCAGCGGTTTGAGAACAGCCCTTTCGGTTCCAACGACTATTCCCCCTCTACACTGGTTTCCTCTGTGTCCCGCGATAAAGGATATACCTGGGAAGAACCCCGTGTTCTGGTTACCCCGGAGCCGGGGGATACCAATGTCTACAGCCCTAACCTGATCCGCCTGAAAGACGGGCGCATTTTATTCCTTTATATGCGCTATGTCCATTTGGCTGCCGGGAAACCCCGGGTGACTGCCGCCGGAATCAGAATTTCGGAAGATGAGGGAAAAACCTTTTCTCCCGTACGCTACGTATGGGAACGAGGTTCCTATTCCTTTTCCAATTCCTGTGCCCGCCGCCTTTCCTCCGACCGGATTCTCATCCCCGTGGGGCTTTCCGACGGTGTAGGGAGAAAAGAAAACTTTATCCAGCAAAGCTTGTTTTCCGATGACGACGGGGAAACCTGGATGTTCGGATCGGGATGTATGCGGGCAGATAAACGGGGATGCATGGAACCTTTTGTGGGAGAATTATCCGACGGGCGGCTTCTGGCGGTAATGCGTACCCAACTGGGCGCCGTGTACAAAAGCTACTCCTTTGATGATGGGAATACCTGGACAACCCCTGTTTCCAGCGGTCTGGAGGCTCCGGAATCCTGTCCTTATCTGGTGAACATTCCCGGCAGTGACCAACTGCTTGTAATATGGAACCACGCGCCTTATGACCCAGGTTTTGCCTCTCATTTCGGAAAACGCTCCCCTTTGACCGCCGCCGTTACCCGGGATGGAGACTGTTTTAAACTATTAGGGAATTTGGAGGAGGATCCCAATCGAGCTTTCACCAATCCGGCGGTGTTGTTTTTGCCCGACGGGGAATGCCTGGTGACCTATTGGACATCGCCGTACAATGAAAAATGGCGTTTTCGAGGCCCCATTGATTTGAAATTGGCAAGGTTTTATTTGGAATAAACAACCAATCCTTGCAGTGTCAACATGATAAGGGTAAGGAGGGCTTAAATCGGTGCAACTTATTCGTTTTGCCAATCTCTTTTCCAAATCTGATATCCGCTCACATTTTCTATTGAACCCTTAATATATTTAAATACCCTGCTTGTCTTCGTTAAAAAACCTGCGTAAATACGCCGTTGACAACACTTTTTGCCCGTAAAGGTATCGACACGCAGGAGATCGCCCGCATGCCGGGTCATTCTAACCTTGCGTTCACTTAAAATACTATTTCCCCCGGGAAAAAAACAAGCCATTTCCATCCTGAACAAGTTCGTGTAAAAAACGTGTGTACATGAAGTAAAAAACAAAAACCCCTGAAGAATCAAGGGTTTTTTTACCTATGGCGGAAAGAGGGAGATTCGAACTCCCGGAACGGTATTAGCGTTCACACGATTTCCAGTCGTGCGCCTTCGACCAGCTCAGCCATCTTTCCACGTATGCATCGCTGCCCAATAGAAGGGCAGCTTTTGTATTATACAATAGGTCTTTAAAAAAAGTCAAGTGGTTTTAATAAAAAATTCACCCAATTGTCAAAAAACTGTTTGCTTTGAACTATAAGATATGGTATAATTCACTTTGTATCCATATCGGATACAGTATGATGTGCATTGTTTTGCGCGGTTCCGAAAAAACACGTTTTCGAGAAAGAAAGGACTGTATATGCTGCAAAAACCTCGCGGTACGACCGACATATTGCCGGGTGAATCCGAAGCCTGGCAGGAAACGGAAGCTATTTTGAGAAAGACCGCTTCCCTGTATGGATTTTCCGAAGTCCGTATTCCTACCTTTGAGGTATCCGAACTCTATCAAAGAGGCGTGGGGGAAACCTCGGACGTGGTGCAAAAAGAAATGTATACTTTCGTGGACAACGACCGCCGCAGTATGACCCTCCGGCCGGAAGGTACTGCCGGCGTGGTGCGCTGTGTCATTGAAAATGGATTGACCGGCGGAGCCCTTCCTTTGGCATTGTCGTATTTTGTCACCTGTTTCCGGTATGAAAAACCCGAATCGGGACGTTTTCGGGAGTTTTCCCAGTTTGGCGTCGAACTGTTTGGCGCCGATGCTCCCGTAGCCGATGCCAACGTAATCCTGCTGGGTCGGGATCTTTTCCGCAATTTGGGGATCCGGCACATTTCGTTGGAAATCAATTCCATCGGCTGTAAAGCCTGCAGGCCTCTCTACCGAGAAGCTCTCCATACTTATTTTTCTCCCTATCAAAATCAATTGTGTGATACTTGTTTGGGACGGCTGGAGACCAACCCTCTCCGTATCGTTGATTGCAAAAGCGAACTATGTTCTCAATTCGCCAAAGACGCCCCCAGGACCATCGATCATTTGTGTCCTGACTGCCACGCTCATTTTGAAGCGGTGAAGGCCTGTTTGGATGCCGCCGGCGTAGAATATACCGTCAATCCCCGCATTGTCCGGGGCTTGGATTATTATCAAAGAACCGTCTTTGAATTTATTTCCACCCATGAAGCCTTCCGCTCCACCCTCTGCGGCGGCGGTCGGTATGACGGTCTGGTAGAAGAGCTGGGCGGGCCTGCCGTTTCCGGCGTCGGGTTTGCCACAGGCATCAATCGCTTGATTCTTGCCATGAAAGCGGAAGGGAATCTTCTTCCCGTTTCTCCCTCTCCCCTTCTCTATATAGCCGCTTTGGGACCGGATGCCCAGAAATATGCCTTTTCTTTGGCTGCTTATCTGCGGGAAAAAGAGATTTTTGCCGCTTTTGATCAAACGGGCAGAAGCCTGAAAGCCCAAATGAAATACGCTGACAAGAAAAATGCCGCCTTTACCCTCATTGTAGGAGACGGTGAACTGGAAAAAGGCGAAGCGTTCATCAAAAACATGGAAACCGGCGTACAAACGCCTGTCAATCTCAAAGACTTTGCCGCCATCGTAACGGCGATCGGAAAGGAAGCGAACCGTTGATATGGAAAGAACTCAGTATTGTGCCGACGTCAGGGAAAGCCTCATCGGAAAAAAAGTATGCGTATGCGGATGGGTACAGCGGCAGAGAAATTTAGGCCGTTTAATCTTTATTGATTTGCGTGACCGTTCGGGTATCGTTCAATTGGCCTTTGACGAAACCACCGATACATCCGTGTTTTCCGTCGCCGCCGAAGCAAGAAGCGAATTTGTTCTTTGCGCCAAAGGGGTTGTACGGGAACGCGATAGCAAAAACCCCGCCATTCCCACCGGAAACATTGAAGTGTATGTAGACGACTTGAAGATTTTGGGGAAATCCCAGACCCCGCCTTTTGAAATCGTGGAAAATTCCGCTGCCAACGAGGAACTGCGCTTAAAATACCGTTATTTGGATTTGCGCAGACCCGATTTGTTGTCCAATTTGCTGATGCGTCACAAATTGGTGAAAATCACCCGTGACTATTTCGATGAAAACGGATTCATTGAAATCGAAACCCCCATGCTCATCAAATCCACCCCCGAAGGCGCCCGTGATTATCTGGTGCCCAGTCGTATTCATCCCGGTTCTTTCTATGCGCTTCCCCAGTCTCCCCAGCTGTACAAACAGCTGTCCATGGTGGCGGGGTTTGATCGCTATATGCAGATTGCCCGCTGCTTCCGAGACGAAGATTTGCGTGCCGACAGACAGCCGGAGTTCACCCAGATCGACCTGGAAATGTCTTTTGTCACCATGGAAGACGTCTTGTCCATGGTGGAAGGGTATATGGAACGGGTTTTCCGTGCGCTTTTGCATCTGCCCTTGTCTCTGCCCCTGCCCAGATTGACCTACGCAGAAGCCATAAATCGCTATGGCAGCGACAAACCGGATACCCGGTACGGGCTCGAAATACAAAACATTTCCGACTTGTGCAAAGACTGTGGATTTTCCGTCTTTGCTGACACCGTTGCCGCGGGCGGCAGCGTGAGGGCCATCTGCGCCCCTGGCGGTGCGGAAAAATTCAGCCGTAAGGAGTATGACAAACTCACCGAAAAGCTCAAAGGAATCGGCGCCAAAGGGCTTGCCTATGCCAGATGGATGCCCGAAGGACTGACGGCCTCCTTTTCCAAATTCGTCACCCCTACATGGCTGGAAGCGTTGGCCCGCGAAACGGGTGCTAAACCAGGGGATGCCATCCTCATTCTAACCGATACCAACCATTCCAAATTGTTGTCCTATATGGGCGCTTTGAGAACCGAGCTTTCTCTGCGTCTGGGCGTGGAAAAGAAGGGTTTCAATCTGCTATGGATTGTGGAAATCCCCTTCTTTGAACGGGACGAGGACACCGGGGAATGGATGGCCA
This sequence comes from Clostridiales bacterium UBA5448, assembly GCA_002427425.1. GTDB lineage: Bacteria > Bacillota > Clostridia > Oscillospirales > SIG627 > UBA5448. The sequence continues at coordinate 54,929 of DIRA01000014.1, read as the reverse complement.
TGCATCATCCTTTCACCTCCCCACTGGATGAATGCCTGCCTTATTTGGAAACCGACAAAGCCAACGTGCGTGCCAAAGCCTATGACTTGGTTCTCAACGGCATTGAATTGTCCTCCGGCTCCATCCGGATCACCGACCCCGTGCTCCAAAATCGGATGTTCAACCTGCTGGGCCTTTCCGATGAGGAAGCCAGGAGCAAATTCGGATTCTTGCTGGACGCTTTCCGTTACGGCGCGCCCCCCCACGGCGGCATGGGCATCGGGCTTGATCGTTTGTGCATGCAATTGCTGGGCTGTGAAAGCCTGCGGGAAGTGATTGCTTTTCCCAAAGTACAAAACGCTTCTGAATTGATGACGTCCTGTCCGGCTCCCGTGCCTCAAAAAGCACTGGATGATCTAAACATCGCCATTCAGAAAAAACATACATGAGAAACGTTCTTTCTTTTGGAGGAAAACCATGATTGAAATTGCCGGATTAACCAAACGTTATGGCAAAAAAACAGTCCTCGACCATATCAGCTTTACAGTCAACGAGGGTGAAGTGCTGGGCTTTCTTGGGCCAAACGGAGCGGGAAAATCCACCACGATGAACATCCTTGCCGGCTATTTGTCCTGCAACGAGGGGCAGGCGAAAATCAGCGGCATCGATATTTTAGAGCATCCCATCGAAGCCAAGAAGAAAATCGGCTATCTGCCCGAAATTCCACCCCTGTATCCTGAATTAACGGTGAAGGAGTTTCTGCGGTTTGTCTTTGATTTGAAAGGGTGCAAAATGAATCGCAACCGCCATTTGGCGGAAATCGTTGCGGTGACCCAGCTGGATGATGTGTATGAAAGAGCCATTCATAACCTGTCCAAAGGATTTAGACAACGCGTGGGTATTGCCCAGGCTCTCGTTGGCAATCCCCAGGTGCTGATTTTTGATGAACCCACCATCGGGCTTGACCCCAAGCAGATCATTGAAATCCGAAAGCTCATCAAAGCCTTGGGAAAAGATCACACCATTATTCTGTCTTCTCATATTCTCCCGGAAGTACAAACCGTTTGCGACCGGGTGGTCATACTTCATGAAGGCAAGGTGGTTGCCAATGAAAAAACCGAGGAACTGTCCAAAATCGTAGACATTCCCAAGCGGCTGGTGGTCACCATTGCTGGTCCCAAAGCAGACGTCTTAAAAATGCTCAAAAACGGGCAGGGGATCTTATATGCTGAATTCATAGGCGAACGGGAAGGGGGCAGCAACGCCTTCATCGTCGAAGCAAAGCCCAATCTGGATATACGCAAGCCGTTGTTTTATACGCTTGCCGAGCAGGGGTGGCCCCTGGTCGGTCTGGAATCCATGGGCATGAATCTGGAAGATGTGTTTATTTACTTGACCTCTTCCGCCAACGAACGCGCCCGGTTGCGGGCCGCGGACATCACCGTCATCGTCGAGGAAGAAAACGTGAAAAAGAAAGGAGGCAAATAAGAATGTCGGCTATTTATAAAAAAGAGCTGCGGTCTTTTTTTATTACCCCCATCGGCTATGTGTTTTTGATTGTCTTCTTGGCCGTTGCCGGCGGTATTTTCTCGGTCACCAATCTGCTCGCCACCACCACCTCCCTGTCTTCCTACTTTACCATCCTGTTATTTTCTTTTATCATTATGATTCCCTTAATCACCATGCGGCTGATGAGTGAAGAGCGAAAAACCAAGACCGAACAGCTTCTCTTAACCGCTCCTGTCAGCTTGTCCGGTATGGTGTTTGCCAAGTTTTTAGCAGCCTATACCTTGTTTGCCGGCGCCTTTTTGTTGTCCTGCCTGAATTTCATCACCTTGTATATGTTCGGTAATCCAAACACCATGGCCATCATCACGTCGTCCGTCGGCGCTCTCTTCATCGGTGCCGCATTCATTGCCATCGGCTTGTTTGTATCCTGCCTCAGCGAAAATCAATTTGTTTCGGCGGTGTTCACCATTGCCTCTCTGGCGGTTTTTTTGGTGCTCAGCATGACATCCGACAGCAGTGTCAATGCCGGTGTCAGATCGGTGCTCAAATGGGTGTCCATTTACGACCGTTACTATTATTTTACGTCGGGGTTGTTTGACTTAACCGCCATTATTTATTACAGCTCCCTATGCTTTGTGTTTCTATTCCTGTCGGTGCGTCTGTATGAGAAGCGCCGCTGGAGTTGATCGGAAAGGAGAAAAAACAATGAAAAAGAACCTGTTTTCTTCTTTTCTCCGTGCCAAACAGACCAAATACGGAACCTTTGCCCTTGTGTTTACCCTCGTTTTATTGGCTACCGTTCTCGTCGTTAACCTGGTGGTATTCGCATTCCGTGATCAATATGGTCTGGTCATCGATGTAACAGAAGAACAACTGTATACCGTTTCTCAGGAAAGCGTTGATTTGATCCATCAGCGGCTTTTGGAAGAGCGGTTCAAAGATCAAAATTTGCACATTAAAATTACCTTTTTTTTGCCTAAAATCAACTTGGAATCCGGGGAAGATTATCGGATGGTCCTTCGCTGCGCTCAGCAATATGCGGATTTGTTTCCCACACAAATCGAAATCGCCTATATCGACAGCATTGCCCAGCCCGATAAGCTGACCAAATACCAGCAAACGTTCCATGAACTGGGATATTCTTTGTATTCCACCTCGGTTCTCATTGAATGCGACTTGGATGGCGACCAGACCGCGGATCGTTTCACCACGTTTTATATGTCCGCCTGTTTCAGAATGAATGAAGAAACCCAAAAGGCCTATGCCTTTCAGGGTGAAACCAAGTTCACCTCGGGAATTTTAACCGTGACGGCAGAAGACCGTCCCGTTGTAACCTTTACCCAAGGTCATGGGGAACCTGCCAAAAATCAGATGGCCCTATTGGACGAAATGTTTGTCAACGCCGGGTTTGTTTCTCAATATACCAATACCCGTACTGAAAAAATCGATGAAAATACCCGCATTTTGGTGATTTACGCCCCCAAATCCGATTTTTCCGGATATATGGGAGAGGGCAACGAAGACGAAACCGAAATCAACCGCATTTCCCATTTTTTATCCAGAAATTTTTCCGGTGAAAAAAAAGACAGTGCGGTCATGGTCTTTATGGACGCTTCCACACCCAGGCTGCCTGAATTGGACGCATTGCTTGCCAAATGGGGTTTATCCGTCCAGAGAACCACGGTTTACGATCATTCCAAATCCCTTACCTACGGGCCTAACTATGTAGTTGCCAACTATATAGATCCCTACTATGCCTCCAACGATGATAAAGAAGCCGGAAAGCCTCCCGTCAACCAAATTGCCTATACCCTGGTAGAGTCTTTGGCATCCGGCGAATCTGCGACCCCTGTGGTTTTCATCAACGGCGCCCCTGTGATCGTCACGGAACGATCCATTGCACATGCCAATTCCGAATGGCACGTGGAACCGATTCTCACCACCTATCCTTCCGCACAAATTACGGTGGATCAAGAGGGCGGCGAAAGCGAAACCGTCACCGGTACTTACAATCTGGCGGCGATTTCCTCCAAAACGGATATTGTGAACAACGAATATTATGATTACCATTTGATGGTGTTCGGCACCACCCATTATTCCGAAACCAAACTGATCGTGGATAATGCCTTTGCAAACGCACCTTTTTTGTATAAATCCATGAAAATTCTGGGTAGCCTGAAACTGGTGGCCGTGGATATCCAAATCAAACAATTTGATGACAACGCCTTTCATAATGCCGAAGATATGACCACCGACGTTTGGAAAAGCTGGCTGATTCGCTTGACTTGTGCTCTGCCCGGCGCCGTCTGCATCCTTGGGATCGCGATTTGGGTCAAAAGGAGGTATCTCTAATGGCGGAAAAAAAAGAGAAAACCCTTCTTGCCAAACAGAGACAATGGATTTTTGTATTGATTCTGATCTGCGCCATTTTGTTTCCTTCGTTGTTCTTTTTAAACATGCTTTTTGCAGATCCCGAATCCGACAACACGAAACCCACCGTTGGTCGTTGGGGCGAAAAACTTTCCAATGACGGTCATCCCTTTATTTTCGATCCCGTGGAAAAGGAAGATATTGCAGAAATCATCCTTGAAAACAAGCATGGCACCACCCGCATTTACCGCGCGGCGGATAAAGAATTGTATGTGGAAGGAGCGGAAGATTTATTTTACAACCCGGATAAAATGGCGAAGCTGTATGTAAACTGCCGCTACATGCTGAGCTTTGGCGAAGCGGAAAATGCCAACACGGATGATTTTGCCCTGTACGGGTTGGCCGAGGATAACTATACCGCAAAAGTCAAATTGACCACCTTAGAGGGGAAAGAATATGTGGTCTATATCGGCGACTTTCTGGATATCTTCCATGCCTATTACGCCCGATTAGAGGGTCGTCCCGCCATATATCTACTGGACAATACCATTCAAAAAGATCTTTTGGCAGATATCAAAGAAATGTTTGTTCCCACGTTGACCTTAGGCACCAATTCCACGTATTACTATATGGTGGATAATTTCAACATCAAACGATACGGCAAAGATTACATCACCATAAAATGCTATACCGAAGATAAGGATCTGGAAAATAAAGACGCTTTGGCGGAATATAGAATTTTGTATCCCACCCAATATGTCACTTCAAATCGGTATGATACGGTTTTACAGGCTCTTTGCACGGTACAAGGCGAAAAGGTGTTAGAATATAATCTGCATCAATGGAATGAACCCGATTTGAAAGCCCTTCTGAAGGAATACAAAATTTACGACGAAGAAACCGATTCTTATCCCCTTCATCTCTCCTACGACTATCTGGGAAAAACCACAACCTTGTATTTCAGCGAACCGTTTGAAGAGGAATCGGGAGATTGGTATTACCATGTCTATTCCCCCGCGTTTAATATGATTGCCAACATGAAAACCGAAACTTTTCCCTTCCTCCAATGGGGTATGCTGAACTTTGTGGAAAGCAATTTCATGTCCGGTGTGATCACCAAATATGAGACCATTTCGTTCTCCTCCCATGCCGTTTCCGCTTCGTTTAAAATCCATACCGAAAAAGACGATGACGGTAAGCTGCTCGTGGAACACGTTGAGGTGCTTTCATCCTCGGTACCTATCTCAAAAGGATCCAGCGAAACACGCTACGGTCATTTCGATGAAAGCAATACAAAAAATTTTCAGCGACTGTATACCGGCATGTTGTATGCTTCCATTTACGATTACGGAACCATGCCTGAAAATACCCAGCCCATGCTGACCATCACCTTTGTGGATTCGCAGGGCGGTGAAAAAGTGTTCAAATTCTACCGCGTTTCCTCCTTGTATTGTTTCTTCACCTTAAATGATGTGGGAGAATTCACCGTCAGTTACGATTATGTACAAAAGATAATCAGTAACACCCGCAAAGTGATGTACAGCGAACTGGTGGATTATGGCAATCTGGATTAAATAATAGGGAAAAAACCTGCTCAATTGAGCAGGTTTTTTACTGGATTTCGATCATCATTTCTTTTCGTTCCGCCATAGATCCTCCGATATCCACGGTATATTCCACATGAAAATATCCTTCCTTTTCTCGAAACACATATTCCATGGTCCGTGTGAAAACAGAGACCGCGCGAGATTGAAACGCCGGAAGCATATGCTGTTTTCCTTTTTCAAACACCAAAAAGTCTCTGATTTGATTTCCAAACGAACATACAATGATGGCAACCCCGGAAGAATCCACCGTCAATACGATCTCCTCCTTGTAGGCTGTACGGTCGGAATCAAACACATATTCTTCATACATCAGTGTAACCCCCTGTTCCGAGACCGTGAGAAGCCCCGTGGTGGAGAGTTCGACCGGGGCAGAGGAAACACCTGTTAGCCTTTCGTAAAAGCGGGAAATGTCCAAAACGGCGCATTCTTCTTCCGATCCGTCCTTCCCCTCCGATATTTCTATCATATCAAAGGTTTCCCGCAGCTGTATGCCCCCCGTCTCATTGAGACACACACACGGCGCGTCTTCCCTTTCCGGCACGAGACAGGTAAAATGCGTCATTTTTTTGACTTTGACAGAAACGGGAACGCCGTTTACTTTTTGCATGCCCGGTTCACCATGGTATCGATCAGTTCCGCATAGGAAATGCCGCTTTTTTCAAACATTTTCGGGTACATGCTGACGCTGGTAAAGCCGGGAATGGCATTGATTTCATTGAATAAAATGTGATTCCCGGAAAGGAAAAAGTCCGCTCTGGAAAAGCCCTCGCAATCCAGGGCACGAAAAATTTTCTTTGCGATTTTTGCAATCGTATTTTGAATCACGGGATCTATGTCGGCAGGAATCACCAGTTCCACCGAATCATCGTGATATTTGGCATTGTAATCATAAAAAGCCGCTTTGGTGCGGATTTCTCCACAACAGGAGGTGAGAATTTCCCCGTCTTTTTCCAACAGGCCGATTTCAATTTCTCTGCCAGCAACGGCTTTTTCCACCAGTACTTTTTCGTCGTACAAATACGCGGTATCAAAGGCCACTTTTAATTCTTCTTGATTGCATACCTTGGAAATACCTTTGGAGGAGCCGGCGTTGGCGGGTTTGACAAACACGGGATAGGAAAGTTTTTCTTGACAAAAGCGAAGCGCCGCCTCGGGGTCGCCAAGGTATTCTTTTTTATAAAACAGCATCCATTCCGTTTGCTTGATGCCGTATTTTTCCAGAATCATTTTCGTAACCGCTTTATCCATGGTCACGGCGGCAGAACGGGTTTTGCATCCGATATACGGTACGCCGGACAATTCCAACAGCCCTTGCATCACGCCGTCTTCTCCGTTTCTGCCGTGAAGAACCGGAAAAACGCAGTCTAATTTTTTGATTTCATATGTTTTTTCCGCTTTGTTCAAAAGAATCAGTCCGTGATGAGCCGGACAGGGGGAAAGCACGGCGGGTACCAACTGCGCCGTATCCGTTTCCCAGTCTACATTCCGCACCGATTGGGTGTCTCCGGTGTACATCCACCATCTGCCGTCTTTGCGTATGCCGATCTTGACCAATTCGTATCGATAGGGATCCAATTGCTCCATCACAGAGGCCGCGGAAACGCAGGACACTTCATATTCCGGAGAATCACCGCCAAATATGACGCCTAATGTCAACTTTTCGTCAGCCATGTTCAAACCGCCTTTATTTCTTGATTATATTATGATAACACACATGAGTGCGCATTTCAATTCCTTTTAAAAAAAGGAAAAATTACGGTGAAAAAAAAAGGGTTATCCTTGCTTTTATATACTATATATGTTAAAATTATATATATATTATATGACCATTGTGGGCATGTTATTTATACCGAAAAAAGGATTGAAAATATGGATTCATTACAAGAACTCTGGACGCTTTTTTTGTCCTCTCTGTTAGAAAAAAATTTGGTGTCGGCAGATTCTTACCGTTTGTGGCTGGAATCACTGGAATTAAAAGAGTTGACGGCAACGGAAGCCAAAATTTATGTTCCTCAGGCTTTTAAAATCAATATCTTAAAAGAATTGTATACCGAATTGATTGAAACCCATTTTTCCGCCATGCTGGGTTTCCCGGTGAAAGTGTTTTTCTATCATGATGATATGCAGGCTTTGCCCATTTTGGAACTCATTCCCAATCAGTCCTTTGAAAAACAATCCGTCATTGCCACCGATGTTCTCCTGGGACAAGGATATACCTTTGAAAATTTCATTGTAGGTACCACCAACCGTCTCGCCCATTCCGCCTGCTTGGCTGTGGCAAACCGTACGGCACAGGGATACAATCCCCTGTTGATTTACGGGGATTCGGGTTTGGGCAAAACCCATTTGTTATTTGCAATTACCAATCATATTCATAAAAACACTCCCGACTCTAAAATCCTGTATGTCAAGGGAGAAGATTTTACCAATGAATTAGTCAATATCCTGACCCAGAAAAAACCCATGCAGTATTTTCGTGATAAATACCGGTCGGTGGACGTACTGTTAATTGACGATATTCAATTCATTGCCGGCAAGTCCGCCACCCAAGAAGAATTCTTTCACACCTTCAATGCCTTATATGACGACAATAAGCAAATTATTTTGACCTCCGACCGTCCTCCCAAAGAAATGAAAACCTTGGAAGACCGACTTCTTACCCGCTTTGAAGGCGGCTTGATTGTGGATATCCAGCCTCCCGATTTGGAACTTCGAATCGCCATTTTAAAGAAAAAAGCCGAACAGCTGGGAATCGACGTGCCCAACGATGTTCTTTTCTTTTTAGCCGACCGTATCAAAAGCAATATCCGTACCATTGAAGGTGCCATCAAACGACTCAATGCCTACAGCTTTTTAGGCAATGGTGTCATTGATATGAATTTAGCCAAACAAAGCATCGCGGATTTATTGGAACGTCCTGTTTCCACTATGACCAAAGTGGAACAAATCTTTGACGTCGTTTCCCAGAAATACAACATTTCGGTTGAAGACATCAAAAGCGCCAAGCAAATCAAAGAAATTACCTTTGCTCGGCAAGTGGCCATGCTGCTCCTGCGCAGGGTGACGGAATTGTCTTTGGATGAAATCGGGAAGCTCAATGGAAAACATCATTCCACGGTCATGTATGCCATTGGTAAGATGGAGGAAAAAATCAAAACCAATCCCAGTTTTGAATTTGAAATCTTGGAACTGGAACGGGAATTGAAAAAATAATTCAACATTTTTCTCCACAACAATACATGGCAGATGATCCGCTTTTTTCTTGTTTTACACAGAATGCACATCCCTTTTGGTTGCGGAAGATTTGTTAAAACATAAAAAAAGAGGGAAATGATCACAGACTTTACATAACTCCCCTATTTGGTTTTCCATAATCATCCGCAATTGTGAAACGTTTTACACAACTGTGAATGTTGAGGAAAACGAGAAAAAAGTTTGCAAAATTTTTATAAGAAATTTCCGGATGATAAACTTTGAATATAAGCCTTGATTTTCCTCTTTTTTTGACTTTTCCTGAATTTCCGCAGTCTCTAACTACTACTGCTACAAGTATTATTTTTCTTATATATACAGAAAGGATGACGAGAATGTTTATACGCGCTGATAAATCTGTTTTGCAGGAAGCAATCACTCCTACCCTTTGCGCCGTTGCCGGCAAATCCACTACCGCTGCTCTGGAATGTCTGATGCTCCATGCCACCGAAGAGGGAATTTTGGAGATCACCGGATACGATTTGAACAAAGGTGTAAAAACACGTCTACCCGTTCTTGTTCTGGAAGCCGGGGGCGTATTGGTCAACGGTAGCCAGTTGAACGCTTTTATCCGCAGTTTGCCAGACGGTGAGGTTTCTATTGCCACCGATGAAAGATTGGTTACCACCATTTCCTGTAAAAAATCTAAGTTTGAATTACACGGCATATCGGTTGACAGTTTTCCCACGTTGCCTGAATTGAACGGAGAAAAAAGATTTGAATTGGAACAAGGGTTGCTGAAAAAAATGTGCCAACAGGTTATTTTCTCCGTGGCGCAAATTTCCACCAAACCTCATTTAACCGGTGTTTTGTTTGAAATCAAAGAAAATAATTGCAGACTGGTTTCTTGTGACGGGTATCGTCTTTCGATCAGAAATGAAGCGATTTCTCTCATGACGGGAGAAGAAATGTCTTTCATCGTTCCCGGTAAAACCATCGGTGAATTGATCAAACTTTTAGATGAAAGCGAAGAAAAAGTCAACGTGGAATTGACCCGCAAATACATTATTTTTTCTTTTAAAGAGATGATCTTTTTCTCCCGCCTAATTGAAGATACTTATACCGTGTATCAAAAATCCATTCCGTCGGAGTATCGGATCCAAGCAAAAGTCGAGCTGTCGGAAGCTATGAGCAGTGTGGAAAGAGCGTCTCTGGTCATCGATGAAAAAACAAAAAGTCCTTTGAAATGTACGTTGAGCCACGATGGGTATATGATCAACTGCGTGACGGCGAATGGGCGGGTGGATGAAGAATTTTCCATCGAATTTCAGGGAGATGATGCCATTGAGATCGGTTTTAACTATCGATTCTTGCTGGATGCGTTTCGGGGCGCCGGCATGAGCGGAGATAACGAAGTGATGTTGCAATTGAATTCCCCCACGTTGCCCATGATCATTCGTCCCGTGGACCATGACGAATATTTATATTTGGTGCTTCCTATCCGACTGTAATGAAATTACAATACATTGATGTACATGCCTTTCGCAACATCCACAATCAGGTTGTTTCTTTTTCCCCTGGCTGTAATGTGTTTTACGGTGACAATGCCCAGGGAAAAACAAATTTATTGGAAGCTGTTTTTATCTTTGCCACGGGAAAAAGTTTTCGCACCCAGAAATGGAAGGAATTGATTCCTGAAAACGAACTTTCTTTTTGGATGGATTGCGCGGTAACTTCTGACAAAAGAAATCAACAGTTGAAGATTTTTTATACGGAAAAAGAAGGTAAAAAACTTCATATCAATGGCGTGGAAGCCGAAAACGAGAAGGAATTCACCACCCATTTGAAGGTGGTTATCTTCACGCCGGATTCTCTGTCCCTGGTGAAAGGTACACCGGCACAAAGAAGAAACTTTTTGGATTTTGCCATTTCCCAGCTGCGTCCCCGATATGCCGCGTACCAAAAAGAATATGCGAGGCTTTTGCTGCAAAGAAACGCCCAATTAAAATACATCACCCGAACGGGTTTTGGGCGTGAAATGATGCCTGTTTGGGACGAGTATATCGCTAAATTGTTTGCGAAAATGACCTTATACAGACGAAGTTATGTTGATCGGATTAAACCGGTCGCCATAGAAAAATACAGCCTTGTGTCCGAAAATAAAGAACATTTACGTCTAAAATATCTGTCAAACGTACCGGAGGATGTAACCGAAGAAGGAGAGCTAAGCAGATATTTTCTTCAGGTTTTGAAAAAAAATCTCGAAGACGATATCAAAAACCAGTTCACGGGCGTGGGTCCTCACCGAGATGATTTATTGTTGTTTGTGGGAGGGCATCCTGCAAAATCCTTTGCGTCACAAGGACAGCAGCGGGCAACGGTTTTGGCACTGAAACTGGCGGAAGGGGAAATCTTTCATCAGGATGCGGGATATGCCCCTTTATACTTGTTTGATGATATTTTCAGCGAACTGGATGAGAAAAGACAAAAACATCTCATGAACACCATGGAAGACAAACAAGCATTGCTGACCACCTGCAGCCGGCACGTGAATCCCTTTTCGGAACAAGGTAAAAAATTTTTTGTGGAAAACGGCGTGTATACGGAGGAATGAGAAATGTTTTTACATGCGGGTAACAATGTTTCCGTTCGAAAAAAAGACATTGTGGGCATTTTTGATTTAGACAGTGCCTCTTTGGTGAAAACTACCCGGTCTTTTTTGACAATCGCACAGCAAGAGGGCAGAGTGGTGAATATCTCGGCTGAACTTCCGAAATCATTCATTGTCACAGAATGCAAACAAGGTGTGACGGTTTATATATCCCCCATCTCGGCTGCCACATTGGCCGAGAGAAGCAAAGAAATGTATGTTGAAAGCAAATAAAGGAGCTTGGCTATGAATATAAAACAAAATATCCATCCGGAAAACAATTACGGTGAAGAGCAAATTCAGGTTTTGGAAGGATTGGAAGCTGTCCGTAAACGACCGGGTATGTATATCGGCACAACTTCTATGCGGGGTCTCCATCATCTGGTATATGAAATTGTGGATAACTCCATTGATGAGGCCTTGGAAGGAAAATGCGATAAAATTACGGTGACGTTAAATCCAGACAACAGTGTATCCGTACAAGACAACGGTCGCGGTATTCCTTCCGGTATCCACCCCAAGGCGGGGATTCCCACGGTGGAAGTGGTGTTCACCATTCTGCATGCCGGCGGTAAATTCGGCGGCGGCGGATATAAAATCTCGGGAGGCCTTCACGGAGTGGGCGCGGCTGTAGTCAATGCGTTGTCCGAATGGATGGAGATTGTCAACTGCCATGACGGCATGAAATATACAGAAAGGTTTGAACGGGGTGTGGTCGCCCGTCCCCTTACCTGTGAAGGAAAAACCGCGGAACAAGGTTTATATGTACGATTCAAGCCCGATCCGGAGATTTTTGATGAAATCATTTTTGATTATACCACCATTCTGCATCGGTTGAGAGAACAAGCCTTTTTAAATGCAGGATTGACCTTGGAGCTGGTGGATCAGCGTATCATCCCTGCGGAAACTGAAATCGTTTCCGACGAAGAAATTGAAGCTGCCGAAGAAGAAGACCGGGACCTCATGCAAAAGGAAAAGGAAGAACAGTTTGTATCCCTGTGCTATGAAGGCGGTATTCGCAGTTTTGTGGAATTTTTGAATGGAAAAAAACATGCAACCGTGCTCCATGAGCCTGTGATATATTTATCCACGGAAAAAGGGACCACCACGGCGGAAGTGGCGTTGCAGTACAACGATGGCTACAACGAATTGCTCATGACGTTTGCCAACAACATCAACACCTCGGAAGGCGGTATGCACGAAACCGGGTTCAAAACAGGATTGACCAGGGCATATAACGATTATGCCAAAAAGTTCGGCTTTTTAAAAGCGGACGATAAAAATTTTTCCGGCGAAGATGTGCGGGAAGGGCTGACCACGGTGGTCAGCGTTAAATTGCAGGAAGCCCAGTTTGAAGGTCAGACCAAAACCAAGTTGGGGAATGCTGAAATTCGTTCTTTGGTGGACGGAATGGTATACGAAAAACTTTCCGAATATTTCGAAGAAAATCCCAAAGTCGCCAGGGTGTTGATTGAAAAGTCCATGTTGGCTGCCCGCGCCAGAGAAGCTGCAAAAAAAGCCAGGGAAGCGTCCAGAAGAAAAACACCTTTAGAATCTTCTACCTTGCCCGGCAAACTGTCAGACTGTCAGGATCGCAACCCCGGAAACACCGAGCTGTTTCTGGTGGAAGGAGATTCCGCCGGCGGTACGGCTAAAGACGGACGGGACAGTAAGTTCCAGGCCATCTTGCCCTTGCGGGGGAAAATCTTGAACGTGGAAAAAGCCCGGTTGGACAGAATTTATGACAATGTTCAGATTTTACCCATCATTCAAGCGTTGGGAACCGGAATCGGGGACGAATTTGATCTTGAAAAACTCCGCTATGGCAAAATCGTGATCATGGCCGATGCCGACGTGGACGGCGCTCACATCAAAACCCTGTTGTTGACCTTCTTTTTCCGGCATATGAGACCCCTGGTGGAAAAAGGGCATATTTTCTGTGCCAAGCCGCCTCTGTATAAAGTGTACAAAGGAAAACAGCAGCAGTATGCTTTTTCCGATGAGGAACGGGATCAATGGATTGAGAAAATGGGCGGAAATACCCAGGCGGAACGCTATAAAGGTCTTGGTGAAATGGATGCGGAACAGTTGTGGGAAACCACCATGGATCCCGAAAGACGGTCTTTATTGCAGATCAATATTGAAAATGCCGATATCGCAGACCAAACCTTTTCCGTTTTGATGGGGGATAAAGTTGAACCCAGACGCGCTTTTATTCAACAGAACGCCAAATATGTCAGCAATTTGGATATATAGGAGATTGCCATGAAAGCAATATGTGTCACTCTCAATCCTGCTCTGGACAAATATTTGTATTTGAACGCGCTTCAGGTGGATGCATTGAACCGCACAGACCGGTCTATTCCCATGTCCGCCGGCGGAAAAGGAATCAATGTTGCCCGCGCCTTGACGGTGTTGGGGGACAAAGCCATCAATTTGTTCCTATCGGGAGGCAGCACCGGAAAACTCTTGGAACGATTGCTCCATACCGAAGGTCAGATAACCGTGGTGACCGAAACAGTCGCTCAAACCCGTTTGAATGTTAAAGTCGTAACCCCGGATTCATACACCGAAATCAACGAAAAAGGCGGTCCGGTTTCGCCGAAAGAAGCCGCTGCCGCATTCTTTTCCTATGAATCGGTGTTGGAAGGGGAAAAACCGGATTGCGTGGTGATCAGCGGGTCAATTCCCACCGGGATGGATACAAATATATATCGCCGTATGTTGGAACGAGCCAAACAGGCGGGCATTCTTACCATGCTGGATTGTGACGGAATTTCCCTGAAAAAAGGGATGGAAACCAAGCCGTTTCTCATCAAACCCAACTTAGATGAATTGCGGGGTCTGACGGGAAAATCTCTGGAAAATTTGGATGAAATCATTTCTATCTGTCGGGAGTTGTACCGGGAAAGCGGAACCGTGGTTTTATGCACCATGGGGGCAAAAGGCGCCGTATTGGCGGGAGAAGAAGGCGTGTACACCATAACGGCTCCATGCGTGAACGCGCAGTTTCCGGCGGGAGCGGGAGATTGCTTTTTGGCGGGGTTTCTGTCTGCGTATTTTCACCGGGAAACACCGGAAGAAAGCTTGATCAAAGCGGTTCAAATGGCATCCGGCAAACTAGAAAGCCCCGACGGACTTCCCGGTCCATTGGAAAAAGAAAAATATCGTAGCCAGATCGTTTGCAAAAAAATTTCGTAAACCCTGTGCGGAAAGGATTACCTGAATATGGAAATCAACCTTGAAGGACAAAATATTATCAACATTGAAATAGAAAAAGAAGTACGGAAAAGTTATATTGATTATGCAATGTCGGTGATCGTTGGCCGAGCTCTTCCGGATGTGAGAGACGGCCTGAAGCCGGTTCACCGCAGAATCTTGTACTCCATGTATCAGGACGGTCTGACCAGCGATAAGCCGTTCAGAAAGTCTGCAACCACCGTCGGCAACGTGTTGGGTCATTATCATCCCCATGGCGACGGTGCCGTGTATGATTCCATGGTTCGTTTGGCGCAGCCCTTCTCTTTGCGGTATCCATTGGTGGATGGACACGGAAACTTCGGTAACGTAGACGGGGACGGTGCTGCCGCTTACCGCTATACCGAAGCAAGAATGTCCAAAATCGCCAGTGAAATGTTGGTGGATATTGAAAAACGCGTGGTGGATTTTATCCCCAACTTTGATAATAAAGCGGTTGAACCCGTTGTATTGCCCTCCCGTTTCCCAAACTTGTTGGTGAATGGGTCGGTGGGTATTGCTGTTGGTATGGCTACCAACATCCCCCCTCATAATATGAGCGAGGTCATTGATGGCACCATTTTCTTGATGGATAACCCAAAATGTACCATCCCGGATTTGATTCACATCATCAAAGGCCCCGATTTTCCAACCCGGGCAACCATTTACGGTACCAAAGGAATTCATGAAGCGTATATGACCGGCAGGGGGAGGGTGCTGGTTCGTGCAAAAGCCCATTTTGAAGAAAAGCACAACAGAACCTCCATTATATTTACGGAAATTCCCTATCAGGTCAACAAGTCCACGTTGGTCAGCTCCATTGCGGATTTGATCAAGGACAAAAAAATCGAGGGCATTTCCGATTTGCGGGACGAATCCGGTCGCGCCGGTATGAGGATTGTGGTAGATTTGAAACGGGAAGCCAATGCGCAACTGGTTTTAAATTTATTGTATAAGTATTCCCAATTGCAAAATACCTTTGCCATCAATATGCTGGCTTTGGTGGACGGCGAGCCAAAAACCCTGAACTTGAAGCAGGTTTTGTATTATTATATCCGTCATCAGGAAGACGTGGTTACCCGCAGGGTGACGTTTGATCTGGAAAAAGCCCTGGCCAGACTGCATATTCTGGAGGGGTATAAAATTGCCATTGACAATATCGAAGCGGTGATTGCCACCATCCGTGCCTGCCGTACCATTCCCGAAGCCAAGGAAGCTTTGATTGCCAAGTTCGGATTCTCCGATATCCAGGGACAAGCCATCGTGGAAATGCCTTTGGGTCGTTTGGCAGGGCTGGAAATTGAGAAAATTCTGACAGAAACAGCGGAAAAACAAGCTCTGGTGGAAAAGTTAGAAGGCATTTTGGCTGACGAAGGGAAAATACTTGCCATCATTAAAGAAGATTTGTTGGAAATCAAGCGTAAATACGGCGATGAAAGAAGAACCGACATCGAACAGGTCGAAAATGAAATCCTGTTGGAAGACTTGATCGAACGACAAAAATGCGCCATCACGATTTCCAACAGCGGATACATCAAGAGAATGCCCATCGATGTTTATCAGGCACAAAACAGAGGCGGTAAAGGCATTACGGCGATGGCCACCAAGGAAGAAGATTATGTAAAAGATATTTTTATTTCTCATAGCCATAATTATTTGTTCCTCTTCTCCAATCGAGGCAAATTGTATATCAAGAAATGTTATGAAATTCCCGAAGCCTCCCGTACGTCCAAGGGAACCAACATTATCAATATCCTCAATCTTAAGGAAGGAGAAAAAATCACAGCCTTTATCTCGGTGGGTAAAATCAATACCGACGAAAATTTGGTCATGGTCACCAAACGAGGCATCGTAAAGCGCACCCTGTTGTCCCGTTTCCGTCACATCCGTAAAGACGGCATCATTGCCATTTCGTTGCTGGACAACGACGAATTGCTGTATGTTAAAAAAACACGGGGTCAAAGCGATATCATCATCGCCACCAGCGATGGAAACGGCATCAAGTTTTCCGAAGGTGATGTACGCGTCATGGGCAGAACTGCCAAAGGCGTTCGCGGCGTCCGCTTGAGAGAGGACAGCTCCGTTGTGGGTGTCATTGTTCTGGAGAAGAACGAAGAAGGCGAATACGATAAGAAATTGTTAACCATCACCGAAAACGGGTTCGGCAAGAAAACGCCGGCCTCATTATATCCCTTGCGTCATAGGGGTGGAAAAGGGATCATTTGCCACAAACTCAACGAAAAAACCGGCGTGTTAGCGGGAATGTGCGCTGTGGAGGAAAGCGATGACGTCATGCTCATTACCGACGGGGGTATGCTGATTCGAATCCCTGTATCCCAAGTATCCACCACCGGCAGAAGCACATCGGGTGTCATTGTGATGAGAATGGCAAATGATTCCAGGATTGCCAACTTCCAAAGAATTGTCAACGAAGAAGAAGCGGAAAAATGCGAAGAGCCCGATGCCGACGAAACCGAGGAAGGGTTGGAGGTTTTGATGGCAGAAGATGAAAACGAAGATGAAAAC
>DIRA01000014.1:0-37674 GCA_002427425.1 Clostridiales bacterium UBA5448 | reverse complement strand
ACGAAGATGAAAACGAAGATGAAATAGACGAAGAAGAAATCGATGCCGACGAAGATGATTCAGAAGAATGAAATCACCCTATATCTCTGCCGCGGCGGCGGTGAGATACGGGAAGACTCTTCCCGGCTAATGTACATGTGTTTACAGCATCATTTTGGATTCCTGCCTGCCATACAAAGGGAAGCAAAGGGAAAACCCGTGTTTGTTTCCCCGGAACACGGGGCGTTCAGTGTGTCTCACAGCCGGGATCTCTTTGTGTTGGCGGTGGGGCGTTGCGAGGCTTTGGGGGTCGATGTGGAAGTGCCTGTGGAGGGCAAAGACCATACGCGGTTGATGAAAAAATATTTCAGCTCCGAAGAAAGAGAGCATTGCAAAGAAAACACAGGGGGATTTTACCGGATATGGACTGCCAAGGAAGCGTGCTGTAAACTGATCGGAGAAGGGATGGGCGCATTGAATCGGATCGTGCTTTCGTGGGATCCTTTGTGCGCAAAGATGGCAGGATACGGTACAATGTATGTATATGATTTGAGCCAAGAAATAGGGGTTCCCTGCGCGTTGGCTACAACCAATGAGGGTACATGGAAAATAAAGTATTTATAAAAAATGACGACGGTTTTGTCTGTGACCATTGCGGCAAAGATGTGTTGCCGATGGGAAAAAGTTCCCGGGATCACTGTCCGTTTTGCCTATATGGTTTACATGTGGATATTCATCCCGGCGACAGGGCCAATGCCTGCGCCGGAAGGCTGAAACCGATTCAAAGCTTGCCAGATCCCAAAAAAGGGTTTATTATAGTATACCAATGTGAGAAGTGCAAACAAACGGTGCGCTGTAAAGCCGCCTTGGACTGTATCCAACCCGACAACCAAAAGAAACTGATCAAGCTGACAGTTTGTGAGAGGTAACTATATGGTGAAAAAAACATGCAAAAAAAACGATCCCCCCAACCCCCGTCTGGGCTGCGTAGGGGGGCAAGCGGTCATGGAAGGAATCATGATGCGGGGGAAAAAGCAGTATACCACCGCGGTGCGGCTGTCCAACGGGACCATCGTACGGGATACGCATTCCAACAAAAGCATCAAAGAAAAACACAAATGGCTGGGGAAGCCTGTCCTTCGCGGGGTCGTGAATTTTATAGAAATGCTGAAACTGAGCTTTTCTACCCTGACCTATTCGGCAGAAGCCTTGGGCTTGGAAACGGAAGATGAATCCAAGTTTGAAAAGTGGCTGAAAAAAGTGTTCGGGGAATCGCTGATCATGGTGGCGGCTATCATAGGCATGATCCTCGGTGTGATTTTGGCTCTGGGTTTGTTTATGTATATGCCTGCCTTGGTTTCCGGCTGGATTACAGATTGGATTGATTTCGGCAAGGCAGAACAGGTGTTCCGTTCCGTATTCGAAGGCGTTTTAAAAATAGCCATTTTCATTCTCTACACCGCGTTGATTGCTTTGTTGCCGGATATCAAACGGACCTTTGCGTACCACGGTGCAGAACATAAGACGATTTTTTGCTATGAATCCGGCGAAGAACTCACGGTGGAAAATATCCGTAAACAAAAAAGACTGCATCCTCGGTGCGGCAGCAGTTTTATGATCGTTATGATGTTCCTTGGCATTGTGATTGGGATGTTGATCCCGTCCATGCATGCCATCCTCAGAACGGGGATCCGCTTGCTGATCCTGCCTCTCATTGTGGGCATCGGGTATGAAGTCATTATGTTTGCCGGCAAACATGACAACCCGGTGATGCGTGTGCTCACTGCGCCCGGTATCTGGATGCAGCTGATCACCACCAAAGAACCCGACGACAAGCAAATCGAAGTCGCCATTGCCGCCATAAAATCTGCTTTGCCTGATCAGTTTGCGGAAGATGAGGTCTTTCATGGCTTTGAATACGCAAGACCCCAGGAGCATACAACCCAAGAGGAAGAGGAAAGTAATCAGGTATGAAGTGGAGTGTCCTGAAAAAAGGACTGCAAGAACAGTATCATATTTCCCATGCCGCCAAAGAATGCGGCAGTTTTGAGTCTCTGGTGCGGTTACTGATGCGATCATTAGGCAATGAGCGTCCCTTGTTTCCCGAGGACGAAGTGGAAGAAAACACCGCCCGATTCGTTTTGGATCAAATGACAAAAGTATGTTTAGGTTGCCCGCCCCAGTATGTAACGGGAAAAGCCTTTTTTGATGTCGGGGTGTTTTTTGTGGGTGACGGGGTATTGATTCCAAGACCCGACACCGAGATTTTGGTGGAACAAACGGTGCGGCTTCTGCCTAAAAACGGTTTGTTTTATGATTTGTGCTGCGGCAGCGGGTGCGTGGGCATATCCGTGCTTCTTCATCGTCCCGACGTCAAGTGCGTGGCGCTGGACATTGCAGACGCGGCGTTGTATTATACACAAAAAAACGCCGCGTACAACGCTGTGGACCGACGGATGACCATTCTCAAACAGGACGTGCTTGCTCCTTGCCCCCCCGGCTTTATACAAGGTGATTTGGTGGTTGCCAATCCGCCCTATTTGTCGGGGATAGAAATAGATCAATTGTCAAGCGTGGTTCGGAAAGAACCTGTTCTGGCGTTGTACGGCGGGGAAAACGGACTGGATTTTTATCAAAACATTTTTAAAGAATACGCCCATCTGGGAAAGGGTGTTTTGGTCGAAATCGGACATACCCAGGCAGATGCGGTGAACGTGTTGGCTCACAAGCTTGGGTTTGACCGGGTTTCTGTTTTCCGAGATTATGGTGGCAGAGACAGGGTTGTATATTGTGAGAAAAAATAAGGATAAAGGATAGGTGGAGCATCATGGCACAAAAGAAAATAAAAGCGGTTGCCCCGGAAAAAGCATCCGGTGGAGAAAAGAAAAAAGCGATTGATACCGCAATCAATCAGATTGTGAAAAAATACGGTTCCGGTTCCATTATGAAACTGGGCCAGAATCAAAACATGCAGATGAACGTGATCCCCACGGGGTCCCTTTCGTTGGACATTGCTTTGGGCGTTGGCGGCGTACCCAGAGGAAGAATCGTTGAAATTTACGGACCGGAATCGTCCGGTAAAACCACGGTGGCTCTCCACATCGTTGCCGAAGTACAGAAAATGGGGGGTGAAGCCGCCTTTATTGACGCCGAACACGCGTTAGATCCGTTGTATGCCAAAGCCGTGGGTGTGGACATTGACAATTTGCTGGTTTCCCAGCCGGACGATGGAGAACAAGCCCTCCAGATTACGGAAGAACTGGTGCGTTCCGATGCCATCGATGTATTGGTGGTGGACTCCGTGGCTGCGTTGACTCCCCGGGCGGAAATCGAAGGGGATATGGGTGCCGCCACCATGGGCGCCCAGGCAAGATTGATGTCCCAGGCGTTGAGAAAATTATCCGGTGTTGTTGCCAAATCCCAGTGTGTTCTGATTTTTATCAACCAGCTGCGTGATAAAGTGGGCGTGGTGTACGGTTCTCCCGAAGTCACCACGGGCGGCCGCGCCTTGCGGTTCTATGCCTCCGTTCGTTTGGATGTCCGCAGAGCCGAACAGCTGAAAAACAAAAGCGATGTTGTGGGCCATCATGTGAAATGCAAGGTTGCCAAAAACAAAGTGGCACCCCCTTTCCGTGTGGCAGAATTTGATATTATGTATGGCGAAGGGATCTCCAAGGAAAGTGAATTGATTGACATTGGCATACTCCTTGGCATGGTGGAAAAGAGCGGTGCCTGGCTGTCTGTGGATGGCATGAAAATCGGACAGGGTAAAGAGAATGCCCGCCTGTATTTAAAGAGCAATCCCGCGTTAGCCAAAACCCTGGAGGAACGTATCCTGGAAAAATCCAAAGAGTTGTCCGAGCAAAACCAAGAGGGTGCGCCGGTATCAGAGGATGAGATCGACGATGAACTGGATCTTGTGGATGAAGAATGAAAGTTCTTGCGGTTTTTTACAACGAAAAAACCGGTGAAATGAACATACGGTGCGATACGGCTGTGTTATCATCGGATGTAAAGACTTATGAAGAGTCCATTAAACCGCTTTTGCCACCCGAGGGAGAAGAGGTGGGAGATCATCTCTGCCGCCTTCTCTGTTTGGCACATACCGAATCGGTATTGCGGATTAAAGCGATGCGGCTTTTGGGTATGGGGGATTATACTGCCAGAGGGTTGTTGCATAAATTATATGATACCGAAGTGCTGGGCGAAAAAGCGGAGAAGGAAATTGCAAGAAAAATTGTGATATTCTGCGTAAAAAAAGGGTATATTCGAGAAAAAGACTATGCGCGTCGCCTGATTGATCGATGGATCGGCGATTGTCGCGGAGAATATTACATGTTGCAGAAAATGCGGGAAAAGAAGTTCCGCCCCGGGTTGGCAGAAGAGCTTCTGGATGATGAAAAAAAAGAACAAATGCGTCTTGCGCTGTTTGACTATGTCAAAAATAAAAGACCCGGCGACAAGAAGGAAAGGGATCGGCTTGTGGCCTCGCTGGCACGGCGGGGATATGCCTACGGGGATATTTCCGATGCCATGGAAGCCATGGGCAAAGAGGAGTTTGCATGAGGACGAGTAAAATCGGTTTTGTATCCTTGGGGTGTGCCAAAAACCGTGTTGATACCGAAGTGATGCTGGCGAAATTGTTACACGCCGGATATGAAATTGTGGAAGAGGATACCCGGGCAGATGTCATGATCGTAAACAGCTGCGCCTTTATTCAAAGCGCAAAGGAAGAATCCATTGAAACGGTTTTGGATTTGGATTGGTTGAAAAAGAATCATATCTTACGGGGCATTGTGCTGACAGGGTGTATGGCCCAGCGGTATTATGAGGACATTCGCAAGGAGTTGCCTGAAGTGGACGCCGTTGTGCCAGTGGGAGACGAAGGATATATTTGTGAAGCCGTGGAAGCGGTGCTGCAAGGCAAACCCTATGAACGAAAGACCACCGCCCCCGAAGAATTGCCCTTAGGGGGCGATCGTGTGGTGACAACGCCACCGTATACCGCCTATTTAAAAATTGCGGAGGGATGCGATAACTGCTGTGCCTACTGTGCCATCCCCATGATGCGGGGACCGTTCCGCAGCCGCCCGATGGAAGATTTGATAGCGGAAGCCAACATGTTGCATGCATTGGGTGTGAAAGAACTGTGCATCATCGCCCAGGACACCACCCGGTATGGCAAAGATTTGTACGGGGAATACAGTTTGCACACACTCTTGGAAGCTTTGTGTACCTCTACCGAATTTTCCTTCCCCTGGATTCGCCTTTTATATTGCTATCCGGATAAAATCACCGACGAATTGATTGAGGTCATGGCAAAGTATGATGCCATTGTCAAGTACATTGACATGCCCATTCAGCATATTTCCGATGCCGTGCTGAAATCCATGCATCGGCATGGCGGCAGCGCGGTGATCAAAGATGCCATTGCACGGTTAAGAAGAGCCATGCCCGATATTGTCATACGAACCACCGCTTTGGTTGGCTTCCCCGGAGAAACCAAGCAGGATTTTAACGAGCTTGCCCGTTTTATCAAGGAAATCAAGTTCCAGCGCTTAGGGGTGTTTGCCTATTCCAGGGAAGAGGGTACCCCAGCTTACACGATGCAAAAGCAAGTTCCTGGAAAAACAAAGCAAGCCCGACTTGACAATCTCATGAATGAGCAATATACTATACAACATAATGATCATACCTCCAAAATCGGACAAACTTTTCTTGTTTTAACCGAAGCATATGACGGGGTGGCGGAGTGCTATTATGGCAGAAGCGCCGCCGATGCCCCGGAGATTGACGGAAAAGTCTTCTTTACCGGCCCTGGGGGCATACAACCGGGCACGTTTGTTCAGGTACATATCGATCAAGTGATGGAGTATGATGTAACGGGACGTGTCGTTTCCGGGGAGGAAGTAAAATGAAACTGAATTTGCCCAATAAATTAACGATTCTGCGGTGCATCTTGGTGCCGTTGATTATGTTTTTCATGCTGGCGCCTTTGTTTACGCCGATTTGGTCAAGAATTTTGGCTGCCGTGGTTTTTTTAGTGGCATCCATTACAGATTCGCTGGACGGAAAAATTGCCCGCAGCCGCAATCTGGTGACCAATTTCGGGAAATTTCTCGATCCTCTTGCAGATAAATTGATGGTCATTTGCTCCTTGCTGTGCTTAACCGTGGCAGGCGGCATGTCCTATTATAAAGCCACCGACGTGGTGGAGTTGCCCGGATTCGGAAGCACGGCCTTTGACTGGAGTTTTATGAGCCCTTCCATTATGGCATGGGTGACCGCCATTGTCATTCTCCGTGAATTGGCCGTGACATCCTTGCGGCTGGTTGTGGCTTCTAGTGAGGAGAAAATCGTGGTTCCCGCCAACTGGATGGGAAAATTGAAAATGGTGATGCAAACCGTCTTCGTGATGGTCGCCTTATTGGAACCGGTGGTGTTTCCCTGGATCAATCCCTATTTAACTTGGATTTGCATGTTCATCATGATCGCATCCACGTTGGTATCCGGGGTTGACTATTTGAAGAGTTATTGGAAGTTTATCAATCCGTCCAAATAAAAACGATACAAGGAAGCGGGACTATCCGTAAAGAGGAAACATGAGGCTATACAACACATATTCGGGAAAAAAAGAAGAATTTGACATTCGGGACAAGCAGGTGAGAATGTACGCCTGTGGCCCTACGGTGTACAATTATTTCCATATTGGGAATGCAAGATGTTTTGTGCTGTTTGACATGCTTCGACGGTATTTGGAATATCGTGGAAACAAGGTGAAGTTTGTACAAAACTTTACCGATATCGATGACAAAATGATTCAACGCGCCACCGAAGAGGGAACCTCTGTGAAAGAAGTGGCAAACAAGTATATCCGCGCATATTTTGCGGACGCCAAGGGGTTGGGGATAAAACCTGCAACCGTGCATCCTTGCGCCACCGAAAACATCGACGCCATCATCGCCATCATCGAAACACTCCAAGCAAAAGGACATGCCTATGTGGCAGGAAATGATGTGTATTTTTCCACCCGTTCTTTCAAAAAATACGGTAAGTTGTCCAAAATTGATGTGGACGATTTGGAGTCGGGCGCCAGAATCGATATCAACGACGTGAAGAAAGACCCCATAGATTTCGCCCTTTGGAAAGGGTGGAAAGAAGGGGAACCCGCGTGGGATTCTCCCTGGGGCAGAGGCAGACCCGGCTGGCACATCGAATGTTCTGCCATGGTGGATAAATATCTGGGGAAAACCATTGATATTCATTGTGGCGGCGCGGACTTGGCGTTTCCCCATCATGAGAACGAAGTCGCCCAGTCCGAAGCGGCTTTCGGCGTTCCGTTTGCCCGGTTCTGGCTGCACAACGGATATATCAATGTGGATAATCAGAAAATGTCCAAATCCGCGGGCAATTTCTTTACCGTGCGGGAGGCTTCCGCCCAATATTCCTACCCTGCCATTCGGTATTTCTTGCTGTCTGCCCATTACAGAAGCCCGGTGAATTTCTCCGCGGACAGTCTCGAACAAGCCCAGGCGGCTTTGGACCGGCTGTACCGCTGCGAAGAAAACCTGTCCTTTGCGCTGAAAAATGCGTCTTCCGAAGGGGCAGAAGATGCCGAAGGTTTGATCAAATGCATGGGGGCAAGAGAAAAATTTGTTCTTGCCATGGAAGATGACTTCAATACCGCCGATGCCATGGGCGTGGTGTTTGAGCTGGTGAGAGATATCAATACGTTCTTACGGGAAACCCGCAAGGAAAAGGATCTGCGTCAGGTGCATGCGCTGTATATGGAACTGATTTCTCTGATGGGATTTGAAAAGCCCGCCGAAAGAGGCAAGATAGCCGAAGAAGAAATTGAAGAGCTGATTGCCCTCCGCGGGTTGGCAAAGAAAGAGAAAAATTATGCTTTGGCAGATGAGATCCGTAACAATCTCAAAGAAAAAGGCGTTGTTCTGGAAGACACTGCCCACGGTGTAAAATGGAGATATGAGAATTAAACTGCTGCTCCCGACGAAAAGGAGGAAGCCATGAAAGACGGTTGGAACAAAAAATGTATGGTTCTGGCAATCTATGCCTTTATGGTCATCATTTTTTCCATTGTCGCCTTTTTCTTCCTATCCAAGCTTCAGAACATCGGAGGGTGGATCGGCAGCCTGTATGACATCTTTGAAACGGTGGTCTGGGGATTTATCTTTGCGTATCTGATGAATCCTCTGCTGGTGTTGCTTGAAAAGAAAGTGCTGCGTTTCAAGGTGGATTCCAGAAAAAAATTCTTATTGAAACGCACCTTGTCCATGATCATCACATATCTTGCTTTTCTGGGACTTGTCCTTGCGATCTTTTTGATCATTATTCCCGAAATTATTTCCAGCTTATACTCCATTGACGGATTGATTACCAACTTTCAAAGCTACTGGAAACATTTCAACGACTGGCTCGAGAAGATTTTTTCCACCAAGAACAACTGGGGAATGCAGTTTAGAGCCATTGTTCAAAAAGAAATGAATACCTTGACCGGTTCTCTGGTTGAGAAACTGTCGGTTACAAAAACCGCCGAAAAAGTAGCCATCGGCACATACAACACGCTGTATGTCTTTTTCGTCGGGATGGTTATCTCTGTTTATATGCTTGCCAGCAAGGAAAAGTTATCTGCACAAATCAAAAAAACCATGTTTGCCTTTTTCAGAAAAACCAAAGTAGATTCCATTCTGAAATTCTCCAAGTTTACCCACGAAACGGTTGGCAATTATTTAACGGGGAAGCTGTTGGATGCGGCAATGGTTGGTGTGATTACCTTTGCCGTTCTCACCGTATTCGGGTTTCATTATACCGCTTTGATTGCCTTTGTGGTGGGCGCCAGCAACATCATCCCCTTTTTCGGACCTTTTATCGGCGCCATCCCTTCCGCTTTCCTTCTTTTGCTGGTGGATCCCATGGAAGCGGTTTGGTTTGTTTTGATTATTTTGATTATTCAACAAATTGACGGTAATTTTTTAGAACCTGCCATTTTGGGCAAAACCGTCGGAATTTCCTCTTTTTGGATCGTGGTTTCTATTTTGATTGCCGGCGGATTGTTCGGTGTGGTGGGTCTGATCCTGGGCGTTCCGGCATTTACGGTGTTGTACGCCCTGTTCAGGCAGTTTGTGAACATGCGGCTCAAAGCCAAAAATCTTCCGGTGGGATCGGAAGAGTATGCGGGGTATCGACACGATGCGCCGCCGGAGGAAATGGAGCTGTTCGCTTTGGCTGCCCCACCCTCCAAGAAGCATAAAAATATGTTATATCGTTTTGTGCATGCCATAACAAAAGAAGAGGATTCCGATGATAAAAGTGTAAACCCCGTAAGCGATGACAAGTCAAACGAAAAATAAAAGGAGGTATTGTTGTCATGAAAGAAACATATAAGATTGCTATTATTGGTTGTGGCAGTATTTCCCACAGCCATGTATCGGCTATCCAAACGGGAAATTTGGGCGAGATCGTTGCCCTTTGCGACACCAGGGAAGACCGGATCCAGGGGCTTTTGGCGAAAGTTCCCGGAGCAAAAACATACACCGATTATCAGGTGTTACTTTCCGAAACCGAGGCAAACATCATTCACATTTGCACCCCTCACTACTTGCATGCGGAAATGGCCATTGCGTCTATGCAAGCGGGCAAAGACGTCTATTTGGAAAAGCCGGCTGCCATGGATTATGAACAAGGTATGGAAATTGTACGGGTATCCGAGAAAACCGGCAAAAAAGTGTGCGTTTCCTTCCAAAATCGCTTGATAGAATCCCACTTGACCCTGCGCAAACTCATTGATTCCGGTGAATATGGCAAAGTACTGGGATTGAAAGGGATTGTTACCTGGTATCGCGGCGGCAAGTATTATACCGACAGCGGCTGGCGCGGCGAATGGGAAACCGAAGGCGGCGGAACCTTGATGAACCAATCCATCCACACCCTTGATTTATTGTATTATTTCGGCGGTCCCGTGGAACGGGTGGAAGGGTCTGTTGCTTTGCGCAAAAACAAAGGAACGATCCATGTGGAAGACACGGCGGAAGCCACCATTTGGTTCAAAAATGGCGCCACGGCGATTTTCTATGCCACCAACTGCCACGTTGCCACCAACCCCATCATTCTCGAAGTGGTGTGTGAAAAGGCATCGTTTTCCCTGCGGGATAACAAGCTGTACAAGACCATGGGAAAAACCACCGAAGTGGTGGCAGAAAATTCCGCGTTGGCGGTGGGTAAAGCTTGCTGGGGCAACGGACATTTGAAAATGATCGCCAATTTCTATGACGCCCTTCAGGGCAAGGATGCCTATTACTGCGATATCCAAGACGGCATTGAGGTGTTGAACATCATTCAAAATATTTATAATACCAGCCCAATGAAATTACGTTGACAAACAAAATTACGATGACAAATCAAGCAGGAGGGGGTAAACACCCCCTCCTGCTTGATTTTGGTTTTAATCTTGTGGTTTATATGCGTTCATATTTCTTTTTGCCGGCTGTAAGCAAATAGGCAAGAAATATGCCCGTCAGCAAGAGAAAATAGATCCAGCAGTACAGCAAATATGCAAGGGGCGCGATGAAATGGAGCCATTGGATATACAAAATGAGGGGAAGCGCCGTGAGTGCCATAGAGCCGATCATACCGACAAAGGCGGAAAGGCTTTGTTTGATGACCACAGTTTCGTTGGTCCAGTCAAACCGGGGAAAGAGCACGTTGCCGATCATGCCCAGCAGCGCAAAGCAACCCTGTGCGGTCAACGGCAGCAGAAAAACAAGGGCAATTTCTTTTCCGGACAAGGGAAGCAGCAGCGAAGTGATCAGGCAAGCCAAAATCAGGGGGGGCGTTGCGATGACGACATTGGCACCCACCTTGGCAATAAACACATCGGTTGCCGTGAAAGGAGCGGATTGTAAGATCCAAAACCGATTTCCTTCCAGAGAGATGGAAACCGACGTTGTAACGGTTGCAGAACAACAAAACACCAGCATGACGATGATCAACATAGATAAATACGGTGTTATTTGATCGGACTTCAATTCTTGTTCGGTGATATAGGTTATGACATTCGCAATGCCGTCTCTTTTTATCAATAAAAAAACAGATAAAAACAACTCCATAAAAATGCCGATGGCGGAGTTGAAAATATACAGGGGCAACGAGAAGAAGCGGCGGAGTTCTTTGCGGAGGAGCGCCCATCGTGGGGGTGCCTGTTTCACGCGCTTTTCTTTATACACTCGTTTTTTGGCGCTTTTTTTGGTGGTAGCAATCCGAATAAACAATTTTGATTGCATAAGCAACACTAAAAACAAGGGCAAAATGCACCAGAGAAGGAGATATAGCAAGGAAAGGCTATCGCCGGAATATACCGCTTTGCCAAACAAAAAAGCCGGGGGTACGTAGGTAAAGAGTTGATCCAGACCGCCGTTTTGCATGAGAGTTGTCAGCATAGACTGGCCGTTGGAAACAACATAAAAATAAGCGGCGAAAAAAAGGAGATAAAAAAAAGTGTAAAACAAGGTTTTGCGGCGCATCCGGGCGGTAATGGCGGACAGCAGCCATCCGATCAGGCAGGAACATGCCAGCGATAAGAAAGGTAAAACCACCAAAGCCAAAACCAGAGGAACGATTTGTATCGCCGACAGGGTAGAATTCATACAATAAACAACGACGGCAGGGATGGCAAGGAAGAGTTCAAAGAGGTATTCCAGTAACAGAAGCAGCAAAAACCGACTGAGCAAAATCGCTTGGGGAGGAATGGGCATGCTCAACAAAAGATCGTTATCTTTGGCTTCAAACAACAGGGATTGCGCCGAAAAGACAGAACCGATCAAACAAAGCACCAAAATAAAAAACGCTAAAATAGAAAAGTAAGCCTGGGGCATCTGGAAAGAAGAGGTTAAAGTATATATGCCATGCATGATCATCCCAGAAGAAAAAAGCAACGCGCCCACGATATAAAGGGTAAACAAACCAATGAGAATTTTTTTCACCGTGCTGCGCTGCCCTTTTTTCTTACTTTTGAAGGTGCGGCTGAAAAGGGCGCTGAGTTGAATTTTGAATAAAAGTTTAGTCATTCTCTTTTCCTGCCAATTCTAAAAAGAGGGTTTCCAGAGAAGAATCCCCCCGTACCGTTGCAGTTTCGCCCGACACAACCAGACGCCCATCTTTGATGATGGCAATTTTGTTGCACAGCTTTTCTGCCACTTCCAACACGTGGGTCGAGAAAAAGATGGCGCCGCCGTTTTTACAGACTTCTTTGATGATTTCTTTTACGGTATGGGCGGCAACGGGGTCAAGCCCCACAAAAGGCTCATCCAGCATCATCAATTTGGGGGAATGCAGGAGGGCGGAAATGATCGCCAGCTTCTGCTTCATACCGTGCGAATAGGCGCTGACAGGCTGGGCAAGATCCGGGGTCAAGGCAAATATATCCCCGTAGTGTTTGATTTTTTCCTGTCTTTCTTTTTGCCCCACGCCGTATACATCCGCAATAAAATTCAAATACTGAATACCCGAGAGAAATTCATATATATCAGGGTTATCCGGAATATATGCCAACCGTTTTTTACATTCCAGGGGATTGGCTTTGATGGAGATTCCATTGACAAAAATTTCCCCGGCATCAAAGTTCAAAATGCCGCAGCACGCTTTGATGGTGGTGGTTTTTCCGGCACCGTTGTGCCCGATAAACCCATAAATATCACCGGGACAAATATGCAGCGACAAGTTGTCAACGGCCTTTTTGTTGCCGTATGTTTTTGTTAACCCTTGTATTTTCAGCATGAAGTCACCTCCTGTTTTCTTTCAGCATACCATATTATGCGTTTTGTTTCAAGAAAAAACTTGCCATTTTCAGGAAGTTGTGTTATTTTATAGACACATACTTTACGGTTCTGCCAAAAAAAGTTAACAGAAAAGCGAAAACAAATTCCGAAAGGAGGGAATGAAGATAGAGTCGTTACGTATTTTGGCGCTATATAGTCTGGAGCATACCCTGGCAGCCCCCTTGTTGGCGGGAAAAGAATATCCCTGGGAGGTGTTGTCCGACATCGGTTCGTATATCAAAACCTTGGGCGAGACGTTACCTCCCGAGGTGTTTTATAAGCAGGGAGACGATGTATGGATTGCCCGTTCGGCCTCTGTTGCGCCTTCCGCCGGCATCACAGGTCCCTGCATCATTGACGAAGGGGCGGAAATTCGCCACTGTGCGTATATCCGGGGCCATGCCATGGTCGGCAAGCAGGCGGTGGTGGGGAATTCCACTGAATTGAAAAATGCTATTTTGTTTGACAAGGTACAGGTACCCCATTTCAACTATATCGGAGATTCGATTCTGGGGTTTGGCGCTCATATGGGCGCCGGTTCTGTTACCAGCAATGTGAAAAGCGACAAAACACCCGTGGTGATCAAAGGCAATGGAATCAAAATGGAAACCGGCCGTAAAAAATGCGGCGCCATGCTGGGGGATTGGGTGGAGGTTGGCTGTAACAGCGTACTGAATCCGGGAACGATCATTGGGAAAAACACCTGGATTTATCCCGCATCTTGCGTTCGCGGGGTGATTCCCGCAAACACGATCTATAAAAATGAGCAAACCATTGTAATCAAGTATGAATAAGGAGAAAAAGAATTTATGGGCAGATTATTCGGAACCGACGGCGTTCGGGGCATTGCCAACAAAGAGTTGACCTGTGAACTGGCTTTGCATATCGGACGGGCGACGGCAAGCGTACTCACCGACGGCAGCAGAAGAAGGCCTGTCTTTGTGGTGGGCACCGACACCAGAGCTTCTTCGGACATGCTGGCTGCCGCGTTGATGGCAGGTTTATGTTCGGTGGGAGCGGATGTATATGCGCTGGGTGTGATACCCACTCCCGCCGTCGCCTACTTAGTAGGGAAATACAAAGCAGACGCGGGTATTATGATTTCGGCTTCCCATAACCCGGCGGAATATAACGGCATTAAAATATTCAGCGGGGATGGTTATAAGTTGCCCGATGCGCTGGAGGAACAAATCGAAGCCATTGTATTAGATCATGTGCTGATCCCGGCGGTTGCTTCCGGCGACGGGGTGGGTAAAATCATGTATCCCTCCCAGGCGGTGAAGGATTATGTGGATCATTTGAAAAGTACGGTTGCCTTTTCCTTGAGCGGGTTGAAGATTGCGGTGGATTGTGCCAACGGGGCGGCCAGCGAGACGGCGAAAAAATTGTTTTCCGAGCTACATGCGGATTGTCATATCCTCTTTGACAAACCCAACGGCGTCAACATCAATGACAACTGCGGATCCACCTACATGCAGCCATTGCAGCAATATGTGGTTGAAAACGGATTGGATGCAGGGGTTGCTTTTGACGGCGATGCAGACCGTTGCTTGTGTGTGGACAACGAGGGGAATCTGGTGGATGGCGACCGGATCATGGCCATTTGCGCATCGGATTTACATTCCAGAGGAAAACTTGCCAAAGATACGGTGGTCGGCACTATTTTGACCAATCTGGGTTTTATAAAATTCTGCAAAGATACGGGACTGAATTTTGTGGCAACCAAAGTAGGGGACCGGTATGTACTGGAAGAAATGCAGCTGGAGGAATATTCCTTTGGAGGAGAGCAATCCGGACACGTCATTTTCAAAGATTTTGCAACCACTGGAGACGGACAATTGACCGCTATCCAACTGTTGAGCATTCTCAAAAGAAGGGAATCCAAACTCTCTGATTTGACCCATATCATGACCCCTTATCCCCAACTGATGATCAATTTGAAAACCACGGCGGAAAACAAGCTGAAATTCTATACCGACAAACGGGTAAAAGAAGCCATTGAGGAATCTAAAAAGGTTCTGGGCGACGAAGGCCGCGTGGTCGTCCGTCCGTCTGGTACCGAACCTTTGATTCGTGTCATGGCGGAAGGCAGCGATTTACAGATGATTGAAGCAGAGGCCAATAAAATCGCCGAGGTTCTGTGCAAACAATTGGGATGCGAGTAATGTATACGAAAGCGCCAGACCGTAAAAACGGTTAACGAGGTGAGAGGTGGATCGAACATTCGGCGGATATCTCTCCGGCAGAGGATTACTGTCGCAGGCAATCTACAAATATACGGGTAACCGTAAAACAGAAGGATTGCTAAAATAAAAACAGGGACGCTTCTTTTGAAGTGTCCCTGTTTGCAGATCATGTATGGTTACAAGGCAAGAGATGGAATGGGGAAGTTGCAGGAGGGTACTGCGAGAAATCCAGCGGTGTGTTGTGTATGGGGTGAGGAAAGGCAAGACGATATGACCAAAGTCCAATGGCAGGAAAATGATCGTGGCTGCCAGTCTCCTCTTTCCGGCGGCTGTCCGTGGACAAGGGCGATATATTCTTTGATCATGCCTTGATTGGCAATCTGTTGAGAAAGGCGGGAAGCCGCCACGGGGGTTTTGGCATAGACCATCAAGCCGCCCACCCTCCGGTCCAAGCGGTGAACCATGCCCACAAACGCCTGCGGGTTTCGCCCGCGGTCTTGTATCCTTTCGACCATTGAGGGATCGCCGGATGGGTCCGGCTGAAACGCCGACGGGCTTTACCAAAACCAACAGGTGTTTATCTTCAAACAGGATGTTCATACGATGTCGTTGTTCTTTTGTATGATTGTCCGTTTGCATGACAGCAAGTGGGGATATCGAAGGACGTATAGCATCCAGGCGGCTGCGCAGAACGGGAGAATGTAAAGAAAAAGATACAGAGCAAAGGGAATGCCGGGATACAAAGAAGAATAGACCGGCAAAGGGGATTGAAAATAGGGACTGATAAAAAACATATTAAATGTTTGGTCGATACCGGACAAAGGGAACAGTACATTCATAACTTCGGCAATCGCCACGCATGCCAAAAATACGCCCATGGCACCCAAGATGGAACGATAAACCCCTTTGGTTTTGTGGGTAATCAATAGGTATAGACCTAAAATAATTTGTCCGGTGTGGTGGATCATGGTTTGCAGGTTAATTCCGATTTCTTCCACAAAACAGCTATCCGGATTGAACATGACCAAAATGCCGGCAAAGGCACCAAAGGTCGCCAGGTAAGTCTTGAACGCATTCCGCAGGTTTCCCTCGCGCCAAAAGGCTGCCAAAAGAGCAACGTACATGGGAGTGGAACAAAACTGAAAGGGAAAAGCGTACCATTGGTAATGCCAGGCAACCGCCGTGCCGTCATATTCAAAGGAGAAAACCAATTGTTTGTAGGTTTCCATCACCAGGCAAAGGAGAGCATAACAGAAAAGCAGAGAACGTTCCCCTGAAAGGGAC
The DNA here is from genome assembly GCA_002427425.1 of Clostridiales bacterium UBA5448. Taxonomy (GTDB): domain Bacteria; phylum Bacillota; class Clostridia; order Oscillospirales; family SIG627; genus UBA5448. Next base: position 21,392 of record DIRA01000014.1, on the reverse strand, counting down.
ATGTTTTTTGCATAAACACAAAGAAGAACGGTACAGAGAATCGTGATACCCCAAAACAGCAGATGAAACCAGCCAAATGCCGTGGGACGTTCCATCGTGCCTTCCAAAAAAAGCAGGAGCGACTCAAATGTATTCATGAACAGCACCTTAATCCTTTGTGAAGTATATAATTCATTATAGCAAGCCTCCATTTTTATTGCAAGAAGCTCTTCTTAAAAAAGCTCCATAAATGTATTGACATACAAACACGTGCATGATAGAATAAAATCGGAAATTGTTTTTTGTGACTGGCGGAAGTGGGTGTACCACAGGGAGCAAAAAATGTATCAATGCCGACCGCCTGGGCAGTCCTGTGATGGTTGAGGACTGTCCTTTTTTATTTTTTCATGGTTTGGAGGAAGTTGTATGAGAAAAAAAGTTGCCATTATTATGGGAAGTGACAGCGATCTTCCGGTGGTAGAAAAGGCCATTGACACGCTGCGGGCGTTCAACATTCAGTTTGAAACCCATGTGTTCTCTGCCCATCGGACCCCGGAGCATGCAAAAGTGTTTGCCCAAAATGCCCGTAAGAACGGATTTGGGGTCATCATAGCGGCGGCGGGGAAAGCCGCCCATCTGGCAGGAGCCCTCGCTGCAAACACCACCCTGCCTGTCATCGGTATCCCCATTCGTTCCGACTGTCTTGACGGCATAGATGCGCTCCTGTCCACGGTACAGATGCCCGGCGGGATCCCGGTGGCTACGGTAGCCATCGACGGGGCTGTCAATGCCGCTTTGCTTTCTCTGGAAATTCTCTCGGTGGAAGATGAAGAAATTGCTCAAAAGTTATGGGAAGCCCGAAAAGCCGGCGAAGAAAAAGCCCTTGCGGCCGATAAAGCTATCAGCAAAAAATACAACCAATCAGGAGAATTATCATGAATAAGACCATTCAATTGTACGAAGGAAAAGCTAAAAAAGTATTTGCTACCGAAAATCCTGACCTTTGCATCGTTTCTTATAAAGATGACGCCACTGCTTTCAACGGACTGAAAAAAGGCACCATTTCGGGAAAAGGCGCCATCAACAACCGCGTAACCAACCATTTGATGAGGCTGATGGAACAAAACGGTATTCCCACCCATTTTGTGGAAGAACTAAACGATAGGGAAACGTTGGTGAAGAAAGTTGTCATCGTTCCGCTGGAAGTGATCGTGAGAAATATCGCCGCCGGTTCTCTTGCCAAGCGTTTGGGATTGGAAGAAGGCGTGAAAATGAAGAGAACGGTGTTGGAATTTTGCTATAAAAATGATGATCTGGGAGACCCCATGGTCAACGAATACCACATTTTGGCCATGGAATATGCCACCGAAGAAGAATTGAAGCTGATTTCATCGTATGCGTTGAAAATCAATGGCATTTTGTCCGCCTATTTGAAGAAATCCAACATTGAGCTGATTGATTTCAAACTGGAATTCGGAAAAACCTCCGATGGGACAATTGTTCTTGCAGATGAAATTTCTCCAGATACCTGCCGGTTTTGGGATTCCGTCAGCCATGAAAAACTGGATAAAGATAGATTCAGACGGGATCTGGGGGGCGTGGAAGATGCCTATCATGAAATACTGAAACGTTTGTTGGGAGAGTAAAAAAATATGAGCTCACTGAGAGAGGAATGCGGCGTGTTTGGGATTTGGAGTCCAAACAAGAATGGCGTGGCGCGCCAGGCCTATTACGGATTGTATGCGTTGCAGCATCGGGGGCAGGAAAGCTGCGGTATCGTGGTCAACGACGAAGGAAAATTTCGCTCCTTTGTAGACGCGGGCATTGTAAACGATGTGTTTACCTCTGCGGTGATGGAGAATTTGGGCGAAGGCAACATGGCCATCGGACATGTACGCTACGGAACCGCCGGGGCAGCGGGGAGAACCAATGCCCAGCCCATTGTGGTGAACCATGTCAAAGGAAGAATGGCTTTGGCCAACAACGGCAGTCTGGTCAATTACTATGAGTTGAGAGAAGAATTGGAGCTGGAAGGCAAGATTTTTCACACCACCGGCGATTGCGAAATTATTTCCTACATTATCACCAAGGAAAGGCTGAAAACCACGACCATTGAAGAAGCCATCAGCCGTGCTATGGATCGTCTGGTGGGTGCTTATTCACTGGTCATATTAACCCCCGGCAAAATGATTGCCGTCCGTGACCCCAAAGGATTTCGTCCGCTTTGCTGCGGAAAAACCGAAGACGGCAGCTTGGTGGTGGCATCGGAATCCTGCGCGCTGGATGCGGTGGGCGCTGCCTTTGAACGGGATTTGCAGCCGGGTGAAATTTTTATCGTGGATGAAAAAGGACCGCGATCCAACCTGGAACACGGCGGCAAACAGTCTTGTTCCGCCTGTGTGTTCGAATACATTTATTTTGCCCGCCCCGATTCGGTGATCGATGGTGCTTCGGTTCACGAGGCGCGGTTACGAGCAGGCGCTTTTTTGGCGCTGGAACATCCCGTGCAGGCAGATGTGGTGGTGGGCGTGCCGGATTCCGGTTTGGATGCCGCCTTGGGATTTGCCCGCCAGTCGGGAATCCCCTATGGTCTTGGCTTTATTAAGAACAAATACATCGGCAGAACTTTCATTCTCCCCGGACAGAATGTGCGGGAAGATAAGGTGCGGATCAAACTCAATCCCGTTTCCGCCAACGTGAAGGGAAAACGGGTGGTGTTGATTGACGACTCCATCATTCGGGGTACCACCTCTGCCCGGATTGTGAAATTGCTGCGGGAAATCGGGGCTACCGAGGTGCATATGCGCATTTCCTCCCCGCCCTTCCTCAACCCTTGTTACTACGGCACCGACATCGAATCGAAAGACGCCCTCATTGCCTGTAAGCATTCCATCGAGGAAATCCAAAAGATCATTGGCGTGGATTCGCTGGGATATTTGGGATTGGACAGCGTGAAGAAAATTGCCATCACCAACCCCGATATTTCCTTTTGTACCGCTTGCTTTGACGGGCAGTATCCCACGGAAGAGCCCAAAATCACAGCAAAACACAAGTTCGAATCAAAAATAGAAGAAAGAGAGTAAGAGCCATGAAAAGTTTCAGCGAAAGCTATAAAGCCGCGGGTGTTGATATCACGGCAGGATATGAAGCGGTCAGACAAATGAAAAGCCATATCGCCAGAACCATGATTCCGGGCGTGGTGTCGGATATCGGGGGCTTTGGCGGGTTGTTTTGTCCGGATTTGACCGGGATGAAAAATCCGGTCCTTGTCAGCGGAACCGATGGGGTTGGCACCAAACTGAAACTGGCTTTTCAAATGGGTATATACGATACCGTGGGGATAGATTGCGTTGCCATGTGTGTCAACGACATTGTTTGCTGCGGAGCAAAACCCCTGTTTTTCTTGGATTATATTGCCGTGGGCAAGAATGTCCCTGAACGGGTTGCCTCGGTGGTTGCCGGCGTGGCGGAAGGCTGCGTGCAGGCGGGCTGCGCCTTAATTGGAGGCGAAACGGCGGAAATGCCCGGGTTTTATCCCGAAGACGAATTCGATCTGGCGGGATTTTCGGTGGGTATCGTGGATAAAGAGAACATATTTGACTCCTCTGCCATCCAAGAAGGGGATGTGATCATTGCGCTTCCCTCCTCCGGAGTCCACTCCAATGGATTTTCGTTGGTGCGAAAAATAATAGCAGATACAAAAGCGGACTTGTTTGCTTCCTTTCCCGCGTGCGGCAAGAGTTTGGGGGAAACCCTCTTGACCCCCACCCGCATTTATGTGAAAATGCTTCTCGCTCTCTCCCAACAGGTGAGCGTGAAAGCCGTTTCCCACATCACCGGCGGCGGATTGTATGAAAACATTCCCCGTGCTTTGCCCGAAGGTTTTTCCGCCAAGATCGAGGAAAAATCCTTGAAAACGCTGCCTGTTTTTGATTGGATACAGAAAATCGGCAAGGTGGATAAACGGGATATGTATAATACTTTCAACATGGGTGTGGGCATGAGCCTTGTGGTGGACAAACAGGATGCCGACCGGGCTTTATCGTTGTTGGGAGAAGGGTATATCATGGGGGAAGCGGTGAAAAGCGACCAAGGCGTGATCCTATGCTGAAGGCGCGGATTGCGGTGTTGGTTTCGGGGGGAGGCACCAACCTTCACGCCCTGATGCAAGCAAAGCGGGACGGTAAAATTCCCTGTGGTGAGATCGTGTTGGTGGTATCCGACAAGCCCGGGGCCTATGCGTTAGTGCGGGCACAGGAAGCGGGGATTCCCACGTGTGTAATTTCGAAGGAAGAATATATAACAAAAGCGCAATTTGAACAAAAACTCAGAGAGAGTTTAGAGGAAAACCATATTGATTTGATTGTGTTGGCGGGTTTTTTGCGGATTTTGAGCCTGGAGTTTACGTCCCGCTACCCCAAGCGTATTATCAATATCCACCCTTCCCTGATTCCCGCTTTTTGCGGAGAGGGATATTACGGCATAAAAGTGCACCAAGCGGCTTTGAGCCGCGGGGTGAAGGTGACGGGCGCCACCGTTCACTATGTCAACGAGATCGCCGACGGGGGGAAAATCATATTACAGCGTGTGGTGAAAGTAAACAAACAGGATACGCCCGAAAGCCTGCAAAAACGGGTGATGGAACAGGCGGAGTGGAAGATTCTTCCCAAAGCCGTGGACATGGTATCCCGCAGAATCGCAAAGGAGAAAAGAAATGGATAATCTTTTGACCGTATTACAAAACAACCCCTATCCCGGCAGAGGCATTGTCATGGGAAAAACAACCGATGGCAAGCAGGCGGTTGTGGTGTATTTCATCATGGGGCGGAGCAACAACAGCCGCAACCGTGTTTTTCGGGAAGAAGGGAAAGACCTGATCATTCATCCCTTTGATCCCGGTAAAGTGGAGGATTCCTCTTTGATTGTATATTCCCCGTTGCGTGTGTATAAAAACCATATCATCGTTACCAATGGGGATCAAACCGATACGGTGTATGAGGGGTTGGTGCAGGGAAAGAAGTTTGCAGAAGCGCTCTCAACCCGGACTTTTGAACCCGATGCCCCCAACTATACCCCCCGCATCAGCGGGATGGTCACGTTTGAAAAGAATGATTTTTCCTATCAAATGAACATACTCAAATGCGCCGATGAAAACGGGATATCCTGCGACAGATTCAATTTTTCCTATGCCGCTTTGCCGGGAAGAGGGCATTTTATCCACACCTATGTCACAGACGGCAATCCCCTTCCGACGTTTCGGGGGGAACCGGTTTGTGTGGGAATTCCTTCGGATGTGGCATCCTTTGCCCAAAACATCTGGAACGCTTTGAACCCGGACAATATAATCTCTTTGTATGTACGGGCGGTGAATTCGGCGGATCACACGATGCAAAACTTTTTGTTCAATCGAAATGTATGAGGAAGATATGAAAGAATTGACTTTGAAATACGGTTGTAATCCCAATCAAATACCGGCTAAAATCTATAGGGACAACGGTGAATTGCCCATTGAAATTTTGTCGGGAAAACCGGGATATATCAATTTTTTGGATGCTTTCAACAGCTATCAGCTGGTGAAAGAACTATCAGAGGCTTTGCATATGCCGGCGGCAACGTCTTTTAAACATGTCAGTCCCACGTCGGCTGCGGTTGGCTTGCCTTTGAGCGAAGAACTGAAAAAAGCCTGTTTTGTGGAGGACATTCCCGGTCTCAACGAGTCCCCCCTTGCCTGTGCTTACGCCAGAGCCAGAGGATGTGACCGTATGTCGTCTTTCGGGGACTGGATTGCCCTGAGCCATGTCTGTGATGTAACCACCGCCATGGTGATCAAACGGGAAGTATCCGACGGCATCATTGCCCCCGGATATACTCCCGAAGCCCTGGATATATTAAAAACCAAACGAAAAGGAAATTACAACATTGTAAAAATCGATCCGAGTTATATACCTGAAACCCGCGAAATCAAGCAGGTGTTCGGTATTACTTTTGAACAGGCGAGAAACAACAGCCTCATTACCCCGGTTTTGTTTACAAACGTGGTCACGGCAAACAAACACTTGCCCGAACATGCCGTGCGGGATTTGACCGTTGCCTTGATTACATTGAAATATACCCAATCCAATTCGGTATGCTTTGCCAAAGACGGGCAGGCCATCGGGGTGGGTGCGGGGCAGCAGTCCCGAATCCATTGCACCCGTTTGGCCGGTAGCAAAGCGGATTTGTGGCATGTAAGACAGCATGAAAAGGTAATAAACCTTCCTTTTTTACCCACCGTGGGCAGACCGGAACGGGACAATGCGGTGGATGCTTATTTATCGGAAGACTGTGACGAACTCTTGTCGTGCTGGGAAACCTTTTTTACTGAAAAACCCGCATCGTTTCCCAAAGAAGAACAAAAAGCATATCTTTCCACCATCCAAGGCGTGTCTTTGGGCAGCGATGCCTTTTTCCCTTTTGGGGACAATGTGGAGCGGGCGAAAAAAAGCGGCGTGCGCTATGTCGCCCAGCCCGGCGGATCGGTGAGAGATGATCATGTCATTGAGACATGCAATCAATACGGGATGGCGATGGCGTTTACCGGTCTTCGCTTGTTCCATCATTGAGGAGAAAGAATGAACATATTGGTTGTGGGAAGCGGCGGAAGAGAACACGCCATCATCAAAAAATGCAAGGAAAATAAAGACATTGTCACCCTGTATGCCCTGCCCGGAAATGGTGGTATGGCAGGGGATGCCATTTGTGTTCCCATCGGTGCCAAAGATATTGACGGTATTGTATCCTTTGCCCTATCCCACGCCATTGATTTTGCTGTTATTGCTCCCGACGATCCCTTGGCGTTGGGGTGTGTGGACCGTCTGGAAGAAAAGGGGATTCTGTGTTTTGGTCCCACCCAAAAGGCTGCCCAAATCGAAAGCAGCAAGGTGTTTGCCAAAAATCTTATGAAAAAATACGGGATTCCCACTGCTGCCTATGAGGTGTATGAAGATTTGCCCTCCGCTTTGGCGTATGTGGAAAACGTCCCTCTCCCTGTGGTCATCAAGGCGGACGGACTGGCGTTGGGAAAAGGGGTTGTCATCGCCCAAACCCGGGATGAAGCCAAAGTAGCGGTCAAAGCCATGATGGAAGATAAAATTTTCGGAAACAGCGGCAGTCGCATTGTCTTTGAAGAATTCTTGACCGGACCGGAGGTGTCGGTGCTGGCTTTCTCCGATGGGGAAACTTTGATCCCCATGGTGTCTTCCATGGATCATAAACGGGCATTGGATAACGATCAAGGGTTGAATACCGGGGGTATGGGTGCCATTGCGCCCAACCCCTATTATACCCAAGAGGTGGAAGCGGTGTGTATGGAAACCATTTTCCTTCCCACCATCCGCGCCATGAAAGAAGAGGGCAGGCCATTCAAAGGCTGTTTGTATTTTGGGCTGATGCTGACACCCGACGGACCGAAAGTCATTGAATACAACTGCCGGTTCGGTGATCCAGAAACCCAGGTGGTGCTGCCGTTGATGGAAAGCGATTTGTTCACCGTCATGCAGGCCGTTGCCAAGGGGACATTGAAGGATACCCCGGTGAAATTCTCAAACCAGCATGCTTGCTGTGTTATTCTGGCATCCATCGGCTATCCCGGACACTATGAAACGGGATGGGAGCTGACCATTCCGGAAAATATGGCTTCTTCGGTGTATGTGGCGGGTGCGAAAAGGGAAAATGGGCGGCTATTGTCTTCCGGCGGCCGGGTGCTGGGCGTTACCGCCGTGGCGGATACCTTGCAAAAAGCCAGGGATGACGCGTATAAAAAAATGGATTTGATTTCGTTTAAAAACGGATTCTATCGTAAAGATATCGGACAAAAAGCATTGAACAAGGAGTAAACATGGTTTATCGGATTTATGTGGAGAAAAAAAGCGGTCCGGCGCATGAGATCCAAGGGCTGCTGCATGATTTGCGGGCGATTCCCGGCTTGGAAAGTCTGGAAAGCCTGCGTATACTCAACCGCTACGATGTGGAAAACATTTCCGAGGAGTTGTTTGCCCGTGCCATTGGTACGGTTTTTTCCGAACCCCAGTTGGATTACGTATATACGGACTTGCCTGCCGGGAAAGCGATGTTTGCGGTGGAATATTTGCCCGGTCAGTTTGACCAGAGAGCCGATTCTGCCTCCCAATGTATCCAGCTTCTTTCCATGGGGGACCGTCCTTTGGTTCGTTCAGCAAAAGTATATTTGCTGTCAGGTGATTTGATGCAAGAGCAGTTGGAAAAAATCAAGGCCTACGTCATCAACCCTGTGGAAAGCCGAGAAGCCTCGTTGGATTTATCGAAAATACTCCAAATGCAAGCGGAAGTTCCTACAAGCGTTCCTATTTTAAAGGGGTTTTTGGATCTGGATCCCTGCGGGCTCAAGAGGTTTTTGTCTACATACGAATTGGCCATGGATGTAGAAGATTTGGCCTTTTGTCAAACCTATTTTCAACAAGAGGGACGAAATCCCACGATGACCGAGATTCGCATGATCGACACCTATTGGTCGGATCACTGCAGACACACCACTTTTTCAACTACCATTGATACGGTGATCTTTGAAGACGACGTGTTAGAAAAAGCCTTTGAAACCTATTTGGAAACCCGCAAAGCGTTGGGCAGAACCAAGCCCATCAACTTCATGGATATTGCCACCCTGGCGGGGAAATATCTCAAACAACAAGGAAAACTGGACAAGTTGGACGAGTCGGAAGAGATCAACGCCTGCACCGTAAAAATGAAAGTCACGGTGAACGGGCAGGAAGAAGACTGGCTATTGCTGTTCAAAAATGAAACCCACAACCACCCCACTGAAATAGAACCGTTCGGCGGTGCCGCCACGTGTATCGGCGGCGCAATCCGCGATCCCTTGTCGGGACGGGCGTATGTGTATGGTGCCATGCGGGTCACGGGGGCGGCGGATCCCTTGACCCCCATTGAAAACACCCTGCCCGGCAAGCTCCCTCAGAAGAAAATTGTTACCACGGCGGCAGCGGGATATTCCTCATACGGCAACCAGATTGGCTTGGCCACGGGGCAGGTGGATGAAATATATCATCCCGGTTATGCTGCCAAACGGATGGAAATCGGTGCGGTGATCGGGGCTGTTCCCCAAAAAAACGTCTGCCGTCAGACACCCGCGGCAGGGGATGTGATCATTTTGGTGGGCGGCAGAACCGGCAGAGACGGCTGCGGCGGCGCTACGGGATCTTCCAAATCCCATACGGCATCCTCTCTTGAAACCTGCGGGGCTGAAGTGCAAAAAGGAAATGCTCCCGAAGAAAGAAAATTGCAGCGGCTTTTCCGCAATCCTGCGGCATCCCGCATGATCAAACGGTGCAATGACTTTGGCGCCGGCGGCGTTTCGGTTGCCATAGGGGAATTGGCAGACGGCGTGGAAATTGATTTGAATGCAGTTCCCAAGAAGTACGAAGGATTGGACGGCACGGAACTTGCCATCAGCGAATCCCAGGAACGAATGGCCGTTTTGGTGGCGGCAACCAACCAAGATGCTTTCATAGCCTTGGCAAATGAAGAAAATCTGGAAGCCACCCCTGTGGCCACCGTGACAAAAACACCTCGTTTGGTTATGCATTGGAACGGGAAGAAAATTGTGGACATTTCCCGTGCGTTTTTAAACTCCAACGGGGCGGAAAAACACATCACCATCACCCCGGAAAAACCTCTTTCCTTTGCAAAAGCCATACCAAGTACCTTTGCGGAAGGTATGATGGAGCTGGCAACGGATTTGAATGTTTGTTCCAAGCGGGGATTGGCAGAGCGGTTTGATTCCACCATCGGTGCAGGCACGGTGCTGATGCCCTTTGGCGGAAAATATCAACTGACCCCAACCCAAAGTATGGTGCATAAAATATCCCTCGAAAAAGGGCAGACTGATACCTGTTCCTTCATGGCCTATGGGTATAATCCCTTTATTGCGGAAAAATCCCCTTACCACGGCGCCTATTTGGCGGTGGTGGAGTCAGTTTCCAAAATAATTGCCCAGGGGGGCAATCGAAACGAACTGTATTTGACCTTCCAGGAATATTTTGAAAAACCCCTGCGGGACGGTAAGCGTTGGGGCAAGCCCCTCGCCGCTTTATTGGGGGGATTCATCGCCCAAAAGGATCTTTCCATTGGAGCTATCGGCGGTAAAGATTCCATGTCCGGTTCTTTTGAGGATTTGGATGTACCCCCCACCTTGGTTTCCTTTGCCGTTTCCGTGGGCAAAGCAAGCAAGGTCATTTCCGGAGAATTCAAAGAAGCTTCCCACCCGGTTTATTGGGTCAAACCTACCTATCAAGAAGACGGGCTTCCTCACATCGAATCGTTGGAAAAGGTGTATGCCGTCATTTCCGATGCCATTGACAAGGGCATCGCCAAAGCGGTTTGGTCAGTTGGATATGGCGGTGTGGCGGAAGGGCTTCTCAAAATGTCTTTGGGCAATGGTCTTGGCGTTGCTTTGCAGGAGGATGTGACGCGGGAGGATTTATTTTCCTATGCGTACGGTTCTTTTATTGTGGAAACCAACGGCGAAGCATTGGAGGGCGTTTTGCTGGGAATGACCGATCAAGCCCCCGTATTTATCTATCGTCAGCAGAAAATTTATTTGGATGGCATCAAAAAAGCCTATGAAGGCAAGCTCGAAAGTGTTTTCCCTTGTAACAGTGTTCAATCACAGCCCTCTATTCCCGTATATGCTCATGTGCAAAATACCCATCCCCGTCCCTCCTTGACCTTTGCCCGTCCCAAGGTGCTCATTCCCGTTTTTCCGGGTACCAACTGCGAGTATGACACCGCAAGTGCCATGGAAAGAGCCGGGGCGGACTGTGAAATTTTTGTCATAAAAAACCTGACTTCCCGGCATGTTGCCCAGTCGGTGAATACCGTTGCAAAAAAAATATCACAAAGCCAAATGATTGTGATTCCCGGCGGATTTTCCGGCGGGGATGAGCCGGATGGTTCGGGAAAATTTATCACGGCGTTTTTCCGGGCACCCCAAGTCGCCGAGGAAGTCAATCGCCTGTTGAAAAACCGGGACGGTTTAATGGCGGGGATTTGCAACGGATTCCAGGCTTTAATTAAGCTGGGTTTGGTTCCCTTTGGCGAGATCACGGAGCCAGATGAAAACACGCCCACCTTGACCTATAACACCATCGGACGCCATCAGTCCCGCATTGTATACACCCGCATTGCATCCAATCTGTCTCCCTGGCTGATGCATACCCAGCCGGGTGAGGTGTATGCCGCACCGATTTCCCACGGGGAAGGACGTTTTTATGCCAGCCGGCAGTGGGTGGAAAAACTGGCTGCCAATGGGCAGATTGCCACCCAATATGTGGATTTGGCGGGTACGCCCACAAGTGATATTGCCTTCAACCCCAACAATGCTGTATGTGCGGTGGAGGGAATCACCTCTCCCGACGGAAGGATTTTTGGCAAAATGGGACATGCGGAACGGTGGGACACGAATCTCTATCGCAACGTACCGGGGAATTACGATTTGGGCATGTTTGCTTCCGCCGTCAAGTATTTTCAATAGGCAACGTATAAAAAAGAACCTGCATCCCCTCGGATGCAGGTTCTTTTTCACTTGTGTTTCTCTGTTATAGGAAGAAAACAGGGATAGCATGAAAATCTTTCAAAGCATGGTATCAGGAGGAAGTTTCCATCCAACGAAGGACGGGATTCAGATTTTCTACCTTGACGTAACTGCCGCCGTGTTCCAAAATCTGAAGGTGTTGTAATTCCTGCCGGGTCAATTCCGGTTTGGAGGCAAGGGATTTTGTAACAATCTTACGCATCATGTTCATCAGCCGGCGTTGGAGGAAATTTAGTTTCCCGCAGTCCAAGCCTCCCTGCAGATAAAACACCGGAATTTGGTCAATGTGATTTCGTGCCCGAAGTTCTTTGACAGAATCTTCGGTGGGGTCCTGCAGCCCAACGCCGATGATGCCGCAAATGTGAAATCGCTTGGCCGCTTTGGTATAGCCATGCACGGCACCCGCGGACAGCCAGCCCAAATACAAAATATCTGTTTTGGGTGCTAATTGGTTGTTGGCATCTGTCCGGGCATAGAGAGGAAGCCCGGTTTTGGCAGAGAGCATTTCGGCATATTGTTTGGTGAAACCGGTGTTGGATTCGTATACAATGGCTTTCATGAATGTAACCTCCATAAAAGTAGGATATTATTGCCGCTCGGCATACATAAGGCGGTCTTATATTTACATGAATTTTGCAGTTTCAAATTCATCCTGGATTTCTTTGGAGGGAGGGACTGTGAGCCGCAAAACCACAACGATAACGACACAGCTGAATACAAAAGCGTGGAGCAATTCGTATAGATCCAAAAGGCCGTCCATGGTTCGCTTTTACTTACTTCCCCGGACCGTCGCCCGCTCTGGTTTCACAATAGATGCAGCGATAGATTTTCTTTTCCCGGTCGCACAATTTGAATTCATGAACCAGTTCCTGTTCGGTCGAGGCGATGCAACGGGGGTTTTTGCAACGAATCACATCCACCACTTTTTCAGGCAGAGCCAGTCGTTCCTGTTTATAGAGTTTCCCGTCCCGGATGATGTTGACCGTGATGCCGGGATCGATGTAACCGAGAACATCAAAATCCAACGCAATGACTTCTCCGATTTTGATGATATCCTTTTTACCCATTTTCACGCTGTCGGCATTCTTGATCATGGCTACGGTGCATGCCCGTTCATCCAGCCCTAAAACATGATAGATTTCCATGCTTTTTCCTGCCGAAATGTGGTCAAGCACGATACCGTCTTTGATTTGACCGATGATCATATTTCTACCTCCAACAGCATGAGAATCAATGCCATGCGCATATATTTTCCGTTCAACACTTGCTTGAAGTAACAGGCTCTGGGATCGTCGTCCACCGAGACGGCAATTTCATTGACTCGGGGCAGGGGATGCATGATGCACAAATCGTCCTTGGCACTCTGTAACTTTTCCGGGGTCAGGATGTAGGTATCTTTTAACCGGATGTAATCGGCCTCGTTGAAAAAACGCTCCCGCTGTACCCGGGTCATATACAGAATGTCTAGTCGGGGCAAGACAGCGTGAAGAGTTCGCGATTCGGTAAACGGAATTTGTTGGGGTAAAAGCACATTGTTTTTTACATATTCCGGTATTTTTAATTCATCAGGGGAAATGAGATCAAATTCCACCCCTTCATACCGGGACATCGCCGAAATGAGGGAGTGTACGGTACGCCCGAACTTCAAATCTCCGCACATGCCCACCCGGAGGTTTTGAAAGCTGCCTTTTTCTCGCTTGATGGTCAAAAGGTCCGCAAGAGTTTGGGTAGGATGGTTATGTCCTCCGTCCCCCGCGTTGATAATCGGTACGCCTGCTCGTTTTGCCGCCACCAAAGGCGCCCCTTCTTTGGGATGCCGCATGGCGATGATATCGGCATAACAGCTGATGGTTTTCACCGTATCCGAAATGCTTTCCCCTTTGGCGGTGGAACTGCTTTGGGCTTCGGCAAAACCAATTACATTTCCACCCAGTCCGTACATGGCTGCTTCAAAACTCAATCGGGTGCGGGTGGAGGGCTCAAAAAACAACGTCGCCAGTATTTTGTGCTTACAGGCTTCTTGATACTTTTTCGGATGTTCGATGATATCTTCTGCTTTGGCAATGAGGGCGTCGATCTCTTCCGGCGACAAGTGCATGATATCAATCAAGTTTCTCATTTTACACCTTCTATCCAGCTTTCGTCTGAGGGATTGTTCCGAAAAGCAAGGAGACGGGCTACGTCTTTGCTTTGGATATATCCTTCTTCCGCCGCAACTTGGGCAATGGTGTCAAAGTCGGTGAGGCTGACGTTTTTCACCTGTGCCTCAGAAAGCTGGTCGCGACCTTTTTGCATGCCATAGGTGAAAATGCTCACAATGCCCAGCACGTTTGCCCCGGCTTCCCGGAGAATCCGGACCACTTCAATGACGCTGCCGCCGGTGGAGATCAAATCTTCCACCACCACCACGTTTTCGCCGGGTTCCAGTTTGCCTTCGATTTGATTCTTTCTTCCGTGGTCTTTGGTACCGGAACGGACATATCCCATGGGCAGTCCCAGCAAGTGGGCGGTGATGGCGGCATGGGCAATGCCGGCGGTGCTGGTTCCCATCAGCACGTCCGCTTCGGGATAGTGTTCTTTTATGGTTTGTGCCAATCCGTTTTCCACATGGTTGCGGACAAGAACACTGGTCAAGGTCAGGCGATTGTCGCAATAAACCGGGCTTTTGATGCCGCTTGCCCAAACAAAGGGTTCTTCGGGTCTGAAAAACACGGCTTGGATGGAAAGCAAATCTTTGGCAATCTGTTTTTTCATGTCAGTTTTCCTCCACAAATTCTTTTACACATCGTCTATACGCGGCAACGGGATCCTTTGCTGCGGTAATGGGACGGCCTACCACAATGTAGTCGGAACCGATTTCCCGGGCTTTTGCCGGGGTGGTGACCCGTACCTGGTCTCCTTTTTCTCCCTCGGCAAAGCGGACGCCGGGGGTTACGGTGAGAAAGGATTTTCCGCAGGCATCATGGACTTTTCCTGCTTCCAGCGGTGAGCAGACAACCCCGTCCAAGCCGGCTTTTTTGGCGTTGGCCGCATAGTGCATCACCACGTCATGCAAAGGTGCATCAATCAAAAGTTCTTCTTTCATCCGGTCTTCCCCGGTGGAGGTTAGTTGGGTGACGGCAATCAGCAAGGGGCGCGTACCGTCATCATGGGTTAATCCTTCCAACGCCGCTTCCATCATGGCAATGGTGCCGGCGGCATGGAGATTGCACATATCCACATCCAGGCGGGACAGAACACGCATGGATTTTTTTACGGTGTTGGGAATGTCATGGAGTTTCAAATCCAAAAAGATTTTGTGCCCCCGGGCCTTGATATCCCGGACAATGTGGGGGCCTTCGGCATAAAACAGTTCCATACCGATTTTGACGAAAGGTTTTTCTTCCTGAAACAAATTCAAAAAGCTATATACTTCTTCTTTTGTGCTGAAATCCAATGCAATGATGACATCACGGCTCATGTATGGGCACCTCCTATTATTTCTTGCAGGGATTGTATACGGTATTGATCCATAGTTTGAGGCAGGGTTTCAATGATTTCCTTGCAGGCATAGGGATTGATGAGATTCGCCGCGCCCACCTGAACGGCGGTGGCGCCTGCCAGCATCATTTCAATCACGTCTTCCGCGGTGGAAACACCCCCGATGCCAATGATAGGAATGGATACGGATTCATAGACTTGGTAGACCATCCGCAGCGCCACCGGAAAAATGGCACTGCCGGAAAAGCCGCCCATTTTATTGGCAATGACGGGTTTTTTTGTTTTTAAATCAATGCGCATACCCAATAGGGTATTGATAAGGCTAATGCCGTCGGCTCCCCCGTCTTCACAGGCTTTGGCGATGGACACGATGTCGGTTACGTTGGGGGTTAGCTTGATAAAAACAGGCTTTTTGGTGACGGTTTTTACGGCTTTGGTTACGTCAAAAGCCGCCCGGGGGGATGTGCCGAAACTCATGCCGCCGCCATGAACGTTGGGGCAGCTGATGTTCACTTCCAACCATCCGATTTGTTCTTCCTGATCCAAAAGCTGACAGCAATGGATGTATTCCTCGATGGAAAACCCGCTTACATTCGCCATGACGGGTTTGGAAAAATGGGGTTTGAGTTTGGGCAGTTCTTCTTCAATCACGTTTTGTACGCCGGGATTTTGAAGGCCCACCGCGTTGATCATGCCTGCTTTGCATTCGGCAATTCTGGGTGTGGGATTGCCAAAGCGAGGTTCTTGTGTGGTGCCTTTGAAGGAAAACGTGCCAAGCAAATTGATATCATACCAGGTGGCGAATTCATAGCCGTATCCAAAGGTGCCGCTTGCCGGAATAACAGGATTGTCCAAAGGGATCCCGCAGAGGTTGACTTGGGTATTTACCATAGAATTTCCTCCTTTTCCAGGACAGGACCGTCTTTGCAGATGCGCTTATTCCCATATTTGGTTTTGCAGCTGCAGCCCATACAGGCGCCGAATCCGCACGCCATCCGTTCTTCAAAGCTGAACTGCCCCGATGTGGTGGTGGCGGCATATACCGCTTTCAGCATGGGCTCGGGTCCGCAGGTGTATACATAGCTGTAGGCTGGGGGAAGTGCGTGGGTCACATAGCCCCGTATCCCCCGGCTGCCGTCTTCGGTGGTGATGATGACGTTGGCACCTAAGGCAGAAAACGCATCGGCGTAAAACACTTCTTCCCCGGTACAAAAACCAAGGATTGCCGTAACCGATTTGCCTTCAGATACAAGCAATTTGGTCAAATCATATAAGGGAGGAACGCCCACGCCGCCGCCAATGAGGAGAGGGGACTCTCCGCTTTGCTGTGTGGTATATCCGTTTCCCAGCCCGGTGAGAAGATCCAATTCAGTGCCCCGTTCCAGGGTCGCCATATATTCCGTGCCGCTCCCCACCGTTTTATAAATGAGGACAATGCCGTTTTCGGTGCGTTCGCATACAGAGATGGGACGACGGAGGTAAAAACCGTTTAAGCGGATGTTGACAAATTGTCCGGGGGCGGTACAGTCTCCGTTGTCACCCGTTAATGCCATGCGGTAGGTGTTTTTGGCGATTTTTTCGTTGGTTTCAAGGGTGAACATGCTTTGTTTCATAACGTCCTCATGCATCGATGGTGGAAATGGTCAGGGTGGTTTCTTCCAAAACGTCCAGCAGCACTTTCACGGTGTCCAGTGCGGTGAACATGGTCACGTTGTTTTCCACGGCGCATTTGCGGATTTGGTACCCGTCTGCCATTTGATCCAACGAACCGATGTCCCGGGTGTTGATCACATACGCGATATGACCCTGGCGGATGGAATCGGGGATGTCGTGGCTGCCGTCGGAAATCTTACGTTTGATCCGGGTACGGATGCCGTTGGCTTTCAAATAATTCGCCGTACCTTCCGTGGCTTCGATGTTGAATCCTAAATTATAAAAACGGCGGATGAGAGGCAGGGCTTCTTCTTTGTCTTTATCGGTAATGGTTACCAGCACGGTGCCGTAGTTTTGCACTTGCATGCTGGAGGCTTGTAAGGCTTTATAGAGAGCGCGGTTGAGTTTATCATCATATCCGATGGCTTCTCCGGTGGATTTCATTTCGGGAGAAAGATAGGCGTCCAGCCCCCGGATTTTGGCAAAGGAGAAGACGGGGGCTTTCACGTACCAGCGGGATTTTTCGGGGGGATAGATATCAAAAATGCCTTGTTCCTTCAGGCTTTTTCCTAAAATGACGTTGGTGGCGATGTCTGCAAGGCTGTATCCCGTGGCTTTGGACAAAAAAGGTACCGTTCGGGAGGAGCGGGGATTGACTTCGATGATGAATACCTGTTCGTTTTCATCCACAATATACTGGATGTTGTACAGGCCGACGATGCCCAAGCCTTTCCCCAACCGTTTGGCATAATCAAGAACAATGCCTTTGACCTTTTGGGAAATGCTGAAGGCGGGATAGACGCTGATGCTGTCGCCGCTGTGAATGCCTGTGCGTTCCACCAATTCCATAATGCCGGGGACAAATACATCCCGTCCGTCGCAAATGGCGTCCAATTCCACTTCTTTTCCCTGAATATAATGGTCTACCAACACCGGTTTGTCGGCATCGATTTCCACGGCGGTTTTCAGGTAGTGGCGCAACTGTTCTTCGTTGCTGACAATTTGCATGGCGCGGCCGCCTAGTACAAAGCTGGGGCGGACCAGAACAGGGTAACCGACCTTCAGGGCTGCCGCCACACCGTCTTCAAGGTTGGTAACGGCTCTTCCTTCGGGCTGGGGTATTTTCAATGTCTTTAAAACTTTTTCAAAGGCATCCCGGTTTTCGGCTTTTTCAATGGCATCCACATCGGTGCCGATGATGTTCACGCCCCGGTTGCGGAGGGGTTCTGCTAAGTTAATGGCGGTTTGACCGCCCAGAGAGGCGATTACGTCAGTGGCGTTTTCAAAAAGCATGATGTTCATGACATCTTCGGGGGTTAATGGTTCAAAATAGAGTTTATCCGCCGTGGTGTAATCGGTGGAAACGGTTTCGGGGTTGTTGTTGATGATGATGGCTTCATATCCTGTCTGGCGGATGGTTTGTACCGCATGGACGGTGGAGTAATCAAATTCTACCCCCTGTCCGATGCGGATAGGACCGGCTCCCAGCACCACGGTTTTTTGCCGAGTCGTGACGATGGATTTGTTTTCCCCTTGATAACTGGAGAAAAAATAGGGGATGTATGCCCCGGTATGGCAGGTATCCACCATACGGTAGACAGGTAAAATGCCGTTGGAAACCCGAAGATTCCAAACATCTATTTCCTGCATTTTCCATAATATACTGATATATTTGTCGGAAACCCCGATTTTTTTCGCCGACCGCAGGACGGTTAGGTTTCCGGGGGCTTCGGATAGGGTGCTTTCAAACTTGACGATGTTGCGGATGGTTTCCAAAAAGAAGGGGGTGATTTTGGTCACTTCATGGAGGGTGTTCACCGATACACCCAGACGGAACAACTGGGCTACAGCAAAAATCGTATCATCCCGGAATTCTCCCAAGTAAGAAAGGAGGTCCTCTTGGGACATGGCGACGAATTTGTGCATGTTAAGATGGCAGACCCCGATTTCCAACGATCGCACCGCTTTCAACAAGCATTCCTCCAAGGTGGAGCCGATTGCCATGACTTCTCCGGTGGCTTTCATCTGGGTGCCCAGCACATTGGTGGCGCTGGTGAATTTATCAAAGGGGAAGCGGGGCAGCTTTACCACCACATATTGCATAGAAGGCTCAAAGGCGGCGGTGGTGTTGGCAATTTTTATTTCCTCCAATTGCATGCCGACGGCGATTTTGGCGGTGACTTTGGCGATGGGATAGCCGCTTGCTTTGGATGCCAATGCGGAAGAACGGGACACCCGGGGGTTCACTTCAATGAGATAATATGCAGAGGTTTGGGGATGGAGGGCAAACTGTACGTTGCATCCTCCTTCTATTTTTAAGGTGCGGATGATTTTGATGGCACTGTCTCGGAGCATGCACAAATCGTGATTGTTTAAGGTCATGATGGGGGCAACCACGATGGAGTCTCCGGTATGTACGCCAACGGGGTCCACGTTTTCCATGCCGCAAATGGTGATGACATGATCGCTGCCGTCCCGCATGACTTCAAACTCAATTTCTTTGTAGCCTCTCACACTTTTTTCTACCAGTACCTGATGGACGGGAGAAAGTTTGAAGGCGTTGATGCCGATGGAGGTCAATTCTTCCGGATTGTAGGCAAAGCCGCCGCCTGTTCCGCCCAAGGTGAAAGCAGGGCGCAGCACCACGGGATAACCGATTTCTTCCGCCGCCAAGAGTGCTTCTTTCAACGAGTAGGTGATTTTGGAGGGGATGACGGGTTCCCCGATTTCCTGACACAATTCTTTGAATCGTTCTCTGTCTTCCGCCCGTTCAATGCTTTCGCTGACCGTGCCGAGCAATTCCACCTGGCATTCCCGCAAGATGCCTTTTTTCTCCAGCTGCATCGCCAGGTTCAGGCCGGTTTGTCCGCCGATTCCGGGGATGATGGCATCGGGACGTTCGTACCGCAGGATACGCGCCACATATTCCAAGGTCAAGGGTTCCATATATACTTTATCCGCAACAGAGGTATCCGTCATGATGGTGGCAGGATTGGAGTTTACCAACACCACTTCATACCCTTCTTCTTTCAAAGCCAAACAAGCCTGGGTGCCTGCATAATCAAATTCGGCAGCCTGTCCGATGACAATAGGGCCTGAGCCGATGATCATGATTTTTCGAATGTCCGTTCTTTTTGCCATACTAATTTCCTCCTGAAATGAATGTTCGGGGGAGTGTTCCGTCATCATAGACGATTTTGCCGCCGCAAACGGTCAGCACGCATTTCCCATATACCTGCCACCCGGCAAAGGGCGTGCTTTTTCCCAGAGAGCGGAAGTTGTTGGGGTCGATGGAATAGAAAGCATGCAGGTCAAAAACGGTGAAATCCGCCGCGTTGCCCGGTAACAAGGGGTTGCCGATGCCAAACCGTTTTGCCGGATTGGTGTGGAGCAAATCGATCAATTGTTCCAAAGACAGCCGCCCGGTTTTTACAAAATGTGTATACAGCAAGGGGAAGGCGGTTTCAATTCCCACAATGCCGAAGGCGCTTTGGGCAAGTCCGCGGTTTTTTTCTTCCCGCCCGTGGGGGGCGTGGTCGGTGGCGATCATGTCGATTGTACCGTCCAAAACACCTTCTACCACTGCTTGTTGATCTTCCTCGCTGCGGAGGGGCGGATTCATTTTGAACCGTCCGTCTTCCTCCAGCATGCTGTCCCGAAGCAGCAGATAGTGAGGGGCGGTTTCGCAGGTCACATCCAGTCCTGCCTTTTTGGCTTCCCGGATCAAAGCCACGCTTTCTTTGGTAGAAACATGGCACACATGGTAGGAACAGTCGGTTTCTTTTACGGCATGTAAATCCCGGGCGATCTGACGCCATTCTGATTCCGAGCAAATGCCTTTGTGCCCGTGTTGGGCGGCATAGCTTCCGTCGTGGATGTAGCCGCCGTTGAGCAGGGCATTGTCTTCGCAATGGGCAACGATGATTTTTCCCAGCCGCTTCGCCGTTATCATCGCCCTTTTCATCACGTCCGCCCGCTGTACCCCTTTGCCGTCGTCTGAAAAACCGACAACAAATTTCGACATACCAGTCATATCCGAGAGGGTTTCCCCTTGTTGACCCATGGTAATGGTGCCGTAAGGATGTACATGGATACAAGCCTTATCCCGAATGGCATCCAACTGCACCTGTACATGTTCCATGATATCCGGAGGCGGGTTCAGGTTGGGCATGGCACATACGGTGGTGTACCCCCCCGCCGCTGCCGCTTGGGTTCCTGTTTCCATGGTCTCTTTATATAAAAAACCCGGCTCGCGCAGATGAACATGCACATCTACGAAACCGGGAAAAATGAATGTATTTTGACACTCGAACAAAATGGATAGAGGCGCCTGGGGAAGGGATTTTACCAGCTTATCTTTATGGACAAAGACAGCATCGCCTTGTGTATACCCGCCGGCAACGAAGCCGCCATGCTGGAAAATATAAGCCATAGAATCTCCTTTCCGAACAAACAAAGAACCCTGCATCGGCAAGGTTCCGGTTATACAAAAATAGGATACGGATATGCCGTACCGTTTATATAAAAAACCTTGTCGGCATCTCTGTACCGCACTTAAAGATTTGTTTTCGGAAAATTATACCACGTATTTCGTTGTGTGTCAAGGGGTTGGTCGAAAAAACAAATCCGAATCTTCTGCGGTTGTCAAACATATGGT
>DIRA01000036.1 GCA_002427425.1 Clostridiales bacterium UBA5448 | reverse complement strand
ACACCATTATACGGACTTAATCGAAAAAGAAGGGTTCATTTTAGCTTTTTGGCTGTCTTTATATGGATAGCAGTCACTTTTTGAGGGGGCAAATGGGTAAAATGCTTGATTTTCCAAAAGAATGTCATACGATTTTGATATAAAAAACCAAGGGTAAACTCCCTTGGTAAAAAAAATCCCCATAGTGTAGTCCTTGAACTTTTTCAAGTGTCTACTCTATGGGGGGTATATCAACTTCAATAGGGATAACTTTTTACATGCCTTTCTTTTGCAGGAAATACATAACGCCAAATCCGGCGATTAAAAGAATGCATCCGCTCATCAGACCTAAGTTGAAACAAGATAAAATGCCGTTGTTCTCCGATTGGGTCGTGAGCGAATAGATGGTGCTGTAATGGAACACTCCTTCCCCCGGGCTGGCATACATACAGAATTCGTATCGAGTATTGGGTTTCAGTTGCGTTACCGTCACATTGGAATAAGGTTCGCTGGTATCATGGTTGATTACTACCCAGTCTTCGCTCCCGTCTTCTCTGTATGCAAAGCCGCTGGCCAAAACGGGTTTTCCCAACGAGGAAAAAATACCGGAAACCGTAACAACGCCCCGTTTTGTTTCCAAAACACCGCTGATGTTCAGATACGGAATATCCAAGGCCAAACCATACTCGTCAAAGAGAACATAGTAGGTACCGATATGAGATGCCAAAAATGAAACACTGTCACAGAAAGCATCCAGATCCGGTAAAAAGATATACTTCATTTCCCCCTCTTCCACATAGGCACAGACCACACCGGCAGGGGTACGGGATATAGAGGAATTATAGGATTTCAAAGAAGACGTATGCAGCGTGACCAAAACGCCACGGGGTAAAACATCCTCCGCGTAATCCAGCATGAGATTACCTAGGGTATAAGACGTAGAAGCTGACAAAAAGAGGATTTCTTTGGCAAAAAACTGCCCTTCCTTCACGCCTCCCAGCCATTCCAGCATGGCATCGTATCCAGCGGCATCCCGATTGGATTTTTGCACTGATAACGTGTACTGTCTTTCGATGGAATCATCAAAGTCGCGATCCTCCTGATCGGTATACACGATATCAATACCGGGAGCCAAACTCACTTCATCTTCATCGGAAATATCTTCATACACAGCAGTCAGGGTGATGTTCCGCCCGGGCATATACACCTTCGCCACGGGAGAATAAGGGTTATCCATAGTCACATCGGTATCGGAGATCCACTTGACAAACTGCTTTCCATCCACCATTTTGGCATAAACCGTGACCCAAATTCCTTGGGGCGCAGCCTCAAAATCACCTATACCTTCCTTGACGGTCAGAGTATACCCTCCTTGATAAAAACACACCCGATTTTGAGTGGTATACACTTCATATCCGAACAAACGGGAAAAATCCGGTGCGGACAGATAATAACATCCGCCTATCTGACAAAAAGGATAGGACATGACATGGTTTTTCCCGTTAATAGCGATCTCGCGGGCATTCACCAACGCCTCGATTTTCAAATTTTCATCTTCTACCACGATCAAATCGTAATATTCGAAATATTCATGAACCCCTAAAGATTCCAATACCGAAAACAGAGGGACCAGCACCATACCGCCTGCGGTAACTCGGACAGGATCCGATAATTTCCCCACTTTTCCGTGGTTAAGAATATCCCGGGAATTCACCGTCATCTCCAGCAGTCCGGATGGCACTTTTTCTTCTTCAAAGGCCGCCGTCACTTTGACAGGAGAGGATGGCATGACAAACGTGGTGTTGAGAGAAAGAGGTGATTCCAACTCCACTCCTTCCGCGTCGATGTACCAGGATACCAATTTTTGATTTTCCGGTACCACCGCCGTCACCGTCACCACCGTACCTGCGGCAGCCTCGGTATGATCGGCTGTACCGTTTTCCACGGTGATGGGATAGGTGGCTTTTTTCTCCACGATGGCACGGATGCGGGTGATGGACTGATATTCTTTTTCTATGTTGGTAAAGGTATCTTTATAGACCTTTTGAGATTTGGTATTCTTGCCGGCGGCGGACACATACACCACTTCCCACTCCTTAAAGACTTCTCCTTCTTTCAAAGTGGCAAGTACCGTAATCTTTTCCCCTTTATCCGCCATTTTCTTATCGGCGATGCCCCCCGCGATGGAAACGGTGCGGGGAGATTCGACAAAAATGGCTTTGATGGACACCGCTTTATCGATCATGACAAAGGTGGTGACCGCATTGCTTTTATTTGCAAGGTTCAGGTTTTTTCCATCGCTTCCTTTTCCTTCAGTGATTTTCCACTGAAAAAACACCATGTTTTCCGGCGGTTTTGCCGTGATGGTGATGACGGTGCCGGGAATGGCACTCTCCCGGGAAGCATCTCCCCCCACCACGGTGATGGGCAGACCTTCATCCTGAAATTCCGCTACAATTATCACGTGCCCCTTGGGCATGACAAAGGTGGTGCTCATGGATTTGGGATCGGCAAATTCCACTTTGGTGGGACCTTCATATTTCCATGTAATGAATTTCTTCCCAACAAAGGTAGAAGCGATGATTGCAATGATTTCCCCTGCATTGCAAGCCAACGCATCGGATTCACCGCCTTGGATGGATATGTTATATATGTCAAGCTTTGTCCCGTCCGTTCGATAGGAAACGGCATAAATATACACATCATAGGAAGGCATGCCAAAAGTGGCAGTGGTGCTTTTGGGGGTTGAAAAAGCGATGGGAGAATCCGGTTCATCATACCATTTTTCAAAGATTTGCCCCGTTTCCAAAACAGCTTTAACCGTGATTCTATCCCCGCAAGCAGCAAACCAGGTGCTGCCGGTACCGCCATTTACATACAAAGCATATACTTCCTTCGAGGTGTTACCGGACCAACGCATGGCACGACGAATGTTATTGACTTTAGTATTATTTACCATCAGCTTGCCGGATTTCCCCGGATCCACTGCAACACCATCCTGATTATCCACCCCTTTGACACCGCCACCCAAGGCAATATACCCGCTGGTCAATTTAGACGCATCCAAAGAAATGGTGGCGTTACAGGAAGAATCGGCAACACCGATGCCGGCGCCGCCGTAGCGGTAGACGCCGCAGGAAAAGGTGCTGGTGTCGGTAGTCGGCAGAATATGCAACGTGACTTTATCCATCACCAGAATGCCGGCGGACAAAGCGCCGCCCCGGAACACACAGTTCCCCGTGAATTTCAAGTCAACGGTTCGTCCTCCGCTGATTTCCATCACGGGAGTACCTGCGTTGAATTCACCGGCATTGTCCTGTACCGCCATCAAATTGCGTATTTCGATTTGCGCGTTGCCATAGACATAAATTTTTAGGGTATATTCTGTGTTGATATCGCCAACCAAAATGTATTTTCCGCCGGACAGATACAATGATTTTTGGGCGGCTTTATAGGAATAGGCGGTTCGTGTCACATCAGATGTGAGAGAACCGATTTGAATGGTCGCCGCATTGTCACCGGTAGCAAAGACCGGGGCTGCCAACGAGAAGGATACAATCAATATTAAGAAGAAACTCACCATTCGCCGGATATGTTTGCTCATACTTTGTTTCCTCCTTTTCAGTGCTTTGATTATACCTTATTTTTATGTTCATTTCAAGGGACAATTTTTAACTTTTCGTTAAATCAAATATTTATAATATTTTTCGCTATATTACTTGTAAAATATGTAAAAATCCATTATAATAGAAGAAAACATAAATGAATTGATGTGCGAATATGAAGAAAAAATGGACTATGAAGGAACCCCTTGTATCTGATGTGCTTACCCTAACAAATACACTTTCCATCCCCTTACCCCTCTCAAGGGTTTTATGCTGCCGCGGATTGGATACTCCATCAGCGGCACAATCATTTTTCAATACCGATGCTGCCTCGTTTCTCTCTCCCTTTGCCATGAAAGACATGGATATAGCCGTATCCATCCTGCTGGCGGCTTTGGAACAAAAAGAATCCATGGTGGTATTCGGGGATTATGATGTGGACGGCGTCAGTGCCACCTCGGTTCTATATTTGTATCTGGCGTCTCTGGGAGCAAACGTATCCTACTATATTCCCAGCCGTCATCACGAAGGATACGGATTGTCTTTGTCGGCTATCCGGTCCTTTCTGGATCAAGATGTCAATCTTTTGATCACCACGGATTCCGGCGTGACCGCAAACGATGAAATTGCCTTTGCCAAGGCCGGCGGCATGAATGTAATCGTCACCGACCATCATACCTGCTACGCAGAAATGCCCCCCGCCGATGCGGTAGTCAACCCCATGCAGTGCGACTGTAACTATCCTTTCAAGGGTCTTGCCGGTGTCGGCGTGGTGTTCAAGCTCATCACCGCTCTGGAAATGATGATCCAAAACCTGGATACTGCCCATGCATCCGCCGCCATCATGGAACGCTACGGCGATCTGGTTGCCATCGGCACCGTGGGAGATGTGATGCCGCTGTTGGGTGAAAACCGTACCATCGTTACGTGGGGACTCTCCACCTTGGAACGGACTCACAATGTTGGGCTTGCCGCATTGATGAAACAAATTGCCGTTGAATCCAGCGGTTCTTCTGCCCGAAAGCTCAACACCACCTATATCAGTTATACGTTGGCTCCCCGGATCAATGCCGTGGGGCGAATTGCCGATGCTACCTTGGCGGTGGAACTGTTTACCACGGCGGATGCAGAGCGGGCAGAGGACATTGCTCTGGAATTGTGTAACATCAATACCAGGCGCAAAACTTTAGAAAATACAATTTTTGACGAGGCACTCCGGCAAATCAACGATGACATCGATCTGGATCATACTTCCTTTCTGGTGCTTGCCGATGACAACTGGCATCACGGAATCATCGGTATCGTGGCGTCCAGAATTGCCGAGCGGTTCCATCGCTCCTGCATTCTTATTTCCTTCCGCAACGAAAGCGACGGAAGCGTTTCGGATATCGGCAAAGGCTCCGGCAGAAGCGTGGACGATTTGAATCTGGTGGATGCCCTTCATGCAGCCTCGGATATTCTGGTGAAATTCGGCGGACATAAATCCGCCGCGGGTTTAACGGTAGAAAAAAAGCATCTGTCCTCCCTGCGCGCCCATTTGAATGCGTACGCATTAGAGGGTATGACCGAAGATAACGGCGCAACTCTTCTATTAGACACCTACTTGCTACCGGATGAAATCAATATGAATTTTGTATTGGCATTGCAAAAATTACAACCCTATGGACAGGATAATAACCAGCCTGTCTTTTACTTAAAAGATTATTTCATTACCTCCATATTCTCTCTGTCCGGGGGCAAACATACCCGTTTTCATCTGGCACTGCCCGGCAACAGTGTGTTGCCTGTTTTGTGTTTTGGATATCCCTATGGAGATTTCATGTTCAACAAAGGGGATCGGGTGGATGTGGCGGGCACTTTGGACATAAACATCTATCAAAACAAAGAAACCCTTCAGCTCTCACTGGTAGACATGCGGTTGTCCGATGAGTTTATTTGCGAACAAACCGGGGAATTTACCCTGATCCACAACATATGCCAGAATGAGATTCCCGATCCCCCCCTTACGGACGTACCGCTGGATCACGAATTGCCTCCGATTTATTTGTATATCAAACAGGTCGTCACCACCTCGGGTGCGGAAATCCGCCTTTCCCCCGGTTCGGCGGCGGCCGATATTTCCCGTGAATATGAAATTACCTGCAGCCGCTTAAAGCTGTTGCTGGCACTACATATATTTGAAGAATGTGGCTTGTTAGTTATGTCCTGTTCTTCCTGTGATTTGCCCATCTCCCTGCGGTTGCTTCCCCGGAGAAATCAGAAAGTATCTCTGACCGAATCCCCTTTGTATTTACGCCTTCGTACCTATTACAAAACCCGAACAAAATGAGGTGAACTGTTTGGCACAAGATATTTCCGCCCTGCTTGCCATTCTTGCCGGAACCGGAGCACCCTATAATATAGAAAAAATAAAAAGCGCATTTGAATTCGCCAAAGAACTCCATGCCGGTCAAACCCGAAAATCAGGTGAACCCTACATCAGCCATCCCATTGCGGTGGCGGAAATTGCCGCTTCCCTGAAACTGGATACCGATGCCATTTGCGCTTCCCTGTTACACGACACCATTGAAGACTGCCCCGGCAAAGTGGATCTTGCACAAATCAAACGCCGATTCGGCGAAGACACCGCCATCATCGTGGACGGTGTGACCAAGTTGATTTCCCTACCCTACGCCGACCGGGACGAACAGAAAACCGAAAATCTCCGTAAAATGTTTTTGGCAATGTCCAAAGACCTGCGGGTTATTTTCATCAAGCTCTGCGACCGACTCCACAACATGCGTACCCTCAGTTCACACGACGAGGAAAAACAACGTCTGATTGCGTTGGAAACCATGTATGTCTTCGCCCCTTTGGCTCACCGTTTGGGTATCCACAAGATCAAAGCCGAATTGGAATTGCTGGCATTACAGTATCTGGATCCCATCGGATTCGATGAAGTCAAGAGGGAAGTTGACAAAAAATATGGTCAAAACAAAGACTTTTTGCTCAAAGCCCAGGATACCATCAAAAACAAATTAAAGACCCAGAATTTCCAATTTTCCATTGAAGGACGTGTCAAATCCATTTACAGCATGTATAAGAAAATGTACAACCAGCATAAAAGCTTTAATGAGATTTATGACTTTTACGCCATTCGAATCTTAGTGAACAACGAACTGGAATGTTATACCGTTCTGGGATTGATCCACGAAATGTTCAAATCCATGCCGGGACGGTTTAAGGATTATATTTCCACCCCCAAGCCCAACTTGTATCGTTCTCTCCATACCACCGTCATCGGGCGGGACGGCATTCCTTTTGAAGTACAGATCCGCACCTGGGAAATGCATGCGGAAGCCCAGTACGGTTTGGCAGCCCACTGGAAATACAAGACCGGTGCCCAAGGGGATGTGAATCTGGACAAAAAACTCCACTGGATCCACACCTTGCTGGAAAGCGAAGGGGATGTGGCAGATCCCGATGATTTTATCCGTCCCTTGAAAATCGATATTTTCCAGGATGAAACCTTTGTATTTACTCCCAAAGGAGACGTGGTAAACCTGCCCGCCGGGGCAACGGGCATTGACTTTGCCTATGCCATCCATACCGAAGTAGGCAATAAAATGGTGGGCCTGAAAATCAACGGCACCATTGCACCCATCGATACCGCCCTGGAAACCGGGCAGATCGTGGAAGTCATTACGTCCAATGCCACACGGGGGCCCAAACGTAACTGGCTGAATAGTGTGAAAACCAGCGAAGCCAGAAACAAGATTCGCCAATGGTATAAAAAAGAACAGCGGGAAGAAAACATTCTGTATGCTAAAAGCGAAGTGGACAAGATGTTCCGTAAACTCAAAGGTACCCAATCCGAAGACGAACGAAACGAAGTCCTCTCGAATATCGCCAAAAGGGAAAGATTCAATTCCACCGATGAACTGCTAAACGCCATCGGATACGGCGGCGTTTCCCTGTCTAAAATCACCCAGAAAATCAAGTTGGAAATCGATCGGATCAACGTAGGGGATACTACACAGACCACCAAGCAAGTGCTGACCGAATCCACCGGCGATTTAACCAACCTGACCGGTGGCGTTATTGTAGATGAATTGGACAATTGCAAGGTGAAATATGCCAAGTGCTGCAACCCCCTGCCGGGAGATTCCATCATCGGGTTCATCACCCGCGGACACGGCATTTCGATCCACAAATACACCTGTTCCAACGTGGTGGCAGGTTTGGCAAATCTGGAAACCCGGGATCGATTTCTTTCGGCAAGTTGGACGAAAAAATCATTGGAAGCCGTGGTTGCCAGCTTTGAGTCCCAGATCAACATTGTGTCATTCAACACGGTGCATCTTTTAGCGGATATATCCAACGCTTTGGCGGACATGCACGTGGGCGTGTTGTCCATCTCCTCCCGCATGATCGACGAGGATCACATTCTCCTGATCATGACGGTAAAGACCCGCAACACCGAACATTTGAATTCCATCGTATCCAAACTGAAAAGATTACCCGATATTACCCGGGTAACCCGCGCATAAAAGGACGTTTATGAAAGCCATCATTCAAATTGTCACCTCCTGTTCATTGGCGGTGGAGCATGTTCCTAAGTGTTCCATCGGCAATGGTATGCTCATTCTGCTGGGCATTTCAAAAACAGATACCCAAGCCGAAGCCCGGCTGCTGGCGGAAAAAATTCTTCGCTTACGAGTTTTTCACGATGAAAACGGAAAAATCAATCTATCCCTCCTTGACCCCTATGTGTCCGGGGATGCTATGATCGTATCCAACTTCACTTTATATGCCGACTGCACCAAAAGCCGCAGACCGGATTTTGCCAAGGCGGCATCACCGGGGGAAGCCGAAGCGTTGTATGCATATTTCGTTTCCTATTTTCGTGAACAAGGAAACCAATGGATTCGCACCGCGTATAAACATAACCGCGAAATGCACGTGGAAACCGGAGAATTCGGCGGGTATATGCAAATCAACTTAGTCAACGACGGCCCCATCACCATTCACATGGATACCGACGATTTTGTGAAAAAATTATGATTACCATACATTGTGACAACAATGCACACCGACTGGATGCCTATCATCTTCTTTGCATTTTGTTTGACAAAAGCAGGGAGATCACCGCAACCCTGTCTTTTGCAATCCAGGGAGATCGGGTGAACTGCAGCGGTGTTTTACAGTTGGAAGATACCACACTCCCCTTGCAGGCAACTACATTGATTTCCCGCCACAAATCCCAAAAGCGGGCGGAAAATGCCGCCATGGGAAAGGCAATTTTGGAAGGATGTAACCGCAAGCTGCCTTATGGCTATTCTGTGGGGGTGCGCCCGGTGAAAGTCCCCCTTTCCTATATAAAAAGCGGGGTTTCACCCGATGAAATCACAGAATTTTTGCAGACCGATTACGGCATGGCAAAACGAAATGCAGAGATTCTATCCGCTCTGGCGCTGGAAGAATTGACATGGGAACAGACATTAACTGAAAAAGACATTTGTTTTTATCTCTCCATCCCCTTTTGTCCAACCCGCTGTTCCTATTGCTCTTTTATCTCTTCCGCTGCACCCAATCACCTAAAAATCTTGCCCTATTATGTGGAATTGCTGTGTAAAGAAATCGCCCTCTTAGGAAAAGCCCTGCAGGAAAATGGGTACAACATCCGCGCCATGTATATGGGCGGCGGCACGCCATCGGTTTTGACCGCCAAACAATTGGAGCAGATATTTACCCGGTTGTACAATTACCCCATCTTTTTTAACATCGGGGAAATTACGGTGGAATGCGGCAGACCCGACACGGTGGATGAGGAAAAACTGAACATTTTAAAAGCATTTCATGTCGATCGCATTTGCATCAATCCCCAGACCACCCAAGACGAGGTTTTGAATGCCATCGGGCGGTGCCATACCACCTCCCGGTTTTATCATGCTTTTGAACTCGCCCGAAAAGCGGGGTTTTCCACCCTCAACTGCGATCTCATCGCCGGG
This sequence comes from Clostridiales bacterium UBA5448, assembly GCA_002427425.1. Classification (GTDB taxonomy): domain Bacteria; phylum Bacillota; class Clostridia; order Oscillospirales; family SIG627; genus UBA5448. The sequence continues at coordinate 18,663 of DIRA01000036.1, read as the reverse complement.
TTGCCGGGGGATACCCGGGCAGGCTTTGAACAAAGCATCACGGATGTGTTGGCATTACAGCCGGAAAATGTAACCATCCATACTTTTTCTGCCAAAAAATCTGCCTATTTGACCACCACAGGACAAACAAATCCCACAAAAGCCGATACGGATTGGGTTGATTTTGCGCGATTTTCCTGTATAAAAAACGGATTGCAGCCATATTATCTTTACAGGCAAAAGAATATGCAGGCTTCTTTAGAAAACATCGGATATGCCAAAACCGGTCATGCGTGTATGTACAACATTTTCATGATGGAAGATATGTGCAGCATCATCAGCGTGGGCGCCGGCGGAATTTCCAAACTCATCAGCAACTGCGGCAGCACGTCAAAAATTGTTCGTGTGGCAGCCGATAAATACCCGTTTGAGTATCTTGCAAACAAAGAAAAACGGGTGGATAACATGGAAAAAATATCTGCTTTCCTTTTGAGGTAACATATGTATAATCTGAAAAGCGTTGAATTATTTCCCCGCTTGATGACTGACCCTTTGAGCTTCATCCATGCCTGTGAAGAATGCTACAACCGCCGCATGGAAGAATTGCTTCCCAAAATCACCCCGGAAAAGCGATTCATTGCTCTGGCAGGTCCCAGCTGCAGTGGTAAAACCACCACGGCGCATCGATTGATTGACTTTTTTGAACAACATAACCGCCGTGTTCTCGTTTTATCTGTGGATGATTTTTTTAAGAATATGGACGAGGCTCCCAGAGATGAATACGGAAAACCCGATCTGGATCATATCGATCATGTGGACATTCACTTGTTGCGGCAGGTTTTATCTGCCGTAGAACAACGAAAAACAGCGTTCATACCCACCTTCAATTTTAAACGACGGTGCCGGGAAGACGTTCTCAAACCCATTGATACCGCACAATACGATCTCTATATCATCGAAGGGCTTCATGCCCTTCACCATACACTGTATTCCCTCCTGAACGAGGAACACATGTTCGGACTGTACGTTACGGTAGCAGAGCCATACTATCTGGACGGAAATCCCTTTTTGAACATCCGGGAGATCCGTTTTCTTCGGCGAATGGTACGGGATTATTTTCAACGAAATGCTTCCCTGCCCTATACCAACAGCCTGTGGGGCAACGTGATCAAGGGCGAAAAACGCTTTGTGTATCCCTCCATGATGCAGGCAAACTGGTTGCTCAGTTCTAGTTATCTTTCCGAACCCATGTTCATGCGCCACGACGCGATCCCCCTGTTGAAAAAAGTGCCTCCGGAAGAAGAGATGTTCCCCCTTGCCCAAGCTTTGATGGAAAAACTCAACCGTGTGCCTTCTCTGGATCCTTCGCTTTTGCCTGCGGACTCCCTGTTGAGAGAATTTATCGGTCACCTGTAAAGGAGTGTTTATTGTGTCTGAAACTAACAAACCTTCCACATTTGTCAAACAAGGGTTTGTTTCGGGGGCTTTCATTCTGATGCTTTCCAACATCATTGTGAAAGTAATCGGCGCCGCCTTCAAAATTCCCCTTGTCAACACCATCGGCACCGAAGCCATGAGTTATTTCAACTCGGCTTACTATATTTATGTCTTATTTTACAGTGTTTCGACCGCCGGACTTCCCGTGGCAATCTCCCGCATGATCGCCGCCTCTAATGCCCAGGGAAAAAGAACCGAAGTGAAGCATATTTTCAAAGTTTCCCTTCTCCTGTTCACGGTCGTCGGCACGCTGGGAACCCTTTGTATGGTGGTTTTTTGTCATCAATTTTCCGCTTTGGCTAAAAACCCCCATTTATACTTATCTTTATTAGCCATAGCCCCCACTTTGTTTTTCATTTGTATCGTGTCTGCCTTCCGGGGGTACTTCCAGGGTCTGCAGAACATGATTCCCACCGGTGTTTCCCAAGTCATCGAAGCCGTGGGAAAACTGGCGCTGGGTCTTATGTTTGCCAATTATGCTATCCAAGCCGGCATGAACAGCTGGCAAGCCGCCGCCTTTGCCATTTTGGGCGTGACTTTGGGTGTGGTGGCAAGTTCCGTCTATTTGATGCTGTCCAAGCTTTGGAACAAGCATGATGCTTTCATTCCTTTTGATAGCAGTGAACCCGTTCGGACAAGCGGCAGTCTGGTCAAAGAGCTGATCCGCATCGCGATTCCCATTACCATCAGCTCATCCATCATGAGCCTGTCCGGTGTGATCGATACCTTTGTGGTGGTTCCCCGTCTGCAATCTCTGGGGCTGGATCTGGAAACAGTGAACAAACTGTACGGCGCATATACCTCCTATTCCGTTCCCCTGTTTAACATGCCCCCCAATTTGATTTATCCGTTTTCCATCAGCATCATCCCTCTCCTGTCCGCTTTCAACAGTAAACATCCCGGTGTCACTGCCAACAACATCATCGAATCCACTCTGCGGATTGCTTCCATCATCGCTCTCCCCTGCACCTTCGGTCTGGCGGTATTGGCAAAACCCATCATCGCATTGCTGTACAAAAATGAAGCATTATATACCAACGATGCAGGCAAGGTATTGATGGCATATGACGTGAGCGCATCCCTGTTGATGGTACTGGCGGTATCGGTGTTCTTTGTGTCCATCATAGCGGTAACCAACTCCATTTTGCAATCCTATGGATTTGAACGATACACCATATATTCCACGATGCTGGGCATTGTGGTCAAACTCATCTCCGCCTATGCTTTGATCGGGATTCCCACCATTGGACTGTACGGAACCCCCATTTCCACCGGGTTGATGTATTTGACCATCATGATTTTAAACTTTTATTTCCTGATTCATTTCACCAAGTTCAAACCGCGGCTCCGCCGTACCTATCTAAAACCCTTTGTCGCTTCTTTGGTGTGTTCCGTTGCAGCCTTTGCTACCTATCAACTGTTCCACAGCCGGATAAACTACAAAATTGCCACTCTGATTGCCGTGGCCGTCGCGGCTGTTGTCTACACCCTCGTTCTGCTCCTGCTGCGTTCTTTGACCAGTGCAGACATTTTACTTTTGCCCAAAGGTAAATCCATTTTGAACTTGATGAAGAAATACAAACTCATTCCCAAACATGACGTGGAAAATACAGATAAGATTGATTGAGGAGCCTATGAAATTCAAGGAAAAAGACAGATATACTTTTCAGGATTTGATCGACATTTTATATATCCTGCGGGGAGAAAACGGCTGTCCCTGGGACAGAGAACAAACCCATACCTCCATTCGTAACAATTTTATTGAAGAAGTCTACGAAGCGGTGGAAGCCATCGACACTCAAAACAATGCACTCTTACGGGAAGAATTGGGTGATGTGCTTCTACAGGTTATTTTTCATGCCCAAATCGCCGAAAGCGAAGGGGCATTCAACCTTCAGGATGTGACCACCGAGGAGTGTCAAAAACTCATTGTCCGCCACCCCCACATTTTCGGAGATACCGAAGCGAAAACCGCCGAAACAGTATTGGAAAATTGGGATGCCATTAAGAAAAAGACCAAAGGGCAAACCTCTGTGTCCGATTCTCTGGAAGGCGTTTCCCCAGCCCTCCCCGCCCCCATGCGGGCAATCAAACTGCAAAAGAAAGCAAAGGACTATTATGGCAACACAAAACAAGATTCTTTTGTATTGATACGGGATATCATCCATAATGATAAAAAGCCTTTGGACAGGAAAACCTACGGAAAACTCCTGTTTGAGCTGTGTAATGCCGCGCGAATAGACGGTGTAGATCCGGAGGAAGCATTGGAAAAACACAATACCGCCTTCATCAGGGAGATCAAATCAAAAGAATTTTGTTGATTTTCAACAAGAATTTTATGAAATCGCGTAGAAAATAGATTTATTCGTGCACAAATTTAAAAATAACTCTTGATAATTTTGGAAAAACATGTTATAATATCCATATAAATCCGTATACGCGGTTTATTTTACTGAAAGGGGAATATGAATGAACAAGACGCAACTGGTTGAAACCATTTCTGCGAACCAGAATATGAAGAAAAAGGACGCAGACAATATTGTTTCTGCTGTTTTTGACGCCATCGCCAAGGCTTTGTCCGATGGAGAAAAAGTACAGATTTCCGGCTTCGGCAGCTTTGAAACAAAAGTACGCGGCGAAAGAATGGGTCGCAATCCGCAGACCAAAGAAGAAATTAAAATTGCCGCTTACAAATGCGCAACCTTCTCTCCCAGCAAAAACTTAAAATCCTTATTAAACCAATAATTTTTATCCATGCATTTTATTCCACGCAAACAATTGCGTGGAATAATCTGTATATATGAGGTGTTTTCTGTGCGACTTGACAAATTTTTAAAAGTATCCAGATTGATTAAGCGGCGCACCGTTGCCAAAAGTGCCGTAGAAACCGACCATGTGCTGGTCAACGGAAAAGCGGTCAAACCTTCCTATGACGTAAAAATCCATGACGTGCTGACTCTCCATTTCGGTGAGAGGGAAATTCGTGTGAAAGTGCTGCAGTTGTCAGACCATGTGGGGAAAGCCGAGGCCTCCTCCCTGTATGAAATCGTTACCAAGGAGTAATTTTTTCATGACGTTGTCATATACTGTACAAAACAAATATAAGGCAGCGTGATGACGATGATAGATAACAAAACCGGCCATACTGCGGTACTGACCGATCGAAAACGTCTGGAAATCAGCGGAGTGAAAGACGTGAAGAGTTTTGATGAAAAACAAGTGACCCTCATCACCCAATTGGGTGAAATGTCCATCGGCGGGGAAGCTTTGCAAGTGGGTAAACTTGACATTGAAATCGGTGAAATCATTTTAACCGGCACCATTTACTCCGTCCAATACATCGAACCCGACAACAACGCCGGACGGGGATTTTTCTCTCGGCTGTTTTCCTGATGGAAATCTATATTTCAGATCAGTGTCTCCAATTTCTCCTGTGCGCCGGCCTGGGGGTGGGGATGGCGATCCTGTATGAATTTCCCCGCATTCTCCGGCAAATGTTTTCTCACTCCTTTCCCTGGGTGGTGGTGGAAGACATTCTGTACTGTGTCATATCCTCCTTTTTCTTTATCCTGATCTCATACAGCGTCAGCGATGGAATTATTCGGTGGTATTATTATGCTGGCGCCTTGTTGGGATTTATCATCTATTGGTTCTCCGTGGGGGTGCTGGTACGGGAATCCACAGTCATCATCATTGGTTACATCAAAAAAACAGTACGAATATTTTACAACAAATGTATCAAACCTCTTGCAAAATTTTTAAAAATGCTTATAATACCTATTGTAGGCTTCTGTAAACATATCAGAAAGCTTACGTTTATGTTATTTAAAAAGAAAAAGAAGAAACCAACAAAACAGAAGACGCAAACATCGATGCGGGGAACATTTGTATGAAAAAAAAATTTAGCTTCCTCACAAAATTTACTATATTCAGCGCATTGTGTTTCACCGCTTTTTTAATTTTTCAGCAACATGTGCAAAACAAAGAGCTTTCTTTGACCTATGCCAACTTGTTGGAAGAACGAAACGGTTATCAGGAAACCAACGATTACCTCACGGCGAAAATTTCCGAAGAAAATCTGGATGAGGAAATCGTGAAGTCCATTGCCAAAGATAAGTTGAATTTCCGGGAAGAAGGCATCATTATTTTTGCCAACAACCTGCCAAACTGAATTTCCGGCGCGCACCAGCGCGCCATTTTTATTGAGGATGTCGTATGAAAATCATTCAGGAAAACGAAATTGTTCAAACGGTGCGAGACTTGCTCATAGAAGCAAACATCCGCCTGACATCGGATGTGGTTCAAACCATAGCCAACTGTAAAAAAAATGAATCCTCCCCTGTGGCGCAAAGCGTATTATCGGAAATAGAGGATAATCTTCACTGTGCAAAAGAAAACCAAATGCCCATTTGTCAGGATACAGGGATGGCGGTGGTTTTTATTCGTTTGGGTATGGATATTCACATCGAATCGTCCAAATCTTTGCTGGACATCGTGAATTTGGGGGTGGCGTCCGCCTATACGGAAGGATATTTAAGAATGTCCGTTGTCGCCGACCCGTTCCATAGAGTGAATACCGGGAACAACACCCCGGCTGTCCTGTATACCGAACTTATCCCCGGAAACACCATGGAAATCACCGTGACACCCAAGGGGTTCGGCAGTGAAAACATGAGCCGTATATGCATGTTCAATCCCATCGCTACCAAGGAAGATATCCGGGATTTTGTTCTGGAAACCATTGCCACAGCGGGGAGCAAGCCCTGTCCCCCTCTAGTTGTGGGCATCGGAATCGGCGGCACCTTTGATTACGCCGCTTATCTTGCAAAAAAAGCCTTGTCCCGTCCTTTGGATGTGCCTCATCCCCATCCCTTTTACGCAGAGTTTGAACAAGCGTTGCTAAAGGAGATTAACACCCTGCAAATCGGTCCCCAGGGATTTGGGGGAGATACCACCGCGCTGGGGGTCGCCATCGAAACTTACCCCACCCACATTGCGGGCTTGCCCGTAGCAGTCAATATCAACTGTCATGTAGCACGGCATAAAACCGCTGTATTATAAAACGAAATCCCGTGGAACATCTACGGGATTTCGTTTTATAATATGTATCATTATTTTTCTACGTAGTTACACACCAAAATGCCTTTCTTATGCAAAGGTTCATTTCCGGTATGAATGGTAATGTTTTTCCAGTCAGACTCCGATCCGGAATAAAAAATGCGGCTCATACGGTTGCACAAATCAAAACAATTGTATCCGATGGTTTTCATGGCAGCAGGGAGCACAATGGCATTAAGTTTTTTGCAATCATAAAAACCACTGTTTCCGATAAAAGCAACCCCATCCGGAATGACGATGCTGGTAAGTTTATAACACGCGGAAAAAGCGCCGGCACTGATGCTGACCAGAGAATCGGGAAGAACAAAGCTGGTCACTTCCACACACTGATAAAAGGCAAATTCTCGAATGCCCGTCACTTTTTCTCCTGCAGAGTTAGTGGGAGGTATGATGATCTCGGTATCATCACAGGTGCCCACGCGTTCAATATCGCACGTGCCGTCACCGTTGGATACGTACACCAATCCCACGCTGTAAGAACCAAAGGGAATTTCCTGATACTCTGTTTTTCCGCATTTTGTACAGGTCCGTTTATTCTGTCCCCATGCATCTTTGGTAGGATACTTAACGATATCCCAAATTCCGTAATCGTGTTTTTTACAATTTTTATCTTCCCCTTCATCCTCTCCGACTTTGATGTCGTCGGGATCGGTCTTGTCAGTGTTATCACAAGCAAATACGGATAAACATAAGGAAAATAACAAAAGTATACCCAGTAACTTTTTCATACTACACCTCAAACAATATTGTTTAGACCAAAGGAACTGAAATATCAATCAAGCCTAGGGAAATTTTCCACTTCAAAATGCGTTTTACAGACGCATCCAATCTTTCTTGGCTGATGGTTCCTTTTTTAACAGCCGCAATGACACCCGGAACGGCAACCGTTGTGGATTGTGTCACCACCATGTCCGCCCCGGCAAGGATGGCATCTATGGCGATCTTATCCCGATGATAGTTATATCGGGTAAGAATACCTTCGATTTCCAAATCCTGCGTAATCAACACACCCTGAAATCCCATGGTTTGCCGCACATAGGTATAGGCGGCTTTGGACAAACTGACAGGTTTGTTTTTGTCCAACGAAGGGACAATGAGATGAGACATCATGATACAACGGGCGCCGGCATCGATCCCGGCGGTATATATGGGAATATCCACCGCTTCCAACTCTTGCAAAGAACGGGTGTCGGTCGATAACGTCTGATTCGATATCATGTTATTGGCGTATCCGGGAAAATATTTCAAAACGGCGTCAATTCCGTTGTTTTGGTAACTTTTCACCACTTCCGCCACATAGGAAGATGTCCCTTCCGTATCCAGTCCGGCGGCGCGGTCATACAGCTCGCTGCCGACCGCCGACACATCACAAAGAGGGGCAAGGTTAACGTTGATTCCCAATTCTTTAATAATCTTTGCCTTACTGACGGCATCTTCGGCAACCGCTTCCAATCCCCCCGACAGCAATTCGCGGGCAGAGGGAAACGGGGATGAACAATAGGCTTTATATGGACTGAACTGTACCACATCACCGCCTTCTTCTTCCACGGCAATGATCATAGGAATTTTCACATGACTGCGATATGTTTTGATCACATCTTGTGTTTCACTGAGGATATTGGACGCAAAGTCCCGTTCTTGCAGAATATATCCGCCTACCTGAAACTCATTGGCATAATAATCGGGGTTGTCTTCAGGACAAATAGCCAAAAACAGCTGACCAGCTTTTTGTTCCAGGGACATGGTTGCCATGGCATTGTCCACAAAGGCATCCATTTCGGCCTGGGTCACGGGCTTTTTAGTTTCCTCTTTTTTCTTGTCTTTCAATGGGTCGACGTTCTGATCTTGAAAACCATGATCGCCGCCCAACGGATGTAAAATGAACCCAATGGGATTCCAGCACGCAGTAAAATTAAAAAGACAAACCATAAGCAGCAAACATGCAATCGGTCGCTTCATTTTTACCTCCCTGTTTGATACTGGTCTACATTGTACCATGAAAATTATATAATATCAATAAAAAATCCTCAAAAATAACTTCGAATTTGTAACATTCTTTTTTTAAAAGAAATTTGTACCATTTAATCCCTCATATTGACAAAAGAATCAGAAGCAAGTATAATACTTTTGTTAACATTTTTCGGAGGTTGAACATGAGAAAGTTTATATCGGTGCTTTTAGCCCTTTTGGTTTTATCCACCATGCTTTTGCCCGCTTCCCTGCTTGTGTTTGCGGCAGAGCCTACGGCATCCATTTCCGCGCCAAGCGAGATCCGTGCCGGAGATACCATCAAAATTTCTTTTGTGGTTGACGGAACCGATGTATTTGGTTTGGAATGCAACTATCAGTTTGATGAAAAACAAGTTACCCTGTCCGGACAACCCGCCACTTCTCTTTCCGGTTGGTCTATCGATTCCAACAGCAGTTCGAAAAAGATTCTGGTGACGGACGAAACTCAAAAAAATTTGCTCCAATCTAAAAAAACTGTGTTTACCATGAGTTTTAAGGCTGTATCAAATTTAGCGGTCGGCACCTCTGTGACCATCAAATTCTCTCAAATCAAAATCGCGTACAGTGATGGCGGTGGGATCAAAGAAAAATCCGCATCCGATATCACCTATACCAAAACCGTTCTGCCTCCCAAATCCAACAATGCCAATTTAAAATCCCTCACGGTTACAGGTTGTGATTTGTCCACTCCTTTTTCTTCCTCGAAAACTTCCTACAACCTGAAATCGGAAGTACCCTACAGCGTCAGCACGCTGGACGTGAAAGCCGCGGCAGAGGATGCCAATGCCACCGTGAGCGTATCGGGCAAAAACTTGTCGGTTGGAAGCAACACGGTGAAAATCACCGTCACCGCGGAAAACGGCACAACCAAAAAGACCTATTCCATTTCCGTGGTACGTAAGCAGGATCCACAGTATCAAAGCAGTGACGATGCCACTCTGTCTTCCATTACCCCTTCCGCTGGCACACTCTCCCCCGCCTTTACCTCCGCAACGACTACCTATATTATCTATGTTCCTTTTGAACAAACCTCCTTTCACGCCACTGCTCTTGCCACTCATGCCAAGGCAACGGTGAAAGAAATATCCGAAATTCCCCTGGAAGTGGGTAGTAACGAAATGATCATTCAGGTCACATCCGAAAGCGGCAACACCACAGACTATCATCTATATATTTATCGGTTGCCTGTGTTCGAAGGAACGCCTCCCACCATCGGAGAAGAACCCACCGACCCTGTCGACAATCCACAAAACGGTGATAATACAGACGACCCGGATGAAGATACTTTACCCGTCATTGAACCCGAACCCATTATTAAAACCGAGTACATTACCGAGAAAATCGGCGTACCCTTCTATTTAGCCATTATTTTAGGCATTTTAGGCATCGGAATCGGATTTACCTTAGCCATAGCCTTTATTGATAAAAAAATATAAATAGGAATAAAAAGCCCGTCAGCCCGTCAAGATTGACGGGCTTTTCATTTATTGGTTAACATAATGAAAATTTGTTTTCATTTCGTTTATTGTATTTAGTGCGAAATTATGCTAAAGTGATAGTGGCATTCAAATAACAGGAGGATAACATGTACAGCCTATACGAAAGCACCGCCACGATCAATGGAAAGCAGGTTCAAACATTTGGAATCATGGGAGAAGGAATCATTTGTATACATCTTTCGGAATGCAAACAGACCATGCTGCACATTATTCAGATGTGTAACGTAAATGTTGTGTCCCCTATCCATGTTGAGGACGTTGTGGAAGATATGCTCTTTTTTTAAAATACCCGTATACGGGTATTTTTTTGTCATAGAACCTGTTTGTTTCGCATACATTCTAGCAAGAGTTTAACGAAAAGAGGATGAATGTATGGCTAACACAAACATTTACCGAGATATAGCGACAAGAACCGGCGGCGACATTTATATCGGCGTAGTAGGTCCGGTCAGAACGGGAAAATCCACCCTCATTCAGCGATTCATGGAAACTCTGGTTTTACCCAATATCCCAAGCGCCGATGAGAGAGAAAGAGCCTCCGACGAAATGCCCCAGAGCGCCGGCGGAAAACATGTCATGACAACCGAACCAAAATTTATTCCTGACAGAGCTGTCAAGGTCGAACTAAGCGAGGGTGAAGGTTTCTATGTCAAAATGATCGACTGTGTGGGCTATCTGGTGCCCGGTGCCGTTGGACACATTGAGGACGGCGAACCCAGAATGGTATATACACCGTGGTCGGAAGATCCCATGCCCTTTGAAAAAGCAGCGGAAATCGGTACAGAAAAGGTAATTCGAGACCATTCTACCGTAGGTCTGGTTGTGACCACTGATGGTACTGTCGGCGATATTCCAAGAGAAAATTTTATCGGGGCGGAAAAGAGAGTCATCAACGAATTGAAAACCATCAACAAACCGTTCGTTGTGATCTTAAATACACAGCGTCCAGAAGCCATGGAGACCCGACAGCTGGCAGAAGCCCTGACCCATGATTACGGCGTGCCCGTCATTCCCGTCAATGCTTTCATATTAAACGAAACAGAAATCCGCAAAGTTTTGGGTACGCTCCTTCTGGAATTCCCCACCCGTTCCGTTTCAGTAAACCTGCCACCCTGGCTGATGGATCTGGATGAAAGCCATCCTCTTAGAATGGCTGTGCTGCAAAACCTGGTGACCGCCGCCAAAAACGCCAAAATCATCGGGGAAGTGAAATCCAGCTTCTCCCAAGCCGTGGATGAAAAAAACATCGCTTCCGTGGCGGTCTCTTCCATCGATTACGGCACCGGCAATACAGTGATTGAACCCATTCTTCCCGAAGGCACTTTCTTCAAAGTGCTCAGCGAAGAAAGCGGATTCCGAATCGAAAATGAACGCGCCCTCTTCAATCTGCTCAAAGAGCTGTCCAAATCCAAAGGGTATTACGACCGCGTGGCGGAGGCTCTGGCACAAACTGAAGAAACCGGTTACGGTATCGTGATGCCCTCGATCGAAGACATGCAGCTGGAAGAACCGGTGATTGTAAAACAACCCGGCGGTTACGGTGTGAAGCTCCGTGCTTCCGCACCTTCCATCCAAATGGTAAAAACCAACATCCAGACCGAGGTTTCCCCCATTGTGGGCAGTGAACGGCAGAGCGAAGACATCGTTAAATTCTTATTGAAAGAATTTGAAGAAGACCCCGCTAAGATCTGGGAATCCAACATGTTCGGTAAATCCTTGCACGAATTGGTCAACGAAGGAATCACCGCCAAATTGCAACATATGCCCGAAGAAGCCAGAACCAAACTGGGCGAAACCCTGGAAAAGATCATCAACGAAGGTAGCGGCGGCTTGATTTGCATTCTCCTCTGATTCTCACACATACAAAAAGTGCTTTCCCGGCCGGGAAAGCACTTTTTTGGTTTCTTCAGGCATGGAGCCATTTGTGGAGATTTTCTTTCACGTACCCGTCGTCCACCAAGTCGGGATAATACTTGCAGACACGGGTCAATTCCTCCGCCTGTCCTTCACTGAGGACTTCATGAGGATTTAGACACCAGTTACCTTCCATCAAACCTTGTCTGACCAATACTTCATGGACACCGGGGATACAGCCGGCAAACCGATGGGCGGTATCAAAGACAGCAGCGTTCATATCGGTGACATGGGTAGCCAAGGTAAGAAGTTCCATGGGAACGGAATCTTTTTTCGCGGCTTCTTTGAGCATATCCAGCATTTCCACCACTTTTTTGGTCCACACGGTCCAATGTCCCAGCAGACCACCCACAAAGTGAGAGGTGTATTCTTTTCCATCCACCACAAACTTGTAGGGTGTCAGCAGATCAATGACGATGTTATCGTCGTTGCCGGTATACATGGCAATTTCTTTGCTCCGGGGGGACAAAGCCACTGCACGCATAACGTCCAAAGTCTGATACCGGTTGAAAGAAGCGCATTTGATGGCAACCACGTTGTCACAGGCGCAAAGTTTTTCCCAGTAGCTATAGGTGAAAATTCTTCCGCCGGCAGCTGGCTGAAGATAGAAGCCGATCACGGGTAGGATGGCAGCAACCGCTTTGGTGCGCTCGATCATTTCATCTTCGCTCAGATCATTTAATCCGCCGGGGCTGAGTAAAACACAGTCAAAACCCAGCTCTTTAGCGGTGTTGGCTTCACTGACAGCCTGGGGAATTTTACCGCAGACGCCGGCAACCTTGATAACGGATTTACCGGTTTTGGCTTCAAACGTATCGATTTCATCGGACATGATTTTTAAAACGGTTCTATATAGATTATATTCCGGTTTACGAATTTCAAACTGGGTGGTATGAACCGCCGTTGCAATGCCCCCTACGCCGCAATCCAGGTAGTAGCGACAGAGTGCCGCTTGCCGTTGAGAATCAAACGATCGATCGGCATGCAACGCCAAGGGCGTTGCGGGAATGACCGTCCCATTATGCAAAATTTGCTTGACTTTTTCAAAACGATTCATCAATAATCACCTTTTCTTTCTTCGTAATGCGTGGGTTTATTCAAGGTTCTGCCGCCGCCCAACAAATATTCCGCTTGCCATGCAATCATTTGTGACATACTGACAGATGGATATCCCATGATCTGACAGCATTTGGACGCATCCGCCAACAAAGCGGTGGGCTGTTCTTCTCCGGTGAAAATGACTTTCTTGTTGAAGAGTTCGCCAAATTTCAGAGCAGTTTTACGGATAGATACGCATTCGGGACCCGTTACCACCAATTTGGCGGCAGGATTGCTCACATGCAGTAGGCCGCGAATGGCAATCTCATTGGCATCACCCTGCCAGATGCAAGCAAAGGCGGTGGGATCCAATCCCACGGGTTCATCATTTAAAACATGCTGTGCGATGTCATGAAGCACGCCGTAACGCATATCGCAGGCATAGCTCAAACGATACATCAACGTTTTGGTGCCATAGGTCATGGAACCGTATTCAAACATTTTTTCTCGTGCCAAAACGCTTTGCGCATATTCGCCGACAGGTTCCACCGAGGCATTTTCATCTGCACCGCAATAAGAAATAGGGCAGAATCTATAGATATTTGCTGAAGAGAAAACCACAATATTGGACTTTTGATATCGTTCCGCTACCAAAGCAGGTAACCAGGCGTTCATAGCCCAGGTGGGTGCGCTGTTGGCAGAGGTGCCGAATTTCTTTCCCGCCATATAAATCACGTTTTCACAATCGGGCAGGCGATCCACAGCGCCATGCTCCATCATATCGCAGGAAATACATTCAATTTTGTTATCATTGAGCAGTTTCATGGCAAAAGGATCGGAAAAACGAGAAACGGCAATGACCCGGTTGGAACAACCTGCCGCTTCAAAGGCATTTTTAGCCAAGATGGCAAGAGTTGGACCCATTTTTCCGCCGGCGCCCAAAATAATGATGTCTCCTTTGATTTTTTTAACATCTTCAATCATACGTGCCGAGGGAGTGGTCAGCATAAGATCCAGTTTAGCTTCTGTCAACATACTTGTGTACCCGCTTTTGCAAGCGTCCTTTCCGTGATTTGTCCTCGATCGCAGCCATTTCATGAAACTGCGGTGGGTTGGCTGTATAAAACACACATACCATAAATCCCCTTATTTACGTAAAATTATATCAAAGCTGGTCAAATATGTCAAGGCAATTACAACCAAACTTTCCTTGGATTTTCACTGCCCTTTTGAAAAAAGCGTACAAATATCTTGAAACTTACAGGATATTGTAGTATACTGTTTAAGTTGAGAAAACCTCATAGACTGTTGTAAAGGAAGATACATATGGAAAGACTCATCGGCACCATCTCCCGCGGCGTTCGTGCCCCTATCATTCGTCAAGGCGATGACATGGCGAAAATCGTCATCGACAGCGTTCTGGCAGCGGCAAAATCAGAGTCGTTTGAAATCCGGGACCGTGACGTGATTGCCGTCACGGAAGCTGTGATTGCCCGCGCCCAAGGAAACTATGCCACCACCCAACAGATTGCCACCGATGTAAAAGCGAAATTTGGCGATAACACCATCGGGGTCATTTTCCCCATACTCAGCCGTAACCGCTTCGCTGTCTGCTTGAAAGGAATTGCCATGGGCGCAAAAAAAATTGTGCTCATGCTCAGCTATCCTTCCGATGAAGTGGGCAACCATCTGGTTGATTTGGATCTGTTGGACGAAAAGGGCATCAATCCCTGGAGCGATGTTCTCACCGAATCCAAATATCGGGAGCTATTTGGCAAAAGCGTCCACCCCTTTACCAAGGTGGATTATATTGCTTACTACAAAGAATTGATCACTTCCGCCGGCTGCGCATGCGAAATCATATTGGCAAACGATTGCAGAGCCATTTTACCCTATACCCCCCATGTGCTGTACTGTGATGTCCATTCCAGAGCCCGTACCAAACGGTTGCTGACTGCTGCTGGTGCCAAAACATTATACGGTATGGACGATTTATTGACCGGTCCTGTAGATGGCAGCGGATACAATGAACAATTTGGATTGCTTGGCAGCAACAAAGCCACCGAAGACAGCGTGAAGCTTTTCCCCCGGGATACCCAACCCGTCGTGGACAACATCCAAAAAGGCATTCTGGAAGCCACCGGCAAACAGGTGGAAGTTATGGTCTACGGCGACGGCGCCTTTAAAGATCCCGTAGGAAAGATTTGGGAACTGGCAGACCCGGTGGTCTCCCCCGCTTTCACCCGAGGATTGGATGGCGTACCCAATGAAGTGAAACTGAAATACTTAGCCGACAATGATTTTGCTCATTTGTCCGGCACCGCTTTGAAAGAAGCCGTTTCCCAATATATCCGTAGCGTGGACGGCGATTTGACGGGCAAGATGGCGTCCCAGGGTACAACTCCCCGCCGCCTGACCGATTTGATCGGTTCTCTGAGCGATTTAACCTCCGGCAGCGGTGATAAAGGCACGCCCATTGTGTTGATCCAAGGCTATTTTGATAACTATACCATGTAACAAAAAACCCAAACGGTTACAGGATAACCCATATAAAGCGGAGGAAAACCCCTCCGCTTTTATGTATATCATACCACTTTGGTTTGTCAAATAATTGATCAAAAACGCTTGCAATTCTTCCTGAATTGTGATACAATACATCGGAAATCGGGGTATAGCTCAGTTTGGTAGAGCGCTTGGTTCGGGACCAAGAGGCCGCTGGTTCAAGTCCAGTTACTCCGACCATGACCATCTGACAAAAAGGATGCACACACAGAAAACCCGCATGTTTAGCGGGTTTTTTTGTATCTACAAACCAAAAAATCACTCCTCTGATTGTAAGCGTCAGTAAGCGTCAAATAGATTCGAACCTATGTGATTTGGGTTCTACCTGATAAAATAGATATTAAGCGAAGGAGCTTAATTTTTGTTATAGGCGGGATATAGAGATTATGGGAACAGATTTTAAATGCTTGTTATGCGGGCAGCCATTTAAACCGACATGCCACATCAGCCGTCAAAAATATTGTAGTGCCGAGTGTCGGATGAAGTATAACAACGCTAAGCGATATTTTGGCGGCGAAATGGATACATGCCCGGAATGCGGCGATCATGTGGAGCAAAGCGGGGAGCGTGGTCGTTGGCGGAGATTCTGCAGCGACCGATGCCGTGTCGCATATCATGCAAAAAAGAAGCAGGAGCAAAGAAATAGCCGGGAACGTCCCAAGCAGATATGTCCGAACTGCGGTATTGAATTTCAGCCTGATTGGGGTGAAAAGGCACGGCGGTTTTGCAGTGATCCATGCCGGATCGAATGGTGGAAAGAATATCATAAAGCCAATCGAATAGAGGATTCCAGTCAGCGAAAATGTGTTTACTGTGGGCGTGAATTCAACAGCAGCAAATGGAGCGGTGGAGAATATTGCAGCAGGGACTGTTACCTGCGAATGATGGATCAAACCCGCGAGCAGGTCGCTTGTGAGTGGTGCGGCGAAGAATTTTCCGCATTAATTAGCACAAACCGTAAATACTGTAGTTTTAATTGTTCAGTTTCGGCGAGACATCAACCGATTCATAAAAAAGCGGGACATCGTATTTGTTATCGTAGCCCGGATGACTGGCGGGAGCAGGTAACAGATGCAGCTAACAAAGCCGGTATGAAACTAAAACGCGGTAAGCGCGTAGGGCTGGTATGCGGTGTTACCAGCATGCACATTGGTTTGGATGGATTGCTGGGAATAATACGGTACAAATTAAATCACAATCCGTTTGACGGTGCGATATATGCTTTTTGTGATCATGCCGGCACAAATCTGAAATATCTGGAATGGGACGGCGCCGGATTTTGCATCAGCAAGCGTCGGGCACAAAGCGGGAGCTACCCTTGGCCGCCCTCAGAAGCCGGTACAATCATTGAGATCAGTGAGAAGGAATTTGAGTTTTTGAAAGCTAAATCCATCGTCCCTTTTCGCACGAAAAATGGTCGAAAGATAATTGATTAAAACGCTGAAATACCTTGATTTTATGCGGGTTTTCTGATATAATTAGGGCATGAAAACTGATATAAAAATCACCGCTGAATTGCGGAAATTATTGATAGAAAAAGATAACGAAATTGTCCGGCTGAAGCAACAGGTTGAATGGCTTACACAGCAGTTTCGGCTGATGCAGTCGCGGCAATTTGGCTCGTCCAGCGAAAAAACTGGCTTGGTCGACAATGCAGAACAGATTTCTTTGTTTAATGAAGCCGAAGTCACGGTAGACCCAGAAGCATTGGAGCCGGAGCTTGAACAGATAAGCTACGCACGTAAAAAACAAAAAGGCAAGCGCGAGGCAGATTTTTCCGGCCTGCCCACAGAGCAGGTAATTCATGAGTTGCCCGAAAGCGAGTGCGTTTGCCCTGATTGTGGTGGCGAAATGCATGCCTGCGGTCACGAGGTCTTTCGGCGCGAGCTGACCTGCGTTCCGGCACAATACAAGGTTACCGAGCATGTTCAAACCGCCTACAGTTGCCGACACTGTGAACGAACCTCCAATCATGTTCCTATGAAGAAGAGCGCCGTCCCTGTGGCGATGATCCCCGGCAGCGGTATGGCTTCACCAAGTTTGCTGGCACAAATATTAAATAATAAATACACCCTTGCGTTGCCGCTTTACCGTCAGGAGCAGGAGTTCCGACGCATCGGAGTGAATCTTTCTCGCCAGACCATGTCAAACTGGGCTATTATTGCGCACGAGCGATGGTTTGCCGAGCTGTTTAAGCTCCTTCATGCCGAGCTTCTGAAAAACACCATCCTTCATGCTGATGAAACCACACTTCAAGTGCTCCGCGAAGAAGGTAGGAAGGCCACGCAGAAAAGTTATGTGTGGCTTTATGGGACATCAGGTGATACAAAGCGGTCTGTGGTACTGTACGATTACCAGCCCAGTCGTGCCGGTGAATGCGCAAGTAGTTTTTTAGACGGATTTACCGGCAAGCTGCATACTGATGGCTACGACGCCTATCATTGCAAATTGCCACCGGAAATCACTGTTATCGGGTGCTGGGCACACATGCGCCGGAAGTTTACCGATGCGCTGAAATGTTTGCCGCCGGGTATCCGCAACAAATCCCCCGCGAAGACCGGTCTTGACTACTGCACCCAGCTATTCGGACTGGAAGCTGATTATACAAAGCAGGGCCTTGACTTTGAGGATCGGTATCTCACCCGAATCAAAAAATCTAAGCCAATCGCTGATGCTTTTTTCGCATGGGCAAAAACAGAATATGACCGAAACCCCACGCCGAAAACCACTTACGGCGCGGCGCTGACTTATGCCGTGAATCAAAAAGGCTGGCTGATGAATGTTTTTCTTGATGGTAGACTAGAGTTATCCAACAACCGAGCTGAACGCTCTGTCAGACCCTTCGCAGTTGGCCGGAAAAACTGGCTGTTTTGCAATACGCCCCGCGGAGCTGATGCCAGCGCGGCGGTTTATTCTATTATTGAGACTGCCAAGGCGAACGGACTCAAACCTTTTGAATATTTGAAATTTTTATTGGAGCGCTTGCCTTATGGCACTTCCGCAGAAGATTGTCTGCCATGGGCTGAAACTGCCCAAACAATATGCA
>DIRA01000022.1:21507-41776 GCA_002427425.1 Clostridiales bacterium UBA5448 | reverse complement strand
CTAGAACTTGCAACAGCCCCTTTATTTTGTTTCATTGTTTGGTTTGAATCCGTCCAGCCTTGCCCTTTGCACGGCTCCGAACAGTTTCGCTTTCACATCTTTGTTTTCCATCTGCATGGTTACGATCAAATCTTTGACTTTGGCTCGCTTGGTTTTCCCGTCGGCGGGACACTTATTTGGGATGATTGGCAGTGCGTTTTCGATGCAGGCATACCGCACATCTTTTTCTTCCATATATATCATGGGGCGAATCAAGGTGATCCCACTTTTATCCCATTCAGTTACCGGCGAAAAAGCACCCAGCCGCCCTTCCTGTATCAGGTTCAGCAAAAAGGTCTCGATCACATCATCCCGGTGATGGGCAAAGGCCAGTTTGTTATATCCCAGAGCCGCGGCCCCTTTGGCAATGGCGCCCCGCCGCATTTTGGTGCATAACGAACAGGGGTTGGCTTCATGACGGACATCAAACACAATTGTCCCGATTTGGGTGGTGATAACGGTGTAAGGCACGTTGATTTTCTCACATAAGGCACGGAGCGGTTCATCGTTCGTGTCGAAAAAACCCAAATCCACCCGAATCGCGCCCAGCAAAAAAGGGTGGGGATAAAAATCCCGCAAGGCTGCCAGCGTTGCCAAGAGCAACGTCGAGTCTTTTCCGCCCGATACCCCGACAGCAACCCGATCATGAGGGGAAATCATATGATAATCATCCACCGCCCTGCGCACATAACCCAGGGGCTTTTTCAAATCCATGTTCAGCGGCACATTTGTTCTCCTTGTGTTTGGAATCATTTTATTATACAGGGTATGCGGGAAGAAAGCAAGATACAATTTTGTAAATCGCATGTTCGTAAAAGAAAGAAAACAAGAGAAAACGAGAGAAAACGAGAGGTATAAAAAAATAAATTGATTTTTATCGAAAAAGGTGTTGACAAAGGAATAAACTCTGTGTATAATACCATCTGCACGAAAAAGATTTGGAGGTAATAGAATGTCAACATTCATGGCAAAGGTCGAAACCATTGAACGCAAATGGTATGTGATAGATGCTACCGGCAAAAGCCTTGGCAAAGTAGCCGTGGCGGCTGCCGATGTTTTGAGAGGAAAGCATCGGCCCGAATTCACCCCCCATGTGGATTGTGGTGAATACGTAATCATCATCAATGCGTCTCAAGTGATTTTGACCGGAAACAAATTGGATCAGAAAAAATATCGCTATCACACGGGTTACATCGGCGGTTTGAAGGAAATCTCTTACCGCGATCTGATGAAAAAGAACCCCGAAAAAGTTCTTACGCTGGCTGTCAAGGGCATGCTTCCCAAGAACAGCATTGGCAGCAAGAGCATCACCCGTCTGAAAGTTTACGCAGGCGGCGAACACAACCAGCAGGCACAGAAGCCCGTATCGCTGGACATGTAAGGGAAAGGAGCTCCTAAACGATGACATACACCAGTGCCAAGCCTTACTTTTATGGTACAGGCAGAAGAAAGAAATCCATCGCCAGAGTCCGCATTTATCCCGGTTCCGGCGCTATTACCATCAATCAGAGAGATATCGATGACTATTTTGGTCTGGATACGCTCAAACTCATCGTCCGCCAACCCTTTGGCGTGACGGAAACCAATGGCAAGTTTGACGTGGTTTGCACCGTCGTCGGCGGTGGCGTTTCCGGTCAGGCGGGCGCAATTCGTCACGGTCTTGCCAGAGCGCTTTGCCAGGCCGATGCCGAACAATATCGCGCACCTCTGAAGGCGGCAGGCCTTCTCACCCGTGACCCCAGAATGAAGGAAAGAAAGAAATACGGACTCAAAGCCGCTCGCCGTGCGTCTCAGTTCTCCAAGAGATAATATATATTATCGAAAAGTCTTACAGTATAAAGACTTTGGAGATGCAGATTACAAATTTGGTCTTTATTTAGTCTTTATCGTCTTAAAAAATCTAAAAAACAGAGCTTATACCGTTAATGGTATAGGCTCTATTTTTATAATCAATTATATAATCTGTTGTGTATGTTAAGCAAAAAGGGTAATAAACACTTCACACCTTCCACTTATTCCCGCAATGCAAACACTTAACAATGACTTTGTTTTTACCTATTCCCGCTGCTAAAATGCCTATCCCACCCGTCAGTGCAACTCCAATAGCTCCTTTTGCCAATCCGAAGCCCTTTTTATTACTTGATAATGTTGTACAACCACATTTAGGACATGCCAATTGCCCTGTTTCTTGGTTGAGCTTACCCTTTTTAGCCATTTTCAGACCTCCTCATATTTTCTCAATATTAGTTGGCGTTCAGGCCAAATGCTCTGCTCCCCAGAGTTTCTTTCCACCAAGATTCACGTTCCAAAATAATATGTTTATCGACTCTGGCATTGTAATTTTCAAGAATTGAGTATTGAAAGTTCTGCTTAATGTAATCAATGCCTAAATCGTCCGCAATAGATTTGAGGAGTTTATTTCCTCCATGACCGTTGTTTACATAGTTTGTCCAACGTTGCAGGAGCATACCATTTTCACCGTATGCTGAGCCGACATATTGTTTGCCGCTATTCTTGTCGGTAATAAGATATACAGCTTTTTGATTCTCTAAAGCGGCAACCCAATCTTGCCTACGTCTACTTATTAGTGTTGATAGCTGCTCATATGACAGACGTACCTTGTCGTATCCGGGAAAGTCTATCCCATCAAATATAGTCGGTAATATCTGTACGACTTCCAGTTCATTTATGATACTATTTGCATAACGGACCTGTGTTTGTTTTGTTTTCCGATATTTGACGACAACTCGACCAAAATAAGATTGATAATTTTCCAGTTCCAAACCCGCATAATTTATACCATCATTTATCCCCAATTCACATGTAACTTCTTTAATTGTTGAAAGAAGCCAAGTGTCCCAAGATAATTGAAAAAAACAGATGGCAATTTCTCCAACGTTAAAATATCTTTTCTTTGCTCGCCAAAATAACCATTGATTATTTACTTCATCAGGATTACGAAGATAAACCTCCATAGGGTCCTCGTAACCATTATATTGATTAAATTTAACCTTCGTTTTGTCTAAACTTTCCTGTCCCATATGTAACAGGTCATTTAATAATAATGGTTTTAACAAATCACTCTCCACCCCTAAAACGTATTATCTCAATTATAGCAAGTATAAATCAACGTGTCAAGTTATAATCACCTATGCAAGCGTTAATCACTCTTGTTGTAATATAATTTTACAATAGGAGTGTTTATTTTATGGAGTTATTTGGGATACGTTTAAAAACATTGCGGTTACGAAAAGAATTAACGCAAAACCAACTTGCAAAGAAATTGGATATTACAAGGTCTTCTGTTTCATATTATGAAAAAGGAGCGATTTACCCGTCTGTTGAAATACTTATAAAGATTTGTCAATATTTCAATGTATCGGCAGATTTTTTACTTGGATTGTCTGACATGAAAGAATTTCAAATATCGCATCTGGCTGATGAACAAGTGGAAATTCTCTTGAACCTTATACATCAATTTGAACAGCTTAACGATTAAAATAAAAAATAAGACGATATGAGAGGTTTCTCGTGTTGTCTTATTTTTTCATGTAACAGTCAGACGCTATACTCAAATGCAAATATATACTTCGTGTTTTTAATGATATAATATCCTCAACCATTACCCAATCTCTTTTTTGAAATAATTTTTTGCTCTACATTTCTTCTTAAAATCTTATATCTATCCCACGTCTCCCAGGATTCCACTGGTCGAACTTTATAGTAGATAGATAAGAAATATCATCTTTATATAAAATCATCACCAGTCGAATCCCAGTTCATCCTGAGGAGATATAAAAGAAAAATGAATAAATGCGTTCGACTCAAAGATGATAATCGAATATATATGGCTTAATTGGATTAAATGGATTTATTGTCTTTTTATCCATTTAAGTCATGGGACTTGACACTGATAGGATGAAGTGATAGGCTTCAAACTGAGGTGTATCAATGGTTAACAAGTATGTACATCGTTCAAAAATATCTGAGGCTAAATTCCGGTTAGTAGTAAAGGGATTTTCACTTGATTTAACCGCCACACAAACATCAGCTTTAGCAGGGATTAGCCGTAACGCCGTAAATCGATTGTATTTAGCAATCCGCCGGCGGATTGCTAAATACAATCGGCCTACTGACCTGGCTGTAGGTGAATTTGAAGCAGATGAGAGTTATTTTGGGGCACGACGAGTTAAGGGAAAGCGCGGACGGGGTGCAAGCGGGAAGACTATTGTCTTTGGGCTTTATAAACGCGATGGGAAAGTGTACACGGAAATTGTTCCGGATGTGAAAAGTAAGACGTTGCAAGAGATTATCAGAGGTCGCGCCAGTATTGAAAGTGTCATTCATACCGACGGCTGGCGTGGATATGACGGACTTGTTGACCTCGGTTATGAGAAGCATTTTAGGGTTGATCATGGTAATGATGAGTTTTCGAAAGGCAATGGTAATCACATTAATGGCATTGAAAGTTTCTGGGGTTATGCTAAGCACAGATTGATAAAATTTAAAGGCATTCCCAAGAAAGACTTTCAACTTCACTTGTTGGAATCCGAATTTCGTTTTAATAATAGAGAGCTTGATTTGTATAAATTCTTCCTTCAAGACTTCCGCAAAAATCCTCTGTCAGTGTCATGACCCTAAGTCATTTAATCCATAGATTTGGATTTATATTATATTTTTGACTCGGCTTTCGTCCTGCACCCTTATATTCGGTTTCCACTTCTCTGATATATCCATATTCGTTAAGCAATTCAAAAGCGGGTGTCATATCTTCATCTTTCTTAAAACGTCCTCGACAAAGGCGAAATACTTCATATCGTGTTATTTCCATAGCTTCTTGTTTTTCAAGTTGTCGCAATACATATTTCGCATCTTGCAACTGCTTGTCTGCTCCCATAAGTTGATACGCCACCTTAGCGTGTTTCAAAAAATAAAAGCCTATCCTCATTGCATTATTCAAGGTGTCATATGAAATAAGTTGGTTGTCGGCATGCTCATCAATTAAATGTAATATTCCAGCAATTCGTATAATTGCTCCATGTAGTTTTCCTGCAAAACCGGCTATGTTTTCAAGGTCTTTAATAAGACGTGGCTCCAATTTATTTGCAAATACAGTTGATAATTTGGCAGCTTTTTTTGATAACTTTAATACCTTAGTCGTATCATTGCAAGGTATATCCAGTAAGTCGTAGCATAGCTTTTTATAGGCTTCAATATATTTGATGGGAATTGGTTGAGTTTCATGTTTTCTGCTACCCATTTTTGAAGTCGGGATAGAATAAAGAAAGCGATCAGTCAAACCACGTCCTCGGAATATGTTGTTGGACATCAACCCCTCCAATACTTGAGGTTGAATCGAAAGCAAAACAGTCAAACAAGGTTTTTCTATACTTTCATGTCCTCTGATTGTGCGGTCGGTTTTTATGGTATCACCGTTATGGGCTTTAAGAAAAGCATCAATATTTACGGATTGAGTATATCTCCCTTGTAAAATTTCAAATATGCCTCCCTCGCTTGATATAACAGATATCTTGCCGTTATTATTGGCCATTAGTGTAATAAGGGCTTCTGGTGTTGTATCGTCCGCTAACAGTCTTAATTTATGCAATTCTTCAAAGTTTGTCAGTTCGTCCTGTTTTTTTAGTAGTTCTTTCATATCATTCCCATCACCAGACTTGACGTAAAGCTCCTTTAATTTCTCCACTTCTTTTTCCAAACATTTTTTCTTGACTTTGTTTCTCTCAATCTCTAATTGATGTTTTTCATTCCACTCTATTTCATATTCATTGATAAACCGAGTCATTAAGGTTATTATTGCGGATTTACGTTCTGCGGGACTGGCGACAATAATACCATATAAGTTCAGTGGCTCACGCCAATCAATTTTGCCCTCTATCTCATATTTGCCTTGAACACATACCGCCATGACTGCAAGAGCGGCAACCCCTGCCATATCAACTGGTGTTTGTGTTGCTTCTGCTACTGCGAGAACGTAATTTCTTACAGCTATGGGTAAGCAATCGACAGGGAATTCAGGTCTTTTTATTGTGTCGAAAGGAATGGGCAGTTGCCATTCGTCGTTATATTGTTCTTCTTTTTTCATAAAGCACCACTTCCCTCATTTAGAAACTGGACAAACTTTTCCCAGTTAATCAGAACCTTTACGCCTGTTTTAATGTGCGGTATTTTGCCGGACTTCACCAATCGACGAACACAGTATTCAGCGATATTGGCTCGCTTGGCTGTTTCGGATATGGTGAGCATTATAGGTATAGTATCCATTGCCTGCATCCTCCTAAATAAAAAGTTGTCAATTCTCTTGACAACAGTATTATTGCATATTATAATGTTAATTGAAACATACATTATTTAACCTAAAATTTCAATTTAAGAGGTGAGTGTAAAATATGACTAACAAAATGAGAGTTGGAGATAGAATAAAAGCATGTAGAAAACAAAATGGTTGGTCACAAGATGACCTTGCAGAAAAGATAAAATGCACAAGACAAACGATAAGTAACTGGGAAAAAGGAAATTTAAATTTAACAATAACTGATTTTATCAAGCTGTGCGATTTTTTTGATTGTGATATCGGATATCTAATAGGAGAATATGATGCCAAAAAACATATCGCTGCCGATATTCAAAAAGAAACTGGTTTGTCAGAGAAAGCTATTGAAACATTAAGAAGCAACAAACATTACTCACCTGCCGATTCGCTTATTTCAACAATAAATTTTTTAATAGAGCAGGAAATGCCGCTTTCTGCTTTTGGTGATTTTCCGACAATAGATGATACTGGATCTTTATTGAGTAAAATTGATATATTTTTTAAAACACAATTAGATGAAAAGTATATGTATGTGGTTACTAATCAAGGTATAAAACAAGTAGAACATATCGCAGATGTTCAGCAATATGCCTCAGAAACAAAAAGACTACTAAAAGGACAAGATATTTTTAACGATGTGTTTTTGTCGGAAATAAGAGATATGATAAGGAATCTTAAAAATGAATATATAATTAACCATTTCATGCAAAGTATAGATGAAAATAATGAGGTGTAGCATATGGCGACGATAACAAAAATTAAGGATGCTTACCGTATTCGTGTTAGTCAAGGGTATGATGTGCATGGTAAACAAATCATCAAGTCTACCACATTTAAGCCTCCAATAAATGTAACCCCCGGGAAGGCTGAAAAGCTGGCTCGTGAGTATGCTATCGAATTTGAAAAGAGATGTCGGGGTCTTACAGAACTACGAGAGAATATGCGGTTTGTCGATTTGGCGGACTGGTACTTTGAAAATTATGCTACTAATGAATTGAAAGAAATTACAGCCTACAATTATAGAAGCCAGTTAAACAAACATATTATGCCCGAATTTGGAAACACGAAGCTGAAAGACTTCAATTCTACAAAACTAACAGCATTTTTCAAAAACCTTGACCTCGCTCCTATAACCATTCGCAAAGTTTATACAATCGTTCAAAGTATTTTTGCTCGTGCTGTGGAACAAGGTTTTATAATCAATACACCATGTAAAAATGTGATATTGCCCAAAAATAAAACACCCCAAGAAAAAAAGCCTTTCCTTGACGAAAACCAAGCAAAAGCTCTCTTGAAGATGTTAGAAGGATATTCTCAATTTAACACGATAATCAAAACTTTATTATATACTGGTATGCGTTCAGGGGAAGTTCTCGCATTACGTTGGTGCGACATAGACTTTGAAAATAAGGTTATCCATATTGAGAATACCCTAACCGATGTGGCCGGCAAGCATTGGCTACAGCCGCCTAAGACAGCAAACAGCAAACGTTATATTGGGTTGAGCGAGGTATTAGCCGATATTTTTTCAGAACATAAAGAAAAGCAAAAAGAAAAATTAGAAGCACTCGGCTCATTTTATAAGTATCCTGAAATGGTTTTTACAACGGACACAGGTAATTATGTCGACAGAAGTCAGCTAAACACTGTATTCAGAAGAATTGTAAAAGACACCGATTTTGACTTTGCGACACTACATACATTAAGGCATTGTAACGCTACCCTGTTAATAAATAGTGGAATTGATTTGAAAATCGTGTCGGAACATTTAGGGCATTGTGATATAGGTGTTACAGCCAATATCTATGCGGATGTATTGGCATCCAGTAAAGCTAAGGTAGCAAATATGATTGCTCTGAATTTAAGCAATTAGGTATGACTCTTGGTCTTTATTTGTTCTTTAAAGTTACGAAAAGCTGCTGATTTTTACAAACGATATTAACCGCTACTCATTGAAAAAAGTAACGATACTAAGACTTACGGGACACTACTAAATTCCATAAAAAGCCTAATCTAATTCTCAAAGAGATAACAACAAAGTATCAAGAAACCTCTGTATATCGCCATTTTCGGCGGTTTACAGGGGTTTTTCTTTTGCTCTGTTTGACAAATCCCCAACAAATCCCCAACACGCATACAAAATATAAATACTCAGATGGTTGCATATACTCTATGTACTTCCGCATTTGCGTTACTTCTGATACATCTGTTATTTTCAATAAGTGGATAAGTGCAGATAAATAGAGATACAATATTAAAGGTTTAATATGTAACAGAGCCTATAATAAATCCGTTACGCTCTGCCGCTTTTATGTTACAACTGTGTCGGAGACGGGTTTCAATCGAGCCGATCAAGAAATTGTCGGATTTGCCTTTTTTCCATGTGTACGCCTTGAGTAACTTAGTTTTTTATGTATGCTATAAATAATGTATTTAATATTAAAATAAATCTTTACAAATGAAAACATATATGATATAATAAACCCATAGGAGGTTGGACTATGGCTATTAAATATTACAAACTGTTCGATGTGCTACAGCGCAGAGGACTTACTCGAACACAGTTCGCCGAAAAGGTTGGTATTTCGTCTGCTACTCTTGCAAAAATATCCGCTCATAAATATGTAAGTATGGATATACTTGACCGTATCTGTAAAGAGATGAATTTACAACCCGGCGATATAATAGAATATGAGGAGGGCAACCAATGAGCAATTATGATATTATAGATCATAACAAACAGGCGATTGATAAATGCAGACCTCTTGAGGGAGATATGCTCAAGCAGACTCAAGATTATTACAGAGTCGGTACAACATGGACATCCAACGCCATTGAGGGCAATACGCTTACCGAGAGTGAGACAAAGGTATTGCTTGAGGACGGTCTGACAGTCGGTGGCAAGCCTCTCAAATACACCTATGAGGCTATCGGGCATGGTAAAGCATACGACTATATGTTTACGCTCATTAAAAGTGATACAATCACGCTTAATAACATT
This sequence comes from Clostridiales bacterium UBA5448, assembly GCA_002427425.1. Lineage (GTDB taxonomy): Bacteria > Bacillota > Clostridia > Oscillospirales > SIG627 > UBA5448. Next base: position 32,405 of record DIRA01000022.1, on the reverse strand, counting down.
CTGATGTTACACCGTCTTTTTTATCAGGGTATAGACAGCGAAAACGCCGGAGTATTTAGAAAACAGCCTATCTTTGTATCGGGTACAGATTATGTTTTTCCTCTGCCGGAGGAACTGCCCGAAAAAATGGCCGCTCTTGAGCAGTGGATAAAATCCGAGCGGGACAAATACCATCCTGTTGAATTTGCCGCTCTACTCCATCTGAAATTTGTAACCATTCATCCGTTTATTGACGGTAACGGCAGAACGGCTCGATTGCTTTGTAATCTTGCCCTCATTCAAAAGGGATATTTGCCTGTAATTGTTCCGCCGATTTACAAGCTGGATTATAACGGATATATCCGCAAATATCAGACAATAGGAGACAGCAAACCTTTTGTAGATTTTATAGCAGAGCAGGAGAACGAAACACAGAGAGAAATGATGAGACTGCTCCATATAGAGAAGTGAGGTTGTATTATGAAAGTATTAAAGGTATTCTTCTGGATATTCCTCTTTCCGTTTATGCTCTTTATAACTCTCCTCAACGGACTATATAAAATGAGTACTTATTAACTCTCGATAACTCCAAGAGATAGTGGATTTTCAACACAAACCGCTCACCTTATGGTTGGGCGGTTTTCTGTTTGCTCAAAAAAGTGACACAAAAAAATGTGAAAAGCCCATTGACAAAGACAGGACGCCATATTATACTGATGGTGTAAGGGAATTCATGCTCGTTGCGTGAAATTGCAGGGGTCCTATTTAAGATTTTCACCCAAGAATTTCATAGAAACGCATTCCAACCGGGGTGCGTTTTGCTTTTCTCTTGCTGCTTCCATATCTAGGGGGCATTGGTTATAATACGATCAATCTATTGTTGCATGTATCTTGGCAGAGGGAAGGAAGTGAATCGAAAACTCGTGGTTTTTCCGCGGGTTTTCTTTCTTTCCCATTGTCGAACCTACGTGCATATGATATACTGGATGGAGTAAAGGTGGTGTCCTGCATGAAAAAAATGTTCCGTTTGATTGCTCTGGTTTTAACAACCGGCTTTATGATTGCTTATTTGATTCCGCTTTTATCTGTTTCTGCAGAGGCAAACCAATCCCATTTTTATCAACAACTCTCCTCGAAGGAAAAGTACCTGTTTGTTTATCTGAAGAACGCTTTTGTTCACAGCGCCTCCATTCCTGCCGAACTGGGCATTCCCCTCCAGGAACCCCTCCGCTCCGGCGAATATGACACGCTACCCAACGAACAGCAGGGAATGCAAATCGTCAGTGCCATGATGGATACTTTGCTTCCCTCCCTGCAAGCCGCGCTGGATGCGCTCCTTGCGGATTGTCCTTCCGTTTTCTTTTTGGATCTGACCAGTGACTCCCCCGGGGATCCCTCCTGTGGATTTACCGTTTCGGCCGAATCCTCCCGCAATGAACAGGGCAAATATATTTTGGCCATCGACACCGTTATCATGAAAGTGGTCATCAAGGAAGCCTATCAAAACAACCGTTCGGCTTGGGTGAACAAATTGTCCAACCATATCAAAGAATTCAAACCGGGCGGATCTAACCGCTATACCCGGCTGATATCCATCCACAATTATGTGTGTTCTTTGGCAGACTATGACCGAAATTTCAACGATCCCATGGCATACGATGCCCTCAGTGTCTTTGAAGCGGGGCGAAAATCGGTCTGCGAGGCGTATTCCAAAGCCATCAAGCTTCTCTGTGACGAAGCGGGCATTCCCTGCCTCCTTGTTACGGGAAACAGCTTCTCTTCTCCCCATGCCTCCCCCGAAAGACACATGTGGAACCTAGTACAAATGGAGGACAACCAATGGTATGCCGTGGACGCCACCTGGAACGATCAGGCCTCCGGGGTGCAGAACGATTTCTTCCTGGTAGGATCTTCCTCCCTGCCATCAGCCTCCTTTTCCCAAATGGCATTTTCCGCTTCCCATGTGCAAGACGGAGATTTATCCGGAACCAACAGCAAAATCTTCAACTACCCCGTCATGAAAGCCACCGCTTACACTCTTTTTAATGGCATGTCCTTGAAAAAAGCACCGAATAAACGCACCTATACCACCGAAGATAAAGCCTTGCATACAAAAGGACTGCAACTGGAATTGACCTATGACAACAATACCACATCGGTGATCACTTCCGGATTTACGGTAGATTTCATTGATTTTTCAACGGTGGGCAAAAAAGTCGTTACGGTTCGATATGGAGATTTCAGCACAACCTTTACCATCACAGTGACCGATCCGCCCCCACCGGTGGATCCCGGGCAAAACGAAAATGGGGACGGAAACGATCCCGGCAACGATCCGGATGACAAAGATCCAACGTCGGTGGATTCCAACCCCGGTAAAGACAACCCCTCTTCGCCAAAACCCGGACAAAACTCCCCGAACAAAACCAATGATTCGGAGTACAAAAAAAACTCATCCATACGGCTTTTGGGCATGCTTGAAACCATCTCCTCAGGGATATGGTGGGGTCTGGGTACGGTTATCCTGATCGGACTCGTCATCTTTGCATGTGGCAAAAAGAAAACATAAACCAAAATGACAAGAGTCGCACAACGGTGCGACTCTTTTGTATGGTCGTTATATTTTATATTTTTTAATTTCGGAGGTTGCCAGCATATCACAGCGCTCATTTTTCGGATGTCCAGCATGCCCCTTGATCCAATGGAGCTTCACCTGATGCCGCTGCAATTGTATGATAAGCTCTTTCCATAAATCCACATTCAACGCCGAATTCCCGTCGGGTTTTTTCCAGTTGTTTTTCCGCCATTTTTCCATCCAGCCCAGGGAAATGGCATCCACCAGATATTTGGAGTCACTGTATAAATCCACGATACAGGATTCCTTCAACGCCGCCAATCCCTTGATGGCTGCGGTGAGTTCCATGCGGTTGTTGGTGGTCTCTTTTTCGCCCCCCGACAACTCCCGCTCATTCCCCTGATAATGGAGAATCGCACCCCAACCGCCGGGGCCGGGATTGCCGGAACAAGCACCGTCGGTATACACCTGTACTTCCTTCATGAACACACTCCTTTGCTTGATACTCTTATTTTACACGACCGCACTTACCTTGTCAATCCCAAAAGAGGGATACCAGAAAACAGGACATGCCCACACAAAAAATCTGGGTCAGTATGGCAGCAGGAAGAGCATAGCGGGTTTTCTTGATACCGGCTCCTCCGAAATACACGGAAAGGGTATATAACATGGTGTCGCTGGACCCTAACATGATAGAGGCGATCAAACCGGCTTGACTGTCCGGCGATACAGCGGAAAACAATTCACTGGTCATGGCAGTGGAACCGCTTCCCGATAAGGGGCGGATTAAAAACAAAGGAAGCAATTCGCCGGGAACTCCCAAACAGGCAAGAGGTTTCGCCAGCCAAACAGCTACGATGTCTAGAAAGCCCGAGGCCCGTAGCATGGCAATGCCGCAGAGCAACAACACCAGGGTGGGCAGCAATGAAACCGACGTGGAAAATCCCCGTTTTGCCCCTGTGAAAAATCCCTCCATCAAAGGACGCTGATCACAGAATAACAACAAAGCGGCAATGACCAACACAACCGGTACCCCATAAGCAGCCAGGGTATTCATCATGTGCCCTTCTGTTTTATGAGTCGGGAAAACAGTTTATTGACCAGAACCGCAAACGTCAATGTGGAAACAGAACAGATCCAAACAGGGACTAAAATGACATAGGGCTGATCGGATCCTGCCATACTCCGCAAGGCAAACAACGTGGTGGGCAGCAATTGAAAGGGAACCGTGTTCATGACCGCCAGCATAATGGTATCTCCCGTGGCAACGTCTCCTTGCGATAACGCTTGCATGGCGGCAATCCCCATGGGGGTAGCCGCATTGCCCAATCCTAAAAAATTAGCCGATATGTTGGCGGATATCTTTTCCCGGGCGCCCGATCTGTCTAGGCAGGAAGGGAACAAAATACGAATCAATGGTGACAGCCATTTGGATAGATATTGCACACCACCCGCCTCTTCAAACACACCCAAGATTCCGCTCCACAACACCATCATACCCATCAAACCCAGGGTCAGTTCCACCGCTTGGGATGCGCCGGTGACCACGGCTTTTCCAACCGCGGCAATATTCCCCGTGATACTGCCGCACACCACGGCAACGATCACTAAAACACTAAAAATCCTACCGATCATGTGCATTTTCCCCCACAATTCAACATTTTCAAGTCTATGTTTACCATTAATTTACAATAACATTAGGAGTTTACTGGTTTTTTCTGTTGACTTTTGTCTTTTTCCATGTTACAATGGTGGCTACCAAAGGGGATTCAAATATAGCCCCTCAAAAAAAGAAGGAGTATGATGAAATGAAAACATTGGGCAATAGTCGTCAGATTGATGCCTTGGGCAGGATTGTTTTGCCTAAGGACATGCGCCGGGCACTTAAATTGAATGAAAATGATTACCTGGATATCGTGCTGGAAGGAAATGCCATCAAGTTGACTAAAACCACTCATTCCTGTGCCATCTGCGGCGAAACTGAAGATTTAATCTTGGTGAAAAGAGGGTATGTTTGCGCTTCCTGCAAAGAACATATTGTCAACAATCAATAAAACCACTCTACATCATTTACCTGCCTATAGATAAATGTTTCGAATGAAAAGGAGATACCGTCCTCTTTCATATTTCCATACATGGTTTACCTTCGATCGTTCGCTCGAACGCATAAAAAACGTGTTTGAGCTTATCATATATTCAGAAGATTCTGATGAAATCAATCCGGTAACCTGTAAAAAATATATGTCTGCGCACCCACAACTATGACGCAGAACATGGAGTATTACCCATGAAGCTTTCCGTAAACACATTGGATCTGGTGCATATACACGGAGACAGAGCCGCCCTCCAAAAAATAAGCGAGCTCGGATATACCGCCGTGGACTATACGTTATATGCCTATCCTGCCAATTGCCCCTTATATACCATGCATGATACACAATACCGAGAGTATTTTCTCTCTCTAAAAGAGTACGGAAACGCTCTTGGCATCTCTTTTGACCAAACCCACGCCCATATTCCCACGCCTTTTACCTCCACGGCTCAGGGAGAAAAGGAACAATTTCAGATCATTTTGAAAGATATTCAAGCCACTGCCTATTTGGAATGCCCCTACATTGTGATTCATCCCGCCATTCCCCGCAAATGTATTCGGGGCAAAGGGGCAAAAGAAGCCCAAAAGATCAACGCGGCTCTTTTCAAACAAATGAAACCGGTTTTACAAGAGTATGGGGTCAAACTGGCGGTGGAAAACATGTTCAATGCCGATGAAAACGGCGTGATTTGTTCCACGGTTTGCTCTTCCGCCGAAGAAATGCTGGCATATATCAATATTTTGGGTACCAATTTGGCAGTGGCATGCCTGGACATCGGTCATGCAAACCTGATTCACGAAAGTGAAAATCCTACCATTGACCCTTGCCGCATGATTGACATTTTAGGGGACAAACTCAAGCTGATTCATATGCATGACAACGACGGGCACAAAGATTTTCATAACCCGCCCGGTCAAGGCAATTTACCTTGGCATGCGATTATGACCAAACTTGCTTCCTCCGGCTACCGGGGCAATCTTTCCTTTGAATTAAAATCCACCTGTGAAACCGCCCTTTCCGATGCCCATGCCGCGTTTGTTGCCGGAAAAACATTTCTTGCTCAATACTTTCACGACAGGACACCCTGATTGTCACCTTGTATTGACCGTATCAGAAAAATATTTTTAAGAAACATACAAAAGGACTTGCATTTCCCGGAAGAACATAGTATAATACCAAACTGTAACGATATGAACCGAATCCTGTTAAGGAGGTGAAACTCTTGCCGAATATCAAGTCTGCAAAAAAGCGCGTAAAAATTTCCGAGAAAAAGACTTTGAAAAACCAAAGTTCTGTTTCTGCTCTGAAGACTGCCTTCAAAAAATATGACAAAGCTGTTGCCGATGGTAATCATGAAGATGCTTTGGAATCCTACAAAGTCGCTGTGAAAAAGATTGACCAGGCTGCCGCCCAGGGTCATTTGCACAAAAACACTGCTGCCCGCAAAAAGAGTCAGTTCGCAAAGAAACTGAATTCCATGGGAGTATAATGATTGTCGCATAACGAGGTTGTCTCATGGACGGCCTTGTTTTTTTATGATATATATTGGAGAGAAGCTATGAAAAGATTCTGTTTTGCCTTCGTCCTGATTGTATTCTCCTTTGTATTGCTTTCTTGCCAAAACCACGCTACCGATTCTCCCTCCCGGGGGAATGAAGAAGAAACCGATCCCGACAATACCCATGGTGATCACACCAAAAAAAGCAAACCCGACAAGGACCATGACCCCACCCAATCCCAAGACCCCACCCCCGCATACGGAGAACTTGCCGGAGAAGAAAACCTGGCCTTTTTTTACAACGCCATGGAAATTTACTCCTGGAAAGCCATGGGGGTTACCGGCTTTGAATTGGACTATTCCAAAAAAACAACGGGTGGGGATACCGTCATATATACCAAAGTGGCGGGCGGTGCGTACGACACCATGGAAAAAGTGGATACCTTGCTGAAAATCTATTTTTCCGATCCTTTGTGTGCAGAAATCAAAGACGGATTATTTTGGGAGACAGATGGCGCGTTGTATGTGGTCGATGCAGCGCGGGGATCTGATATCACCATTGTGGGCGAAACCTTGTATCTGACCAGAGAAACCGATTCTACCCGTACGTATACCATGGTGGTGGAACGGGATGAGGATATGAACGGTGAAACCAATACCCTATCTTCCTACGTGTATGAGGCGCAGAATATCAACGGAACCTGGCGATTTACTGTGTTCCCGTTTTATTGGTAAACAAAACAAGAGGCCGTCAGCCTCTTGTTTTTATATCATTTACTATCGATAGCATCCTTGTTTCAAAGGACGCATCCTTCCCGGCTTGTTCTTTACCCGCCTTGGCTTTTCGAAGCCGGTGACAACAGAGTTCTCGATGTTTTTGCGCCAAGGAGGAAGGATTTTGCAAGTGTTCTGCCCCGAAATACACATCTTCTTCCGATATAGTTCTCTCTTTCCCATCGTATGTACAGCAAAAAATCAAAAAAACTCTTCCCTCGTCTTCCACCAAAACCTCTTCATCTCGGGAAAAACCGTTTTTGCCTAAATAATCCCGGAGTTTTTCCGCTTTGGACATGGGTTGCAGCAAAAATCGGATGTGTTCATAGACTTTCCCGTCGGAAAAACCTTGTTCGAGAATGTGAGCGATCATATCGCCCCCCATCCCGGCGATTACCACATCCTCCACGTCGGTGCTGACAAGCCCTGTCATGCCGTCGGACAACACAAAGGATACGCCATCGGTCAATGCAAGGGCAAAAAAAGTTTGTTTTGCCCTTTTCAACGGAAGGGGATTGACATCACAGCAATAGACAAAAGGGCATATCCTTTGATCCAAAAGATATGCCGGTAAATAGCCGTGATCCGTTCCGATGTCCGCCATCCGTTTGCCCGCCCTGATCAGGCGGGCAAGGGCAGACAGGCGGGAAGAAAGCTTCATCCTTATTTGCTTGCCAAATATTCGTTGATTTTTTCAATCAATTCGTCGACATCGGTGCCATGAACGGCGCAGGCTTGTTCAATGGTTTCACCGCGGGATGCAGGGCAACCTAAGCAATGCATGCCGATTTCCATAAAGAACTTGGCAGTGCCGTGATCCTGATCCAAAACATCTCCGATGATGGTGTTTTTTGTTACGCTTTTCATGTTCATATCCTCCCGTATGGTTACTTATTTTTATTATGCCGCATGTTTGCGGGATAAATCAATATGGTTTAAAAAATATTTTAATAATTCACAAATCAGCATGGGAACCAAAGACAACCCCAACGCCAACATAAAGATGCCAAAGGGTATCTTGGCAGTCCCCAGCAACGTATTCATAGGGGAAGCATATACCAGAAACAATATGGCGGCAAAGCATAAACACAATGCTGCCGTCAAGGAAGAATGGAAAAAGGCAAAGTGTAGAAAAAGACTGTTGTCCTGCCTGAATGCCAACACCACAAAATATCCGGCGGCGCACATGGTGACTACAGCAGCAGACAATTGCCCCCCACCGCCTTGTCCCCATAATCCTGCCAAGTGATAGGCTAACACCGTCACAATGCCGCAGGATACACCACAGACGAATGGAATGGCAAACAGATTTACCAGGTTCAGGTTTAACGCTTCATATCCGGGGGGACGCTTCAGGGTATGCCGGGGATCATTTTCCATGACGATGGCACAAGCCGCAGGCAGGCATACAGCCATGCCGAAGGTAAGGAGCAAGGCAGGGGTCATCACCGTTTTGCCTTCGGTTAAAATAGAAATGAACGTTACCGATGCCAAAACAAACTGTAGCATCAAAATGTATTGCAGCATGTGGCGAATGTTATGGTAAATGGTTCTGGCACAGCGGATACATTCGGGGATGACCTCGAAACTATGATTGCGCATCAACACGTCCGCTGTGTAGCGAACCGCCGCCGATGGTTCATTGCTCTGTACAAAGGAAATGTCCGACTCCATCTGAGGCAGGGCATCTTCCAACCCTTGGGTTACCGCCGCCACAATGTTACCGGTATCCTTGTGATACCGGATGATTTCCTGTTTTTGATGGCTGGAAAGGCGGGAAAACACTTTATAATGATGTAAATCCGATACAAACAGTCCTTTGTCGATTTTCAAATAATCCCGCTCACTGATGGCCCTTTGGCAATCCTCTTGGCGGACGATGGACACGCTTTTGGCAAGTCCAAAGGCAGTTTCGGGAAATTCATCGGTAATCAAAAGCACATCGATATCCGCTTTGGCACACAAATTAACTGCCTTGGCAGCTTCCACCCGAATGGGGGTATACAAGCCCACAAAGCCCTTGAAAATAAGATCACCATAATCCTTATCCACGCCGCCTTCCGGCAGCTCCTTTTCCACTCTGGTGGCAATACCAATGACCAGATCGCTGGAAAACGCCATGGTTTTTCCCAGATCACGCAGGCGAAGGCGATCAGTTTCGTTCATAAACACGGTTTCGCCGCCCAACTCCCGATGAGAGCAACGGGCAAGAATGGCATTGATAGGACCGCGGGATACAATATGATACCGTTGGTCTTTTAAAATCACCGCATTGGAAATGCCGGTGGTCACATCAAAATGATGATATACCACAAAAGAATCTTTCAAAACCCCACTGCGGCTAATTTTTAACGTATCCGCCGCATCTATCAAGGATGGTTCTATGCTTTTTCCGTTGTACAAAATACTGTTGTTACCGTCAGCATATCCACCGGGGGCAGACATCATACAGGCAGAAAACAAATCTTTTGCCTTGGCAGGTGTTTCTTCAAAACTGTAAATCCACTCATCCACCGTATACGTATCAGGCACAATGTGATTGTGCAGTAAATACTTCCCGCTGTTGATGATAATACAGTTCACGTCGCATAGCCGGTCGATGGATGCGGGGTTTTTTAATACACACTGTTTTTTATACAGCCGGTCGATCTGAACCGCAATCGCCAACTCGCTTAAAGTGGAAATACTTTCCGCCACCGACGCCATCACCAGCGCAGATGCCAGATAAAACATGGAAAACATGTCCTGATGGAGCACCACGCCCACGGTGAAAATCAAAAAACAAATCAAGATCCAAACCAAGGAAATCTGCCGGGCAAAAAACATGGCGGTTTTATGGATTTGCGGCATATACCCTTTATTGGATTTGCGTACGTTCTCGTTTTTATGGTCAAAAACGTTTTTACCGACATTGCATACAAAGGCTTCCGCCTGCCCTGCAGTGATTATAGATCCGGCAAACAGCATACATTCAAAATACGGCCGTTTGCTGTCTTGCCCCCGAATAATATCGCTCTGGGCTTTTTTAATCATGGCAACTTTGGTGCCCGTCACATTGGTTTCCAGCACCCGCAGCATGGATTGGTTGATGACCAGCGCATCGCAGGGAAGAATATCTCCCTGATGCAAAAGCAAAATGTCGCCCGGAACCAACATGTCGGTATCCAGGGTCATGATTTTCCCGTCCCGCTTGACTTTACACCGCATAGCCCGATCCCGGTCAATGCGGCGATAGATCCGCCGTGTGATCATATACGCCGCCGATTGGAAGATAAAATATCCCCCCACGGTCATAAACAAACATACCAAGGCGGTAAAGTCTTTTTGCAGAAAGAGCGCGAAAAAGGAAAGTGTGATAAAAAGAAGAGCCATGATGTCACCGAAAATTCCGGTGGCAAAGTCTCCTGGGGATCGAATCGCGCTTTCAAACAAACGGTTGGCACCGAACTCCTTGCGATTTTTTTCCGCTCCTTCACTTGTCAGTCCTTTTTGCAAATCCGTGCCTAAAATTTCACACAGGTCGCTGATATCGACTTCCAGTAAATTCATGGTGTATCCTTTATTCTATGTTTTCTTTCGAAAATTTTCTCTCCTGGTTTCATTCGGTACGGTAAAAGGTCATCATGTTTCCGCTGATTTCCATACGTAGGGCGTCTTCGTTCAAAGAATGGTAGTAGCACTCTTCTTCCCGCTCTTCAAAGGTAATGAACAGTTTTCCGCCCGATACTCGCCAGAAAAACGGATAGGAGAACAGTTCTTCCTCCGTTTCCCCGTTGGAAAAATATCCCCGGTAAACCCCCGTGCTGTTTTCCGCGAAGGTGAAGCCATATACCTCTTCCCCCATCCATTCCGACGTTTTCCAGGTCCCGTAATAGGGTTTGGCATCGTTTCCGCAAGATAGCAGCGCAACGACAAGATATAAAAATATAAAGATACGTATGATTTTTTTCAAAATCCCCCCGCCTCTCTTGCGCAACGA
>DIRA01000022.1:20424-21341 GCA_002427425.1 Clostridiales bacterium UBA5448 | reverse complement strand
CCCCCCGCCTCTCTTGCGCAACGAATAGTCTCTGTGGTATTATGTACTTAAATAGTATACCAAATTATTGTGACCAAAGCAACATTTTTCAACGGGAAAAAATAAGTTTCCCGGATTTTTACCATTGTTTTCACGTACTCGTTATCAATTGTTCACAATCACAGGTTAGTATCTTCTCGAAAGGATGGTTACCATGGGAAAAGGTAAAAAAACACTCTCCGCCAGAGAGCGAAAGCTGAAAGAAGAACGCCGTCAAAAAAATCGCAAGGCAAGAATCGTAGCAAAATGGAAAAGAGCCGGCGTCATCACCACCATTGCTGTGCTGATTTTGGCAGTGTTGGTGGGTATTTATGCCTTAACACGCACTGTTATTCAGAACACCGGTATCGTTCTCCGCAACCGTGTGGCCATGTCCTCGGACAATTTCGAGGTGGATGCCGCTATGCTTTCTTATTATTTCTACGAAACCTATCAGAATGAAGTGGCAGCCCAAACCAATGTTTTGTATACCGGTATCGATTCCGCCCGTTCTCTCAAAGAACAGGATTATACATCCATGATCACCTGGTTTGATTTTTTCATGGATAAAACCACCGCACGTGTTTCAGACATATTGCTGTATGCCGAGGGGGCAAAAGCCGCCAACACAATCTTAGAGGACGCAGATAAAAAATCCGTAGATGACAAACTCGCTTCTTTGGCACAGAAAGCCAAAGAAAAAGATGTCTCGTTGAACACATACATTGCCTCGGTATACGGCAGGGGTGTCAAACAAAAGGATATTCGCCGTGCCATGGAGCTGGAAATTTTATCCGACAAGCATTATCAGACCTTGGATACCGTACATGAATATACCGATGAAGAATTGGAAACGTATTACGAAGAGAACGCCCACTTGATCAAGTACGCCGCCTATA
>DIRA01000022.1:0-20234 GCA_002427425.1 Clostridiales bacterium UBA5448 | reverse complement strand
TATAGGCGGCGTACTTGATCAAGTACGCCGCCTATAAAGCATATACGATTTATGATTCCGGCATCACCGATGAGGAAAACAAAGCGTTGGCAGAGGAATTGGCAGCCACCAAATCGCCCGAAGAATTTGATACCTGGCTGGCCACTTATATTCCGACTTTGTACACCGAGGCAAACATGCCTTCAGAAGAAAACATAGCGAAAATGATTGCAGATACCATGGTGAAAGAGTATTCATTCCAATCGGGAACGGCTTTGGATACCTTCCTCTTTGAAACGGCAAAAAATGAAAACGAAACCACCGTGGTCACCGAAAACGGCCGCAATACCGTCTATATGGTTGTAACCCTCCCCCAAAGAGAAGAATATAATTCCGTCAACGTTCGCCACATACTCATCGATTTTATCAATTATCCCGATGAGAACGTAGCCAAAGAAACAGCAGAAAACGTGTTCGCCCTCTGCCAAAACGGTATGAAAGAAGAAGAATTCATCGAGTTGGTTACCATCTATTCCGAAGATGAATCCGCTTCTGCCGACGATTCCAACGGCCTGCTGGAGAATCTCACCAAACATTCCCTCAACACCACGGCACAAGGGATCACCGACTGGTGTTATGAAGAACACCGGGTAGGGGATGTGGGTATGGTAAAAACCGAGAATTACGGTTATCATATCTTATATTATGGCGGCAAAGGAGAAATTGCCTGGAAAGTCACGGCCAAAACCATGATGGACAACGAAGCCTATGACACCATGAAAAATATCCGTTCCAATTATGAATCCAAATACCCGATTGAGATCCGCGAAAAAGTCTGCGACATCGTTCCCGATCGGGTCGTTCTGCTCTGAATACCAAAAGCCGGCTCACCCCGAGCCGGCTTTCTTTATCCCATTTGTTCCACTAAGTTGAACACTTCAACCGCGGCAATGTCTTTGCTGTACCCGCTGTCCCGTGTCATGTTGGGATCAAAAAAGGAATAGCGGAAAAAACAATACCCGTCAGCGTTATTCTCTTGCAGGTAAGAAATTTGCCGCAACATAATATCCTGACAGGAAAACCATTCGCTGTTGCCGCTTCCGGCATTGGAATCATTTTTCATGCCGGTTTTATACAGGGCAAGACCGATATACACCCGAACGGAAGGGTCTTTTTTGTACCCCATCCATGTTTGGGTGGTTGGGATAAAAGGGGCGGTTTGGTTTTCGAACCCGAAATATATCTGGGGCATTAAATAATCCACATAGCCCTCTTTTTCCATCCATAGAAGAACATCCGCATATTTTTGATGATAATTTTTTTCTACCTGATACGCGGGACTGATACCGAACACACACTCTTTTTTGCTGTGTGCCACCTCATAGGTCCGGCGAATCAGGGAATTCACCGCTTCCCGCCGCCAATCCGCCACCGAAAGAGTACCGCCTCCGGCGCGGTAGATTTCATACTCGGTTTCAAAATCTGCCGGTTTGTCGGCGGAGACAGTGCCTTCGGTGTAAAAGTAATCGTCGTACTGCAACCCGTCCACATCATACCGGTCAACGATTTCCTGCATGCCGGACACAATATACGCCTGGGCGGTTTCGGAGGTGGGGATATAATAATAGTAGCTGCCGTATTGAATGTAGTCTTGACAAACCGCATTCTCCCTGTTGGATCCGATGCGGTAGGGATTCGCCCAGGCGTGAATGTCCAGTCCCCGTTTGTGAGCAGCCTCCACCGCATAAGAAAGAATATCAAATCCACCGCTTAGCAAATCCTGCACCGCGACAGCAGGCTTGAAAATGGTGGAGCAGTAATACGCATCGCTGTTGACCCTTACATGAAATATCACGGTGTTCAGGTGATACGCGATGCAGTCGTCCATCAGCTTGTCCAAAGCAATCACTGCTTCCCGGTCGTTTTTTCCGGATAACAGGGCAATGATATCCGTAGCCGCCACCCATACGCCCCGAAATTCTTCTTCGGGACTGGGAATTCCCACTGCTGCCAGCTTGCGGGCACGCAGTTCTTTCGCCGAGGGTGCGGGGGAATTATCGGGATCGGCAATGGAGGGCTGTTCGCTTTGCGTATCTTCCTTATCTTGAGATAAGGTGTCTTTATCTTGATCATTTTGCGGGATGGTGCTTGTTTGGCAAGACGCCATAGCCAACAGGAATATCAATAGTATACAACAGAATCGTTTCATGATCTACCTCCTTTTCAATAGAATATCATATTGGTTCCATGTTTGTCAAAGAAATTCACACGTATTTCCCATGAATCTTCTCAGGGATAAACATCCGTTCCTTTTAAACTCCTCTCGTTTGAATGAAAGCTTATGTCAAAATATTCTAGTTTAAAACGGGAATCGTAAATTTTTCATGGTAAAATAATAGATTTTTCGCTATAGTAATGATAATAAACCAAAGAAGGTGATTCTATGCAAAAACGCTATGCATTCGCCGGCGCCAGCCGCAGAGGACTCCACTCTTATGCAAAACCCATGGTTCAAACCTATACCGATGTGGCTATTCCCGTGGGTGTATACGATACCAACGCGAAACGGAGCCATCAATTTGTGCAGATGTCGGGGGAAAACTTTCCTGTATACACTGACTTTGAAACCATGATTCGGGAATCCAAACCGGACACGGTGATTGTGACCTGTGTGGATGCATTTCACCATGATTATGTCATCAAGGCCATGGAAATGGGCTGTGACGTCATTTGTGAAAAGCCCTTAACCACCGATGCGGATAAGGCAAACGCCATTATTCGCGCCCAGAAAGAAACCGGCAAAGATGTGATCGTTACCTTCAATTGCCGGTATATGCCTTTTTTTGTAAAGGTAAAAGAACTGCTTGCTTCGGGTGCTATCGGTGATGTGGTTTCCATTCATCTGGAATGGATGCTGGATTTTGATCACGGTACCTCCTATTATCGCCGCTGGAACGGCGAAATGAAATATTCCCAGGGACTGCAGCTACACAAATGTACCCATCATTTTGACTTGGCAAACTGGTTTGCCGGCAGCGAACCCGAAACCGTGTTCGCCTTTGGCGATCGCCGTGCCTATGGACCGGAAAACGGCAAATCCCCCGCCCGGTATTGCCACGAATGCAGCGATCACTGCAAATTCTATACCAACATTTCCAAGGATCGGTATTTCCTTCCCTTCAAAGATGTTGACGGGTATACCCACGATCAGTGCATCTATCGGGATGCCATCGACGTGCAGGACGTGCTTGCGGTCAATGTACGGTACCAAAACCGGGCACTGCTGAGCTACTCTCTCAACGCCGCTTCTCCCTATGAAGGTTCCCGTTTCTATATCTCCGGAACCAAAGGCAGAATTGAAGCGGACAATTATGCCAACTATTGGAATCCCAAACATGCCGTGAAGCAAATCCGTCTTTACCCCTTTGATGCCTTGGGTACCTTTACCACAGAAGAAATTCCCACCTATGCGGGAGGTCATGACGGCGCGGATGATCGCATGCGTGACGATATCTTCCTGGGCCGCACAACCGACGATCCCCTGTGCCAGGCAGCCGGCGTCCGGGAAGGTCTGATGTCCATCGGCATCGGCATCGGCATCAACCAATCCATCAAAAACGGCATCCCCATAAACGTACATCGGCTATTTGAGCAATAATCCATACTGTGGCAGGTGTTCTCTGCCACAGTATTTTTTTGACATGTACAATCATTTTATTTCCATTTTTTTAATTTTCACTGTAAATTTTTCTTGCAGTTTTCAAAAATACATGCTATACTTAAAATAGTCATAAAATGGGAAGTATGTGCTTTTTCTATTTTTTCTGCCTACGATACCCATCGGTCATCCATCGGCTTGACTCCATTTATTCATTGGTTTGTCTGTAAGAGGCGTCAAGCCACCGTGACATATTTTCATTGTATGATACTGCACCCGGAACCATCGTTGAGACTCGTCGGGGGCTGGTTAGGGATATATCCTTTGTCAATCCATCGTTGTCGCCCTTGGCGATGCGTGATGACGATGAAAAAATGTTTCCCCCTAAGGAACCAGCGTGTCAGTACAAGCAGAGGAGGTTCATTTGTATGAATAAACCATACATACTGATTGTAGAAGACGATCCCGCCGTCCAAAAACGACTTGCAGCCGCGCTGGAGAACCGGCATTATCAATTCCGGGCGGCTTCCAACGGGGAACAAGCTCTTAGGGAAACCATGGCACATACACCCGATGTGATTTTGTTGGAATGGGACCTTCCGGATATGGACGGAATTTGTTTCATCAAAAAGATTCGCTCCCGGTCTGCCGTTCCCATCATCATCATCAGCGCAAGAGGGGAAGACAGGGATAAAATCGAGGCTCTGGACGCAGGGGCGGATGATTATATGACCAAACCTTTTTCCGTTGCGGAACTGCTTGCCCGGCTCAGGGTTACTTTTCGAAGACTCCATGCCATGGCAGCCTCCGAAGGTGCCGGGGCTTCAACGTTTGCAAACGGAGAACTGCGAATCGATTTTGTTTCCGGCTGTGTATATAAAAATGAGGAAGAATTGCATTTGACCCCCATCGAATATAAACTCCTGTGCTTGTTGTCCAAACATGTGGGACAAATTTTGACCCACTCTTTTATTACCAAGGAAATTTGGGGCAGCGCCTTTGAAAATGACCTTGCCTCCCTGCGGGTGTTCATGACCACCCTTCGCAAAAAGATCGAACCTGATCCTTCCCACCCCCGCTATATCCAGACCCACGTGGGCATGGGCTACCGCATGGTCCTTTTATAATCGCCACCAGGCGACAACCTGTTGTCGCTGTATCTCTTCCTCTCTACCCCCGCCATGGCAACCAGGGGGCTCACTCTCATCATGGAACCATATGAAACTCTTCGGCAGCGCAAGTTTAGTGCCGGCATCGTAAAAAGCCGTTGACGTCCTCTTTGAAAAACACTTTTTCATCCCCCGACATAGAATGTTTGGAGCGATGTTGTCATGTAACCAACCCATCGTACCCTATAGATCCCTCTTGCAAGGGGTTGGATACGATGGTTTATAATGGATTGTATATCTGTATCACGTATTCGCTCGTTCGGGACTTTGCAAGCCTCCTGTGCGACTGGTTCAATACACAAGGAGACTGCTGCTGGCATGTTTCCTTGTTTTTTGTTATATTTTTTTGTTTTTTGTCGTACGTAAAAAAATGGCAAAAATGGTATACAGATTGCACCTGTACCACGTAAGGATCAAAAAGTTCTTGCCGGGGGGACATACCTATGAATTTTGATAAAAAGAACCTGCAAAAAACACTGCTTCTCATTGCAGTTGGTGTCATTTTATTTGCCGTTGCCCAAAATATCCGCATTGTAACCGGCTGGTTTTGGTGGGTGATCCGGCTGTTTTCTCCCGTGATAAACGGGTTGTGCATTGCATTTGTACTCAACGTACTGTTAAAACGATTGGAAGAAAACGTGTTTTTCTTTTTACGCAAGAGCAAAAAAGCATTTGTTCGGAATCTGTGCCGGCCTCTTTGTTTATTCCTGACGTTATTGATCTCTCTTAGTATTGTTTCTTTGCTTCTTCTGGTCATCATCCCCGGACTGGTGGAAACCTTTACATATCTTGCAGAAAACCTTCCACTCTATCTCAACCAGGTAATGGCATGGATTGAAGGAAGGCTGGCAGCTTTCAACATCGCTTCAGATGCCTTGCCGGATATTTCCATCGACTGGGGCAAAGCGCTTTCCAACTTTGCTGCCTATTTCACCAACGGATCCGGGCAGTTTTTCGGAGAAGCCATTGTATTGACCGCGTCTATTTTCAACGGTATCATCAATGCCATTTTCAGCATCATCATTGCGTTTTATGTTCTGGCAAAAAAGGAAAGCATCGGCAGGTTTGTCAAAAAAACCATTGATTCCTTTGTCCCTCCTAAAATTGCCTTTAAAATATATCACATTGCCGGCTTGACCGGCAATGCCTTTTCCGATTTTATCACTGGTCAACTGATGGAATCCGTCATTCTGGGTGTTCTTTGCTTTGTAGGCATGGTGATATTCGGGTTTCCCAACGCGGGAGTCATTTCAGTGGTGATCTGCATCACGTCTCTGGTACCCATGGTTGGTGCTATTCTGGGGGAAATCATCGGAGCGTTTCTTATTTTACTGATCAGCCCATTCAAAGCGTTCTTGTTCCTTGTATTCATTTTGGTTCTGCACCAGATAGATGATAGTTTTATTTATCCCAAAGTTGTGGGGAAATCCGTGGGACTTCCAGGACTCTTGGTATTGAGTGCCGTTCTTGTTGGCGGCAACGCTGCCGGTGTCGTAGGCGCATTGGCAGGCGTTCCGGTTTGTGCCGTTTTATATGTGTTATTAAAAGAAGCCATAGAAAAAAGAACACAATGTAATAACCCGGAAAAAGAAGGAGGCGGCGAAGAATAACATCCGGGAAATTCTATAGCAAGAAGCAGACTCAAAATTCAATCAAAAAAGAAAGGTATGGTATTAAGCAATGGATCCGAAGCTTTCACTCATTTACATGATCTCATTTTTTTCCGTTACAATCGCGTTCGCTTTTGCAGTATTTCTGCTTGTATGGGTCAAAAAACAAAAAAACGAAAACAAAAAAATTCAAGAAGTTTCTGCGTTAATCAAGGCCGGTGCAAATACTTTCATGAAAAAAGAGTATAAAGTTCTTGCAATATTTGCAGGGGTTGCGGCTGTGATCATTTTTATCCTGCTCCCGGTTCCCGTCTGGAAAGGTGATATTGTAGACAATATTTCCATCACAATCGCATTCATAGCCGGCACGGTATTGTCTGCCATTGCCGGAAAAATCGGTATTATCGTTGCCACTTCTGCCAACTCTCGCGCCGCAGAAGCAGCACAAAAAGGCATTAAACCTGCATTTTTGATCGCATTTCGCGGCGGTGCCGTCATGGGTCTGGCGGTGGTTGGTTTCAGCTTGCTGGGCGTTTGTGCCGTCCTTTGGGTGGTGGGAGATGCTACCATCCTCCTTGGCTTCTCTTTTGGTGCAAGCTCTCTGGCGTTGTTTGCCAAAGCCGGCGGCGGTATTTTTACGAAAACGGCCGATATCAGTGCCGACTTGACCGGTAAAGTAGAACTGGGCATTCCTGAAGACGACCCCCGCAACCCTGCCGTGATCGCTGACAACGTAGGCGACAACGTAGGCGACGTGGCAGGCATGGGTGCGGATTTATTTGATTCCAACGTGGCTGCCATGACCGCTGCATTGGTTATCGCCCAAACCTTGGATACAAGTACTCCCGTGAACACCGCGATGGTTTTCTGCTATGCCGCATTGGGCCTGATCTCTTCCATCTTGGGCATTGCCACTGCCCGTATCGGCAAAAACGGCAATCCCACCCGCGCGCTGAATGCCTCCACCTATGTGACAACCGGTATTTTTATTGTGTTGACCGCCTTTTCAACCTATTTTTTCAACGGTTTTGAATGGCGCATTTGGGGGGCATCTACCATTGGCTTACTCGTGGGTGTAATAATCGGTATCACCACCAACTACTTCACGGATGATAGCAAACCGATCGTTCGCAAAGTGGCGAAAGCCTCCAACTCCGGTTCCGCATTCACCATATTGTCCGGTATTTCCTACGGATTTATTTCGGCACTTCCCGCCATGATCGGCATTGCCGTATCCGCTCTGGCTGCGTATCAATTATGCGATCCTTTGGGAGAGGGGTATGCCATGTTCGGCATTTCCATGGCGGCTGTAGGTATGCTTTCCATCGTAGGCATGATCATCAGCAACGATGCCTACGGTCCCATCGTTGATAACGCCCGAGGTCTGGCTGAAATGGGAAATTTGGGCGAAGATACAGTACGCATTGCCGACGAATTGGACAGCGCGGGCAACACCGTGAAAGCGGTGACCAAAGGCTTTGCCATCGGTGCCGCCGGCTTGACTGTCATTGCTCTGCTAGGCGCATACATGGCGGAAGTCAATGTGGCTTTGAAAGAAGCCGGGAAAGCATTGCTTACCGGTTTTGATATCATGAACCCCACCGTGTTTTTCGGCGTGTTGATCGGCGCGGCAATCCCGGCTGTTTTCTCTGCTATGTTGATGTTGGGCGTGGATAAAAACGCACAAAGAATGGTCGCTGAAATTCACAGACAGTTCAAAGAAATTATAGGCCTGAAAGAAGGCAGGGAAGGCGTCAAACCGGACTATGATCGCTGCATTGAAATTGCCACCCGGGGCGCGTTGAAAGAATTGATTCCTGCCGGTTTAATGGCCATCGTCGCTACCTTGGCAGTGGGTTTTATCGGTGGCGTCAGTGCCATCGGCGGCTTTTTGCTGGGAAACATCGTCAGCGGCCTTTTGTTGGCTCTGTTCATGTCAAACGCAGGCGGTCTGTGGGATAACGCCAAGAAATACGTGGAATCCGGCAACGAAGGCGGCAAAGGTTCCGAAGCCCATAAAGCTGCCGTTGTAGGCGATACGGTGGGTGACCCCTTCAAAGACACGGCTGGCCCTTCCATCAATACCCAGATTACTGTGGTGTCGTTGGTTGCTTCTTTGATGTCTACCATTTTTGTCGCATTTTCAATCTTTTAAGCTGCGGTACATGCTATTTACAATAACCCCCTATTGCATCGGATGCAATAGGGGGTTACCTGTTTTACCTATTATTCGGTTCTCAGCGCAACGACCGGATCTTTCTTGGCTGCGATTTTGGAGGGAATCAAGCCGGCTATGAGAGTCAATCCCATACTGATAATCACCAGAATCAACCCTCCCAGCCAGGGCAGCGATGCGCCCAGGGTGGGAATATCCGTCAAACGATGGATGATGATATTGATGGGAATGCACAATAGCAAGGTAACCACAATCCCGATGGCACCGGCGCCAAACCCAATGATCAGCGTTTCGGCGTTGAACACCCGGGAAATGTCTTTCTTCGATGCACCCATGGCACGGAGAATGCCGATTTCCTTGGTTCTTTCCAACACCGATATATAGGTGATGATACCAATCATAATGGAAGATACCACCAACGATATGGCAACAAAGGCAATGAGCACATAGGAAATGGCATTGATGATGGTGGTGATGGAAGACATGATCAAAGCCACATAGTCTGTGTAGCGGATCCGATCTTCTTCTGCCACCGTGGTGTTATACCGGGCAATCGTTTCCGCGATCTTATCTTTGGCGGAAAAGGTTGCAGCATAGAGGTTGATGGAGGAAGGGGTAGACGTGTCCACGGCACCCAACATCTTTATATTTTCTTCCAGGGTGGAAGAGGAAACCGTTGCCGGTTTATGGGCTTCATATACCTGAACCAATTGTTCGTCGGTCAAGGTCGCCAAATAGGCATCAAACGCCAGGGCAATTTTTTTATTTTTATCTTCCTCTTTTTGCAAGCCTGCAAAGGAAGCATACTCAGCGGTAGCCGCTTGCGTCACCCATGCATCGGCAATGGTGTCGATTTCGCTGTCCGGCAATTTGGACAAATACCCCGCAACGGCGCTTTCGCTCATACCGGTGGTCTGGGTCCAAACCCCGGTGATATAAGCAATTTTGGATGTACGGTTCTGCAGATACCCGGCATACTGGGCCTTGATTGCCGCCAATTCTTTTTCACCGGGAGCAGCGATGATCTGGTTGATGGTTTCCTCCCCTTTGGTTTTGTACTGGGAAAGAATCATCTCGGTCAATGCTGAAACAATCATTTTTTTCAGTTCATCGGTACTGTAGCCACGCAAATATTCCACTACCTTTTCCCGGCTCATACCCGATTCCATGGTTAGGTGTTGGAGAATGGCCTCTTCCATCTCTTCCCGGGTGGTATAATTGACCAGATAGCCTTCCAGCAACCTCTTCAATTCTTCTTCTGCGGGTTCGGACAAAACCGCTTTATACATAACGGCTTTTTCCTGGATATTCAATCCGGAAAAATACGCTTTTGCGATCTGAAGCAATTCTTCCGGAGATACCTCCTCCACGTTTTCTTCCACAAACGGAAGCCCGGTGAAAATATCGTAATTTGCATTCTTTGCATCTGCCTGGGCACGATACACGGCACTGTTGGCAACGCCGTCAATGATGTATTCAGCCAAAGCTTGGGTATACGCCAGCACACCGGTTCCCAATGCGGTAGCGGTGGCGTTTTCATTGGGGCGGACAATGCCCACAATTTTTATGATCATGCCATTGGAGATGATCAAATCCATAGCCGTTTCGTTTTCGCTGATATTTTCCCAAACACCATCGTTGTTGGAATCGGTATACTGGTCGGAGGAGAGAATCAGTTTGAAGGTACGTCCGAGAATTTCATCATAGTCCCAACGGTTGTTTTCCACCTTCACTTCTTCCCGGCGCATGACGGCAAGGGTATTTTCCGCCATTTTTTCGGCTGACAACAACCCCAGGGCATATTGCGTAATGTCGGTGATTTCGTTGTCGGCATCCAGCACAAGAATGACTTCATCCTTGGCTTTTGGCCAACGGCTGCCTTCACCCACCAGTTCATACTGGTCTTGCAGCAAGTTGCTCACAAGCTGACCGTTTTCCCCCGGAATGATTTGTTTCCAAACTTCATATCTGTTACCAAAAGAATTCATGCCGCCCATGGAAGACAGGGGATTGGAAGAAGCGTTGCCGCCGTACATGGCACGCATCATGGTTTTCATGAGCGCCTCATAGTCGGATTTAATATACTTTCCATCTACGTCGGTAGCATAGATATTCATCTTTATGTCATAGGTATACAGAACAGACGTCACGTATTCTTCCAGTCCGTTGTTGTCACGTTCCAAAAACTCTTTGAACTGTTTCAAATTGTTTTGGGTTTTTTCCACATTGACAAGAGAATTGAATAAATCATACATCACGGTGTTTGCATACACCGCATCTTTTTCATGTTGATAATCGTTCTTTTCTTTTCCGGTCAGAGCAGTAATAATGTTGGAAATATCCGCTTCTTCCCGATGGATGGAAATAGGATAGGAGGACAAGGTATCTTCCTGCACATCATCGATATAGGTCTGAATGCCATTGGATAACGCCAGAATCAAAGCAATGCCGATGATACCGATGCTGCCGGCAAAAGACGTCAAAAAAGTACGGGTCTTTTTTGTCATCAAGTTGTTCAGCGACAAAGAAAGCGCCGTAAAAAAAGACATGGCTGTCTTGGATTTTCCTTTCTTTTTTACCTCTTTTTGTTCTGCAACCACCGGTCCTTCTTCCACCGGTCTGGAATCGGAACGAACCTCCCCGTCCAGCAATTTGACAATACGGGTGGAATAGGTTTTAGCCAGATCCGCATTGTGGGTAACCATAATAATCAATTTCTCTTTGGAAATTTCTTTTAAAATCTCCATGATCTGTACGCTGGTTTGGGTATCCAAAGCACCGGTGGGCTCATCCGCAAGAAGGATGTCGGGATTGTTGACCAACGCGCGGGCAATGGCGACGCGCTGCATTTGTCCCCCGGACATCTGATTGGGTTTTTTGTTCAGCTGATCTGCCAACCCCACTTTGAAAAGGGCTTCTTTGGCGCGTCGTCTTCTTTCTTCTTTAGAAACCCCCGACAGCGTCAAGGCCAATTCCACATTGGACAGCACCGTTTGATGGGAAATCAAATTGTACGTTTGAAAAACAAAACCGATGGAATAATTGCGATACGTATCCCAATCTCCATCCTTATATTCTTTTGTAGAAACACCGTTGATGATTAAATCCCCTTCGGTATAACGATCCAACCCGCCGATGATATTCAACAGCGTGGTTTTGCCGCATCCCGAGGGACCCAAAACAGCAACGAATTCGTTTTTGCGAAAATCGATGTTCACATCTTTCAACGCGCACACCTTGGTGTCGCCTGTCAAATAGTCTTTGGTAACATGACGAAGTTTTAGCATGTCTTCTCCTTTTGTTGCGTTAGCATGCAAACATTATAGGCAAGCGACAGAAAAATGTCAAGGAATTCTTGGCTTTATCTCTCAAGTTTCATGGAATGTTCACGCAATCAATTTTCTTTTTCAGCTTGCCAAATGCAATTATATTGCGTATAATGAAATCATTAAAGATAGGAGGCAGAACATGATTAAAATAGGACGTATCGGAAACGATCCCACCATATCCTTTGCCGTAGAAGAACTGTTTTCGTATCTGCAAAAAGCCGACCGCCATGCCGACGTGGTGGTGCTTGCGAGAAACGAATACCTTCCCCGAGAAACAAATGTGCTGTGGGTTGGACGGGACCCTGCTTTTGCCTTGCCCGCCGTAGACAACACTCAACTGGACGATGCCATCTCCATCCGGGTACAGGATTTTACCGGCGTGATTACCGGTGCCAACAACCGGGCTGTACTGATTGCCGTCTATCGTTTTTTAAAAGAATTGGGGTTCAACTGGGTGCGCCCCGGCGCGGACGGCGACGTCATCCCCGATTCCCTCTCATATACCCATTCTGTTTCGATTTCCACCGTTCCCACCTGCCGCCATCGTGGCATCTGCATCGAAGGTGCGGTTTCCTATACCCATGTGAAAAACATGCTGGCATGGATCCCCCGGGTGGGTATGAATGCATACTATACCCAGTTCTTTACCCCCTGGTGTTTCTATGACCGTTGGTATTCCCATCGCAACAACCCTTTGTATACCCCTACACCTCTCTCCCGGGATGAAATCGATGCTTTGAACACGGCATTGATTGAAGAAGTCA
This sequence comes from Clostridiales bacterium UBA5448, assembly GCA_002427425.1. GTDB lineage: Bacteria > Bacillota > Clostridia > Oscillospirales > SIG627 > UBA5448. Next base: position 7,549 of record DIRA01000022.1, on the reverse strand, counting down.
ACAAACGCTCCCTGTTGTATCATGCCACCGGTCACGGCTGGACCTGTGAACCTTTCGGCATGGAAGGAACCGACTGGGCGGAATCCACGCGGGAAATTCCGGTAGAAGTCAAGCAATATTTGGCAATGCTCAACGGGGAAAGAAAGCTGTTCGGGGGCGTTGCCTTGAACACAAACCTATGCTATTCTAACCCCGTGGCAAGAGACGCCATGACCACCGCCATCGTCCAATACTGCCAAAACCACCCCGAAGTGTCCTATCTCCATTTCTGGCTGGCTGATGGTATCAACAACCAGTGCGAATGTGACGACTGCGACCAAAAACGGCCCGCCGACTGGTATGTCATGCTCTTAAATGAGCTGGATGAAAAGCTCACCCAGGAAAACCTGCCTACCCGCGTGGTCTTTTTGATTTATGTGGACTTGCTGTGGGAACCCCGGACCGAAGCCATCCGCAACCAGGATCGCTTTGTGCTGATGTTTGCTCCCATTACCCGCAGTTACTTAAAGGCATTCGCGGATTTTGATAAAAATGAACAAGTAAACCTTGCTCCCTATGTCCGCAACAAATTGAAAATGCCTGCCGGTGTTGCCGAAAACGTCACCCGCTTGCACCAGTGGAAGAAAATGTTCAAAGGTGACAGCTTTGATTTTGACTACCATCTCATGTGGAACCATGTGGTGGATCCCGGTTACACCAACACCGCCCGTATCCTGCATAAAGACATGCAGAACTTGCACTCCATCGGCTTGAACGGCATGGTATCCTGCCAGCTGCAGAGAGTGGCATTTCCCACCTGTCTGCCTATGTATGCCATGGCGAACGCTTTGTTTGATGCTTCCCTCTCTTTTGAAGAAATCAGCCGCGACTATTACCGATCCGCATTCGGGGCACATGGCACCTGGGTGGAAAACTATCTAAAAGATATTTCCGACTATTTTGCACATCCCGATATCACCCCTTATCAAGAGCTGGATATCAAACAAAGAGCGCATTTGGCAAAAGAACTGGCGTTGAAATCGGAACCGGTCATTCGTGCCGGCTATGAACAGGCAGCCGGCGCAAGAAAGTATTCCTGGTATTACCTCCTTGTTCATGTACAGTATGTGGTTCTCAACGCCGAATACCGTATGGCACGAGAACAAGGGGACGAAGCAGTCACCGACGGGAAAATCAATGCCGTGATCGAGTATCTGTGTCAGATGGAACCGGAGATTGAATCGGTTGCCGATGTGGGCTGGATGATTCATTCTCTTAAGAAACAAAGAAGACGCCACGATATTTAAGTTGAAGGCAGATTTTGGTTGAGGGCAGTTTGAATGATTTTGGTTGAGGGCAGTTTGAATGAAAGCCCTTGACAAAACGTTTCATTTCTGTTACCATCATATTCACTAAAGGCTGTGACAGGGAAAACGCAGGATCACTCCGGCGCAGAGAGCCGCTGTTTGGTGTAAAGCGGCGCGGAAGGAATCTATGTTCTCGCCCTTGAGCTGTCGTTCTGAACTCACAGTAGGAACGGACGGGGTTCTTTCCGTTAAAAAAAGAAGGTGTTGTTGACACCGTTGAGCGGGCATGTATATGCCAAGCAGAGTGGTACCGCGGAATAAACATATTATTTCGTCTCTTGAAAATTCAAGAGACGATTTTTTTCCTATGAAAGGAGATTATTATGAAAATTGCATTTTCAACCCTGGGCTGCCCCAACCATTCTTGGCAAGATGTATACGTCATGGCAAAAGACCTTGGTTTTGACGGCATTGAAATTCGTGGCACGGGAAGCAATCTGTTTGAAGAAATCCACCCGGCTGAAATAGCCGAAAACTTGAGCCGTTTGCGGCTGGAAATCCCCTGCCTTTCTTCGGGCTGCTGTTTGCGCGACGGGGATAAAGAAGAAGAAAACATAGCGGAACTGACCTCTTATATAGAAACAGCCGCTCTGTTGTCTACCCCTTACATTCGTGTTCTGGGGGATTTGGATGCTGCTCCGGAAGGGGAAGCAGACGATGCCGTTATCATTCGTCAGCTCTCTCGTTTGGCACCCATTGCAGAAAAAGCCGGCGTCACACTTTTAGTAGAAACCAACGGTGTTTATGCCAATACTGCCCGTTTGCACTCTGTTTTAGACTCGGTTCACAGCGACGCCGTGGCAGCCTTGTGGGATTTACACCATCCTTACCGTTATTTCCATGAATCCGCTGAAAGCACCGTCCAAAACTTAGGTGCTTATATCAAACATGTTCATGTCAAAGACTCCATTGTAGAAGAAGGCAAAGTCGTTTACCGTATGATGGGCGATGGGGATCTCCCCGTGGACAATATGATGATGGCGCTTCGCTCCATCAATTACGAAGGGTATATTTCTCTGGAATGGGTTAAACGCTGGATGCCGGAACTGAGCGATGCCGGCGTCGTATTTCCCCACTTTGCCAACTATATGAAAACATATATCGGCACCACCGATGATAAAGGCCGTTTACAGGACAATATCCGCAAAACCGGCAATTATGTTTGGCCGAAAGAACAGCTGATTGACCTGACCTTCCCCCAGCTTTTGGATCGCATGGTGGATGAATTCCCCGACCAAATCGCCTTCAAATATACCACCCTGGATTATACCCGCACCTATTCCGAATTCCGGGATGAGGTGGACACCTTTGCCAGAGCCTTGATTTCTTTGGGCGTCAAACAAGGAGATCATGTAGCCATCTGGGCGACCAACGTACCCGAATGGTACATCACCTTCTGGGCAACCATGAAGGTTGGCGCCATTCTGGTGACGGTTAATACGGCATACAAAATTCACGAAGCAGAATACCTGCTTAGACAGTCTGACACCCATACCCTGATTATGATCGACGGATATAAAGATTCCGACTATGTAAGCATCCTCCATGCATTGTGCCCCGAGTTGAAAACGGCGGAAAAAGGCAAGCCCCTGTACTTGCGCAAATTGCCTTTCCTGCGAAACATTATCACCATCGAATCTTCCCAGAATGGCTGCCTGTCCTGGCAAGAAGCCATGGATTGTGCGGAAAACACCCCGGTGGATGCCGTTTATCGCCGCTCCGCCATGCTGAATAAGCACGATGTATGCAACATGCAGTACACCTCCGGCACCACCGGATTCCCCAAAGGGGTGATGCTGACCCACTACAACGTCGTCAACAACGGAAAAGCCATTGGCGACTGCATGGATTTTTCCACCGCCGATCGTCTGATGATTCAGGTACCCATGTTCCACTGCTTCGGTCTGGTTTTGGCAATGACCGCCGCCATGACCCACGGTACTTCCATGTATCCCATCCCCGCCTTTTCACCCTCTAAGGGCTTGGACTGCATCACAAAAGAAAAGATCACCGCCGTTCACGGCGTTCCCACCATGTTCATCGCCATGCTGAGCCATCCCAATTTTATCAACACCGACTTCAGCCATATGCGAACCGGTATCATGGCAGGCAGTCCCTGTCCCATCAAGGTCATGCAGGATGTGCTGGATAAAATGAACATGACGGAAATCTGTATTACCTACGGGCAAACCGAAGCTTCCCCCGCCATCACCATGAGCAAGATCACCGACTCCATCGAAACCCGCGTGAATACGGTGGGCAGCAAAATATTCGGCGTGGATTGCAAGATCGTGAATCCTGAAACCGGCAAGGATCTGCCTGATAATACCGATGGCGAGTTGATTGCCAAAGGCTACAACATCATGAAGGGGTATTATAAAATGCCCGCCGCCACCGCCGCCGCCATTGACCAAGACGGCTGGCTCCACACCGGCGACTTGGCAAGAAGACTGCCCGACGGTAACTTCAAGATCACCGGCCGTATCAAAGACATGATCATCCGGGGGGGCGAAAACATTTACCCCAAAGAAATTGAAGATTTCATTTACACCCATCCCAAGGTATCCGACGTGCAGGTCATCGGCGTTCCCGACAAACAGTACGGTGAGGAAATTATGGCATGCATCATCCTAAAAGAAAGCATTACATGTACCGAGCAGGAAATCAAGGATTACGTCTTGTCTCACATGGCAAAGCATAAAACCCCCCGCTATGTTTCCTTTGTCACCTCTTTCCCCATGAATGCCGCGGGTAAGATCATGAAATACAAAATGCGCGAAACTGCCGTCCGGGAATTAAACCTTGGGGATGCCAAAAATATTGTCACCGCATAAGAACAAGGGCGCCAAAATGGTGCCCTTATTGTTTGATTTCAATGGTTTCCCCCCATGTCAGTCGAATGATGGGACTTTCGGATACATCCAGCAGTTGTCCCCCGTTTTTTGAAAACCAGTCTTGGATTTGCAGCCAGGTTTTTTCCCCTGCGCTGCGGGATGAAAGCGCGGTATAGGCGGCGGATGCAAACAAAACGTTGCCTTGATTGACTTTACCGGATAAAAAAATCAAATCATACCCTTTCTCGGGCTCGGGGATATACCCTTCTTTGCTGCCGGATTCCCGGCTGGAATAACAGATCCGACGCCCTTCCCCCTCCCACACAAACCACACGGAACCCTTTCCCCGGGGATAGACGCGCACCACAGCCCGCCCAAACAAAATATCTTCTCCATATAGATAGGAGGACGTAGGAATCCCCAATTGATTGATGGCAGTATATATGCGGTATTCATCTGGGGTGTTGGGATAGGGGGTAAACACCTTGTTGATTGGACAACAATCCGTCAATGACTTCACCTTAGAAAAAGCCTGTTTATCCAGCTTGGGGAGAATATACACATCAATGGTGCCAATACCGTTTTGCTTTAAGGTGTTTTCGGTATGGGAAGATATTGCGTTTCCCACGTGTCTGGACTCTAATATCACTGTTTCCCCCTGATCGCAGATCAGGAGCTTTTCATCGGAACGGTTGGTGATTTTATATAAAACCACGTCGTCGCTTTTCAACAGTGTATACATCCCCCATGTCCCGGCAAAAACCAAAGCGAAGACCGCGGGGAGCATCACATAATATTTTGTCCATTTGGGCATGGCCAAACACAGTGCCAGAATCACGATAAAAACCACGATTACACCGGGCAAAAAGGGATAATTTACAAAAAGAATGGCAAAATCCAACCCCGCCAAAAAGTTTACAATGGTGATAAAAAGCCAAAAAAGGCCATCCACCAGCCACCCAATAACCCCGGACAAGAAGGAAAACACCACCCCCACAGGTACCATAAAGCCTATGCACAAACGACACAGCAAATAGAGGGCGGACAAAATCAAAATAGGGTTAAACAACGGCACAAGCAGCAAATTAGCAAAAGGGGAAATCAACGAAATTTCATCGGAAACAGTCAACAACACAGGCAGTGTAATGAGAATGGCAGCAAAATTCATGATGATCAGATTACATGCTTCCCGCACCAGCCAAGATACTGCCCCTTTGAAGGTTGCAAGCAGGTTTTTACCTTTCTTGGGTTTCACGCTGAAAAAAGCCTTGTTTCCCCAATAGGTTGCCGTGCGAACCCCCAGGGTGAAAATACCCAAAGTGGCTAAAAAGGAAAGCTGCAATCCAATGTTGCATACGGAAAAAGGATCCAACAGGCAAATGATGGACGTAGATACCAACAGGGAAATCAGGCTGTCCGTATCCCGCCGGATCATCAAGGACAAATAATACAATATGGCCATGATGCCCGCCCGGCTGACAGAAGGCGAAAACCCCGTGATTACCATATAAAACAGAGCAAATAAAATGACAATACTGCCACTGATGCGCTGGGGTACACGCAAACGAAAGAGAAACAGATACACGGAAGATAACAGCAATGTCAAGTGAAGCCCCGATATGGAAAATATATGAGAAACGCCGATGATCCGCATGTTTTCTTCTAAAGTTTCATCCCCCGTGGTCTTATCCCCCAGTAAAACGGCTTTCACTTCGCCGGCAGACGACAAAACAAGCTGCTTCCCCAAATAGGTCTGCAGTTTGTTTCCATAGTATAACAAGGGCGGCGATGTGTTTTCTTGCCAATCCCCTTCGGTGAATGCGCCGATCAGCGACACCCCCCGGGAAAACCAATACCGCCTGCCGTCAAAGCCATACAATTGGCTTTTCGGGGCAGAAAGAACCGTCTCACAGGAAAGAAAGCTATACAAAGGAACTTCTAGAAAGTCAGCATTGTACGTGGTCAGGCGCAGGTTGGCGGATACTTCTTCCCCGTTGATGATTTGGGTGCGAACGGTAAAAGAGGTATAATAATTCCCCCGGGATATTCCCTGAATTTCCCCTTCGATCCGACACGTCTGCCCGTCGTATTGCTTGCTCAGCGTATGATAAGGTCCGAAATACAACCCGCCAAGGAGTGCGGCCAGTGCCAACCCTCCTGCCATATACCACAATTGGGCTGACAGGGTTTTCCTCCTTTCTATTTTAATATAGAAAAAAACAGTCGCCCCTGCAATCAAAAAGAGAGCAGAGAGCGACAAAACAACCACATATGATACCGAAAGGATCGCACAAATCAACAACCCCACCAAAAATGTGGATAACATCACCACAAGCGGCCGTCCCCCACCTGTCATGGTTCATCCACCTCGGGCGCGTTGGGGGGCAGCCCGATTTTCGTCCAGTCAAACAACTCACCCGGATCGGTTTTGCGGGAGGTATAATCTTGGTGTCCCAACACATGGGAACGGTCTTTGGGAATGTCATGTCGGGCGCAGATATCCTCCACAAGAGCCGCTAGAGACACATACTGTTCTTCGGTGAATCCGATGTAAGAAGGATCGATGGATTCGTAATACTCTCCGCTCATCATGATGGACATATCTCTTTGAGAGCCAATGCCCAACAATTCGATGCCCACGGCATAGTGGTTCATCCGGTTGGTGTATGATTCTTTGCCTTCCCAACTGCCTTTTCCGGCATGCCAGGCCACATAGCTTTCATTGACCATCCGGTAAATGGTGCCATTCCGACCGATGACGTAATGGACGGAAGCGCCGCTTTGATAAAAATTTTCTTGTATGTATGGGATATTAAAAGGGTCGTCGGGATGACAGATGATGGCACTCATAAAGTGAATCATGATATGGCTGATGTTCTCAACCCGTGCATAGGTGTTTTGCTCCACGGGAAGGAGCAAGGCATCCTCAAATGTAACGCCGGGTCGATAAACATTGTATACACTGTTTTCGCCGCCAAGCTCAATTTCTTTGTCAGCGGGCAAGGCGTAACCGTCCGTCCAGACGGCAAAATCTTTCTCCATCCCGGCAGAACAGGAAAACAAAGAAAGCAGACAAAACATACATGCGATTCTCATCATCCGGGATACCGTCCCCTGCATGCATTGCCACCTCCTCGTTTACATATTCGTATGCGGCAGGACCATATCAAATTGAAAAACACGGGGTTATACGCCTATTATAGCATCCGAGAACCTACATTGCAACAGGCATATTGCTGTGACTATATTTAATTTATTTTTTGCCGATATATTGTATACAAAAAAACGGGACGGATTACGCGATCTCCTGTTTTTCCCCATTTCCCCCTTGTTTTTTTATAAAATATGTATAGAGTACAATGATATGGT
>DIRA01000025.1 GCA_002427425.1 Clostridiales bacterium UBA5448 | reverse complement strand
ACACCATTATACGGACTTAATCCAAGACCAGCATTACAATATGATGATGGGTCAGCAGGACTAAGTCCGTTATTTGGGACACCACACGGTGTAAAATGTAGAGTAGGTCTTAGGACTGAATGGAGGATAATATGGCAGACAAAACAGTAATTGACGCAATGTGGGACGATGCGCCCATAGATGTTTCGTCAGAAGTGAATTTCATATGGTCTATCGCAAACAAGCTGCGTGGACCCTACCAAAGCGATAAATATAAGGATGTCATCATCCCGATGGTTATTATTCGCCGCTTTGAGTGTGCGCTGGAACCGACGAAAAAGGCTGTTGTTGCACAAGCACAGCAGAATCCGTCGTTCCCGGCGAAAGCAATGTACCGCGTATCGGGCTATCAGTTCTACAACACCAGCGAATTTGACCTTGCGGAACTGGTGAATGATTCCGACCATCTTGCCGCTAATTTCAAGAGCTACATACAGGGTTTCTCCGCCAATGTTCAGGAGATTCTGCTCTCTGCTGAAAAAGGACTCGATTTCAATAAGCAGATTGATAAGATGGACAAGAACAACCGCCTGCTGTCTGTAGTCAAAGCGTTCTCGGAGCTCGACCTCAATCCCCGCACCATAGACAATGTAAAAATGGGATACATTTTTGAAGAGCTTATCCGTAAGTTCTCTGAAAATGCCGAGGCTGGTGACCATTACACCGGCAGGGATATCATCAAAACGATGGTGAACATCCTGCTTGCCGAAGGCTGCGATGATATCTTCGACGATGGTAAGGTTATCACTATCCTCGACCAAGCCTGTGGCACGGGCGGTATGCTCTCCACCGGCTACAATTTCATCAAGCGCTATAACCCCTCTGCTGATGTTCGCCTGTTCGGGCAGGAAATCAACCCGGAGTCCTATGCCATGTGCCTCGCCGAGATGCTTATCAAGGGGCAGAATGCCGAGAACATCTGCTATCAGGACACCATGAAAGCAGACCGTTTCAAGGGAACAAAGATGCGCTTCGTCCTCGAAAATCCTCCGTTCGGCACCGCTTGGGGCGGCAAGGACGCTGCCGAGGGCGTTGAGGTTGCTGTGAATGACGAATACAAAAAAGGCTCTGACGGTCGTTGGGGTGCCGGGCTGCCCGGTTCCGGCGATATGCAGATGCTGTTTTTGCAGTCCGCTATTAACAAGCTGGATGACAATTTAGGTCGCTGCGCCATCATTGAGAATGGCAGTCCGCTGTTCTCCGGCGGCACGGCGTCCGGTGAGAGCCAGATCCGTCGCTGGCTGCTGGAAAGCGATTTGATTGAAGCGATCATTGCCATGCCGACAGACCTGTTCTACAACACCGGAATTGCCACCTATATCTGGGTACTTTCTAAGAATAAACGCGCCGAGCGCAAAGGCAAGATTCAGCTCATCGACGCTTCGCAGATATACCACAAACTCCGCAAGGCACTGGGCAACAAGAAAAACGAAATTGCCCCGGAAGACCGCAGCACCATTACGAAGCTGTATGCAGATTTTGAAGAAAACGAGGTTTGTAAAATCTATATGAATGAGGAGTTCATTTACCGTGAATATGCGGTAATGCAGCCCCTCCAGCGCAGCTATGCCATCACGGAGGAGCGCATTCAGGCCATGCTCTCAAAAGGCTCCCTCTTCTCGCTCTACGATGAGGCAAAGGTTGAGGAACTTGAAAATGCCGAGGAGCTCACCGGCAAGGACGCAAAGAAGCTGGAAAATTATCAGAACAATAAGCCGGTGTTTGACGCCGTGGTCGCCGCTTTGGAAGCGGCTATATCCGAAAAAGTCTATCTTACGGACAAAGAGTTTCTGCCGGTATTGACAAAAGCGCTTGCTGGTGCGACCGCCGACAAAAAGCTCATCGACAAGATCGCCGACGGGCTGTCCGCTATGGATAAAAGCGCCAAGGTACAGCACGACAAAAAGGGCAATATCATCTACGACAAGGAGACGAAGGACACCGAAATCGTCAAATTTGAAGAAGATATCGACACCTATATGGCGCGAGAGGTGCTGCCTCATATCCCTGACGCTGCTGCGTTCTTTGAGGAAAATCTCGGCGCAAAAAAGCCGGTCATCAAGACCGGTGCAGAGATCCCATTCACACGCTATTTCTACAAATATCAACAACCCACGCCCAGCGAGGAGTTGGAAGCCCGTTTTACAGAGCTGGAGCTTTCGGTCAGCGAGCGTGTGGCGAAACTATTTGAATAACAAGGGGGAAAATGAATGTTCAAATTTTTATTTGGCATACTGACAGACCCTCTTGGATTGCCCATTGAGTGGTATTGGGAGTATTTGATTTTGACGGTCATCGGAGCTGTGGCTGTCAGTATCGCGTACAGTTGTGTGGGCGATCTGTATCGCAGCGGTGCCATTGGCGGTAGGACAAGCGGCACCTTCATGCACTGGCTGATTCGTGCTGTGCTGTTTATCGCACTGTGGGCAGTCACCTATGGCGTGATTGTTGCTGTTAAATGGCTTACTGCAAACTGGGTTATGGTGTTGTGCATTCTGGGTGGAGTCGCGGCAGTTGCCGGAATCGTGGCGGCAGTGACGCTTTTCATCCGTAGCCACAAAAAGAAGCCCCAAACGGAGGTGCCCGCTGATGCGTGAGATGAAAGATAGCGGAATTGAGTGGGTAAAGAGCATACCAGCAAACTGGGAAGTTATGCCTAACAAATACCTTATGCATAAGGTAAAAGAAATTTGCCCGATTTATAATGGCGAAGACATTCTGTCCCTAACAATGAAGGGGGTTATTGTTAGAGATTTAGATGCCGGAGGGAAAATGCCAACTTCCTTTGATGGTTATCAGCGCATATGCGCCGGGAACCTTTTAATGTGCTTGTTTGACATTGATGTTACCCCCCGATGTGTGGGCTTAATTAAGAAGGAAGGAGTAACAAGTCCTGCATACAGTCAGTTCGTATTAACAGCAAATACAGATGCATCATACTATTGCTATTATTATACAATGCTCGATATGGACAAAACTCTTTTGCATTTGGCTAAGAATCTAAGACATTCACTTACAGAAGATCAGCTTGGAGCCGTTCCTACAGTTGTGCCGCCATTGACAGAACAGCAAGACATATCTGCATTTCTCAATAAAAAATGCGACGAGATTGATGCGCTGACCGCTGATATTCAATCGCAAATTGATACGCTGGAGCAGTATAAGCGTTCCGTTATTACAGAAGCAGTCACGAAGGGGCTGAACCCCGATACTGATATGAAGGACAGCGGGATAGAATGGATTGGAAAGATTCCTACTTCTTGGAATACACAAAAAGGAAAGTACCTATTTGTGCAACGAAATCAACGAGGAAATTATATAGAATTGCAGTTACTCTCTCCTACTCAAAAATATGGAGTTATCCCACAAGCTCAATATGAAGAGCTGTCTGGTATGAGCGCAGTTAAATTGAATGAAAAAGCTGATTTGGCACTCCTGAAAACAATTCATAAAGGCGACTATTGCATTAGCCTCAGAAGTTTTCAAGGTGGTTTTGAATATTCCGAATATGAAGGTGTCGTTTCACCTGCTTATCAGGTCTTCCATGCAATTGTTGAAATCGCAGATGGGTATTACAAGTATCTCTTTAAGGAAAGCGGATTTATTGAAAAGATGAATTCGTATACAATGACGCTTAGAGATGGTAAAAATATTGCGTTTGCGGATTTTGGTAACACATATGTCCCTTATCCGCCTGTTGATGAGCAGAATGAAATTGCCGATTATCTTGATAAAAAGTCCAACGAGATCAATGCTGTAATCTCGGACAAGCAGTCGCAGCTTGCAACACTTGACGAATATAAAAAATCACTCATCTTTGAGTATGTCACAGGGAAAAAGGAGGTGCCGATTTCATGAATGACATTCTATCTGAAAAAGAATATCAGCATTTCATCATGGAACGGTTGGAGCAGGACAACGGCTATACCATCCGCAAAGCCACCAGCTATGACCGCTTTTTTGCCGTAGACCGTGAGCTGCTGTTCCGCTTTCTCAACGACACGCAGCCCGAAGCGATGGCTGCCCTCCGCAAAATATACAAGGACGATTTGGAAGACACCATCGTCAGCTTTATCAACGCCGAGGAAACGAAAGCTCGCGGCAGTCTGCTTGATGTGTTGAAACACGGCATTGAGATCTCCAGCATGAAGCTGGAGCTGATGTACACCAAGCCGGCAACGACCTTTAACAAGGAGCTGCTGGAGAAATACAATAAAAACATCTTCTCTGTTATGGAGGAGGTTTGGGCAAGCGACGAAGAGTGCATCGACCTCGTGATTTTCCTGAACGGGCTTGCCATCATGAGCTTTGAACTTAAGTGTAACGCCGCCGGTCAGTCCTATCAGGATGCCATTTATCAGTTCCGCGTTGATCGCAATCCGAAGACCCGCCTATTCCTTTTCAAAGCGGGCTGTCTGGTGAATTTTGCGATGGACTTGGAAGAGGTCTATATGACCACAAAGCTAAACGGCAATTCTACTTTTTTCCTGCCGTTTAATATCGGCAACGGCGAAGGCGTCAATGCCGGAGCGGGCAATCCCACCTTTAAGGACAAATACAGCGTGTCTTATATGTGGGAGGATATTCTGACGAAGGACACCGTTCTCGACCTTATCAGCAAATTCATTTTTATCGAAACGAAGGAAAAAGAGGACGAGGTTACCGGCAAAATCAAAAAGTCGGAGAACCTTATTTTCCCGCGCTATCACCAGCTCGATGTCATTCGTAAACTGCTGGCGGATGTAGAAGAAAATCGCACAGCGCAAAATTACCTGATTCAGCACAGCGCCGGTTCCGGCAAAACGAACTCCATCGCATGGTTGGCGCACCGGCTGACATCGCTGCACGATGCCGACAACAGAATCATCTTTGACAACATTATCATCGTCACTGACCGCGTGGTGGTTGACCGCCAGCTTCAACAAGCCATTATGGGTATGGAGCACAAGGCGGGGCTCATCCGCGTTATGGATGATAAGTGCAATTCGGCGGACTTGGCAATTGCCCTGAACGGCAATACAAAAATCATTGCTACCACGATTCAAAAGTTCCCGTATATCGTGGACAATGTCGCTGGATTGAAGAATAAGCGCTTTGCCGTAATCATTGACGAGGCGCACTCCTCCACTGCCGGAAAAGATATGGCCGCTGTTACGCAGTCCCTCGGAGCCGGTGATCAGGATATTGCCGATGTTGAGGACATGATCACTGACGAAATCAAACGCAACGGCAAGCAAGCGAATGTATCCATGTTCGCGTTTACTGCCACGCCGAAGCCAACAACGATTCAGCTATTCGGGCGTCTGAACACAAAGGGACAGCGTGCTGCTTTCCATGTTTACTCCATGAAACAGGCAATCGAAGAAGGCTTCATTCTGGATGTGCTGCAAAACTACACCCGCTATGAGACCTTCTATCAGATAAATAAGGAAATTGAAGACGATCCCCGCTGCAAGACAACGGATGCCAAACGGCAAATTGCCCGTTTCGTGGAACTGCACGAAACAAATATCGCGCAGCGGATAGAGGTAATTGTCGAGCACTTCCGCACCTCTGTTATGACAGAGCTGGGCGGTATGGCAAAGGCTATGGTCATCACTGCATCCCGGCAGGGCGCAGTAAAGTACCGTCAAGCATTTGAGGACTATATTACGAAAAAGGGATACTCCGACATTCGCGCTCTTGTAGCCTTTTCGGGCAAAGTAAAGCTCCCGGACGATGACACGGAATACACCGAAGCCTCCATGAACGGCTTCTCCGAGGACAAGCTGACAAAGGCTTTTGACACCGACGATTATCAGGTTCTTCTGGTTGCCAATAAGTATCAGACAGGCTTCGACCAGCCAAAGCTGTGCGCCATGTATGTGCTGAAAAAGCTAAAAGGCGTATCGGCAGTGCAAACGCTGTCGCGCCTGAACCGTATTTGCCCGCCATTTGAGAAAAAGACCTTTGTGCTGGATTTTGTGAATGACTACAAGGATATTCAGGACGCGTTCGCTCCGTATTATACAACGACACTCCTTGCAAATTCCGTCACCCCGACTGCTATTTATGACCTTGAGGCAAAAACCGACGCATATACCGTTCTTGACCCGGACGATATTGAAAAAGCCAACGAGCTGCTCTACAAGGACAAAATTTCATCCAAGGATAAGCAGAAACTGACATTCTATTTCAAAAAGGCAAAGAACCTCATTGAAAATTATGACATAGCGAAGCAGCAGGAAATTGTTGCCCTGATGCGCCATTTCGTGCGCTTCTATGAGTTCATGCTGCAGGTGTCCTGCTTTGAAGATGTGGATTTGCATAAGAAATACAACTTTATGACTTATCTGCTTGCATACATCAATATTAAGCATCCGGGCGGCGGATATAACCTTGATGGAAAAATCAAAGCTACAAATTTTGTGCAGAAAAAGGGCGATGAGGTCGCAAACCCCAAACTGGTCGCTTCGCCGGTTGTAAAGCTCGCCACCGCCGAAAGCTTCGGCTTGACGGAAGCCAAGGAGGAGCGCCTGTCCCAAATCATAGCGGAAATCAACAGCCGGACAGGAAAATCCTATGATAACGATGTGGCGGTCAAAGCCATGCTTCAGATCAGGGACTTACTGTTGAAATCTGAAAAGCTGAAAACAAGCGCGAAAAATAACACCGTCAAAGATTTTGAATTCTCTTATTTTGACGATATAGACGATGCCCTTATCGAAGGGCTATCACAAAATCAGGACTTCTTCTCTCTGCTTCTCAGCAGCAACGAGATAAAGCGACAGGTGCTTGGAAATTTCACTGATGAAATATACAAGAGCCTGCGCAATGCATAAGGAGGGATACCATGTTTGACAAATTCCGTTTGCAGGAAGCACTCGCAAAGTACAAGCAGGATTTTGTTTCTACACAGTGGGGAAACGAACAATACAAATGGGAAGCAGTAAAGGTTTTCCAAGATAACTGGGATGTGAATGCGACGGATTTTGCCGGTATGCTAACCCGCTCCCTGTCAAAGACATATAACCTGCTTGCGTCCATGAATAACTTCCCGGCAAAGATGATCGAGGGCTTTGCAAAGACAGCCCCTGAAGAAGTGCGGGCAATGTTTATCGCCTTGTTTGATGAGAGCAACGACGTCGTTACCAGAATCCTTGAGTTTAAAGACAAATCCTCTTTATTGCTTGAAAAGTACGGGAATGGTGCGGGACAGCATTATCAGTATGAAAATGCCGTCAGCACTTATCTTTGGCTGCGCTTTCCCGACAAATATTACATTTACAAATACGGCGAAGTTAAAGCCGTCGCTGATGAGCTTGGCAGTGACTATCGTTTCAAAAAGGGTGCCTACACAGATAATCTACGGAATTTTTATGCTCTGTACGATGATATGTGCGAGGAACTCAAAAACGACAATAGTCTCACAGGTCTACTTAAATCCCAATTGACGGACTCCTGTTATCCTGATCCTGAACTGAGGACACTTACGATTGATGTTGGCTTTTATATCAGCCGCTATTTCTCACAGAAGGATAAAGAACCGGCAAATACCGAGGATTGGTTCCCGGCGGATTATTCGCCTGAAATCTCTACAGATGAGTGGATACAGCTTCTCGGAGACTCCGAAGTGTTTACTACCGGCAGTCTCGAAATCATGAAGCGAATGAAAGACTATGGCGGGCAGGCCACCTGCACCCAGCTTGCAATCAAATACGGCGAAACGAAAAACTTCTACAATAGCGGATCCTCGTCATTGGCGCGGCGTGTAGCGGAGAAAACGGGCTGCCCCGTAATGGAACGTGACACCGAAAGCTCACGCTGGTGGCCTATTCTGTATCTCGGTCGCAATGCAGGAAAAGAAGATGATGGCAGTTATACATGGAAGTTGCGCGATGAGCTCTCCGCCGCGCTTGATAAAGTTGACCTCAGTCAGGTGGAACTTTATGTGGCATCTGCTCCCGGTGAAGAGGAGCACGGTTACTGGTGGTTGAATGCCAATCCGAAAATCTGGAGCTTCGCAGACATCGCAGTTGGTGAAGTTCAATCGTACACGCTTTACAACGACAACGGAAATAAGCGTAGAATATTCCAGAATTTCTTGGATGCAAAAGCCGGAGATATGATAATCGGTTATGAGTCCAACCCTGTTAAACAGATTGTGGCTATCGGCAGGATAAGCGCCGAGCAGGACGGTGAAAAAATCTTCTTTGAAAAGGTCGAAGGACTCACTTCGCCGATTGATTACCTGACGCTTAAAAGCTGCTCCGAGCTTGAACGGATGGAATATTTCAGCAATCCGCAAGGCAGCTTATTCAAGCTGACAAAGGGCGAATACGATTTTATAATCGACATTATCCGTGATGAAAACCCCGTTTCCACCGAAGACTCCGCAGAAAAGTATGGCAAAGCGGATTTCCTTGACGAAGTGTATATGAGTGAGAGCCGATATGATATGCTGGTTTCCGTCCTGCAGAACAAGAAAAACATCATCCTGCAGGGCGCTCCGGGTGTTGGAAAAACATTTGCTGCTAAACGCCTTGCGTATTCCATCATGGGCGAAAAGGATGAGAGCCGGATTGAATTTGTACAGTTCCATCAAAACTACTCCTATGAGGACTTTATGATGGGGTACAAGCCTGTAAATGACGGATTTGAACTAAAATCAGGAATATTCTACCGTTTCTGCCAAAAGGCCGCAAACCAGCCGGATAAGGATTATTTCTTTATTATCGACGAAATCAATCGCGGCAATATGAGCAAGATATTCGGAGAGTTACTCATGCTGATAGAGCGTGACTATCGAGGTACAAAGGCGACATTGGCATACAACGGGCTCTCGTTTTCTGTCCCCAAAAACTTGTATAATATCGGCATGATGAACACCGCCGACCGTAGCCTTGCGATGATAGATTACGCTCTGCGTCGCCGTTTTAGCTTCTTCGAGGTTGAACCCGGATTTGACTCGGAAGGCTTTATGAAATACCAGAAATCCCTGAATAACGAAACACTAAACGAGCTGATTGCAAAGATTATTGAACTCAACAAGGAGATAACTCTTGACAGATCGCTGGGAAAGGGATTCTGCATTGGTCACAGCTATTTCTGTGGTCAAACGGCCTGTACCGACGAATGGCTGCGCTCTATCGTAGATTATGACATACTCCCCATGCTGAGTGAGTATTGGTTTGATGACAGTGCCAAGCTCCAAAGATGGGAGAACATCCTGCATGGTGTGTTCCAATGATAAAGGATAAGAGCATATTCATAAAAAATATTTACTATATGCTGTCTTACGCTTTTACGACGCTGAACCAGTCGAATTTTGAGGAAGTGGCTACAGAAGAGTTTGATAATATGCACGACCTCTTTGCGGCTATCCTTTCCAAAGGTATAGGGCAGCAGTTAAAGCAGGGTATCTACCGCGAATATCTAAACCGCACCGAAGAGCTTGCGGTGGTTCGCGGAAAAATTGATATGCCCGGAACTATCAAAAATAGGATCGCCAGAGAGCGTGTGCTGACCTGCGAGTATGATGAGCTGTCCGAGAACAACTTTCTTAACCAGATCCTGAAAACAACCGTCATGCTACTGTTGCGTCAAAAGGATGTAAAAGCCGAATATAAAGACGAGCTCAAGAAAAGGATGCTGTTTTTTGCCAATGTGGACACCATCGACCTTACGAGCATAAAGTGGTCGGCCATCCGCTTTCAGCGCAACAATCAGACCTATCGGATGTTGATAAGCCTGTGCCAGTTCATCATTGAGGGTATGCTCCTGACCACGGAGCAAGGTGAGCACAAATTGGCGTCGTTCGTAGATGAGCAAAGAATGAGCCGCCTGTACGAGAAATTCATACTCGAATACTACATCAAAGAGTATCCAATGCTGAATGTAAGCGCGTCGCAAATTCCGTGGGCGCTGGATGACGGGGTCGGAACGATGCTGCCCGTTATGCAAAGCGACATTACTCTGGCGCACGGAGAGAAGGTTCTCATCATAGACGCGAAGTATTACACGCACACCACGCAGGTTCAATTTGATGCACATACTTTGCATTCAAACAATCTGTATCAAATTTTTACCTATGTAAAAAACAAGGACACACAGTTTGGCGATAAACCGCATGAGGTCTCTGGAATGCTCTTATATGCGCGAACAGACGAAACAATACAACCTGATGGCGTTTACCAAATGAGTGGAAATAAGATTAGTGTCAAAACACTGGATCTGAGCTGTGATTTTAAGAGCATTGCAGTACAACTCAATGCC
This sequence comes from Clostridiales bacterium UBA5448, assembly GCA_002427425.1. Lineage (GTDB taxonomy): Bacteria > Bacillota > Clostridia > Oscillospirales > SIG627 > UBA5448. Next base: position 55,727 of record DIRA01000025.1, on the reverse strand, counting down.
ATAGCAGAAGAACACTTCAGCGCCGTAGTCGTGTAATTGGATAATTTAGTAGAATGGTATGCTTCAGAAAATGCAATAGATAGTAATCAAGAAAATGCGTTCATTAGCAGGTTATGTGACTGCTTAGATACAAGTTTTAAAGCAAACGGTGAGAAAAGCGGTCCTGAAACATGGCTATTACAGGCTTACTATGAATTGAAAGGCGAATTGGGTGTAGATTTACCTGCGCTAATACCACAGGTTTATCTTTATTATGATCCACAAACTCAAAAAGAGCGTGGCTATAAACTATTTGAGCATCAGAAGATGGATTTTCTGATGATTATTTCACATAGAAATAGAGTTGTTATAGAAATCGATGGAAAACAGCATTATGCTGACGGTGATAGGGCTTCTCCTAAGCTCTATAGTGAAATGGTAAAAGTACACCGTGAAATGAGCCTATGTGGTTATGACGTTTACAGATTTGGCGGATATGAGTTTATTGGAACAAGCGATGGTGGAGATGCAAAGCAAAAAGTGCTCAACAACTTGAAGCAGTTCTTTAGCAATTTATTCCAGAAATATAGTGTTATAGAATAAATCCGTTATACTTGCGCAGAACGATTTATACCCGCGCAGAACTTTTCCGCCGAAAAACTGCACCCTGTATCAAAATTATCAGCATTTGCCAGAAAATTCCCGCGTATACCCAGTGTTTACGCGGTTTTTTCTATCCTGTTGAGCAAAAGGGGCGGGGGCTGTCGCAAAATTTTTCATTTTGCGATAGCCCCCTTTTGTCGTTTCAGGGCAAATGTTATCACACTCTTCTTGATAACACACCTCTCGTCGAGCCGTTCCTGCTTCTCTTAAAAGCGTGACAAAAGCCCGGATTGTTGTATAAATGTTATCAAACTCAGTAAAAAGCCATGAAGAGAAGCGTGGAGATATAAAGAGATACATACCGCAAAACGGAATAAACTGCGTAACGGCCTAAAACGGGCATACCGGCAGGACGATGTTAAAGCAGTACGGCTTCAACGCAGACCAGCGGGAGCAGCTTGCGGAGCTTCTTGCCGATGAGAACAACTCACTTTGGACGGCGGTGCTCTACGGCATTACCGGCACGGGCGAACAGATCGTTGCCGTGGCGCTCTCGCAGATTGTAAATGTAGGCGGCCAACCTTACTGGAGTTGGTAAAACTTACGACGCTTGGATTAACGGTATCTATACCGGTCGACATATGGTAACAACGACAGAAAATGAAGGCGAATTTGTTTTAACTCTGGCGCTTGGCATCGGCCTGCTTGCGGGATTGATTTTCCTTATCACTCGCAAACAACTGATTGATTTTGAACAATGCTACCAGCCGCTTTCAAAGGGATCGAAAAAAAGGAAAACCGTTTTTCTGCTTTCGGTTTTTTTGGATGGTGTGGGGCGGATCGCTTTGTTATGAAATATTGGCTTCGAGGTTTTTTGAAGCTGTTGCTGACTTGTTGGACAATATCCATGTTTTCCGCAATCGGAACTGCGCTTGAGACAATGGCGCCAAACTTTGTTATTCTATTTTTGTTCAGCCTTTCATTCCTCGTTTATTGGTGGACAGTGGATATTTTGCTGATTGGCATGGGTGCGGCAAAAGAGAGAGGTCGTGTTTATTTGAGATAGAAGCGATCTGCTTGAGAATATAGGGTACATATTGCAACAAGCGGCGACCTACAGAGGCGTAAAAATAACACATGAAAGAAGGGAAACTAATACGGAGGTAGGAGGATGCAAGTAAGAAAATGAGATCAAAAACATATGCAAGAAACACGCAGCTTACGGTTCATGTTGCATATTACCAATATAATTGATAGTATGAGTATGAATAATAAGAAAAATGTTGTATAATGAGGATAGGTAATGAATTTGGAATGGGGATAGCACATTGGAATATATTGATGAGTTAGCTTTACATGCGGCGAATGACAATCATTTGCTTTCAGAATTGATTGAAAGCCAAAGCCAGTTTATTTTGAGATCTGCCTCAAAAACATCAAAAAAATATATATCTAAAAATGATGATGAGTGGTCCATTGCATTGATTGCTTTTTCAGATGCCGTCAAGACGTATGCGAAAAGCAAAGGAGGCTTTTTGCATTATGCCCAAACCATCATAAAAAACAGGCTGATTGACTATTACAGATCGGAACAAAAGTACAAGCCGGAATACCTTGTCGATCCAAGTCTATTTGAATGTGAATCCAATGAAGAGGAAGCTGATATAGCCATTAAAATTTCGGTAGCGAAACAATTGATATATCAAGACAATCATTCTATTCGAGATGAAATTGAAGCCATTACTCCTGTTATCAATGAATATGGATTTACATTTTACGATCTTGCTTCCTGTTCTCCTAAATCCAAAAAAACAAAGGAAGCATGCAAAAAAGTTATATTACATATCCTTGAAAACCAAGAAATAATGCGGATAATGAAGGAAGCAAAACAAATGCCGATAAAAAAAATTCAAAAAAAAACGGGCCTACCCAGAAAATTAATCGAACATCATCGTAGATATATAATAGCGGCGATAGAGATACTGTCCGGAGAGTATCCCTTTTTAGCCGAATATGTAACATTCATTAGAAAGGAAGAAAAGTAATATGAAAGCGGTTATCGTAGAAATTCGCGGCAATACGGCTGTTTTGCTTTCTGATGACGGTTGCATCGTTAAGGTAAAAAACCAAAACTACGAATTAGGGCAGGAGGTTAAAATGAGTATGAAAAAGCAATTCAATTTTAAAAAGTTAGCATCTTTTGCTGCGGCAGCTTGTTTGGTATTGTTAATCAGTGGTGGCGTAGCGGCCTATTATACACCGACTACTTATGTAAGTCTCGATGTTAACCCTTCCATCGAATACGCTGTTAATATGTTTGACAGAGTTCTTTCGGCAACCGGTGTGAATGACGATGGTTCAGAAATTATTGATGAAATAGAACTTGACAATCTGAAGCATAAAAACATTCAGAATGCTATTTCGTCCACGGTCGATGAAATTGCACGCAAAGGCTATCTGGATGCCGATGGGGCAGGAATTGTCATATCAACGTCAGGTGATGATATGGAAAAAGCCCAAGAATTGGCGGAGAATCTGGAGGAAACAGCCAACGAATCATGCGAACAAAACAATTGTAAAGCATCTATCAATGCGGAAGCGATTGGTAAAAAAAGAGTTGAACAAGCAAGAGAATTGGGAGTAACACCGGGAAAACTGAATTTGGTTGAAAAATTAAAAGCAAGCGCTGATGATCCTGAAAGCATTGATATCAATGAATGGCTCAATAAATCTGTCAAAGATATTATGGCTCAAACCAAACAAAATAGGGAGCAAGCAAGAAATAAAGGGGAAGAAAAACAGAATCGAGAACAAAATCCCAAAGAGGATGATTCCGATTCTGAAACAAACGAAGGCTTTGATGCAAACAAAGGATCCAACGGTAAAGCAAATAACGGCAACGATAACTCAAACAAAGGATCCAACGGTAAAGCAAACAACGAAAACAATGCTTCCAACAAAGGATCCAACGGTAAAGCAAACAACGGTAAAAATGACTCTGACAAAGATTGTAATAACGAAGGAAACCAAGGGTCTGACAATAAGAAAAGCATGGGTTGCCAATCGGCATCTAATCATGGAGTGAAAGCTCGAGATGGCTCCTGTAGTACAACGGCATAAAAATGATTGATCGTTATGGATACAACCACAAAATAACTTGATAGAATAGAAGAAAAATAGTGCTTGCACTCAAATGATGTGTTAGCACTATTTTATTAAGCGGTGAGATGTTCTACTCAGTAGAAACAGCGGTACTTTCCCCATAAAATTCATGCCGTATTTTCAAGTCAGCTTTTGGCTAAATCAAAAATGTCTTCTTTCTTTAGTGCAAGCAGGGCGCTGATATTCAAAAAAATTTCATTGATTTTTAAACCTTTCAGCTCCGTGTGCATCAGATCCGAAATAAAAGCGGCAGTTCTATGTCTTAGCAATGCGATAGGGGTGCAGCTCGTCTTCCAAATCCTTGCCCTCATAAACCAAAAGAATCAAAATTTAATTTAATGCCAATACCCTTTTCAGCTGCTTTGAAAAAAACTTTTTCAAAGCTTTGGTCAGAAAACAAATTCAAAACCCGCAAGTGAGATTCATTCCACTTGCTTGATATCAAGGGAACGGTCAGGTGAGCTATGCCAATTTTATGGAAGGGCAAATCCATATCTAACAATGCTTCAAACCTATGCATATACCAACGGGCAATATCCTCAAGTGTATTAATCTGCGGCGGCACTGTAAGTGCGACACAAAACACAAGCACAGAAAAACACACAAAGTAACACCACGCATTTTTCTCAGCATACCCAAATACTTTATTTTCAAATAAACAGAGTGTTGTTTCACAATCCTATTTCATGTCATATTCTTCACATTTGTTCGTAAATGACAATCAGCGTTCCGTCCTCAACAGAAATTATGCTGTCTTTTCCAATAAATTGATTGCTTACACCAATCGGATACGTGCTTAATACTGTGATATTGTCAAGCTCGTACTTTAAGTTTTTGATCGTAACGCCATACGCTTTATCAGAATGGGAAAGCACAGAAATATATCCTTTGTGCGTACTATCAAAGACAATGCTTTTGTTTGTTATGGCGGTTATGACACAATGTTTATCAAATAAAAACCCCTGTGCGTGGTTTTGTGAGAGGAAAGCAAGGCATTGAAAATTAGCAAAGGTATGTGCGATGCGTCCGCCTGTACCACCATAAATAAAAAAACGTTTATACCCTTTTATGATTCCGATTTTAAGTGCTGCCAACATATCCGTGTCGTCTTTTTCTTTTTGTAACACAACCATATTTGCGTGAACCGGCTTTTCTTTCAAAGAGTCAAAATCTCCAACGACCATATCGATTTCAACAGCCGATTTCTGTAAATACTGATATCCGCCGTCAACGGCGATCACATAATCTCCAACAGTTTTATTGATTTTATTGCCGAAAAAATCACCTGCACCAACAACATAGCATATTTTCTGTACCATATTGAACAGTCCTTTTATCATAATTATCGGTTGTTTTTCAATGATTTGATCAGTTTTCCTCTCTGTAAGACAAAAATCTTCGGAAAAGATACCGATGGGTTTTTGCAAAAAGAGGAAATCAAGATCCAACCCATTTAACTATAGGTGATGGCGGACATTTCATCCACGGTGGTAATCCCGTCTTTGACCAGTTGAAGAACGCTGTCTTTTAAGGTAGTGACACCTTGTTCATGGATAGCGTAATCATATATATCATCCATCATCGCGTTTTGGGTAATCATGCGGCGGATATTCTTATCAATATCCAAAACTTCATGGATGGCCACTCTTCCTTTATATCCTGTCTGAAGACAAAAATCGCATCCTTTGCCTCTACGAACCTTTTCCAGATCAATGCCCATAATTTCCTTCTCGGTTGATTCCGGATCATATTCGTATCCGCATTGAGGACAAACTTTACGAACCAGACGTTGCGCAACAACCCCCACCAATGAGCTTGCAATCATATAAGGGGGGACGTCCATATCAACCAAACGCGCAATCGAGGATACGGCATCGTTGGTATGCAAGGTTGAAAGCACAAGGTGGCCTGTTATGGAGGCGCGTACCGAGATGGATGCGGTTTCAGCATCACGTGTTTCGCCTACCATGATGATGTCCGGGTCTTGTCTGAGCAGGGCTCTCAATCCGGTACTGAAGGTGAGGCCGGAAACGTTATTGACTTGCATCTGGTTGATTCTATTGATAACACGTTCCACCGGATCTTCAATGGTGGATATATTGGCATTTTTTTTCAGAAGCCGTTCCAATACCATATATAAAGTAGTCGTTTTTCCGCTTCCCGTAGGCCCGGTGATGTAAATAATACCATGAGGATTACCCAAAATCTTGACAAGCTTGAGATAGTTATCCTCCGACATACCGAACATTTCGGAATGGTCAATGGTTGTATTCGTATATAAAAAACGTATAACCGCCTTTTCGCCATATACGGTTGGGATCACGGAAACACGGGCGTTGATCTCAACATCCCCAATGTTTGTTTTAAAATGACCGTCTTGTGGCAATCGTTTTTCAGCAATATCCATATTGGACATGATTTTGAGTCTGACAATCAAAGAGGCGTGCATGGCAGAGGACATGGTTGTATAATCAACGATCATACCATCAATTCTGTTTCGGATGACGGTTTTATCTTCGTATATTTCGATATGAATATCACTGACATGAGCAAAATAGCCTCTCAACAGCAACGAGTTCAGAAACTTGACCACGGGGGTATCAATATCCTCGTCTTCTTGGATATTGGCTTTTGAAACCGTTGCTGCAATTTCTGTTTCTATTTTCTTGACAGCCTGGCTTGTTTCAACTTCAGAATAATAATACTCAATGGCATGTTCAATGGAATTTAATTTTGATATCTTGATTTCAATGGGTAAATTTGTGACTTGCCGGATATCTTCTATGGCATACAAATCCAGCGGATCATTGACAGCAAGAATCAAAACACCGTTTTTTTCACCGATCGCAATCAGTTTATATTTCTGCGCTAACTGTCTGGGTATTTTGATGACCGCAGCCAGAGAAACAGGATAGGTCTCAATGTTGATCAAGGGAATATTGAGCCTTTGTCCCAGTGCTTCAAGCAACTGTTGCTCGGTGATAAAACCGAGCTGCAAAATAATGGTCCCAAGTCGTTGGGTTTTGTCCTTAGCTTGTTCTTTTAATGCTTGTTGGAGCTGTTCTTCGGTGATATAACCCAGCTCTCGCAAGACTTCCCCAAAAGGAATGTTTTTCACAAAAAATCTCTCTTTTTTAACTATTTTATTTTATGCAGGAAATTGATAATTTAGCAACTTGATTACGGATCCTACATGATAGGTTTTCTCCCCATTGCGATATACATAAAAATGAATATCTACGGCATGTAAATTGTATGGTTCCACCGTCATGCACACGGTGGTATTGTTATAAAACGCATCTGAATAAATGTTTTGTCCATTGTTACATAGAACCCCGTTGGATATCATCAAAGTAGTTGTATCATTGATTACAATATGATCAGTATGCAGGATTTCCAATGAGGATGCCCTTGCCACTTGTTCCGTGACATAATCATATAAAATATCGCCGATCATTTTGTCTTCGTTCATCTGGGTGATACCATAATAGGAATAATATGAAGTGAACAGAATTGTACCGATTGTAGCCAAAAGGATGGATACCACCGCCATCGTTACAATCAGTTCAGTTAAGGTTACTCCTTTATTATTTTTCATGACCGTTTCCGACCTTTTATATAGATTACTCATGTAAATTTGAAATAAATTCGGTGAATCTTACGTTTAAACCCGGATCATATACGATGAAAAAACTTCCCGCGGAAGCATATTGTGCTTCGCCAATGGTAAAATACAGGTTGACATCGGATATGCTGTTGGTTTCCAATTCGGTATTGGTTGCCCCCTCGATGACGGAGGATGCCAGCATGCCTTTATCCTTGAGTAAGGTGCTCTTGGCAAGAAAGGAATATGCCGTTAAAAAGCCGCTGACCAGAATCAGGGCACAGATAGCAATCAGAACGCCTCCTACGAGAGCTTCCGTCAATGTATACCCGCCTATGTTATTTATCTTGATTGCACGTATATTGTGTTTATTCATATTTAGCATACCCCCAGGAGACGCTGCTGTGGGATTGGGAATAAATTTTGATGCGACACGCAAAATTTGGATCCATTTCGCTCGGAGAAATGTTGACTGTATTGTTTGGTCCTTTGGTGATGGTGTAATCGATATCGTTCACTTTGATCACCCCACCATCGGGAACATAGACAGTCCCAAGAAAATAATTGTGAAGTTTTTTCAGGATGACGAAAGATGCGTTTGGCTCTGCATATATGATACCGCTAAATTTGGATCCGTTGGAAATACTGATAACGGAATGAGCAATGGCATATATATTTCCGTCATAATCGGCATCGTTTAAAAATATGACGCTGGAGCTATCCAATGCATATATATCATTTGAGATGTCGTTGTTGATTTGGTATTCTCCGGAAACTGTGGTGACGGAATAGGATATGTATAAGCCGGGGAAATATAGGCTGAACGGAAAAGAGTTGGGGTCATTATTTGATAAAACCACGCTGACTGTTTTGGATTGTCCGGATACGGTCACGGTGGCAGAGATTTTTAATTTATCTGTATCCATTATTTCCAAATAAGCGGTGACGGTTCCTGTATTTTCCTCTTCGGGAGAAAAATAAACATTTTGCAGTTCCACTTTATCGCCCGTTTGGGAAAGTTGATTGAGCATGGCTGCGCCGGTTGCGGTCCCATTTTTGATTTCGGATGCAAGGGTGCTCACCACAGAACGCGCTGTGAAATAGGCTTGTTGTTTGTTATTATGATCCACGCTCCGGTGATAGGCGGAATATGCCATGGTAAGTACAACGCTGATGATTACCGTTAAAACAGAAAAAATGACAATTCCCCATACCAATACGGAACCGCGATCATTCCTTCGTCTTATCATAAATAAATACCTCAAAGTCGATGGACATGGTTAACGGTTGGTTTGGATCGGTTGTATCTCCGTCGATATAAAAGGAAGAAATGCGAATGGAATGGGAATGGAGTGATTCGAGTTCTTGCAATATGCGGTTTAATTGTGTGATGGAACCTTTTACCTGCACCAGCACAACGCTTTTTTTAACGGGCAATACCGTGAAAATGGATGTATCCTTTTTTGATTCTTTGGATGATTTTTTTCCGACGTTGTTGCTATCGGATGTAGGAAGGATAACCTCTTTTGGCTCTGTAATGACCAGACTTATCGGAACGAGGTTCTGGTTTGCCAACACATTTAAAATCAGGGTTCCTATTTCATTCTTTGATATGGATGCATAATATTCCTTTGTATATGATTCGATTTCATCCGTCATTTTAGATATCGTAATTTCGGTGTTTTCTAGACTGAGCAGTTTAGCTTTCATGCTTGTTTGTGTTACTTTGGCTTCTTCAATTTGAGATTCGATCGCTTTGATGGCGTCGATTTTCGGTTGAATGAAAAAAGACATGCCAACATAGGCAATCGCAACCAACGCCAACAGCAACAATAGAAATTTTTCTCGTTTTGATAAGTTATTCATTGGCATCACCTGTATTGAAGATACAAGTCAGAGTGAAACTATAAAGTTCTTTGGATGTATTTTGTTTGAAACCTCGATAATCAATGTCGTAAAACAGGCCGCAGTTTTTCAGACGCTGAATATAATAGGCGATAGCTGAGGTAGATGTGGTGGTGGCATCTAAGGATAGGGTTCTTTCATTCTGACTGTAAGACAATTTATTGATTGTAATATCGCTGCCGCAACAATTCATAAACGTTGTAAAATCCTCGGCGTTCAGTACAGAAGAAGAGAGTAAGAACCCCTTGATTGATTTCAAATAATTACTTTGGGGAATTAATTCAATAGTCAGTTTATTTTCCGCAATGATTGCCTCGTTATATGATTTGTTGTTTTCATCGTTGATATAGGCATTGATGGTATCCAAATCATTTTTTAACTGTACACTTTGATATTCCAGGTAGAAATACAGCAAAAGAAAAAACAGAATAATCAGAATCAAAAACAACAGGCCAAATAATATGCTTCTATCGATTCTTCTTTTAGAATCGATCTTATATGCAGTATAATAATTTAAGTTTTTTTGTTTAGATCCCATTTTTTCGACTCTCACGTGTTTTCATTCATTCGATCAAATTGGCGATAGCGATAAAATTATTCATCATATTGTCCATGTTCTCTGTGAGTTCACGGGACATGACCAATTCCGGCCCTGCCGTTAAAGGGATGACTTTTATATTTAACAAAGTGGATAGTTCTCCATAATAATAATTTTCGTTATTTTGGAGCCCGGATATGGCTACATACTCTATATCCAGGTTTTCTTTTTGCGCTTTATTAAACTGAATGATGGAGGATAAAATATGATTCAACTCCATCAGAGATTGGGGCGAACCTTTTTTACTATTCAGACGATAGCGGTTGGAGATATTGTAATAACCATTGCAAAACATAACTAAAAAAACATTTTCCCCGGTGATGAAAAGCAAGATATAGGTTTTGCGTCTGCCGGGATTAAAGGTTTTTTGATATTGAATAATGCTGTTCAGGGCAATGCTGATACTGCTTAACTTGATACCCGCACCGGAAAATAAACGAATATATTCTTCAATGAATGATTTTTCAATGGCTGTACCCAGAATCAGATTACCTTCGCCTTTTGTTTTTTCCATTTCAATTAAAGTATAATCATACAGCAGTTTTTCCCGTACGTTGGAGGCAGTCGAAAATGTGTTTTCTAAAAAGTTTAAAACTTGCAGATGGCTCATCTCGGGTACCCGGAGCATTTTTATCAATATTGAACTGCGGTCGAAAACAAGTCGAACATTTTTTCTGGGGAGAATCCCTTCGGAACGGGCTTGTATCAATTTTTCTCTGACTATTTCCTCGTTGATGACCATGCCGTTGATGACGGCACCCTCCGGCAGCGGAAGGAGGGAATAAGACTGCACAACAATCCGTTTTTGATTGGATTTTCCTTTTACGATGACAAGATTGTCGGTTGAAATATAAACGGAGTAACTCAATGTTTCATCTCCTGTAAGATTATGCTTCCATATTCTGATAGAGCGAGAATATTGGCATCATGACAGAGATCATAATAGAACCAACAACCAACGCCATGATCACAATCATCAGCGGTTCAAGCAATGATATGAGTCGCTGAATAGCGGATTCTGATTCGTAATCCAATGAATCAGCCACCGAATTCAACATTTCGCTCAAACGTCCGCTCTCTTCCCCAATGATGATATAAGAGGATAAAATGGTGTCGAATCCATCCAGCTGTGCAATGGCAGTGGATAGGTTTTTACCGCTTTTCACTTGGTTGATGACATCAGTAAACTGAGAGATAATGTACTTATTGCCGATTGTATTGTATCCTACCTGCAAACAATTTACCAAAGGTAGACCGCTGAGATATAGCGCACTCAATGTTCTAGCAAATCGGGCAGTATATACAATGCGAAACAAACGTCCGATTTTGGGGAAATTCAATAAGGCTTTATCCAAAGAAATCTGGACGCTGTATTGCCGCAGCATATATTTGAGGAGCATTACCAAAAGAATGACCATGACCAATAAAATATACCAGTATCCCGTGATGAAATTGCTGATTGCAATCACAATTCGAGTTGGAAGAGGAAGGGCAGCACCTTTAAACATGGTAAAGAATTTTGGCAGCACGAAAGCAAAGAGACAAATCACGACCAACACGGTCAAGCTGAGTAAGAAAATGGGATAGGTCATGGCGCTTTTAATTTTTCCTCTCATGCGACTTTCGCTTTCATAATAGCTTGCCATTTTTAAAATGGTTTTATCAAGTTGTCCGCTGGCTTCACCTGCCATGATCATATTGATAAATAAATCGGGAAAAACATTTGTCTGGGCTTTTAATGCATCCGAAAAAGAGGACCCGCCTTTTAATGCTTGTAAAATATCCGTATATATTTTTTTCTCTTTGGGTTCAATATTTCTGCTTAAAATGATTTCCATCACCCGGGAAAGAGTAACGCCGGCAGCCAACATGGTCCCTGCTTCCCGGGAAAAGCGAGCCAGTTCTTTAAAAGTAAATTTTCCCGTTTTGGATTCGATAACCACTTCGGTGGAGCTGATCAAAAATAACTGTTTTTGGGAAAGTTCTGTTACCAAAGAAGTGTCGGTTTCTGCCTTCATGGTACCACTGATCGTTTTTCCGTTCATGTCCTTGGCAACGTATTTATAAACAGGCAAATGAACCCCTCCCTTTCTATCCGATTGATTTCAATTCAAATGGAATAATTGCAGATATTGGTTGATAATCCACTCTCCATAGAGCATGGCTGTCAGAATCCCCACGCACAAAAACGGTCCGAATGCAAAATGCTTTTTACGATTATCTTTGCTTTTAATCAAAAGGATGACGCCATAGGCTCCTCCCAGTAGAAGTGCAATAAAACCCGCCAGCAGAATGTTTTGATAGCCGAGCATCAAACCGCAGATCGCAATCAGTTTGATATCTCCTCCGCCGAAACTTTCGGGAATAATCAAAGTCAATATCAGCATCGGTAGGCTGACTGCGAAAAAACCGATTGCTCTTGACAACCAGTCGGGATGGATGACCAGGGATACAGCCGTGGGGATGAGCAGGGATATCACCAATTCATTCGATATTGTCAGCGTATCGATATCAATCAATGCAATGGTGATTAATAAAGCAGAAAATATAAAACAAAGGATGAATTCTATAGATAAATCATATTCCCTAAAAATGAATAAAGCTATCAAGCCTGTGAGTGACTCAACAAGCGGATAGCGATTGGAAATTTTATGATTGCAATTTCTACACTTTCCGCGGAGGAAAAAGTAGCTGAACAGGGGAATAAGATCATAGGGTTTGATGACAGCGTCACAGGCAGGGCAATAGGAGCGGCCTTTCCAAAAGGGAATACGTTTGGGTATTCGATAAATCAGAACATTCAGAAAACTGCCAACACAGCATCCGAAGAAAAATACAAGAAAATACAAACAAAAATATACAAAATAAAGCATGGAGTTTTTCCTTCGATTATTTGGACGTTTTGCAGGTGTTGCTTTTGGGTATCACATTGATATTTTACTACACGAACACATTCAATATGAACATAGTGATATTAGACCAAATACCCCCTTATTCAATTTAAGGGGGCATTTGACCTTATGCATTTAATACATGGAAATGCGAAGAATCATTAACCTGCTGAACCTTCTGCAGATACCTTTGCTGTGGACCAAGATTCATTCTTGTAAGTAGCGGTATAACCGTTATTGGTGAAAATAAGGCTGGTTACTTTTCCGTCGGTAGAGGGAGTAATCAAGAAATAGCCGTTATCTGTTTCGGTTCCTGTATCAACGCAAAGATCTTCACCGATCCATTTATTGAGCTTGGCGGCGGTGATATCGCCTGCGTCGATGGATCCGTCTGCGCTGAATTCGGCAATTGCCTGGGCTTGTGCGGCAACCAATACGGATCTTGCTTCAGACAAAATCTGTTTTTCGTTTGCATTGTTGATATAACCAATCAACGTGGGGATGGTAATGGCTGCGAGAATGGCAATGATGACAAGGACAACGATGATTTCAACGAGGGTAAAACCTTTTTCGGATTTTTTGAGTGATTCCAGTTTTTTCATAATAACCCTTTTTTATTCCTTTCTGTATTAATTTTTTTATTTATTGCAACGAGCATTTTTTTATAATACATTCAAAATGCTCAATACAATCAAAAAAATATGAATAAAATTTGATAATATTACCAAATAATAACTTTAATACTATATTAGCATTTTCTTCAACAATTGTCAACAACAAAAACAGGCAAAAATAAAAAAATCGCAATGGGGATGAATCAATCTATCCCGTTGATTATATTCTGCGGGTCTTTTCATATTTTGTTATGGGGTTGAAGGACAATTGATACCAAAGGGTTGGTTCCAGGTAATCATTCCAGTAGCGAGAATAAGGGAAAAACACATAGGATTTTTGGTTTTCAAGTTTTACATCGCCGGGTTGTAAGGCGGTGGTTGGTAATGTGAAAGAAAAATATTTAATTTGAACGCCATAGTGTGCGACATATGCCGGCAAGTTTGTGCTTTTGGTTAAATATTGTTGATCTCTGAATAAATAGTATTCTCCCTTATAATAGAAAATGGTTCCTGTGGGGATGATCGTTCCGGGCTCATCATTTTTCTGGGGATTAAATTTTTCCAAATCTCCCCATGTTGTAACTTTATAGTGAGAATCATTGGCAAGATAAAAATAATTTTGGGTATTACCGGTTTCAAGAAAGGGGTTATCGTCTTCTTCTGATATATCTTCCGCTATCGTACCGTAGACAGAACAAAAAATGGTTTCGTTTTCATTATCTGCGCTATATATGCCGCCGCATGGACAAGTGCATGCAACTACATCATCGGCGCAAACTTCATATTTTCCTGCAAGAACATCTAATTGATAATACTTTTCTGTCGAAATTGTGATGTTTTCAGCAGTGTTGATAAATTGAAGGTACTCTGATAAGACCGCCGGATTCAAGATGGTTTGTATTTCATCGGACGAAAATATCCTGTATTCACTGACTGTCATTTTCTGTATGATACATCCAAAACCGTTTTGAGCATTGAATCATCCGGTGATTATTTTTCAATAGGATATTTGATTCGATCGGATATTGATTTAACAAAAGGCCCTGCATCTATCCCCCATCAACGTGTAAATACCGTATTTTACGTTCTCGCCGTTTTTTTCGACGATCCAATTGGCTATCTTTTCATCTGATTCATTGACAATACACCATGGGTACTCATATAAATCAGGATAATACTGATAGCTGATTTCCTCAATCATGACGACGGATCCTTCGGTATAGTGGATGTTTTCAAATTGTTTGAGTTGAACATTCGACAAAACTGCAAAAGCGATCATACAGACCACCAAGAGGGAAGATAACAGGATGAAATATTTTTTAAAACCCTTTACCTCCCTATGCCAAGTTCAATTTATTCTGCAACAAGTGACGACAGAAAAAATATGCAACCAAACCCAGTACAATAAATAAAATGGAGTACAAGATGCAATATGCGTGGGGGATAAATGCAGGATTGTTTTCATTTAGCATCAAGATGAAAACGGAGAAAATATTCATAGGAATACTTAAAATGAGATTGGTTCCATAATAAATGCCGATGGCTGCCAACACTTTTTGCTTTTTGGCAACGATAGAACCGATTGTGATACAAGCAAAAATGAGCACGATGTTATACAGAACACCCAATAATCCCAAAAAGAGATATTCTATGATGTAAAGATGTAGATCTTCGAAAAACACACTTTTCAATATGTCAAGTATGGTTTTATAAATTTCCGTGTTAAAAAATGCAGACGATGTACCAAAAGACAAAATAAAAAATACACAAAAAACAGAGATGAAACCGGAGTATAAAAACCAAAGAAAGGTATTGATTATTTTGGCATGAAGATGGGTGGAGGTTTTCACAGGAAGCGTAAAAGTCAAATACCCTTCATCGGTAAAACAGTTGGTATAATACCGGGCATAGGACATGATAACGGTTCCCGTGGAAAAAGCAATGATAGCCAAGCCAGTAGCTATGATCAAAATGACACAAATGCCACCGATGATGATAGAAACAACAGCAGGCCATGGTGGCTGAAAGCCATCATCTGTAATCAAAATCATGGTTTTTAAAGCAACTGTTCCCAACAGGGAGGCGGCAAACACTGCCAAGGTGAAAGGGAACACGAGGCGCGAAACACTGCGAAAATCATATTTTAAAAGTTTTTTTACCATCCGTATACCCTCCTGAACAATTCGTCTAAACCAACGCCGTGCTTTTCTTTTGCGGATTTCACTGAATCATACAGTAAGATCTTGCCGTTGGAAAGGAAAATAAACTCATCCAGGGTGTTTTCCACATCATAAAGCAAATGGGTGGAAATTATGACCGTTGCACTCGGATCATAATTGCTGATGATCGTACGCAAAATGTAATCTCTGGCAGCGGGGTCTACGCCGGCGATGGGTTCGTCCAGCAAATATAATTTAGCTCTCCGGCTCATAACCAATATAAGCTGAACCTTTTCTTTGTTACCTTTGGAGAGATGTTTCATTTTAGAAGTCGGATCAATTTGTAGATTCTTTATCATGGTTTCTGCCCGATTACGGTCAAAATCCGAATAAAAATCTACAAAAAAGTCCATCATGTCCATTGGGGTCATCATCTTATCGAAATAAGGACGTTCCGGCAAATAGGAAACTATGGCTTTGGTTTCGGGACCGATTTCCTGGTTATGGATACGTATTGTTCCGGATGTGGGTTTTAACAGACCTGCTGCTAATTTGATAAAGGTGGTTTTACCCGAGCCGTTTGGGCCCAAAAGACCGATAATTTTACCCGCCGGCAAATGTAAGTCCAGGTTAAACAATACGGGCATTTTTCCATAGGATTTTGTGAGACCATTGCAATCAATCATATTGTTTTGCTGTGTAGTCAAAGCGCGCCACCTGCCTTTTCATGTAGACTTAACTGTGTTTGGTAAAAAAATTCCAAATGTTGGATGGAATTATATTTACTATACAGGATACCTATCAAAATGTCAATCAAAACAGGTCTGTTTTGGAAGAGCAATTTTCATTCATAACAAAACACCCACCGAGAAAATATTTTCTCAGTGGGTATCAGATTGTAAGGAATTAAAATCGATTATCGTATTGAAACTTTTTCAAGCATGCAGAACAAATTCCATTGAATTTTGGATAGAATGAACGTCTATTCTGAGGGCAAAATCTTGTTGATATCATAAGGAGTTTCCTGATAGACAAAGTAGTTCAGCCAGTTGGCAAACATCAAATGGGCATGTCCGCGCCAGGTGTTAACGGGGCGGTTTTTGGGATCGTCGTTGGGAAAATAATACTTGGGTACTTCAATGGACAGACCCCTGCAAACATCTCGTTCGTATTCCAAAGCCAGGGTATTATAGTCATATTCAATATGTCCGGTGATGAAGAAGCTTCTGCGGCTTTTGGATGCTATCAGAAATACCCCTGCTTCCTTGGATTTGACCAGGATTTCCAATTTTTTGCAGGTATGTATATCTTCTTCCTTGACTTGGGAGTGTCTGGAGTGAGGTGCCCAAAACACTTCGTCGAACCCCCGTACCAGTTCGTGGGAAGGATGTAACACATCGTGTTCAAATACGCCGAACATTTTTTTGTCCAAGGGATATTTGGGAATGCCGTATTTATGATATAGAGCGGCTTGTGCGCCCCAGCAGATATACAAGGAGCAGTGAACGTTGGTTCTGGCCCAGTCCATGATGCCACACAGTTCTTCCCAATAGTCCACTTCTTCAAAATCCAGATTTTCTACGGGAGCGCCGGTGACGATCAGACCGTCAAATTTTTCGTTTTTGACTTCATCATAATCCCGATAAAAGGTATTGAGATGTTCACTGGAAGTGTTTTTCGACACATGGGTCGCTGTTTGCAGCAGGGTGATTTCCAGCTGTAGCGGCGTGTTCGATAAGAGGCGTAGCAACTGGGTTTCGGTGACGATTTTGGTGGGCATCAGATTGAGAATGGCAATCCGCAGAGGACGGATATCCTGATGGGAAGCCCGTATCTCATTCATGATGAATATATTTTCGCGTTCCAAGATTTCTCTTGCCGGCAACTGATTGGGAATACAAATTGGCATAGAATCAACCTCTCATTTGTCTGCGATGAAGTAATATTTGTCGCAAAACAGCTCATTTTCTTTTGTAAGGGGCGTTAGCTCCAGATCGGCATATACACCGATGTTTTGGAAACCGGCTTGTTTTAAACACTTTTTCACCGTTTGCAGGGGAAAATACCGCTGTCGTTGGGTTTCAAAAGAACGGCGGTATTGACCGGATCCTGAAGGTGTTTCCAAAAAAATATGCAAATAAAAATCACAGTAGTGGGTTTTGGGATTGTAATTGTTTTCCCAGGATAAAAATACACCCACATCTTCCATGATAAAAGTATTGTCTTTGTATACGTCTTCGTAGCGGTGACGGGAATTTAAATCAAAAACAAATTTCCCTTTCTCTTGCAGAGAATCATAGATGCGGGTGAAAGTATGCACCAGTTCTGCGTTGTTGTTCAAATAATTCATACTGTCATAAATGCTGTAAATTAAATTCACAGGAGAGGGTACTTTCATTTCCCGCATATCCTGCTGGATAAAAAAAGGTTTTTTCTTCGCTTTTTCCACTTTTTTGGCGGCTACGGTCAGCATATCCAGAGACAAATCCAGTGCAAAGGTCTTGAACCCACAATTTGCCAGCATTATGGCCAAATCTCCTGTTCCACAGCCTACATCCAACACGGTTGTGTTGTTACCTTTGGGCAGGTAGGAGAGGAGCAGAGAAAGATATTGTTCATAAGCTGCATCGCCGTTCATGATATCATAACAGGCGGCCAGCGCGGAATAGGCACTCATTTATGCTTCCTCGTTTTCCAGGCGCTCCAGAATTGTGTTGTAACCATCGGTGCCATATTTCAAGGCGCGGCTGACACGGCTGACCGTGGCGGAAGAGAGACCGCTTTTTTGGCAAATTTCCGTGTAGTTTTCGTTGTTCTTAAGTAACCGGGCTGCATATAAACGTCTGGACATGCCGATGAGTTCGGACACGGTACACAAATCTTCAAAAAAATTATAGCATTCTTCCGCTGTCTTTAAAGTAAGAATGGCTTTCATCAACTGGTCAGTATGCTCATCCTGAATTTTTGGATTCATTAGGATCCCCTCCGAGAACGTAGTATGGCTATTTTACATGAAAAGTGATGGCTTGTAAAGCGAAAATGATAAAATTGATTTAAAACAACACCAATGAGAGGAACTCTTCTTCTGTTATACCCCGAAAATAGTCAAAAAGCCGAATGGTTTTCAGTTTTTGCTGTAAGGCTGCAGGAGATAAGGCAGTACCGGTGAGTTCCTTTTCCAGTTTTTCTACCGGTTCGGTTCCGAAAAAGTCGCCCCGAATGGAGATTTTTTCAATTATACCCTCTTTGGCATTATACCCGATTTGTACCAGACCGCAAGCAGTGTACAACTCCTTTTCTATTGCATAGGTTTCTTTTTGTCCGAAATTGTATTCCCAGGAATTGTGTAGTACGTATTCTGCGGAGGCAAGGACAGCCTCAACGGAAACGGGGGAGGGGGTAGCGGACAAGGCATGTTCCATATAAGAGGCAAGATAGGCAATCAAGGCATCCAATGTCATAGTGGCAGGAAGACGTTCTTTTAGATTGACCACACGACTGCGGACTGATTTGACCGCTTTGGATTCCAGTTTGGCTTTAGAGGGGGTTAATACCCGGGACAATACTGAAAGATCGCTGTTATACAGTAAAGTGCCGTGATGCAAAATGCGATTTTGGGTGGTACGCTGTGCGGAACCGGAAAACTTCTGTCCCAAACTCACCAGATCGTTTCGACCCGAAATCTCACAAGGGATACCCAGAGAACGAAGTGCCTCTAACATGGGTGTTGAAAAGGCTTCAAAGTTTAAAGTATTGGAAGCATTGCGTTGGGTGATGAATGTGTAATTAATGTTTCCAAGATCATGATAAACAGCGCCGCCGCCGCTTGCGCGGCGGGCGACAACTATATCTTGTTCCTTTGTATACTCCAGATCCACTTCGGCGTACACGTTCTGGTTTTTCCCGATGACTACCACCGGCTTGTTTTGCCAGAGCATACAGATATCATCATCCGTGTGCAACAAAAGATAATCTTCAAGAGCCAGATTGAAATACGGATCGGTTGTATTCGGAAGCAATAATTTCATGCGTCAGATACCTTTCTTGGCGCGTTCAATTTTTTCCAAGTTGGTAAAATTGGCGGTGGTCACATGACCAGGCAGGGGAAGGATTTTCTCGTGAATGGCATCCAAAATCCAGGAAGGCTGGGGGAAGAAGTGCTTTTCCAGTTCATACGCAGGGGTGATCCAGTTGCGGGAACCTACCACCACGGGAGGACCATCCAGGTAATCAAAGCACATTTCGGTGATATTGGAAGCCATATCTCTCATAATCGAGTTCCGTTCACAAGCATCGCCTACGATGATGATGCGGCCTGTTTTTTTCACGGATTCCACCACTTTTTCGTAGTTGAAAGGAACCAGTGAACGAGCATCAATGACCTCAGCGGTCAGGTTATATTTTTCTTTCAGAATTTTAGCGGCTTCCAGGGCTCTGTACAGCACGGCGCCAATAGAAAGAATGGTCACATCGGAACCGGCGACTTTTATATCGGGTTCGCCGATGGCCAATTCATAGGAATCGGTAGGAACGCCACCTTCGTGGAACTGTTCACCCTTGTCGTATATACGCTGAGATTCAAAGAAGATGACAGGATCGGTCCCATTCAATGCGGTACACATGAGGCCTTTGGCATCGTATGGTGTCGCCGGGAATACCACTTTCAAGCCGGGAATGTGTGCGGTGAGTGCTGTCCAGTCCTGAGAATGCTGGGCGCCGTATTTGGATCCGACGGAAACACGGACGACGACGGGCATCTTCAAAATACCGGCGGACATGGATTGCCATTTGGACAGCTGGTTGAAAATTTCATCTCCGGCGCAGCCGATGAAGTCGGCATACATCAATTCCACGATGGCACGGCCGCCGCACATGGCATATCCGACGGCGGAACCCACGATCGCCGCTTCGGAAATCGGAGAGTTGAAGAAACGATGGTAAGGCAATGCTTCCGTCAAACCGCGGTAGACCGCAAAGGCACCGCCCCAGTCACGATTATCTTCACCGTATGCAATGAGGGTGGGATCTTCATAAAATTTATCTAAAATGGCTTCAAAGATACCATCCCGCAGTCCAAAAGTTTTGGCTTTGGGAACGGGTTTTCCATGTTCGTCCCACGCAAACCGAACTTTGGTTGCCAAAGATTTCACCCGGGGATTTTCTTCTTTGGAAATAAGCACGTCGGGGGCACGATCTTCCATTTTCTCGACTTTTTTATGAGAGAACATCAAGTTTGCAATGGCGTTGGGTTGTGTATCTAGATCCATGCGGGGAGAGAGGGTATCGTCGATCGCCAGACGGATGATTTTGGTTAAACGATTGCGGATGCTCTCTTGCATCGCCGCCAGGCTTTCTTCAGTGGCAAGACCGCCGGCAATCAGTTTGTTACCAAATGCCAGGATGGGATCTTCGTTTTTCCAGGCATCGATTTCTTCCTGGGTTCTGTAGGTAGAGGAGTCGGATGGAGAATGACCGGATACACGATAGGTCATTACATCCAGCAAAGCGGGACCTTCCCCTTGAAGCAATTGGGCTTTTTTACGCTTGTAGGCTTCGGCTACTGCCAAGGGGTTGTAACCGTCCACACGTTCGGAGAGCATCTGATTTCCGGTCACGCCGGCACCGATTCTGGCAGCAAATTCGTAACCCATGGTCTCGCCGTAGGTCTGACCGCCCATGCCGTAGAAGTTGTTGAATACGTTGAACATCAATGGCAGACCGCCGCCCAGATCCCTATCCCAGAGTTTTTTGATCTGATCCATGGTACTCATGCAAAGTGCTTCCCACACGGGACCGCGCCCCAGCGAACCGTCACCAATGTTTGCCACGACAATACCGGGCTTGCGGTTGGAACGTTTGTACAAAGCCGCCCCCATGGCGATGGTGCCGCTGCCGCCCACGATGGCGTTGTTGGGAAAAATGCCGAAGGGGATAAAGAAGGCATGCATCGAACCGCCCAGACCCTTGTTGAAGCCGGTGGTACGGGCAAAAATTTCCGCCAATGCGCCATAGAGCAAGAAATCAATTGCCAAATCTTTCACATCGCCTTTGACTTCCTCTTTGCCTTCCACCACGTTTAAAATGGTGCCGTCCAGGAAATCTTTCATGATGTCATACAGTTCTTCACTCGAGAGCTTTTCAATGGCAGACAAACCTTTTGCCAGGATTTCACCATGGCTGCGGTGAGAACCAAAAATAAAGTCATGGGTATCGAGATGAAAAGCTTCACCCACAGCGGAAGCTTCCTGACCTAGGGACAGGTGAGCGGGACCGGGGTTGTTGTATTCCACGCCGTTGTAAACGGATTTGGTTTTTATTTCGTTGAGGAGTGTTTCGAATTCCCGGATGATGGCCATATCCCTGAAAACCTGTAACAGTTCTTTTTCTGTATAGATTTTCTTTTCGTCTTCAATGGATAATGAATACTGGTGAACAGGAATATCATCAAAATGAATAAATCCGGGTTTTCTGATATCCTTGGGATTGATAAATTGACTCTTAGGCATGACAGGTCCTTCTTTCTTAATAGTATCTAACTTTATTGTATCAAATGATGGGTTGTTTACAGGAACATCATTTCACGGAGCACTTCGGATACGGAGGGATGGGGGAAGACGAGCTTTTTGATATCATCGATGCGCATTTCCCGTCCGATCATCATGGCGGCGCCGTATATGATTTCTGAGGCGTAGGAACCGATCATGTGGATGCCAAGTAGACGGTTCCGTTTGTAATCAACAATGATTTTCATTATACCGTTGCCGCCTTCATTTTCGGCAATGTACCGTCCGGAGAGGCGAAGAGGCGCTGTCTTGATGCTTACATCCAACCCTTTTTGTTTGGCAGTTTCTTCGGTTTCGCCAACGGCAGCTACTTCGGGATTGGTGTAAATAACGGAAGGGATGGCGTTGTAATCTACACTGTCCTTGTTCCCCAACATATTGTTCACTGCCACTTCCCCTTCCCGGTATGCGGTATGGGCCAGCATGGACTTGCCGTTTACGTCGCCCGCGGCATATACATCAGGGATATTGGTGCGGCAATATTCGTCGGTGACCACGGCACCCCGTTCTACCATCACGCCGATGGATTCGAGGCCGATACCGATGGTACGGGCCCGCCTGCCGATGGAAACCAGCACATGGTCGGCAGCTACGGAATCGGCATTGCCGTCTTTTTCAAAAGAAACGCCACCGTTTTTGATGGAGATGACTTTGGCGTTGAGAATAAAGCGAACGCCCCGTTTTGCATAGTCCTTTTGAAGCATAGAGGAAATCTGGCTATCGGTGGGACCGGCGATATGATCCAGCATTTCAATGACGGTGACTTCACTGCCGACGCTGTTGAAATAGCTCGCCATTTCCAAACCGATGACACCGCCGCCTACCACTACCAACTTTTTGGGAATGGCAGTCAGGTCAAGAATTTCCCGATTGGTCAGGGCAAAACCGGAGTGCAGGGAATCGTTCAAGCCATTAATGGGGGGGAGTACCGGCGAGGAACCGGTACAAATTAAAAGCTTTTTGCCCCCATAGGTTTCATCCCCCGCTTTTACCGTAAAGCCGTCGGAGGTTTTTCCGGTGATTTGAGCCGAGGCGTTCACCACGGTGACATGAGCACTTTTCATTTTATACGTAACGCCGGACACCAAGGTCTTTACAACCTTGTTTTTACGTTTGACCACCGCTGCATGATCGATTTTGGCATCTGAAAAGCTGACGCCGTATTGGTCAGCGTGTTTGGAATAATCAAAAATTTTAGCGGAATACAACAAGGATTTGGTGGGGATACATCCCTCATTCAAGCAAACGCCGCCCAGAATTCTTTCTTCGATGAGCAGTGTTTTCAATCCTCCGTGGGAAGCGCGTTCCGCCGCATTATATCCGGCAGGACCGCCGCCCAGGACAATGATATCATACATGTCGGTAATCCTTTCTTATTTCATCAACAAGGACTGGAAGTTTTCCAGATTGAGACACAAGGCTTTCAGGAATTTGGCCGCAGGTGCGCCGTCCAATGCACGGTGGTCAAAGGTCAGGGACAATCCCATGGCAGGATAGGACACATCTTTTCCATCTACTTCTTTGATACGGCGAACAATGGTATTTACGCCCAGAATGCCGGTCTGAGGTGGGTTAATCACCGGAGTGAAGCTTTCCACCCCTAAAGAACCCAGGTTGGTTACCGTGAAGGTGCCACCTTTGAGCATGTCAGGGGAAATGGTGCCTTTCTGTGCTTCGGTGATAAGAATTTTTGCAGCGTTGGACAAGGCATACAGAGACATGGTGTTGGCGCCGAACAGGGTGGGAACCAGCAGTCCGCGCTCTGTATCCACGGCGATGCCCAGATTCACATGTTGGAAGTACCGCATGGTTTTGTTGTCAATATAATGGGCATTCAACCCACGGAATGCGGGCAGGGTACGGGCAACCGCAAAGAGAATCATATCGTTGAGGGTGATGTTATTCAAACCCAACTTTTCGCCGTTGGCTTTGATGTCATTGCGCATATTCCGGATCTGGGTGGCATCAAATGACGCGTTGAGAGTCAATTGCGCCATTTCGCTTAAGGAAGCATGCATGGCCTTGGCGATGACCTTGCGGATATGGGGCAGAGGTTCTTCCATATAATCGGTGGTGGAAGGCGCCACCGGCGAAATCGGAGCGGCGGTGGCAGGAGCTTCTTCGTTTGTGGATACAAAGCCGCGGTCCAAAACTGCCTGTACATCCCGTTCGATGATTCTGCCGTCGGGCCCGGTGGGTACGGCGGCGCTCAAAAGGGCACCTGTTTTTTCAGAGAGCTGTTTGGCTCTGGGAGAAATTTTGTCGGAGGGGCCGGCGGCGGTGGCTGCTGCCTGAACAGGAGCCATGGTTATAGGAGCTGCCCGGGTGGTATCTTCTTTGGGGGCATCCTGCGAGACATCAGAAGAAGGCAGAAGTGCCGATATATCTTCACCGGGAGTGCCTATCACGCAGGTAACTTCCAGACAGGGAACATCTTCTCCTTCTTCCTTGCATATTTTCAGCAGTGTTCCTTCCACGGTGGATGTTTCATCAAAGGAAGATTTGTCTGTCTCGTAAGAAAACAGCACGTCACCGTTTTTGACAGGATCACCCTCTTTTTTTACCCATGTGGTGATCAAGCAGCTTTCGACGCTTTGCCCTTGGCGGGGCATAATGATTGCAGTGGCCATATTCTACCTCCAAAAAATTATATTGTATCGGCAATATGCACGTTGGTACCTTTCTCCAGGGCTATTTTGAGAAACTCTTCCGGCAGGGGAGATTCTACTACCAAATCATGTACATTGTCAAGTTGACAAAATGTATAGGGGAGAGAACGGTCGTATTTGTTGATGTCAGTGATAATGATGACTTTTCTTGCTTTAGATACGATCAGCCGTTTTAATTCGCATTCCCCGTAGTTTCCACAGGTAAACCCGTCTTTTAAGGAAAATCCGGAAGGCGATAACAATGCGATGTCAATGTTGATTTCCTGGATATAGGACAGGGCAGGCAAGCCGGACACGGAGAGACTTTCGGGATGCAGCAATCCGCCCACCAAATGCACCATGCTCTTTCTGTGATCCATCAAAGAAAGGGCTACGGAAGGACTGGTGGTGGTGATGTTCAGCCGCTCATCCGGCAAAAATGCTGCCAGTTCCAGTGCCGTGGTACCCGAATCAATGAATACGGAGCGGCCGGCTTCTACCATGTTGGCAGCGTATTTGGCAATTTTCCGCTTGGAACGGATGTTCTGTGAAGCCCGATGGACAAAAGGCGCCTCAAATGAAGTGGTGATGTACTTCATGCTGCGCGCCCCGCAGCGAACCTTGATGACTTCACCGATGGATTCAAAATAATCTATGTCGCGTCTTATGGTCATGCCGGATACTTCGGGAAACAGAATTTCAAGTTCTTTATAGGAGGTGAAGGGCTTGGAATGGAGATGGACTTGCAATACCTCTCGTCGCTTTTGATTCATTTCAATTCTCCTTTGTATAAGTTTCACAGAAAATGTTACAGCGTAACACTCTTGTTATATAGTAACACACTATATTCACAGTGTCAAGAGAAAAACATGCAAATTTTGGATAAAATTTTGATTGATTGTATAAAAAAGAAAAGAATGTAAATACTCAAAATAGATTCTAACAAGGAGGTAGTTTTATGGCAAATCTAACGACGAAAGAATTAGGAGCGATTACGGATCAGTTGGCTTCCGAAAAGGTATTGGTTGCAAAATATCGTTCTTATGCGCAAAAGACGCAGGATCCGGAACTCAAATCCAAGTATGAACAAGTTGCGTCGAAGCATACCCAGCATTTTGACAAACTGTATGCAATGTTATCTTAAAGGAGGAATGAAACATTGAGTGTAAATTCTACTTTTGGCGACAGGGAAATGGCTACGGACTTGCTCCACAGTCAAAAAGCCATCACCGGAGATTACAACAACTATGCCAATGAATGTGCGGGCAATGAAGTGAAAAATCTCTTTATGAGCATATTAAATGAGGAACACACCATTCAGCATGATGTGTTTTCCAGTATCAGCAAAAGAGGTTGGTATTCCGTGGAATCCGCTCCGCAGGATAAAGTCAATCAAATCAAACAGCAATTTTCCCAGGGTTAAAAAATACGCACAAGCCTGAGGCTTGTGCGTACATAGTTTTTATGAGCAGAAAACGATTTTACCGTTATGGTCGGCGGATTCAATTTCGCACAGGGTCATATGAATGGCGTTTTTGCTGCCACAGTTGGGTATTTTATCAGGAGCAACGCCGGCTTTCACGCAATCCAGATAGTATTTGAATTCGTTGTAGTATGCATTTGAGGAACCGTATACCGACAAGTCGGGTTGAAAGGGTTTTTGGTTTGCCCGGTACACCATCAACTCACTATTTTCATATGCGATGGTGGCACTGTCCAGATTGACTCTGAAGCCGTATCCGAAGGGGTAACCGATATAGGAGGTATCATCCAGGGCGGTGATGACTGTTGCTTCTTCATATATATAATTGGTATTCACGATGTTGTAGGTTTTGTGATCGTCTTCCATCATTCCCAGATAGGTTTGTGTGGCATTGCTTTTACCCAATGTACTGACGGCCCGAGGTTTGCCGAAAATCCAGTTGATGACTTCCACATCATGAACATGCTGATCAAAAATGGCGCCGCCGCCACACTCCCGTTTTAAAATCCAGTTGTTCCAGGAAGGGTTTTTCACATGATCCTGATCCCCGCCTCTCCAGAAATAGCCGCCGTTGACTTTTCCAAACGTTTCGTTTTTCACACAGTCGTTTAAGTAAACATATTCGGGCCAGAAGTGGAGACAATGACCGATCATCAGATTTTTGCCTGCGCGTTTTGCCGCATCAATCATTTTTTGGCAATCTTCCACGGTGGTTGCCATGGGTTTTTCGCAGAAACAGTGAATTCCTCGGTTTAACACTTCGATGGAAGCGTGTGCATGAAGATGCGTGGGCATGACAATATCCACCACATCCAGTTCTTCATGATCCAGCATTTCGGTGAGAGATGAATAGTGTTTATATTCGCTCAATTTGTTTTCTGAGGCACTGTTCACTAAATTGGTGATCGCTGTGGATTTTCCTTCCAATTTATATGCATCTACATCACATATAGCCACGATTTGCAGAGGGTAACCTTCTTCAACCAGTTTTTCATAGATGCTCAAATGCATCATACCCATACGGCCAAGACCGGAAATCGCTAATTTGATCATGATTTTATCCCCTTTTTCACATAGTTTTATTGTATTTTAGCAAAGGATTTTAGGAATGTCAATAGAGGATTTGATCAAAAACATGGACAAATAAATATGTAACCGACGCACTAGGCGTCGGTCGGTCAATCGGTTAATTGTGTCAGCTGATCGATGAAATTGCCGGCAGCTTTCAAAGCTTTGTTTGCGCTTTGTTTCATGTGTGGCTTTTTGTCCCGCTTCAACATAACTACGCTTCCCGCCGCGATTCCTGCAACCGCCAGACCGATGATGGTGCTCTTTGCCACTGTTCTCATTGTGTTGTTCATAATGCATCCTCCTTGTTTTTGTAATCTTATTGTTAGCATTTTATACTAAAATATACAAAAAATACAAAAAAACATGGAAAAAATTGGTGTTATGAACAAGTAAATAGTCTTTTCTTTTCAAATAAACTTTGCTATAATGATAAACACGCTTTACGCGCAAACAAATTAATTGTCATTGTTTTGCTATTTATACAATATATATATATTGACCCTGATACATATGTAGGGAGTAAACGTAGTGATGCTGACAAGAAAGGACTATTATGAAAGGATTGATCAGAAGCGATTTTTATCGCACGCAAACCGGCCGTGCATTTTGGCTTGGCTTGGTTTCTGCTGTACTTGTGTTTGTGATCGTTTGCGCACCCGCTTCCATTTATTTAAGCAGTTATTTATCTTTGCCGGCGGAAACGTCAAAAGGTTCTGTTGACAGTGATTTTCCATTGAAGACGGGTGATGACGTTGCCGTATCTCAGCCAGTGTCTGTAACGGAAGAAAAAATTTCTAAAGTATATTCCACCTATTTACGGAATGACGAAGCATTGACACAAGTACAAATAAACAGTCCCGAAGAAGAGTGGGATGTAAACCAACCCTATTTGGATGAAAGCATGGAAGGAGTGTTTATCATTTCCTTAAGCGAACAGGAATTTGATATGATTTGCTTTGTTGTGGAACGAGAAGCCCGCGGGTTATCCTACGAGCACAAGCAGATTATCACCTGGGTGATCGTAAACCGTGTTCGTTCCGGAAAATTTCCCAGTACGGTGTATGCCGTGCTACACAGCAAAAACCAGTTTTCTACTATATCCAATTATTATCAGCCGAAGTATATGCCCACCGATGATACCATTCAGGCCGTCTATTCCGTTTTAAACGGAAATGCCCAGGATATTTCCAAGGGAGCTGTTTATTTTTATGCACCTGCCCGTGCTAAACAATCCTCAGCCAATTGGTTTGAAAACGATTTGAAGTTTTTATTTGAAATGGAAGGGCATCGTTTTTTCAAAGCCAAATAAAAAGAGGTCAAAACTGGCCTCTTTTTTGTGTACTGATTCAGGTTGTTTCGTCGACATGAAAATAATGTTCTTTAAGAATGGAATATAGGTACACCGTTTTATAGAAATCATTTTTCCGTACCGCGTTTCGCAGAACACCTTCTTTTTGCATACCGCATTTCATCATCACTTTGCCCGATGCCCAGTTGCCGTCCATATGGCGAGCTTCTATCCGCTCCACGTCCAACTCTTCAAAAGAAAATGCTATGACACGGGATACTGCTTCAGTGGTATATCCCATATTCCAGCAGGATGGATTGAGTACATATCCCAATTCTACAAAGTTGTGCCGCTCCGAAAACACAGTAAACCCGCAGGTGCCGATCATTTTTCCATCTGATTTACGTTCCAATGCCCAATCGTAGAAATGGCCCGCTTCATATTCCCGCTGCATCTGCTTTAAGTATTTTTTTGTAAATGAGGGGCTGTCATGGGGATTCCATAAAAGATATTGGGAAACGATGGGATTGCTTGCATACTCGTACATATCTAAATAATCTTTTGCAAGCATCCGTCTTAAGGTGAGCCGGGAAGATTCCAGTGTAGGAATGCCGTTGTATAATTCCAAAATTTTTTGATACATAAAATGCCTCATTGATTTTTTTTTAATTATATGGCAGAATATAGGAAAAGTAAAGAGTATAGATAAAAGAAAAAGGATTATGGAAATATGAATATTAGCATTTTTGAATCCTTAGGACCCGTGATGATCGGTCCTTCCAGTTCCCACACGGCGGGGGCAGCCAGACTATCCCGCATTGCCGGCATCATTGCCGGAAAAGGATATACATCGGTTTCTTTCGGTTTGCACGGTTCTTTTGCAAAAACCTATTTGGGCCATGGTACCGACAAAGCCTTGGTAGCCGGTGCGCTGGGCTTGCGGGAAGACGATGAGCACCTAGCTCTTTCCTTTGATTTGGCAAAAGAGAGAAAACTATCCTTTTCGTTTTATGAAACTGAATTGGATGATATGCATGAAAATTCCGTGCAAATGACATTTTTGTTTCCCGATGGGCATTCCCGTACCATCATCGGCGCCTCCATTGGCGGCGGCATCATCACTATCAATCGGGTAGACGGGTTTGTCGCAGAGTTTTCCGTTCTTTCTCCTACAGTACTAATTTTCCAGAAAGACATCCAAGGCATGGTCAGCCGTGTGTCTAAAATTTTTGCCGATTTTGATGTGAATATAGCCAATTTGAAATTAAGCCGGGACGGCCGGGGCGGCATTGCCTGCTGCATCATCGAAACCGATGGGTTTATCTCGAATGAAATTTATGAAAAAATCAAGCAAATCGAGAATATTCTTTCGGTTTGCATCATCAACGAAAAATAAGGATGGTATGATATGTATCATAATTTTGCAGAATTGCTTTCCTTGTGTGAAAGCAAACAGGTACCTTTGTATGAGATCATTTTGGAAAACGAAATGCAATTGACGGGTAAATCCGGACAAGAAATTTATAATGAAGTGAAAGTGCGGTATGGGGTGATGCAGAATGCCGGGTTAAAAGCTCTGCAGAAAAAGCTGCAAACCAAAGGATCATTGATCGAGGGGAATGCCTACCGTCATTTTGAATATGCGGTTGAAAAGGGCGGTATTTGTGGTCGTTTTATCAATGTGACCATGGCAAGAGCTTTGTCCGGCAGTGAAGCCAACGCTTCCATGAGCCGAATTTGCGCCGCCCCTACCGCCGGTTCCTGCGGCATTTTACCCTCCGTGGTCATTTCTCTGACGGAAGAATTGGATAAGAGCGAAAAGGATGCCTTGGATGCTTTGATTACCGCATCGGGGCTTGGCTCTGTGGTGATTCGGAACGCTTCGGTTTCCGGGGCGGAAGGTGGCTGTCAGCTGGAATGCGGCGTGGCGGCAGCGATGGCAGCGGCGGCAGCCGTGCAATTGTCCGGTGGTTCTCCTCGTTGTGCGCTGGATGGATTTTCCATTGCCATTGTTAATATCATGGGCTTAATATGCGATCCTGTGGCAGGTCTGGTTCAAATCCCTTGTGCCCAGCGGAACGCTTCGGGGGCGGTCAATGCCTTGTTAAGCGCGGATCTTGCTTTGGGAGGGATGGAACTGCCCATCCCCCACGACGAAGTGCTGGATGCTATGTTGAAAGTAGGAAAGATGCTTCCCATGCAATTGAAAGAAACGGCATTGGGCGGCTTAGCCGTTACACCGACAGGCAGAAAAATAAAAAAAGAACTGTTTGGTTCTCATTGACGAAAGGATTGTGTGATATGAAACTCAACACGCGGCGTACGATTTTCATAGGATTCGCCTTTATGTCCATTCTCTCTTTCTGGGGATTCTATGACCAGGTCATTCCCTTTTTGCTGGAGCATGTTTTTAAACTGAATACATTTTGGACAAACGCCATTATGTCTATTGACAATGTATTTGCCTTGTTCATGCTTCCTTTCTTCGGTGCTTTGTCCGACAAGACAAAAACATCCTTCGGAAAAAGAACGCCTTATATTTTTTGCGGTACTATTTGTGCCGTGATATTATTGGTGATTCTGGCTTTTCTTCAGGAGCGGGTGAATTTCATTGCGTTTTTTATTTGCTTGGTTGGATTGCTGTTTGTGATGAGTACATATCGTTCTCCCGCGGTGGCATTTATGCCGGACGTTACTCCCAAACCCCTGCGGAGCAAAGCAAATGCCATCATCAATTTGATTGGCTACATCGGCGGTATTTACGCCACCATCATGATGTCAATTTTGCTGCGTAGTGAAAAGAATGAACGGGGGGAAAGCGTTTATTCTGAAAATCAGGATTTTAAAACCATCTTTTTTTTCATTGCTGCATTTATGCTGGTGGCTGTTTTGATTTTTGTACTGACCATCAAAGAAAAAAAGATTGTAGCTTTGACCCGGGACGAAGTGGCCAAAAGCGAAGTGGAAAGCACCACCACCTCTGTGGGGAAAGGCAACACATTGTCAAAACCGGTGTTAAAAAGCCTCGTGTTTATTTTGTTGTCTGTTTTTTTCTGGTTTATGGCCTACAATGCGGTATCCACCGCTTTTTCCCGTTACTGCTATGATATCTGGAAAGTGGATTTGGGGGCTTCTTCCGGATATTTGACCGTGGCGACCATTGTGGCGATCATCAGCTTTGTGCCTCTGGGATTTTTGTCGAGTAAATTGGGACGGAAGAAGACCATTTTATCGGGTGTTTCGCTTTTGACTGTCTGTTATATCGTCGCTATTTTTGTTCTGAAACCCTCCGCGTTGATGTATGTCATTTTTGGAATGGTGGGGGTGGGATGGGCTGCCATCAATGTGAATTCCTATCCTATGGTGGTTGAAATGAGTTCCTCCGGAGATGTGGGAAAATATACCGGCTACTATTATGCTTTTTCCATGGCTGCCCAAGTGGTAACCCCCTTGTTGTCTGCTTTTTTGATCGATACTTTACAGTTGGGATATCGCGTTTTGTTTCCCTATGCCACGGTATTTTCCGTACTGGCATTCATCACCATGCTGTTTGTCAAACATGGTGATTATGTGCCGAGCAGGAGATAAGCCATGATTGTACTGTATATCTTTTTCGCTTTAATTGCGGTGTGTATTCTGTTGGTTTTATATCTGATGAAACCCAATCAAAAGCGGGATTTGCGTCCTTTTCTTGGTCGCCGATTTGCCCATCGGGGGCTTCACACTGGCAGTGGGCGTATTCCTGAAAACTCCCCGGCGGCCTTCAAAGCCGCGGCGGAAGCGGGATACGGTGTTGAATTGGATGTGCGGCATACACAGGATCATTATTTGGTGGTTTTTCACGATTCCGACTTGAAACGTATGTGCGGCATTGATAAAAAGGTGAGAGAATGCACGTGGGAAGAACTGAAACAATACCCTTTGCTCAACAGTACGGAAACCATTCCTTTGTTTGCCGATGTATTACGGCTGATGGGTACTCTGCCTATTATCTGTGAAATCAAGGTAGAATTTCAAAATGATGTGCCTTCTTTATGCCGGGATACGTTGCATCAGATACAAAATCATCATGGACCTGTCTGCATCCAGTCATTCCATCCTTTGATACCCGGATGGTTCCGGAAAAATGCGCCCCACATCATTCGGGGGCAATTGTCCAGTAAGTTTACCAAAAAAGACGGTAAAAGCTATCTGGGACGGTTCATGCAAAATCATTTGCTGTTCAATTTTTTGGGACGTCCTGATTACGTGGCGTATAATCAGAACTGTGTGGATGTATGGGGATTTCGTTTTTGCCGTAAATTTTTTCATGTATCCACCATCGGATGGACGTTTCGTTCCATCGAAAAAGAAAATAGTGTAGGAAAAGCCTGGTTTGATTCTTATATATTTGAGCGGTACGTACCGGAGAGCAGCAAAATTCATTCTAAACAGTCTTGATTTTCGCGATGCAATGTGATATAATTTATGAATGAAAAAGGAAAGTTGGTAGAGCATGAAAAAATATAGGATCGGTACGCAATGTGTACAGGAAGGATATCGTCCTTCCAACGGTCAACCCAGAGTATTGCCTATTTATCAGTCCACTACGTTCAAATATGATTCCAGCAGCCATGTTGGCGACTTGTTCGATTTGAAGGTAGACGGACACATGTATACCCGCATTTCCAATCCTACCTTCGCGGCTGTGGAAGAAAAAATCGCTGTCCTTGAAGGGGGCAGTGGTGCCATGCTAACCGCATCCGGTCAGGCGGCTTCTTTGATGGCGATATTAAATGTATGCAAAGCGGGCGATAATTTTCTTGCTTCCTCTGTCATTTATGGCGGTACCATCAATTTGATGTCGGTGCAATTGGAACGGATGGGTATTGAAGTGCGATATTTTCTGCTTTCCGAGACTGACGCGGAGGTGGAAAGCAAAATCGATAGTCACACCCGTTTGTTGTTCGGTGAGACCATTGCCAATCCCGTGCTTCGGATTTTTGATATTGAACGATACGCCAACCTGGCTCATCGCCACGGGATTCCCTTGGTGATTGACAATACCTTTGCCACCCCGTATTTGTGCAGGCCATTTGAACACGGCGCCAATGTGGTCATTCATTCTACCTCGAAATATATGGACGGCCATGCCTGTGCCATAGGCGGCGTGATTGTGGATGGCGGAAATTTTGACTGGTCGGTATTCCCGGAATTTTCCCAGCCCAATGCTTCGTATCACGGTGTTGTTTATTCTGAACAATTCGGAAATGCGGCTTACATTGCCAAAGCACGTACCATGCTACTCCGTGATTTTGGTGCCGTTCCCGGACCATATAATGCATTTTTATTGAATCTGGGATTAGAAACGCTCCATTTAAGAATGGAACGCCATTGCCAAAATGCCATGGAGGTTTCTCGTTATTTGCAGAGCAAATTGGGTGGTGATGTCTGCTTTGTACACTATCCCGGTCTTAGCAGCGATCCTGATTATCCCTTGGCAAAGAAATATTTAAAAAATGAGCAAGGCGTGTTTATCGGTGCTTCCGGGGTCGTTTCTTTTGGCGTTGCCGGCGGACGGGAACGGGCGGCGCAATGGATGGATGCTTTGAAACTGGCTGCCATTGTGGTACATGTGGCGGATGCCCGTACCAGCGTGTTGCACCCTGCTTCCACCACCCACCGACAGCTGACCGATGAACAGTTGTCCGACTGTGGTATTACGCCGGAGTTGATAAGACTATCCGTAGGAATTGAAAGCGCCTCGGATATTATTGAGGATCTTGAACAGGCTTTGAACGCTTCCAGATAAAAAAGGAGATGTGTAATGGGGATGGATGTATTGAAAAAACTGTTTTCCGTCATATGCATCATTGCCCTTCTGAGCCTCATGGGGTGCGGCGGGTCTCAACCGGATGATGAGACGCCGTTGAACAACGATGAGGAGGATACCTCATTGCATCGATCTGTAACCATGACGGAAATCGGCAATATGACCTATTCCATCCAGGCAAACATGTGTATCGGCGGATATGATCAGGATGGCAATCCCCGTTTGTACTGCGGTATCAACGGTGATTCCTATGCGTCGTTTCAGATCGTGGATCCGGTGAGCGGTACATTGATTCAATCGTATAAATTGTCCACCAGTTTGTCGGTGTATGAAGTATTTGCCCATTCTTCCGGCGACATTTACTTGACGGCATTTAAAACACCTGCCTTGTATCGGTATCAGGTGAAAACCGGAGAATTTACCCTCGTGGCGCAGATGGAACAAAATCTGGTTGCCATGTCTGAAGATAAAGGGGGAAACTTGATTTGTGGCCTTGTGGGAAATGATCAGTTTTTTGTATATTCACCCAAGTCCAATCAACTCAAACGGTATGCCGTACCGAAAGCGACGGCTATTGCTCAATATGCTACGGCATATAATCCGGCAAACGGAAATTACTACGTGCTCAGCAGAGATGATAAATCCAAAACCTGTATTTATCGATATACTTCATTGGACAGGGCGCCGGAAGATATTTTGCCAAATGCCTATAAAAAGCTGACCAATACTATTTTTGATATCAACATCATTGGAAATCGCCTGGTTTGTCAGACCCAGGGACAAAATCAACTCATTCTTCTCAATCCCACCTCCGGACGAGTGATCAACGTAATCAATTCGTCCACAGGAGAAAGAATGACCGAGATTCCCTGTACGGTGCGGAGCATTTCTCCTGTTTCACCGGATGGAAAATATTTTTATTTTGTAGATCATAATCGAAAAATTTGTCAATATAATCTTGTCAACGATACCTTTCATCCCGTTTCCGGATTGTCGGTTTGGTCTTTTGTAATTAACTGGGACTTTTTTGATTTAAATGATGGACTCTGCCTTATTGGGCTGGATGGATCCAACGGTGCCATGATTGTGTATAACATCGATAAAAAAACCGTCAGCCACATGACCGTTGAATTGGAAGGAACTGCTTCGCTTCTTTCTTGCATTGATATGGATAAAGACGGCATCCTATATGCCGGAAGCTCGTCCTGCGGGGCCGGTTATTACGATCCCGGAGCAGATACGCTGGTTGAGTTGCCCGGACTTCCTGCCGTGGACGATGTTTGTGCCACAGAGCGGTATGTGTTTTATACCAGAAATGTGTCCAACGGAGTTCAGGTGTTGGCATATGACCGTTCCAAAGAATGGAACATGACCAATTCCACCGCATCCAATCCCTCGCCTGTATGTACCATTTCTTCTTCCGTGTTTCCCCAGAGCGGAACGTTGTCCATGCTCGCCGTGGAGAAAGAAAACATTATATTGGTTGCCACATCTCCGGCTGAAGACTATACCACCGGCGCCTTGTGTATCATCGATTTGACCACTTTGGACTATCATGTGAAATTTGATTTGGTTTCCGATCATTCTGTGACCGCCATGGCTTATGCCGACGGTGTGGTCTATTGTGCCACAACCGCTAATGACGGTGCTTCCTCCGCCCAATTGGTAGCCTGTACCATTGCCAACGATCGCTATACCTATATGGGGGATATTCATAAATCCATCCATGGGGTGAAAGCGATGGTTCTGGGACCGGATGGCGATTTGTGGGGTATCGGCAGTGCCTATCACTTGTTCCAATTCAGCTTGGAAAAGAACGCTTTTGTCCAAGCCCAGGAATTGTCCGTTGTATCTGCCGGAAAAAAAGATGCTGTTTCTCTTTGCGTGACCAAAGATGTTTTATATATGAATTGCCGGGAAAACCAAAGTTTTTATGCCATTCCCTGGCGTGATTTAACCTTAAACTGCTTGAAATCGTCTTGCGGTTGGGATATGCGTATGGGGAAAAACGGGCAATTTTATTTTATTCGCAATTTCAATTTGTTTCAAATTACAGTAGGAAAGTCGTAAAAATAAGGAGTATTCATGACAATCGCCATTGGAACCGATCACGCCGGATATGATCTGGCGCAAACTATAACAAAATTATTAACGGAGAACGGTTACACCTGTGTGGATTTGGGATGTGACGGAAACGCCTGCCATTATCCTGCGTTTTCTGCAGCGGTGTGCAAGGAAGTAATGAATAAAAATGCCGATTTCGGCTTATTATTCTGTGGAACCGGCGTGGGTATGATGATGAGTGCCAATAAACGTTCCGGTATTCGCGCCATGCTTGCCTGCGATTCCTTTTCCGTGAAAATGTCTCGTGCCCATAACAATGCAAACATTCTTTGTTTGGGCGGCCGGGTGCTGTCGGTGGAAAAAGCATGGGAACTGACCCGTCTCTTTCTGTGTACTTCTTTTGAGGGGGGACGGCACAAAGAAAGGATTGAAATGTACGATAAAATACTGTAATACGTTTTGATGGGATACAAAAGAAGACTGTGCTATCCGGGGAGCCAGCGGTGCCTTGAACCTGCAATCCGCTATAGCAGGGGAGAATACCTCGCTTGAGGGTCGCAGTTGGGCGGCAGCGCCGCTGAACCGGTGTTGATGAATGGGTCCTGTGCAATGAAGAACCGTGAACCATGTCAGATGGGGAACCAAGCAGCATTAAGTGGTTATCTTCATGTGCCGCAGGTCAGCCTGTTCTGAGCCGGAACAGCGGAAAGCGCGCCTGAGTGCGTATTCGAAGCCAGGGCACAGTCTTTCTTTGTATCCTGTCATTGTAAATTTGGATATTTTTCCCCTACGATTATCTTTACCGAAGGAGAGCAACCATGTATCAGGCATTGTACCGCAAATGGCGTCCGAAAGTCTTTGATGATGTATATGGACGCGAACATATGACCGCTGTGCTTCGTCAGCAATTGATGGAAGACAAGCTATCCCACGCGTATTTATTTTGCGGAACAAGGGGAACAGGCAAAACCACCTGTGCAAAAATTCTCGCCAAAGCCGTTAACTGTGAACATCTGGAGAACGGAAATCCCTGTAACGGATGTTCGTCCTGTCTTGGTATAGACGACGGCACCATTCTGGATGTGGTGGAAATGGATGCTGCCAGCAATAACGGCGTAGGGGATATCCGTACCTTGTGTGATAAACTCCTTTATTTGCCCAGCCAGGTAAAAAAACGGGTGTACATCATCGATGAAGTACATATGCTTTCCATCAGCGCATTCAATGCTATTTTAAAAACTTTGGAAGAACCGCCTTCTCATGTATTGTTCATATTGGCCACCACCGAGGTGCATAAAATTCCTCCCACGGTATTGTCCCGCTGTCAGCGTTTTGATTTTCAGCGTATCAAACCGGAAGTCATTGCCGATCGGGTGATGGAAGTGGCACGGGCGGAAAACATTCCTTTGCTCCGTGATGGGGCGATGGTCATTGCCCGCTCCTCCGATGGTGCCATGCGGGATGCCTTGACCTTGTTGGAAAGTTTTATCGGACATACCGGGCCATTGGATGCGAAAGCCGTGCCCGTCATATTGGGTTTGCCCGACAGGCAAATTATGTTGTCCGCATTGGAGCAAATTGCCGATAAAAACATGGCAGGGGTCATCGATTCCTTTGATCGTATTTACACCACGCGGGGAGATTTGAAAACTTTTTTACTCGATTTGATCAAAGCCTTGCGGGACTTGATGATTGCCCGTTCTGTGTCCGATCCTAAGGGCTATTTGGATTGTTACGAATCAGAAACCGATGACATTCTCCGGTTGGCAGGCAAGCTAAAAGGAGAACACATTCAATATATGATGCAAACTGCCCAGGATTTGCTGTATAAATACGACTATTTGGGCAGTGCCAAGCGTGCTTCCCTGGAAGCCATGCTCATCCGGTTCTGCGATGAGACGCTGATGGATTCCCCGGCTGCTTTGCTGTCCAGGATTGCCGCTTTGGAAAGCAGCAGCGTGAAAGCGGCGCAAGTTCAAACCGTGAGCAAGCCTGTCCCTATCAAAGGATCTGAACCTTCCCCAAAAAAGGTGGCGACGGTAGAAAGCGGCGGGAATACAGAACGAAGGCCCTTTACCCATCGGGTTGCCTTGCTTCAAAAATTATCGGAAAATCCCATCGTATCCACTTTTTTAAAAAGTACCAATTTTTATGAATCCAACAATCGCTTGGAAGTGGCGTGTGAATCCTTTACGATGAGTATTCTGGAACAGGATCCCTACAAAACTCTGATATTTGATTTGGCGAAATCATGGCAACCGAATCTGACGGATATTGTATTTATAAACACTTCACAGACGGCTCGAAAGAATGATCTGGATACTTTACTTGAATGAATCGAAAGGAATACGCGTATGAAAGCAAGATTACCCAAAGGAATGGGAAAAGGACCCGAAAACATGAACTCCATGTTGAAACAGGCGCAGAAAATGCAGGAGGACATGGCGGCACTGCAGGAAGACCTGAACAACCGTGAATATGAAATCAAAGCCGGCGGCGGCATGGTGACTTTGAAAATGAAGGGCACCAAGGAGGTCGTTTCTTTGCATATTCAACCGGATGTCATTGATCCCGATGATCCCGAAACCCTTCAGGATATTCTCATCGCCGCTTTCAATGAAGGCATCAAACGGATCGAAGATACCAATAAAAATGAAATGGAAAGCATCACCGGTGCGTTGAATATGCCCGGTTTATTCTGATATGACTAAATCGTTACCTCCCTTTGATCGCCTGGTTGAGCAGTTTAGACGGCTCCCCGGTGTAGGAATCAAATCTGCAAAACGTATGACCTTTGCGGTATTGGATATGCCGTCGGAAGATGCCCAGGCCTTTGCTGATGCCATTATAGCTGCAAAAGCCCATATTTCCCGTTGTAAAATCTGCGGGGATATTTGTGAAGGCGACGTATGCTCCGTTTGTTTGGATTCACATCGGGATCAAAGTATTCTTTGTGTGGTAGAAGATTCCCGTGATGTGGCTGCATTGGAAAAAATGCGGGAATATCACGGGTTATATCATGTTTTGGGTGGTTTGATTTCTCCCACGGACGGCATCGGTCCCGACCGTTTGCTGGTACGTGAACTGCTCAGACGCTTGGACGGCAAGGTGAAAGAAGTGATTCTTGCCACCAATCCCAGCGTCGAAGGAGAAGCTACGGCTTTATATATAGCGAAATTGATTAAGCCCATGGATGTGTTGACCACACGGCTGGCATATGGCATTCCCGTGGGCGGTGAACTGCAATATGCGGATGACATGACGTTGTTCCGCGCCATTGAAGGCAGAAGGAAAATTTGATTTCGGAGTTTGTGTGGCAAAAATGAACAGGACAGTGCAGGACGAGTTTTTTGGACGTATTAAGATCTCCACTTCATATGAAGATGGGGTTAATCTGTCGTTTTTCCTGAACAGCTGTACTGTTTTTTCATATGCCAAAAATACCGCTTTTTTTCTTTTATCTAAATTGTCGTATTTTCTGTTTATTGGCTCCTTGTTTTTTGGTGTGTATGTGACGCGGGATGCATTTGCCGTTCAAAACGGGGTGTATACCTTGTTGTTTCTTGTCCTTTTTTCACCTGTGATCTTTTCTGTTCGCAGAGAACTCAAGAAAAAGAAAACCGATTTCCATTGGTTGTTTTTGCTGATATTTATTACTCTTTTGATTTTTTCCGGTTATAAAAACCATGTCGTTATTTTACTTTTGGCTTATCATATTTTAGATTCTGTTGTTTTTATTGTAATGGCTACCCGGAATGATTTTTTATTTCCCCCCATTCCCACGGTTGCCCAACGTTTTGTAAAACAAAATGAAGGGGGAAAATTGAGCATTGGCGACTGCATTCTGTTGTCCACAGGGGAATTCATCCCTGCAGACGGCAGGATTTTACAGGGGTCCTGCTTGTGCAGCCACGGGATGTATGGTTTGGATTCATCTCGATCCTACGGGGTCGGTGATGGATTGGCACAAGGGTTCAGGGTGGTTTCCGGGGATGTAATGGTGGAAGTGGTACGGCTGCCCTCAGCTTCCTATTATGTTGCCTACAAAGAGCGGATCAGGACCTTGTTTTCCCAGGTGATGACTGCCAATCCATACGGTACACTTTCTTTTTTAATTTCCTGTGCCTTTACAGTATTGGCCGCGACCGTCACCGGCTTGCAAATTTTTGGCTTCATTTCCATGGAGCATTTGTTGCCTTTTTTATTGGTTCTGGGCATAGTATCCATGAGTCAATGGGTGGTGCCGATTTTCATTTTGATTCGTCTGGAAACAATCAAGCAGCAAATGATGAACGGTTATATTTCCAACGTCGAACAAATAGAGCAATTATCTACATATCCGACATCCATGATTTTGGATCATATCGTAAAATTGGGTACCCTGGAAACCGGATGTGAATTGGCGGTCAAAAAAGGATGGGATGCAAAATGTATGTCTTCTCAGGAATCCCCCTTGCGTTTGATCGCCATGAAAAAGAATCCTAATAATCTGGTGTTATCTCTTACGCCGTTTTATACCGAAGGTTTGAAGCTGAACGCAGCTGTTTTGCATGAGAAAGCGGATATATGTCTAAGGGAAGCGGTAAAGTCCGAGCTGAAAAGCCGGGAAAACAAAAAGCTGGTTATCATGGCATACATCATGTTGGTCGTATTATCTTTGTTTATCGGGGTATACACGTTTCATCCCCTGTTGCTGTCATTGCCTTTTGTTATGTATGCGATGATCATTTTCTTCATTTATTTACGGGTTAAGGAGCTATCCGAATGAGGAGGTTTTTTATATCCAACGCCGTTTCCTCCTCTTTTTCCGGGCAGGGCACAATATTTACGCTGGATGGAAGCGACGCCCATCACATTGCCCGGGTTCTTCGCATGAAAGAAGGAGATCGGGTGTTGGTTTGTGATATGGCGCAGCATCAATACATTTGTCATATACGCACTGTAAAAACCACGCCGGGCGGGGAGAGCATTGTTTTGGAAGTGGCGGAAAAAAAGGAAGAGCAAACAGAGCTATCCTATCAGATCGTGTTATTTCAAGCCCTGATTAAAGGGGATAAAATGGACAGTGTCATCCGGCATGCCGTCGAACTCGGCGTGCATGAGGTGGTGCCGGTTCTGTGCGAACGATGCGTCAGCACGCCGGATGAAAAAAACCTCAAAAAAAAGATAGAACGTTGGCAGAGAGTTGCCATAGAAGCTGCCAAGCAAAGCGGTCGCAGCAGCATTCCCAAGGTATCGGATTGCATTTCTTTTCGTGATATGATTGTACGGTTAGAAGCAATGCCAGCCTCTTTTATTTGTTTTGAGGGGGAAAACAAACGGTCGATTCGGGAAGTCATCGGGTGTGATGCCGAGAAGATCGGTTTTTTCATCGGTCCGGAAGGCGGTCTTTCCTGTGGTGAAGTGTTTCTGGCGCAAAACGCAGGCATTCCCACGGTTACCCTTGGAAAATTGATTCTTAGAACGGAAACCGCCGCACTTGCGGTGCTATCTATGGTGTTGTACGAAAAAATATTATGAAGTTAATGGTTGAGTTTTCATACAAATAACAAGTCGATTCATTTTCGTGTCTAATATTTTGTGAATTTTTCTATAAGTACTTGAAATATTTTCAAATATTAGATATAATAAACTAAAATGTTTGTATAAATCAACCAAAGTATCGGAGGATTCCTATCATATGTCTAATAAATTGTTTCAAGGTTTTATTGTCAAAATGAAAGATTCCTTAGACCGAACGATCGGTGTTATGGATGATAATGCAACGGTGATTGCTTGCAGTGACTCTGCCAGAATGGGTGAAAACAACCCCATGGTGAAGGAAGAGTTGGTTTTTACTTCTGATTCTTTTTACTTAAATGATATGACATACAAACCGTTTTCCACCCATGGAAAGGTCGAATATATTGTTTTTGTACAGGGAACGGATGAAATTTCTAAACATTTGTCACTCATTTTGTCTGCGTCTCTTTCCAGTATGAAATCGTTGTACGATGAAAAGTATGACATGGTGATTTTGATTAAAAATATTATTTTGGATAACATTCTTCCCAGCGATATTTATGTGAAATCCAAGGAATTTCGTATTTCCAATAATATTCCGAGGGTTGTATTCCTGATTCGCTTCATGGAAAAAGGGGATACGGTTCCTTTGGATATTATTCAGAACATGTTTCCTGACAAAAACAAAGATTATGTGGTCGGTGTTGGAGAAAATGATGTGGTTCTTGTCCGTGAATTCAAAACGAACGTGGAAGCCAAAGAATTGGAAAATATGGCAAAAACCATCGTGGATACCCTCAATGCGGAATTTTACCTGAAAGTGGTTATTGGCATCGGCACCGCTGTGGAAGCCATCAAGGATTTGGCTCGTTCCTATAAAGAAGCCCAGGTCGCCATTGAAGTGGGTAAGGTTTTTGAAATCGAAAAAAGCGTGATCAATTACGAAAATTTAGGGATTGGCCGATTGATTTACCAATTGCCTACCACTTTATGCGAAATGTTTTTGCATGAGGTGTTCAAAAAAGGATCTATCGAGGCTTTGGATCGGGAAACCTTGATTACCATCCAATGCTTCTTTGAAAACAACTTGAACGTTTCCGAAACTTCCCGCAAGCTTTTTGTCCATAGAAACACCCTGGTGTACAGACTGGAAAAAATCAGAAAGCTCACCGGTTTGGATCTGCGTGAGTTTGAGCACGCAATTACGTTTAAAGTCGCGCTGATGGTGAAGAAATATCTTTCATCCAGACCCGCAAAGTATTAATTCCGGGAAGGCATAAAAATGATTGAGCTGAATCAGGTGACAAAAGTTTATCCCAATCATACAAAAGCCCTCAACAATGTGGATTTGAAAATTGATGAGGGCGAATTTGTATTCATTGTGGGAGCCTCGGGTTCCGGTAAAACGACTCTCACCAAAATATTGTTATGTGAAGAAGATATCACCTCCGGTTCTTTAACTGTGGGAAACTATAAATTGGAAAAAATAAAAAAGCGGCAGATACCCTATTTGCGCCGTACCATTGGCATTGTATTTCAGGATTTCAGGTTATTACCGAAAATGACTGTATTTGATAATGTTGCTTTTGCCATGCGTGTGGTGGGGGAACCGACCCGTGTCATAAAAAAAAGGGTCATGCGCTTTTTGAAGCTGGTTAATTTAGAAGAAAAAGCATATTCATTTCCTCATCAACTTTCGGGCGGTCAAAAGCAGCGTGTTGCCATCGCCCGCGCATTGGTAAACAATCCAGAAATCATCATTGCGGACGAACCTACGGGGAACATCGACCCGTTGATGACGGTGGAAATGATGGAACTGTTATTAAAGATCCATCAATTGGGAAAGACCGTCCTTGTGATTACCCATAACCGGGATATTGTTGACTATTATAACAAGCGCGTGGTTGTCCTGACGGACGGTGTGATTTCGGCTGACCGCGTCGGCGGCATGTTTGACGAGGTATAAGCCATGAAGATGAAAGTATATAGCGTTTCATATTTTTTGAAACTGGCTTTTTGGGGTATTATTCGGAACAGCGTTATGACCATCGCTTCGGTGTTTGCATTGTTCTGCTGTTTGCTCGTAGTCGGTAATTTCTATTTATTGACCCTCAATATTAATCACAACCTGGAAGGGTTAAAGGATTACAATAAAATTGTAGCTTTTATCAAAGAAGATGCCACGGAAGGGGATATTTCCGATCTGCAGCACAAGATTGAAGAATTGCAAACAATTCAGTCATTGGGAATCAATACGGTTTCCTATATATCAAAACAAGAGGCACTTCAAAAACAGCTGGATGAATACAGAGAAAATCCTTCCATCAGCGAGGATGAAATGAAAAGCATTGAAACCATGCTGGGGAATGTAAATCCTTTGAAAGCGTATTTTATTCTTTCGTATAAAGATACATCGGCTGCCAACAGCATCGTCATCCGGCTGTCTTCCGGCGATTTGGGGCCCTACTTTGTAGATATTAAGGACAACTCGGAAGTATCCCAGCAAATTGACGGACTCAGAAATATCATTTCATTTGTGTGTTCTGCCTTAATGCTTTTGTTGTTTGTGGTTGCTTTATTTGTGATCATCAATACCATTAAGGTATCCATATATTCCCGTCGCGAAGAAATTTTCATCATGCGGTATGTAGGGGCTACATCGTTTTTCGTTTGTGTTCCCTATGTATTGGAAGGATTGTTCATCGGCCTGTTTTCGGCGTTGCTGGCATATGGCGTCCAATTTTATTTGTATCAATACGTTTGGACTATGTTACCCGGACTCGGCTCCTTTGTAACGGTCATCAATTTCCCCCAAGTTTGGTGGGAAGTTGCTCTGGGGTTCGCCATCATCGGCATTTTTACCGGAGTCGCGGGAAGCCTGTTCTCGTTGAGAAATTTCAAGAAAACCTAAATAATATAGAAGAGGTGAAAGAATGAAACGAATGAAGAGAGTATTTCATTTCGCATTCGCTTTTCTTTTGATTGTATCATCTTGTATATCTGTTTTTTCGGTATCCTGTCCAGTCGTCCGTGCTGAAAAAAGCTACA
The DNA here is from genome assembly GCA_002427425.1 of Clostridiales bacterium UBA5448. Classification (GTDB taxonomy): domain Bacteria; phylum Bacillota; class Clostridia; order Oscillospirales; family SIG627; genus UBA5448. Next base: position 10,733 of record DIRA01000025.1, on the reverse strand, counting down.
ATCAGCTCATTTCCGAAAAGAAATCTAAAGAAAATCAATTAAAAAATGTGAAAGGTGAGCTTGATCGCATTGCTTCTGAGTTATCAAAATTGGACAAACAAACCAGTTCTATATTGGTTCAAAAGCAAAAGATGGACGATGAATATTTGGCCATTCAGTCAGAAATCAATATTTATAAGGATCTGATTTTAATTTACGGCGATTTGCTGGGTGAGTATGAAACCCAAATCGATACGTTGGAATCCAGGATTGAAAGCGGAACGATGGCATTTCTTGCATTGATGAAGATTTCGCAAACCTACAGCACCATGGAAAAACTGTCGTATGCATTGTCATCCAAAGACTTTTCCGAATTTGTTTCCAGAACCACCAATACCACGGATATTTTGGATTACGATTATGAGTTGATTCAAAGCATTACCAATGATATTGCGGATTTAGAAGTGAAAAAATCCGAAACGGAAGCGGTACTGAATGAATATAAATCTTCCTACCGGGAACAAGTCATTTTGGCTGCCGTCTGTGAAGTCCGGATTGCCAACGCCACCTCTTTGATTTTCGAAGCGGAAGCGGACAAAGAAAAGCTCAAAGAACTACAGGCGGAAGAAGAAAGAACCAATGCTGAAATTTCCGCCATGCTGGTATCCTTGAATAAACAGATCAAAGAAAAAGAAAAGGTATTGTTCAGTGGCGATATGATCTGGCCGTTGAAAACAGCCTCTTGCTATATCAGTTCTTCCTTTGGTTACCGATCCGATCCCTTTACCGGGTCAACTGAATATCATAACGGTATTGATATTGCTACATACGGAAGCACACCCCCGGTATATGCCGCATCGGCAGGTAAGGTGATTCTTGCCAAATACTACGGTGGGTTCGGCAACTGTGTGATTATTGAACACGGTACCAGCAACGGAAAAACCATTTCCACCCTCTATGCTCATTTAACCTCCTATTCCGTAAAGGTAGGGGATAAGGTGAAGCTGGGCGAACAGATCGGCAAGGTGGGAACAACCGGTCGTTCCACCGGCATGCATTTACACTTTACGGTATATTCCAATGGGACTGCCGTCAATCCTTTGAACTATGTGAAGAAACCTTAATATTGAAATAAATTGATACAGGAGATACCATTATGCCTACAAAAGTTACAATGGTTACACAGGAAGGTCTTCAAGCTATTAAAGATGAGCTGGATTACTTGAAGTTGAAACGCCGTCCGGAAGTCAACGAAATGCTTGCCCAAGCTAAAGCCTTTGGGGATTTATCCGAAAACAGCGAATATGAAGAAGCTAAGAATGAACAAGGGAAAGTCCAGTCAAGAATTTTTGAATTGGAAGAAATGTTGAATCACATTCAGATCATTGCTTCTCCTTCCAATGACAATAGTGTTTCTTTGGGACATAAAGTGAAAATTGAAAAAACCACCCCCGAAGGAACCGTCACGATACATGAATACATCATCGTGGGTACAACGGAAGCTGCTCCTTTGGAAAATAAAATCAGCAACGAATCCCCCATCGGCAAAGCTCTGTTGGGATTGGGATTGGGACAGGAAACCACCTGTGAAACACTCAAAGGTAAATTAAAGCTGAAAGTATTGGAAATTCTGTAAATTCATGCCGCGGTGATCACCGCGGCATATTCCCTGAAAGGAAGTCATACTATGGATAATCAAAATATGGAACACAGCGAACTTTCTTTAAACGAGCAACAGGCCATTCGAAGAGAAAAATTACTGGAATTGCAGAGTGCCGGAAAAGATCCTTATCATGAAGTAAAGTACGATGTGACCACATACTCCAAAACCATCAAAGAAAATTTTGAAGCATGGGAAGGAAAAGATGTTTTCTTGGCCGGACGTCTCATGAGCCGCCGGGATATGGGAAAAGCCAACTTCATAGATGTGATGGATTCGTTGGGCAGAATCCAATGTTATGTACGTGTGGATGATGTGGGGGAAGAATCCTTTGCCGATTTTAAAAAGTTTGATATCGGAGACATTGTGGGTTTGGCTGGTTTTGTTTTTAAAACTCGCCGGGGCGAAATTTCCGTCCATGCCAAATCCATTTGCTTGCTTTCAAAAGCTTTGACCGTTCTTCCTGAAAAGTTTCACGGCTTGAAAGATACCGATTCCCGTTATCGGATGCGGTATGTGGATTTGATTATGAACGAAGATGCGCGGGATACCTTCCGCAAGCGTTCCATCATTATCAGCGGCATTCGTTCTTTTCTGGATCAACGGGGATATATGGAAGTGGAGACCCCTGTTTTGCATACCATTGCCGGGGGCGCTTCTGCCCGGCCTTTCATTACCCATCACAATACATTGGATATGGATTTGTTTTTGCGTATTGCCTTGGAACTGCACCTGAAGCGACTGATTGTGGGCGGTTTTGACAAAGTGTACGAAATTGGTCGTGTATTCCGCAATGAAGGCATGTCCACAAGACACAATCCTGAATTTACGCTGTTAGAATTGTATGAAGCATACACTGATTTCAACGGTATGATGGATATCACCGAAGCATTGATCCAGCATGTGGCACAAACGGCTTGCGGCACCATGCAAATCCGGTATGGGGATGTGGAATTGGATTTAGGCAAACCTTTTGCACGTCTGTCCATGGTGGATGCAGTGAAGCAGTATGCAGGTGTTGATTTTGATACCATCATCACTTTGGACGAAGCACGATCCATTGCTAACGAACGTCACATTGAATATGAAGAACATCATTTGAAGGGTGATATTTTGAATCTGTTTTTTGAAGCATATGTGGAAGAAAAACTCATTCAACCCACCTTCATTACCCACCATCCCGTGGAAATATCCCCTCTTGCCAAACGCTGCCCCCACGATCCCGCCTATACCGAGCGGTTTGAATTGTTTGTGGTCGGTCGTGAACATGCCAACGCATTTTCCGAGTTGAACGATCCCATCGATCAGCGTGGTCGCTTTGAACGGCAGGCCCAATTGCGTGCTGCCGGAGATGAAGAAGCCAATGATGTGGATGAAGATTTCCTGTTGGCATTGGAATATGGTATGCCTCCTACAGGAGGGCTGGGCATCGGTATCGACCGTTTGGTGATGTTGTTGACCAATAGTCCTTCCATTCGGGACGTATTGTTATTCCCCACGATGAAACCCTTGGACTGAGTAGGGGAATGATATGCCGGAAAAAATGACTTTCCGCCAATGGCTGGATAATTATTGGTATCATTACAAGACAGTCACCTTGGTTGTCGGATTTATTTTGATGGTTATCATCATTTGTACCGTTCAATTGTTCAATAAAGTGGAACCGGATGTACATCTGATGTACGCAGGCTATGACTTGATCAGCAAAACGGAAATAGAGGAAATGGAAACAACTGTATTTTCATTGATCGATGATTATAATGGGGACGGGCAATTGGCCATGAATTTCATCTCACTTCAATTGGCACCCACCGAAATGTATGCAAGCAATGAGGCATTGAATGCTGCCAAACATGCTGAAACCATGGAGCGTTTTCAATTGGAAATTGCAGCAGGGGATTCAATCATACTTTTGGTTGATGGGTTCTTATATAACATTTTGCGTGAAACTAATAAAGTGGTTCCTTTTGAAGATACGTTGGGATATGTTCCTGACAACGCATATGACGATTGTGCCATTCGTCTGAAAGATTTGAATGTTTCTCAAACAGACGGATTCAATGCCTTGCCCGGCTCGACGTTAATCTGTATTCGAAATGTACCAAGCAAAAGCACATACAATGACAACTTGAAATTATATCAGGCGATGATTGAGTATGGCGCAAAGAAGCAGTAAAATAAAAAAATGACCATTTAAAAAATGGTCGTTTTTTTATAGGCTGATAATTCTTACTTCTCTTCTTCGACGATGTCGGAATCATCTTCGCAGCCACAATCGCAGCAGCATTCATCATCACATTCATCATCACAGTCACAGCAATCGTCTTCCCAATCGCCGTAAATTTCTTCTTCCGCTCTACCAAGATCTTCATCGATCTGTTCAAGATATTCGTTCAGAGAAGCACATTCATCATCCAAATCTTCGATTGCAAGGGCCATGTCTTCTAAGATATCAGCGATTTTGGCAAGAGTTTTTGCTTCAGGTGTAGCTTCACCAATGTTTAATCCTTCCATAAGACCTTTCAGATGGGCTACTTTTTCACCAATGGTCATACTCATATCCTCCTTTATTTGTTTTATACTCTTTCGAGGTACTGGCCTGTTCGGGTATCAATTTTTAAAATATCGCCTTCGTTTATGAACAAGGGTACTTTGATTTGTGCGCCGGTTTCCAGCTTGCAGGGTTTGGAAGCGCCGGTGGCGGTATCGCCCTTGAAACCGGGCTCGGTCTCGGTCACTGCCAGTTCGACAAACATGGGAGGTTCCACGGCAAATACATTTCCTTTATAAGAGCAAATACGAACCATCATGTTTTCTTTGACAAATATGAAGTTATCATCCAATTTGTCCTGGCTGATGGGAACTTGATCATAGGATTCCATATCCATAAAAAAATATAGGTTGCCATCATGATACAAGTACTGCATATCCTTTCGTTCAATGATTGCGGAGGGATATTTATCTGTAGGGTTAAATGTTTTTTCAACCACAGAACCCGTAATGACGTTTCTCAATTTCGTACGGACAAAAGCGGCTCCTTTACCGGGTTTTACATGCTGAAATTCGATGATCTGCATGACGTTCCCGTCCATCTCAAATGTTATACCATTTCTGAAATCACCTGCTGAAATCATATATACCTCCAATAATTAGCAATTTATGCACATATCCTTCCGTTACTATAACACAATATACAGATAAATTCAATAGAAAATATAAATAAATATACATATTTTGTTATAATTCCAGTAAGTTTTTTGGAGATTGGGTGAGATTGATAAATCCATCGGCTGTCACGTATACGATATCTTCAATACGAACCCCGTAGGTTTGATTGAGATAAATGCCGGGCTCTACGCTCATGACGGCACCTGTGTTGATGGGGGTATTATACGTGGGAGCAAAATTGGGGCTTTCATGGACCAGCATTCCCAGAGAATGTCCCAAGGAATGACCAAAACAGCCTTCATAGCCGGCCTTGTTGATCACCCTTCTGGCAGCATCGTCCACCACGTTTCCCGCCACGCCGCCTTTGATGACAGAAAAAGCGGCATTTTGAGCATCCAAAACCGTGGAATATACTTTTTTCATGGGTTCATCGGCTTTTCCCAGCGATACAGTCCGGGTCATATCAGAACAATATCCATCCAGTTGTGCGCCGAAATCGATGGTGATAAATCCGTTTGGGGTCAATGGGTTGTCTTGCGGCCTGCCGTGAGGGAGAGCAGAGTTTTGGCCGGAAACCACGATGGTTTCAAATGCCATGGCTTCGGCACCTAGTTTTAAAACGTGAAAGTCCAGTTCCAAAGCCAATTCACGTTCGGTCATTCGGGGGGAAATGATGCCCAGAATATACGAAAAGGCTTCATCGGTGATTTTTTGGGCTTGGATAATTTTGTTCAGTTCTTTTTGAGATTTTACTTTTCTCAAATTCTCTACCGCATTGCCCAAGCAATTTTGCTCCAGAGTGGGAAACATAGATTTCATATCCAGGGCTTTTTTATAGGAAACGGAATAGTCTTCGAACTGATACCGTCTGATGCCTTTTTCCTGAAACAACACGCCCACATTTTGGTAGGGGCCGTTTTTAATGGGAATAATGGAAATTTCAGTGGGGATCATACCCTTATTCCGGGCAATTTGTGCCATTTCCATATATCTGAAATCTAAAAAGAAGTAGGCGCTGTTTTTAAAAATAACAAGCAAACCGGCACTTGACCGGAAGCCGGTGAGGTAACTGCGATTGATATCCGAGGTGATGAGAACCGCTTCGTCAAGCTCCAAGGGGTATTGTTTTCTGAATCTCTCCAGGTTATTCATAGTAGACTCCTGTATATGTTTTGCAGGTATTTGGCGTCTTTTGCCATGGTTCCTGCCGATTCACATATGACGGTAGGCGTAAGTTGATGGCGCGCGATAACAGCGGAAAACTGTTCCGGCGAGGGACCGAAAAGGTCGCTTTCAAAGGTGAGGTGCTTGGATTCGCCGCCTTTAGAATATTCAATTTTAGAAAAATGCACATGAAGCTTTTGCGCCTGTTCAGCGGAAAGTGTGGTTGCAATGGTGTCAAAAATCTTTTCATAGTCTTCTTCGGTTTTGATGGCACCCAAACCTCTAGCATTCAAATGACCGAAATCCACCACGGGACGAAGGGACGTGTCGATTTGACACAATTGAAGCACTTCGTTCAGCGTACCCAATTGATTGATTTTGCCCATGGTTTCCAGTCCGATGGTGATGGGGGAAAATCCTTCTTTTGCCGATGCGTTTAAAGCAAGATATATCGTATCCGCCGCCAATTTCATAGCTTTTTCTCTGGGTATTTTACCGGCGCTACCTGTATGTACCACAATCAACGTGGCGCCCATAGCATGGGCTGCCCGAAGACTTTGGAGAATATAGTGCACACTTTTCCTGCGTTTTTCCGGCTCAACACTGGATAAGGAAATGAAATAGGGCGCATGGAGGGACAGGGTAATTTCATGTTTTTTAGCTTCTTCCCCAATGGTTTTGCACATGGCTTCCGAGATCAATACCCCTTTGCCGCATTGGTACTCATACGCATTCAGACCGTAGGCAGCCAGCCAGGCAGGTGCCTGATAGGAGGACTTATTCCCGTCTGCATAGAACTCCTCTGCATTTCCCGCCGGTCCGAATATGGCTTCCTTCATTCTGCGATTCCTCCGTATTTCACTTTATAGTACAGCAAAATAGGCTTTTCTATGATCCGTTTAAGCTTGATATAAAAAGCTTCTTTTTTACAACAAGGGACCACCAAAAGAGCCAAAATACCATATCTCTTGGCTGCCCAAACATCGGTCAGAAGCTGATCGCCGATCAAAGCCATGTTTTTTTTTGGCAGTCCGAAATGAATCCTCGCCTTTTCCAAGGCTTTACCGGAAGGTTTACCGGATTTCCAGCAAGCAAAAGCAGTCAGCTGTTCATTGAACAATTCAACCCGTTTTTGATGGTTGTTGGATACAAAGCCGTATTGAATGCCCGCATCGGTTAGGGATTGCAAATATTGCCGCGTTTTCTCGGATGGGGTGGGATTGGCATAGGGTTCTAATGTATTGTCAATATCAAACAAAACCCCGCGAATACCCCGGGATCGAAAAAAATCGGCACTGTAGTAGGTTACGGTTTTGACATAACAATCCGGGATAAGCTTTCGTAGCATGGTTACCTCTTATTGATACGTAGTATGGATTTTATTTTTATTTTATCCAGTAAAAAGCCCGTGATAATGAGAGCAACACCGGATATGCCTGCCTGCAGAGCATTGAAGGGGAGAGAAGTAAAAGCCTGAGCGAACCCGCCGATTTCTCCAAACAAAATCCAGTCGGCAAGGAAATACCCGCCCATGGTAATGATGGCGGCAAAAATAGGTGCAATCATATTACGTTTGCATAGCACGGCATGTTTTTTACTGGTGAAACACAAAACTAAAAGAGGTTTGATCACGAAGGTAAAAGGGGCATAGATCGTATAGGATAATAAAATATCCGACAACACGCCGCCCAATGCAGCGGTCGCCATGGCATAGGGCATAGGCAGTAAAACAGCGGCAATATAAATGAAAAAGTCACCCAAAAATACAAATCCGGCACCCGGAATGGGAATGGGAAACAGCATGGTGAAAACAACAATCAGGGCGGTGAGAACTGAAGCGATACAAATGATTTTTAATTTTTTGTCGTACATACGTCTTTCATCCTATCTGTTAATTTATAGAGTAATGGCTCCAGCAAGATTCCTTCCCGTTCGGGATAATCGTATTGGGCAGAATACTGTATGGCATATCGCACAAAATCGGCGGCAGAATGTACAGATTGATCCAAAGGATCCGGTTTCAAAAGATGGCCCAACAAAATAGAGGCAAAGACATCTCCGGTGCCCGGATAGCCTTTATTGACTTTTTCCTGGGTCAGTATGTTGACCTCTCCCGTTGCGGTATCCAGATAACCGGTATGAATATTATTTTTGTTTTTAAATCCCGTAATCACTACCTGTTTGGGACCCATTTCTGCTAAGGCGTACAGCATATTCTTAACTTCCGATGGATTAAAATATTCCTTGTAAGGTTTCCCCAGCAGAAAGACGGCTTCGGTGATATTGGGCGTAATGATCGTGGCTTTTCCGATGAGTCGTTTCATCTCTTGGAGTAGCGGTTCATCACAGGTGGCGTATAACACACCATCATCACCCATAACGGGGTCTACGAGTATGATTTTTGTTTTATTTTGATACGCTTCTATGAGGTTTTCCACCAATTGCACTTGGGCTGCATGGGCTAAAAAACCACTGTATATCGCGTGAAAATCACTATTTAAGGTAAGCCAGTGCTGATAGATGGGTTCGATCTGACTCGTCAGATCTAAAAATGTAAAATCTGTATATCCGCCGGTATGTGTGGATAACAGGGCGGTGGGAAGTGAAATGGGCTGTACACCCATTGCGGCAAGAACGGGAAGTATCACAGAAAGAGAACAACGACCGTATCCGGAAAGATCGTGTACGGCAATTACTTTTTTGACAGGGTTGGGATTTGTCATGGCGGCTCCTTAACCGGAATAAAACCCTTGCTCCGGTCTTGCGATTGTGATATAATAACGCTGGAGTTGAAATAAATGAAAAAAGGCGACTATATTGTCATGGCCTTTTCTATTCTTCTGGTCGGCGTTTTATGCTTTTTTCTTTATGGTCAGAAGAAAAATGAGGCTTTATATGTGGAAATCATCGTAGGCAATGAAGTGGTCGATTCCCTTCCCTTAAATCAGGATACGGTATATTCGGTGAATGGGGTGGATTTGACCGTGAAAATTGAAGATAAACAGGTTTGCGTGATGGATACAGGATGTCCCGACGGGCTGTGCAAAGCAGCAGGCCGCATTTCTCAAGCAGGGCGCAGCATCATATGCTTGCCCCAGAAGGTGATCGTCCGCATCAACGGAACGTTCCCCGTGGATGCTGTGGCGGGAGGAATGTGTCCATGAAAATAAAAACACTTACCCTTTGCGGTATCCTTCTTTCCACGGCGCTGATTTTGTCTTGGGCGGAGAGATTTTTCTCCGTATCCTTGATGCGTGCGTTTCCCGGCGTGAAATTGGGATTGGCCAACATCGTGGTCACGGTTTGTATGGTATATCTGGGATTTTGGCCCGCCTTCATCGTAGGTCTGTTGCGTGTTTTCATCTTGTTTCTTATCATGGGAAATGCGGTATCTCTGGCATTTTCCCTCACCGGCTGTATTGTTTCTCTATTCGTAACCTATTTTGCTTTAAAATTACCAGAAAAACATTTTTCCCTGATTAGCGTTTCGGTATTATCTTCCCTTGCCTTTAATTTGGGGCAGGGAATGGTATCCATCCTGTTTTTCGGCAGTTCTTTTTTATATTATTTGCCTATTTTGTGCACCTTATCCCTGCCTTGCGGGATAGTCACAGGCATTGCCATGAACGGGATCAGAAAAGCATGGCCGTCCACGTAATTCAATAGGCAAGAAGCGGGCAGCTTTTGCTGCCCGCGTTCCATTTACGTTTAGGCTTTTCCGTTGCAGCCCAGTACATTTACCAGTTTGTGTTTCACAAGAGCCTTGATGTTTTCGCGGGCAGGCTTCAAGTATTGACGGGGATCGAAATGATCGGGATGATCGGTAAAATATTTGCGGATAGTACCGGTCATGGCAAGACGGAGATCAGAGTCAATATTGATTTTACAAACGCTCATTCTGGCTGACTGACGAAGCATATCTTCGGGAATGCCGATGGCATCGGGCATTTTACCGCCGTTGTTGTTGATCATCTCCACGTATGCGGGAATAACCGAGGAAGCACCATGCAGAACGATGGGGAAGCCGGGAAGTTTGGCACCGACTTTTTCCAAAATATCAAAACGAAGCTGGGGTTTTGTGCCGGGTTTGAATTTATAAGCACCGTGGCTGGTACCGATGGCGATGGCCAAGGAGTCAACACCGGTTCTTTCCACGAATTCAACCACCTGATCGGGATCGGTATAGGAAGCATCTTCGGCGGAGACGTTGACAGCGTCTTCAATGCCTGCCAATCTACCAAGTTCACCTTCTACCACAACACCATGAGCGTGCGCATAGGCAACGACCTGTTTGGTCAATTTGATATTGTCTTCAAAAGAATGATGGCTGCCATCGATCATGACGGAAGAGAATCCGCCGTCGATACAGGATTTGCACAGCTCAAACGTATCGCCATGATCCAGGTGGACACAGATGGGCAAATCGGTTTCTATGCAAGCAGCTTCGATCAGCTTCATCAAATAGGTGTGGTTGGCATATTTTCTTGCACCGGAGGAAACCTGGAGAATCAGGGGAGCATTTTCTTCTTTCGCCGCTTCGGTGATACCCTGGATGATTTCCATGTTGTTTACATTGAAGGCACCGATGGCGTAACCGCCTTCATATGCTTTCCGGAACATTTCTTTACTTGTGACAATAGGCATTTTGTATTCTCCTTTGCATAAAAATGGAATTGAGTTTATTCTAGCAGATTCTTCATAAAAGTCAAGGGATTCTACATATTTTCAAAAAAAAACCTGTATAGAGTACAATGATATGGTC
>DIRA01000027.1:71395-73512 GCA_002427425.1 Clostridiales bacterium UBA5448 | reverse complement strand
CTGCCAATTGAGCTACACCAGCATGTTGCAGGTTGTTTGGTTGTCTCCCGTTGTCCGCGCGAGTTGTATTTTAACATACCCACCTTTGTTTGTCAACAGGATTTTTCGTTTTTTTATACTTTTTCTTTTTTCCTATACATTACAAAATATAATCACAGCATATAATCACAGCCGATTCCTGTTAATAAAGGTATTATTATCCGTGATTTGCACGACTTTATGAATACATACCTTTCATTCTTAGTTATTTTTAATAAAATTGATAATTGCCATTTACTTTTTATGGACCATCCTGTATAATGAGTTGTATTCTTTATATCATGGAAATTGGAGTAAAAGTATGGTATTTTCGAGTAGTGTATTCCTATTTGCCTTCCTACCCGTTGTGTTGTTGGTGTATTACGGCATATTCTCTTTTTCTCGCACGGTACAAAACATTTTCCTATGCATAGTAAGCCTCTTTTTCTATGCCTGGGGAGAACCTTGGTTTGTCTTTGCCATGATTGGCTCCATCCTCTTTAACTATGCCATGGGATTATGGGTCAGCAAAAACATGGAAAACAAAAGCAAAAAAAGACTGATACATTTTATAACGACTTTTATTAATCTGGCTTTACTTTTTGTTTTTAAATATTTGATGTTCGTGGTCAAAACCTGGGATTCCTGGTTTGGAAGCGAAAGCAATATTCCCACCATTGTTTTGCCTATCGGTATTTCTTTCTTCACCTTTCAGGCCATGTCCTATGTCTTCGACGTAAGCCGCGGTCATGGTCAGGCACAGAAAAACCCGCTGAATGTGGCTTTGTACATATCTTTTTTTCCTCAATTGATTGCTGGCCCCATCGTACGGTATGAAACCGTTGCCGAACAGATCAATCACCGCAAAGAAAATTTGACTGATTTTTGCGATGGGGTAGTGCGCTTCATCATCGGTCTTGCCAAAAAAGTTTTGATTGCCAACCAACTGGCACTGACGGCAGATGTTGCGTTTAAAAACAATATCGATGGTTCCTTGTCAGTTTCCATGGCTTGGCTGGGCATTCTTGCCTACACCTTGCAGATTTATTATGATTTCTCCGGATATTCTGACATGGCGGTCGGTCTGGGTCGTATGTTCGGATTCCACTTTGTTGAAAACTTTAACTACCCCTACATCGCCACTTCCATCACCGCTTTCTGGAGAAGATGGCACATTTCCCTCTCCACCTGGTTCAGAGATTATGTGTATTTCCCCTTAGGCGGCAGCCGGGTCAACTCCAAAGTACGATTGATTTTCAACCTGTTTGTAGTATGGACCCTCACCGGTATCTGGCACGGTGCCAACTGGACGTTTATCGCCTGGGGTTTGATGTTCTTTGTGCTGATTGCCGTGGAAAAGCTCACCGGATACCCTGATAAGTTTAAATACCTTTCCCCTCTCAAGTGGCTCATCACCATGCTGATTGTTATATTAGGATGGGTGCTTTTCCGCTCCAACACCATGACCGAAGCATGGCAATATATCAACGTGATGTTCGGTGCCCAAGGCATTGGCTTTACGGATGCTGCTTTTACACGGTATTTGTCATCCTCCTGGATGCTTTTGCTTGCCGGCGGGGTATGCGCTGTTCCCTGGGTTTCCCTGTTTAGAAAGAAATTCGAAAAAAACAATTTTGTCTTGGATATTGTTACTGCCGTTGTGTTGATTGTCCTTTTTGTCGGGGCTTTGTCCTATATCATCCAGGGCGCATATGATCCCTTTATCTATTTCAACTTTTAAACGGAGGACAATCAAATGAAGAAAAATATGTATGCGCGCATCGCTTCTTTTTTGTTTTTAATGTTGGTGGGTTTGTCCTCTCTTGCCTTTTATACCAATCAAATAAAAGCTTGGGTGGGTTTGGATCAATCCGGTAACGGACAACCCTTGGTGGAAGGCGTCAATGACGGGGACGACGTGGTCAACAATGCATTGAAAAGCAAAATGACGTATGTTCAAGTGAACACCTTTATAAGGGACGCTTTGGGGCAGAATGTGAAAAACGATAACGGCCGTCTGGTTATGAAACTCAACAACGGATATCTCACCTATTATTACGAACGCACATCCGATGAAAAGATCAACCAACAGGTTTCCT
>DIRA01000027.1:0-71121 GCA_002427425.1 Clostridiales bacterium UBA5448 | reverse complement strand
CCGGATGGATATACCGACAATTGCAACGATGCCATCGACCGCTATTTGAAGGGATTGAAATCCAACGGCGTTCCTTATGTGGATCTGCGGACGGCATTAAAGAATGATTTTGATAACTATTATGAATGTTTCTTCATTACCGACCATCACTGGCTCCCTGAAACCGGTTTCTGGGCATCCGGTAAAATATTAGAATACCTCAGCGATACCTACAACCTGGAATACAATAAAACCGTGATCAATGAAAATCAGTACAGCAAACGTGTTTACAATGAATGGTTTTTAGGTTCTTTGGGCAAGAAGGTCGGCAGAAATTGGTCCGGCGTGGATAATATCACCTTGATTTATCCCAATTTTATTACCAATCTTTCGGTGGAAACCCATTACGTCAAGGATAAAACGACCCATGTAACCGGTGATTTTTTAAATTCCATCATCGTTCAAAAAAATTTACAGTACAGAGGCGAATATCCCACGTCAGAAGAAATGAATAGAAAAAAATGCTACGCTGCTTATACCGGCGGAGATTTTCCCAAGCAAATCGTTAAAAACAACCGCGCCACCAACGACACCAAACTTCTGATCTTGCGGGATTCCTTTGCTTGTGGCGTAACACCTTTCCTCTCTGTTGCCGTGGCTGAAACCCACGTTTTAGATTTACGATATTTGCCAGAAAATTTTTCCGTGCAAGACTATATCAACGAAATTAACCCCGATGCCGTGCTGTGTTTATTTTCAGAAACCAACCTTGTTGAGTTGTCTCAATGAGTGTTCTCTATTATTTTGAGGGTATGCGAACGCCTTTCATAAATGCCCTTTTTTTAATCATTACTTATTGCGGGCATGAAATCGTAACCATTTGCTTGTTTTTAGCCATACTTTGGTGTATGGATAAAAAGCACGGATATACCATGCTGTATGCCGGACTCTTCGGTATGGCTCTCAATCTTTTGTTAAAAGCATGGTTTCAGGTGGAACGCCCCTGGGTAAAGGATGAATTTTTCACCATTGTGGAAGCAGCCCGTGCTACTGCCGGGGGGTTCTCTTTCCCCAGCGGCCATACCCAAAACGCAACGGTGTTGTACAGCGGATTGTTTGTATATTTTAAAAATAAGTACGCAAAAACCGTCTGCGTTCTTATGATTCTGCTGATTGCTTTTTCCCGTATGTATTTGGGTGTTCATACGCCCTTAGACGTCATAACCGCCATGATATTGGGTGTTTTGCAATTGGCATTGGTGCTTCGGATCGTTCGTCTTGCACAAAAAAAACCCGCCGCTTATTATTTTTTAGACGCGTTCACCCTTCTGTTTCCTATTGCAATTTTGCTTTGGCTGACAGGCAGCGGTCAGGAGGGTGATGAAGTGAATAATATCTGGATGCTTTTGGGTGTTGCTTCGGGGCTTCTTTCCGTCCGGCACGGGGACAAAAAGTTTTTACATTATGACATTGCAGCCCCCTTCTTCATGCAGGTGATCAAACTCATGGTGGGACTTGGGTTGGTGTTCGGCGTCTTGAAGCTGGGTAAGTGGGTATTTTATCCCCTTTTGGACTATCATCCTTCCGCCGCTTGCCTACGCTATTTTGTAGCCACTGTCATAGGCGGGTTCGTCTATCCGAAAACATTCTCATTTTACAGAAGCTTTGGCGATAAAATATGTAAAAAGAGAGGCTGAACGCCTCTCTTTTTATTGTTTTTATTTGCCTGCTTGCATTTCCTTCACAGATTCCAGAACCGCATCGGCCATATACACCAACTGTTCTTCCGTCAACCCATACACGGGCAAATGGGTGAAGCGTTTGTAGAACACTTCTTCACATACGGGACAGGACTTGGCAATTTCGTCTTCGTTGTAACCCAATTGTCTGAGAACGTCAAAGCGATACAAAGGACCAAAATGAGGAATGTTGGTAACGCCTTTTTCTTCCAGTTTCTTCTTCAAGATTTGCACATCGCCGCCCGCTTTGGCAGGATCGATCTGAAGCAGATAGAGGTGGAAGGAAGGGAGTGTTTCTTTGTCGCCGAGGGGCTGGGAAAGAATGGCATCGTTTCCTGCGAACCGACGATTCAAATATTCCGCGGCACCGCGGCGTTCCGCCAAAATCTTGTCATAGCGTTTTAACTGGCAAGACAATCCGATGGCCTGCAGTTCGGTGGTAGAAGCATTGTTAGAGGCCACAAACGGACCGTATTTGCCCTGGATGGCTGTAATGTCATATAACCAATCTTTGATTTTGCCGGAAAAATCCAAACCTAAGAATCGGGCACGGCTCATTTCCCCTTTGAAAGCATCCACGTTGGTGGTTAAAATGCCGCCTTCACCGAAAGAAGTGCAGTTTTTTACTTCGTGAAGAGAAAACGCGGTGAAATCCGCAATGGTACCGATTTTTCTGCCCTTATAGGAAGTGCCGAACGCGTGGGCCGCATCTTCCAGCACCACCAGATCGTGTTTCTTGGCCAACTCCATAATGGGATCCATATCCACGGGATAACCGCCAAGGTGAACAGGCACGATCATTTTGGTTTTGGATGTAATTTTCTTTTCCACATCTTTGGGATCCATGTTTAAGGTCAAAGGATCCAGGTCGGCAAACACCAATTTGGCACCGATAGAAACGGGATACGCCATGGTGGCGACAAAGGTAATGGCAGGAACGATGACCTCATCTCCGACCTGCAAATTGGCATATTTATAAGCAATTTCAAAGCCGGCGGTGGCGTTGGTCACAAACAACGCTGAATCTGTTCCCAGGTATGCATTGACTTCTCTTTCACAGGCTTCCACATGGGAACCCAGAGAAAGTTTTCCGGGGGGAGTCGCAATTTTTCCAAGAGCATCGATGCTTTGGTCCACAGCAGACATGGCTGCCTGGTATGCATCGCCTTCGCCCTGCATCAAAAATCGAACGACCTGCTTCAAATCCTTTGCATTGTAATTTTCTCCGACAGCCGCCCAAGGAACCTTGGTTTCACCCGTGTTGTAACGAAAATCTGATGATTTCTTTTTTGTCATGATACTATCTCCTTTTGTAAGATTATCGAGGAATTGACTGCTTTCAGTATACTTTTATCCCCCCCTCTTGTCAATAGAATTCAATGATTTGTCAGTATGTTTTACCTTTCTCTCCTATTCAAGGTGCCTGGGGACTAAAAAGCTAAAAAAAGCAAACTATAGTAACATCACATGGAATTAACCATTTTGATATTTGTCAATTTTTTCTTGCTTTCACTATAAAATCATGATATAATTAAGATAATTTATAAAAACACATGGAAAGGACGAACACATATGTTGTCAGATGTTGAAATTGCGTCCCGTACTCATATGTTGCCTATAGCCAAAATTGCGTTTTCCGCCGGTATTCAGCCCGATGAATTGGAACTGTACGGACATTATAAAGCCAAAATCAGGGAGTCTTGTATGCAACGGGTGCAAAACGAACAGGACGGTAAACTGATCTTGGTTACCGCCATCAATCCCACTCCCGCCGGGGAAGGCAAAACCACCGTTTCGGTGGGTTTGGCACAGGCTTTGAGCAAGATGGGAAAAAAAGGTATGCTGGCTCTCCGCGAACCCTCTCTGGGGCCTGTTTTCGGGATCAAAGGCGGCGCGGCCGGCGGTGGTTATTCCCAGGTGGTTCCCATGGATGATATCAACCTCCATTTCACAGGGGATATGCATGCCATCGGTGCCGCCAACAACCTTCTTTGCGCGATGATCGACAACCATATTTATCAATCCAACGCCCTCCAAATTGATCCCAAACGAATCATGATCAAGCGGGTCGTGGATATGAACGACCGCGCTCTTCGCAATGTCATAGTGGGTATGGGCGAACGGGTGGACGGCGTGGTCAGAGAAGACCATTATCAGATCACCGTGGCAAGCGAAGTCATGGCAATTTTGTGTCTTTCTTCCGATTTACCCGATTTAAAAGAAAGGCTTTCCCGTATTCTGGTGGCATATCGGTATGACGGCACCCCTGTATATTGCCGGGATTTGAAAGCCCAAGGCGCCATGGCCGCTTTATTAAAAGACGCCATCAACCCCAACCTGGTGCAAACTCTAGAAAACACCCCTTGCGTGATCCATGGCGGTCCTTTTGCCAACATTGCCCACGGATGCAACTCACTGCGTGCCACCAAACTGGCATTGAAATTGGCGGATTATGTGGTGACCGAAGCCGGCTTTGGTGCTGATTTGGGCGCGGAGAAGTTCATGGATATCAAATGCCGCTTGGGCGGATTGACCCCCTCTGCTGTGGTATTGGTTACCACTGTAAGAGCCTTGAAATCCGGTGGCGGCGTTACCAAAGCCGCTTTGTCTTCCCCTCATGTACAAGCGGTCAAAGCAGGCAGCTGCAACTTGGTGGCCCATATTGAAAATCTCAAAAAATTTGGCGTTAATATCGTGGTTGCCATCAACCATTTTCATACTGACACCCCCGAGGAAATCAAAGTCATTTCGGATGTTTGTGCATCTTTAGGCGTGCCGGCAAAACGATGCAATGCCTTTACCGAAGGCGGCGCGGGCGCCCTGGATTTGGCAAACGCCGTGGTGGCGGCCTGTGATCAACCCAATGACTTCCATCCTATTTATGATCTTTCCCTACCGATCAAAGAAAAAATTCTTCTTTTGGCGCAAACCATTTATGGAGCAAGCAATGTAATCTTTGAAACCGCCGCACAGAAAGCGTTGTCGGAAATCGATTCTCTTGGATTCAATGATCTTCCCGTGTGCATGGCTAAAACGCAATATTCTCTTTCGGACAACCCTGCCCTTTTGGGTCGTCCAACGGGTTTCACCTTGACGGTGCGGGATATCACCCTGTCCTGCGGTGCCGGCTTTGCCGTGGTTCTCACAGGCAAAATCATGACCATGCCGGGGCTTCCCAAAGTACCTGCCGCTGAAGGGATTGATATCGATGATGACGGTCATATCATGGGGTTATACTGATGGCTGATATCCTGTACACCCACTCCCCGGAAGAAACAGAAAAAATCGGGGAAGATTTGGCAAAATCTCTCAAAAAGGGGGATTTTGTAGCCCTATATGGTGATTTGGGTGTAGGCAAAACCGCCTTTGTGAGAGGGATGGCGAGAGTGCTGGCACCCCATGCGGCGGTAACCAGTCCGTCCTACTCTCTATGCAACACCTACCGGGGTAACATAATGTTTTATCATTTTGATTTATATCGGTTATCCTCTGAAGACGATTTGGAGTCCATCGGTTATTATGATCTGATCGAAAATGGTATCACCGCTGCCGAATGGTGTGAGAATATTCCCACCTCCATTCCGGAGCACGCTTTGCGGGTAACCATTTCTCGGGTATCCGGTCGAGATGATGACCGTAAAATCGAAATGAAGTAATAAAATAAGGAGTCTATCATGCTGATACTGGGCATCGATTCTTCGGGATTGACCGCCGCTGCAGCCTTGTGTGAAAACGGCAAAATCCTATCCTCGGCATATTCTTGCAACCAATTGACCCACAGCGAAAAACTGCTTCCCCTCATTGACCGCGTATTACAAGAAGTGGATGGAAAGCCAGACGGCATTGCGGTAGCCTGCGGACCCGGTTCCTTTACCGGACTGCGGATTGGCATTTCCACCGCCAAAGGCCTTGCCTTTTCCAACAATCTGCCCTGTGCTCCGGTTCCCACCACCATGGGGCTGGCGCATCGCATGATTTTAGCCAAAGAAAGCATATTGTGTCCCGTGATGGATGCACGAAGAAACGCCTATTACAATCAACTGTTTCAGGTCGAAGCCGGAACACTCCTTCCATTAACCCCTCCCAGAGCCATCGGCGTTCAAGAATTGGCAGATGAACTTGCCTCCTACCATTTGCCTGTTATGATCAATGGGGACGGCGGCGAAAAATTCATTTCCTCCCTGCAAGACCCTTCTTTTACGTATACCCTTGCCCCTGCTCATCTTCTTCTGCAAGATGCCGCTTCCATCGCGCTTCTCGGCGAAACGATGTTGCATCACGGGCAAGGCGTATCGTGTGACGCACTCAGTCCCATGTACTGCCGCCAGCCGTAAATTCGGAGGTGAATATCATGGACATGCAAAAAGGTGCTGGATCATTTATTTATATACACCAACTAGGCTGAAAACCTGATGGATTTATCCCTGTATCAACATTTTCATTGTTATCCGGCTTCGGGAAAAGATTATCACTCCGATCTGTTCAAAAATCTTATTATAAAAGAGAAATATGCTAAATTTCCCGTTTTGAAGCAACTCATCCAAAAGGCAAATCAAACATTGCCTTTCTTTGAAGAGGAACTGAAAGGAAATCCTCAAAACCGATTGTTTCTCACCTGGTCCTGTGTGGCCAAGCACTTTGCAGTTTATTTGGACCATTTCCGAACACTGCTCTTTTTGCACGAAGCTTTTAACAGTGGAAGAATTTCCTCCCAAGGACTGTTAACCGAAATTCATCGGCTGGCAAGACAAATGAAAGCGTTGATGGCTTTGGTGGAAATGGACCAGATAAAGCCCACCCAATATACCTACCTGCGCAATCTTTCGGTGGAATATCCGTTCTTGCTGAACTGGGATAACCATTTGAATCCCTGTGCCAAGACCGGCGAAGTTCCCTGATTTGACTTGACACAATGTAAGCACATGCACGGAAAAGAAGCTATTGCTTTGAGATAATAGGAGGTAACATCAATGAGTACAATGGTAAAACCCTTGATTCCCCTACCCCGAAAAATGCAAGAATCGCCCGGACATGTCAGAATTGTCAAATATCCCGACTCCTTGTTTGAAATCATTGCGGACGATCATTCCCATCCCGTATTTCAAACGGCAAGGGAGAAATTGACTACGGCTTTGTGCGGAAAAACGTCTTCCCGTTCCCAGTGTGCGGGGGGCTATCCCATTTTCTTGTCTATTCGTCCCGATGAAATGGTACCTCAAGTCGCAGACGCCTATAAACTGAATATCACCGAGGAAAAAGCCGAAATCATCGGATATGATGCCGGCGGCGCTCTTTACGGCGTTGTCACCCTGCTGCAGCTTCTCGTTTGCATGAACGGGGAAAACTGGCATCTGCCGTTGGTGGAAATTGAAGACTGGCCGGAATTTGAAGATCGGGGCTATTTTTTTGAAACCCGCTGGGGCAGTGAGTTTTTAACCAAAAAAGACTATTTTGAAATCATTGATTACTGCGCAAATCTGAAAATCAACCAGTTGACCATCGGTATATACGGCTGCTGGAATCTCCAGTATGATTACCGTATCGCCGAATATCTGTATGTGCCACTGCACACTCATCCCGAATTGCAAACACCCTCTCCCATTACATACTATTCCGCCAAAAAAGGCAGGTATGTGAACCGAAAAAATGTGTTACCCACCATGTTTGTGGAAGACTTTTTTGGCGAGGTCTGCGCCTACGCGAAAACCAGAAACATCAAGATAAAACCTTTGTTCAACTCCCTGGGACATAACACCTTGATTCCCCGCATGCATCCTGACGTTTCCGCCAAAAACACAGACGGGTCCCCCCGCAATTTCGGCTTTTGCCTCACGGATGAAAAGACCTACGATTTGATGTTTTCCATATACGATGAAATCATCGACAAATACTTAACGCCCAACGGGCTGGATGGCTTTCAAATTGGTTTGGACGAAGTCAGAGATGAACATGCCGTGGATGTGGATCATCCTTTTGAAATCAAAAGCCCCCGCTGCGATTGTCATGTCTGTAAGGAACACACATACAGCAAGTTGTTCACGCAGTATATCATTCGGCTCACCCAGCATTTGAAATCCAAAGGCATGAAGCATGTGTATGTATACCACGATATGCTCATGAATGAACTGGATGTTTTGCATGACGACTTCAAGCAGGAACTGATAAAAGCCGGTATTGATGATGTGTTGGTCATCGACTACTGGTCTTACCGAGCCAATAAAAACGATTTGTTCCGGGGTCAGGCTGACCGGGTGACCAATCAGTTCCGCGGTATCATGAAACCCTGGAACGGATATTACCACTGGATGATTCCCATGGCAAGTTTGGTCAACATTCGTCTTATGGCCGAAATCGCCAAGAAAAAAGGATTCGAGGGCATTGAGTCCTACGCTGCTTTTGAATACTGCTACGACCAAAATCAGGCTTACCAGGCGGAGCTATCCTGGAACGCGGATGAATTGGAAAGCATGGAAAGCTTTTTGGGTCGCTATGCAGCCCGTCTATCCTGGAATCGGCAGGAAGAAGCCCGCAAGGCACTGGATCTTTTATATCCTATCATGGCCGGCGGCGGCTCTGTTTTCGATACGAACTATTATTTCTACTGTTATTGCCGCGTGGGTCTCCCCTATCCTCAAAATTATCCCTCCACCCTCTTCCAAAAACTCATTGTAACGGAAAATGGTTCCCGCTTGAACAATCTGCGCAAGGTTGCCAAAGAGGCTGGAGAAGCGGCCGCTTTCTTTGCATTTGATTTACAAGGGGCACCCAACGACCGCATCAAACTGGCATGGGCTTTGACCGCCAAACACTATGCGGTTCATGCCGATGAACTGGCCACCCTTCTGTTGCTACACAATGCATTCAACGCAGGCACCATTTCGGAAAAGGGGCTATTGACTTCCATTGGCCGTTTGAAAGAACAGCGTCATGATCTCATTGCCTTTGCCGAGTGTGCCAGAATGGAAGCCACCCAGTATACCTATATCCGCAACATGTCCCTGTGCTATCAGTTGCTGGCGGATCTGGAAAGGTATTTGGAAGACTGTATAAATAAGAATGTACGCGCCAAATTTGATTTGACCGACTTGAGCCATGTCACGTGCAAGGAATTTGATCTTCTGCGCTGAATCCATGTAAAAGAGGCTGTTGCAATAACGGCTAAAAAAGAACAGCCGCATGACCAAAAAGTGGTTGCGCGGCTGTCCTTTTGATTATAATATATAATTCTAACAAACAAAAATATACAAAGACATGATATATAATGAAAAACAAAAATCATATTCATTACCGTTAGGCCCGGAAATAAAAGTATCCACCCCTGAGGGTGGATATAAACCTTTACATTTTTTCAAAATCATACTGAAGACGGGGCAGTGATTTTCCCTAAGTTGATCACTTCCACACCCTGTTCTCTGGCATATTCGACGGTATAGGCTGTGCCACCGGTAGCAACGGTCAAATACGCCACGCAGACGGAAGAAGCATCCACCATGGTGCGGTTGCGCTGATGCATACAACCTTTTTCGTACCGATCCCGCAGATACACCACTTCGTGAGCGGACAACAAAATCTCCTTATACAACTCCGTATCCTTTTTGCTCCACCCGTCGCACTGATTCCGGCAAGGAAGCACCAAATGCAAACAAATCCCCTGCTTTTTTGTACGTAAATACAATACAGCCCGCGCAGCCAAGGTATCAAACCCCAATGCGCCGCCACAAATAAAGTGGCGGTAGCCTTGCTTATACAAACCTTCGATGGTATCCAATAAGTTGATTTTCAATCCACGCAAAACCGTCGGCAATTGGCGGTGACCGGAAAAACAACAGGTGGTTTCACGGGACGCATTGATGGTAAACATTATAACAAAACGATGCCGTTTTTCTGGCAAATATTTTTTGTTTTCTGATCCCAATGGGATACCTGCACTTCTCCGATATGGGCTTTTTCCAGCATCAGCATGCATAAACGGGATTGCCCGATGCCACCACCGATGGTGTAAGGCAATTCCCCTGCCAACAAAGCAGCGTGGAAAGGAAGGGTTCTACGATTGTCACAACCGGCTATGGTCAGCTGTCGATCGAGCGATTCGGGAGACACCCGTATCCCCATAGATGAGATTTCCATCGCCAGATCCAACAGTTCATCATAGAACAAAATGTCACCATTGAGATTCCAGTCGTCGTAATCAGGTGCCCGCCCGTCATGGCGATTACCACTTTTCAATGCGCCGCCGATTTGCATGAGAAACACGGTTTTATATTCTTTTACAATGTGGTCTTCCCGTTCCTTCGGGGTCAACCTGGGATAGCGGTCTTCCAGTTCCTGGGTCGTGATAAAATACACATCCCGGGTTAATTTCTTTTTCAATGAAGGAAACAACGCCACAATGGCGTCTTCGGTATCGCAAATGGCGCCCACAATGGCACGAACGGTGTCCTGTAAGTACTCCTTGTTCCGGTCGGAACGATTGATCACTTTTTCCCAGTCCCACTGGTCCACATATATAGAGTGGAGATTATCCATTTCTTCGTCCCGGCGAATGGCGTTCATATCGGTGTATAAACCTTCCCCAGCGGAAAATCCGTAACGGGATAGTGCCATTCTCTTCCATTTTGCCAAGGAATGAACCACGGAAGCGGTCTGTCCGTCTTCTTTGATATCAAAGGAAACGGCCCGTTCCACCCCGTTTAAATCGTCGTTCAAGCCGCTGCCATTGTCTACAAACAAGGGCGCGGATACCCGCTTCAAACATAGCGCTTTTGAAAGATTGTCTTCAAAGATCCGTTTCAGGGTACCGATGGCGGTCTGGGTTTCATACATGGATAAGGGAGAGGAATAGCCGATAGGTGTCAAAGTGGTACTCATAAAACTTCCTTCCTCAACGAGCCAAGAGGTGCGCCCGCATGGTTACATAATCAGTCACCGATACACTGCCGTCGTTGTTGAGATCCGCGGCTTTTTCATACACCCCGGACAGAATACCGGGATTTAACAGTTGAGAACGCAATATGACATAGTCGGTAACGGATTCGGTGCCGTCGTTATTCAAGTCTCCCGGAATGCAAACGGTAAACACGTTTCCGCTGGCAAGAATGGTATCCCCCGTTCCCACCAAAGCACTCCAAAGCTTATCGGTGCCGTCTTTGTCGCGGATTACAACGTCAGTATATCCGCCGCTTTCCAGTTCCGACACCACGTCGGACACCGGGGTGTTCAAAGCAATGTCTGTGGTAATTCCTTCCCCGTCAAAGGTAATATCACAGGGATAGGCGACCATGACTTTCACAGAAACCGGAACGAATTCGTACAGTTCCAAATCACCGTCCAGGCACCAACCTTCTTCCGGGTCTCCCGCCACCGCCACGGTGGTCTGGGCACCGGGTTGCAGCGATTCGGATAAAGTGAACTTTAATTTGCATAAAAGACCATTTTCTTCTACGGGATCAGCCTCATTCCACACCAAAGCCACTTCGTTTGTGAGGGGCTCGCCATCCACTTCTCTGACCATGGTTCCAATACCGGACAAAATCGCCCCGTCTTCCACATCCACAAAGGTCAGAATGCTCTGATCATACGTCACCAGAAGGCGAAAGGCATTGAGGGAAGTGTTGGCATCCAGATATAAAGAAATGGAAAAGGTATCCCCGGGATTAGGGGTGACATTACCCGCGGTTAATATACCGTCGGTATCCTGCGCCACCGTCGAAACGCCGACACATAAAAACAGGATTGCGGTTATCAATATGAAAGCAGCGCCTCTTTTCACCGCGATTCACCATCCTTTAGCAAATTCTCTCCATGATTTTGTTACATTTTATCATACCATCAGACAACGTGTCAAGTTAAAGGGAATGATTTTTTTTGGAAATGGATTGTTCGTTTTACAATTTATGTTTGTTTTCGCAAAAATATGGTGTATACTATAGGTAAATTGATTTTTTTTGCAAAGGAGGCGCTTTTATGTACTGCACGCGTTGCGGCAGACTGCGCATTACGGGAGAATCGTTTTGTAATCACTGCGGTTTTCGTTATTCCGTGATCACCAAAAACGAAGATGCTGTTGCGGTTTTTTCCGCCGTGTTTGCCAATGAGTCCAACTCCGACCCCGCATCTGAGAAAAACGATGACTTATTAGGATCCGAAGCCCCGACAAACGAAGACACGTCCGAAGAATTTGATCTCCCCGCATTTGTGGAAGAACCTTCTTCTTCCTTGCCCCCTCCCGCCTGTGAAACGCCTCCCGATGGATCGGACATGCCCCCCATACCCGAACCGGAAGATGAACTGCCCCCTCCCGGCATAGATGTGGTGGTAACGACCGGCGGCTGGTTTGGTACGCTTCTTGTGCTGTGCATTCCCGTGGTGGGGATTTTGTTTGCCATCGCCTGGGCATGCGGTTTGAGCAAACGCAAAAACCGGATCCATTTCGCCAGAGCCTTTTTGATTCTGATAGGACTGCTTTTACTACTTTTGACCATCGCCACCCTCTTGCTATGGCTCGCCAAAGGGGAAACGCTGGAAGATATGGTGGAAGACTTTCTGCATGGAGATTATGAAAGCGCCTTCGCCTCTATGTTTCATTTTACAAAATTATAAATATTCTAACGGTGAATATTCACCGTTAGAATATTTATTCCACGGTTTTCAGAGATTCCGCCATGTGGATCTTGTCCAGTTTGGACAGCATCACCAGATTCACCACAAAAGTAAAGACAAAGGTTAATGCCGCCGCCAATAGAAAACTCCACATTGTAATATTGGTGGAAAAAAACATATAATCCACCACGATCATGTTTACCACCAAAGCATGAAGGCCTTTGCCTAAAAACAACCCCACAGCAGCCCCGATGATAGTGAGGAGAATGTTTTCCCGCAGGACATAGGAAGCGGCTTCCTTGGCATAAAAACCCAGAACCTTGATGGTGGCAATTTCTCGCAGCCGCTCGGTGATGTTGATGTTGGTCAGATTATACAGTACAATAAACGCCAGCGCCGCCGCGCAGACCACAATGAGAACCACAATGGCGTTGATGCTTTTCATGGAGTTTTCGATTCGATTCCGTATATCCGCTTTCACCGTTACAAAGCTGACCTTGGGATATTCCATCAAAGCCGTAACCGTTCCTTCGGTGTGGATATAGGCGGTTTTGATCTGGGCATGGCCGAAACTGTCCAAATACGTCTGGGGGGACACGAAAAGATAGTGATCCACGTAATTGTCAAACACCCCGGAAACCCGCAGTTTCACTCTGGTTCCCTTGCTATTTTCCACCACCAGAAAACTCCCGGTACCTACCCCGGCTTTTTGGGACAGCTTGATGTTGATCAGCGCCTCCCCTTTGGCAGGGAAAGTCAATTCTTCCTCTCCCCGGTGGAGATGGAAAAACGACTTGATTTCGGTGGTGGCAGGGGCAATGACGGTGGCGCTGAGGGACCGTTTTCGCAACGGGATTTCCACGCCCCCTGAATAAGCAAACAGACAATGCTCGTCTTCAAGCCCATTTTTCTCCATAAATTTCACGGCGGCGTTGGAATCCATAGGGGTATTGAATCCCACTTCCATATCGTATTTCAGCACATCATCATACTGGTGATCCACCAGCTGGACCACCGCA
The DNA here is from genome assembly GCA_002427425.1 of Clostridiales bacterium UBA5448. Classification (GTDB taxonomy): domain Bacteria; phylum Bacillota; class Clostridia; order Oscillospirales; family SIG627; genus UBA5448. Next base: position 57,785 of record DIRA01000027.1, on the reverse strand, counting down.
TCCCGGATCCCAAATCCCGCCACCAGCAGGGCGGTACAGCCTGAAATGCCCAGAACCATCATGAACATCCGCTTTTTATACCGGGCGACATTACGGACGGATACCTTTTGCAAAAAGGTCAGCCGTTTCCAAATAAATTTTATTTTCTCCGGTAAAATCCGTTTTCCTTCCTGAGGGACACGGGGGCGGAGGAGGCGTGCGGGGGGCAATTGCAGTTCATGGTGGCAGGAATATTCTGCCGCCCCCACCGAACTGAGGAGGGAAATCGCCAAAGTCAGCAGCGCCAGAGGCCAATCCACCCCGTAAGATAGTTCGGAAAAATGGTAGGTGATGCCGTACGCCACCCAAATGATCTGGGGAATGAGCCAGATACCCCCAAAAAATCCGAAAAACCAGCCCAGCAAAGCGGCACTCCCGGCGTATAACACATATTTCATGGCAATCGAAGAAGTCGAATACCCCATGGCCTGCATAACACCCATCTGGGTTCGTTCTTCATCCACCATGCGGCTCATGGTGGTGACACAGACCAAAATGGCAACCAGGAAGAAAAAAACGGGAAACACATTGGCAATCCCCGCTACAATCTCGGTATCGTTTTCATACCGTCCGTAGCCGATGTTTTCTTTGCGGGTGAAAAGATACACCTGGGGTTGATCCTCTTTTCGGGTATCGTGGGAGGTGGCTTCATACCGGGCAAGAACGAGGGTCCGGGCAGCCTCTGCAATCTTGTCCCGCTGTTTTTCAATCCGTTGTTCGTATGCTTCGCTGTACAAATCATCCGTTTCCTTCAGCCGCAGATATACGCCGGAAAACACTGGGGAAGCAAAACACTTCGGTAAAATATACACAAATCCATGCAGGATACCGTTTCCAAGGGCAGTACTCCCCCGATCGCCGCTGATATATAAGGGGGAGTTGCCGATTCCCACGATGGTATAGTCGGTTTGGGAAAATCCAGACAGCACATCTTGGGTGTTGAACGAGGATACGGATAAAGGTTTCCCAATGTCTTCTGCAGAGAAAAAATCATCATCCACCAGACATTCTCCCTCAGTTTGGGGTAATCTCCCCTGAGTCGCCGTGGGAAGATTGATTTTTTCCGGCAAAGAGAGCCAGATATAGGGGGATGCTTTCTGATTGATGATTCCCAGTGCGTCCAGAGAGATACTTTCCTCCGCCCACCGGATATCCGGTAATCCATCCAGCTCTGCGGATTCGTCGGGTGTAAATCCCGTGGTGGAAATGAGTAGAAAATCAAACATTTCCTGCTTTTTGAAATAGGTATCCGCCGCATCCACCATAACTTTTTTGGATATTTTTAGACCGGAAAAAAAACCCACGCCCAATGCCACGATCGCAAAAATGGCAAGATAGCGGCTAATAGAATATTTGATACTCCGTAAAAGCATTTTTTTTGTCACTTGATTCATAGCTTCACCACTCGATTTTGTCTACCGGCAGTGCGTCTGGATTTTTTTTGCAGTAGGCGATACTGCCGCTTTTGATATGGACGATGCGATCCGCCATGGAGGCGATGGCCTGATTATGGGTGATAATCACCACCGTCATCTGCTGTTTTCGGGAAATATCCTGTAACAGTTTGAGAATCGCTTTCCCCGTGGTGTAATCCAAAGCCCCCGTGGGCTCATCGCATAACAGCAGTTTGGGGTTTTTCGCCAACGCCCTGGCAATGGCCACTCTCTGCTGTTCCCCGCCGGACAGTTGTGCGGGAAAATGGTTGGAACGGTGTCCTAGCCCCATCAACTGCAGCGCTTCATCCGGATTCATGGGATTGCGGCAAATTTGGGTGGCAATTTCCACGTTTTCTCTGGCAGTCAAGGTGGGGATTAGATTGTAAAACTGAAACACAAATCCGACATCATGACGGCGGTAGGACGTCAATTCCTTTTTGCTCATAGTGGAAATCAACTTCTCTTCCAATTGAATCGTCCCGCTTGATAATACATCCATGCCTCCCAGAAGATTCAAGAGCGTGGTTTTCCCCGCCCCCGATGCGCCCAGAATCACACAAATTTCCCCTTTATCGATGGTGAAGGTCACATCCTTCAATGCCTGGATACATACTTCGCCCGTTTGATACTCTTTTTTTACATCTTGTAACTGAATAAACTTGTTACCCATATTCCCCGCGCCCCCTCCGCCCTAAACAACCCAGTTATTTCTATGTATAATTTATAAAAAACACAGTGTTGTTTATCTAACATCAAATGGATTTAAATCGTTGTGATTTTAACCGGGAAGAAAAAACAGACGCTGCTGAAAGAACATCGGGAAGATGCCTTAATGAATATGCAGACCATGATCATTTCCTATTATTCCCAAAAAAACGAGAACCAATGGTCCCCTATTGAAAAATATAAATCCCGTACGGGAGGCTCTTGTATGTATGGCGGCAGGTACCGAAACCATGATATAGCCATGAAAACACCGCAGCTGCGGTATTTTCATGGCTTTAATAATGATTACAAATACCCCATCGCGATGGCCAAGACCCGCATTTCGGCCCGATAGGATTCCGAAACAGACGTATCTTTTAAAAACGCTTTGATGGCTGTACCGACTGCTTCTTTGTCCACGTTGACTCCGTTCCAGTCGTTGGTAATATGCTGATTGATGATGTTGTTCAGCAGTTCATCGGCCGACAAACCGGGTGTGATAGGTTTCCCTTTATTGATGGAAGGATACTGGAAGCCGGATTTGTTCAATGCACCCAAAATTCCCGCGTAGGGTTGGTATCCGTCGGATGCAGAAGATGAACCTTTGGAAGCTTTGGCTGCCTGGGAAGCGGCATAATTGCGGTCTGTGCTTTGCTGGGATGCCACTTCCTTGGCAATTTTGATTTGATTCTCAGCGTAATCCTTGTCCCGTTTTGCTTCCAGTTCGGCAATGGCGGCGGCGGTGTCGGATTCCACCTGACGTTTTTCCTGTTCCTTGCCCCGTTCCAGTTGGGTCATGGTGTTTTGCAGCCCTAAATTATGTAAGGTTTCAGTCTGGGCAGCTTCTCCCGAATTCCCCAGTCCCTGTTCTTCCAACGCCCGCTTGACATTGGCAGCACGGATGGAGCTGTCGGCGGATGCCTGATTCATATTATCATGATATCTGCCGTCGATCCGCACCAGGTTTTCGTCTTTTTTTAACCGGGTATCGTTTATGATGCTGTCATACCGGGCATAGAGGGTATCGTTGGCTTTGGTCAGTTCTTCTTTGAGTTTTTCCGCAATGCTTTTTGCCATATTCAGTATCCCCCTATTCTATCACATTCATGTATTGAATCTTCACCATTCCGCTACCTCCGGCGGTGCAACCCCGGTTCAGGTAATACATCCGGTTTTCCAAGGGTACGGAAGCTTTGTTGGAGGTATCGTCGGTGTAAACAAAACCACATCCCCCTGCTCCGATCCCCGCCGAATAGGTAAGAATCCCCGACTGGGTGCCGGCAATTCGACGTGAACCGTTGCCCAGCATGCTGTCCAGGCCGTCATGGACGCTCCCCGTCCCCGGTTGGGATTTGCCGTTGCGGCAAAATAGATATTTTTCTCCCTGCACCTCCGCTTCCGGTCGTTCGGGGGCATAGTTGCATCCTCCCATGGCAATCAGACTTCCGAAGATGGTATTGCCCCCGGGTGCAGAATAAGACACTATCACACTGCCGGAAAAAGTAGCGTTGATTTCGCTTGGCAGCTTCACCGCCCCCCCTGCCCCCACCGTCAGGGACACGCTGTCCCCTTCTTCCAGAAAGAGAGAAGATTCCAGGTACGCACCCGACGCACCGCCATACCCATAGTGGGTGGTAGAAAACACATCCTGATCCAGGGCATACATAGACCCTGCCGCCCCTCCTCCACAAAGAGTCACATGATAATATCCGGTACGAGGAACCAAAAAAGAATGGTTGCCCGGGGTAGTATATACCATGGTATTCAAAGACATTTGCTCAAAACGTGCTTTCAGGGTGGGAGATAGTTTTTGTAGCGTAATGGTACTGTCTGGAATGGTGCCTGCCACCGCATCCCCGATCATGTGGGCAATGTGGGACATCTGGGCATACAGGGTATTCCCCGTGACCCCCGCAATGGAACGGGAACCGATTTTTTCGCTGGCGGATTCCCCGGGAATGGTAGACTGGAGCTGGGGAATCAGTACCATATTGAGATACGTTTGAATATCCAGACCGCTTTGGTCAAACTTATTTTTCAATTGTTCGGGCGTATATCCCTCGGCAATGGAGGGGCGGTCGGGCAGTGCCGACACATGAGCCAGGTTTTGTGTCAGTTTGGTAAAATCAGCCATGGTTCACCTCATTTACATAGTAATGTGCCGCCCAGAACCAGTGACAGCAGCCGCAAGGAACTGTCCGCATGCTGATTCTGGAGGCGAAGTTTAAAAACGTTGATTCGTTTTGCCCCGATCCGACGGGTAAAACGAAGATTGTTCAAGGTAGTATCCATCCGCAGGGCAGCAAAATCCATTCTGGCAAAATCGAACAATCCCCCGTTTAAAGCAATGGGATTGTCTCCTTCTCCCGTATCCTTGTCGGTGATCCAAGTAATATGGGCGTTCGTCTTGCTTTCCGCCCGGAGGAGGATATCGCACCTGTCCACATTTTTCCTCAGATGGGGATATCCGAAATCCAGATAGGTGGATTCCCACACGGCTATAATGGGGGTATTGTTGTCGGTAAACATATCCCCGTACAAACAAACCATCCCGTTTTCCATACCAAAATACAGGGTTTTGTCCATCTCGGCAAAGGCGGTGGGCAAAAATCCTTTATACAGATAAAACACATCCAGGCGATAATGGTAAATGAGAATCCGGTCGTCCAGAACGCACCACAATTCTCCTTTGGATTCCCGGTCAAAAAATCCGGCATTGGACAAATCGGCTTTCCCCAGGGTTTCACAGGCACGCCGGGAAAACAACACCGCGTTCCGCTCATCCCGCTGATAGGTGGATACCCAGCGGTACAGTCCGCTTTCCCCCACGGATAAAGGTTGGTTGTCCATGAGTATCCCCGGTCCTTCCATCAGGCTGCCCCGGTCGGGGGATAAAGTGAACACCGGAAAAGAGGTGTATTGAATACCCATGTCGTCGGTTTTTTGGGAAGCGTAAAGATAATAGGAGGCAGAGCGGGTGAACACCAGAAGCCGGTCATAATGACGGGTCAAGGAGGTGATGGGGTCTCCGTTGCCGATGGTATTGAAACAGTCAGCGGGAAAATACAGCCCGTTGCCGTGGGTTGGAATTCCCGACCACCAGAGATGGGAGGGATACGCCTCGTTGCCCCAGGTAAAAAGCCGGGTATCGTTGTCCCCCCCGAAAGGCAAAACAAACCGGCAGCCGTCAATGTTGCTGATGTTTTGGCGGCGGGTATACCCGATATCCACACTGTCAATCCCCTTCGCTGGTACGGTGTTCAACTTTACCGTGCCCCTCACAATATCGGCTTGAAATTCATGGCGATATAGAGAAGTGCCCCCCACCATCACATAATCTACCGATTCCAGATTTTTTGCCGCTAGAACAAAGGTGTCCGACACCCCGTCCGGGGAAAACCGTTGGGCGGTGGCACCGGTCAAGAGATTCAGGCTTTCCAGAAACGTACCGCCGCCGGAGGGAGGCGTTGCCACTGAAAACAGGGGGCGGTAATATTGCGGGGGAAAAAAACACCCCGCATCGGTATCATAGACCTGCAAACGTTCCCCGTCTGCAACGTACAATTTCCCTCCGAAAGGTGTGAAAGTGATTTTTCCCCCGGCATTGATATCCCCCACCAATTCATAGGTTTGATTTTGGATAAGATACATGTTCTCTCCAGCGGCGGCGAAGAAATAATGCCTTCCTTCCAGATACCCGTTCCATAAGGCATGGACCTTTCCCGGCAGGGTACAGAGAATTCTGTACCCTGCCCTTTTTTTTAGCTTGTATCCTTCGGTGATGAGGAAGTTTTCCATCCGGGGGCTTCCCCCGATTTTCAATTCCGCCCCTTCATCCCCCGATTCCCGCAGGCCCAGAAAGGTATCCAAAGTCAAGGTAAACTTTTTTTCACGGTTCATCTCCTATCCTCCTTAGGAAAAATACACATCCCGCGTGATATGCCGCTTCCCCTTCCGGTATCGTGCCACGGCGGCCTCTTTTTCCTGCAGGTATTTGACCCACAGGGTGTTGGAAAGCACAGGCTGATCACCGGCGATCAACATGGAAGCAAGCCCCAAAGGCAGACAAACACGGGACAGGGAGTCATGGAGGGTGAGAGTGGAATTCAAATCACTGATATATGGGATCCGCCCTCCGTCAAAGGGCAGGTTTTTTCCCTTGATGATGCAGTCGGCTTCGTCCAGCATCCCCAGAAGCAGATTCAGCAACGCTGGCGTCGATTCCGCGTAGGTGGAAGCGTTATAATTACGATCTTCCCCGCTTTCCTGGAGCACCGCCAATGCCAGATTGAATACGTCCAGTGCCTTCATGGCTTACGTTTCCGCCGATAAGGTAAACGTAGCGTGGACCGCGGACTGATTGACGGTCACTTCCCCGGTTTCGTCTTCAAACCCCTCTCCCCCCACCGTCAGGGTATATACACCCTGGGGTAAAATGAGGGTGGCGCAGCCACAGGCATCGGTTTTGTTCACTTCGGCCCCGTCTTTGGAAATCCATGCATTGGGGATGGGTTTGGTGCTGGAATTCCACACCGTCACATGGACGGGATAATATACATCCATACTATTCAAAGCACGGTTGATCAAAGGGGTAGCGCAGGAATGGGCCAACGTGGCGGCGGAAACATATCCGCTGGCGTCAAAAGACCCCAAATATCGCCCCGTATCCGCATCGATGAGCTTTTTCCCCGGCACGCCCCGAAAATAAAAGTCAAACATTCTTTCCCTCCTGGGGGCGGTAAAACCGCCCCGGCAACATTGGATTTAAAGCGTGGATTCGTCTGCGGGTGTCAGATTCAGATACACCATTTCTTTGGGGTATACGATCTTGGCACCGTACAGATGGAGACCTTTCACCGCATCCCCATGGCGCAGTTCGGGCTCATAGGCCTTCACGGAATTGATTTGTTCGGCAAAGGCGATGGCACGATCGGTTCTGGCAACACAGCGATAGCTATCGTTTGCATCGGCGGTGATATTGTTGGTCACATATACATCAAAGCCCAAAAGCGAACCGATATAACCTCTACCCAAGTCCTCGTGGTTGTCGGTGGAACGGAGGACTTTGGCAAGCACCAACTTCTGCTCGATGGCGGGAGGCACTTCCAGAGAAATGCGAGCGGCGTTGGGCACGTTGTTTTCCAACAGCTTGGTTCTGGCCTGTGCCAGGGTATGGATGATATTGACGGAGGTCGCGGCGGCATTGGTAACAAAACCTACCTTTTCATCCGTCAGGGAGTAAATGTACGCATCCGCCACATCCGCCAAAGCATTGGAGGCTTCTTTCATGGCTGCCTGCATCAGAGATTTTTTGCTTTGGGCAAGATCCACATCGTCGATGCAGAAGTTGAACCCTTTTGCCTGATTGATGATGAGGGTACGCAGACTGTCGGTGAGGGCTTCGGCGGTGGGCATATTGGCGTTTTTGGTGTAATCAAACACCGTTACGGGACCGATACCGCAAATGTGTACACGGTCCCCCTCCCCTTTGATCTCCCCTTCAAATTCCCGGTTGCAAAGCTTGACGGCCACATAGCTTTTGTGGAGTTCCTGATAGAGGGTTTCGCTCCAGACGTTGGAAATAAAATTGGTAATCGCCATAGTTCAAATTCCTTTCTTCAGTTCCAGTGTTCCATGGAACGTATAATTTTGGCATAATGTTTGCGGACGGCTTTGTCGTCCATAGCTTTCACCGCTTCGGGGGAGAAGTATTCCTCTCCGCCGCCGGTGGTGATTCTGCCCGGTGCGGTTTTTTTGTTTTTATCGTTGATGTCTCGAATTTTGCTGGCCTCGGCGGCCTTTTCATACAGATGCAGGGCATAAACAGCGCAGAGGGATTGTCCCTCTTTCACCTCTTCCCATACATCTTCGGGAATGTGATCCGGGGAAATATCCCCGAACAACGCCCGGAATTTTGCAATTTCCCCCTTGGTCACATCGGGAGTTTCTTCGGGTACAGGCGTTATTTGCGTTGCTTTTTCTTCTTCCAGTATTTCCTTTTTTTCTTCGTTCATGGTGTTTCCTTTTCTCCGGAAGCAGCTTCTTCCAGCAATTTGTCTTTGTCGGGAATGTATCCTTCGGGGATGCGCTCCAGGTATTGCTTCAGGGTAATGAATCCGCGTTTCAAGAGGGAATCCAGGGTATTGACAGATGTAATCTCACTCCAATACGAAGAAGGACCTACCTCGGCATAACAGGAGAAGGTCATCTCATACAGCGTTTTGCCTTCAAAGGAATAGCCCGCCATTTTTCCGCTTTTATCTTTGTAAAAGAGAATTCTCCCTTCACCGTAATAGTGAAAAAGATAGTCCAGCCAGATCATTCCCAGATCTGCAATAAAGCGATACAGGGATCGTTTCTGATTTTCCAAAGGCAGATTGGAGGCGTTTTGCAGCGCAATGATGGCGGAGGTATTGATCGGCTGCACATTTCCCAGTGCCGCGTCGGTGGCACCCATCAGTTCCTTGGTCACCGACATGGTCATGTTGATCAGTTCCAGAAAACCCGACTGAAGGGTACCCGGCTCGATCCGTTCCACCGCCCCTTCCACATCCCCGTGAACCGCAATGGCTTCCCCGATGGCGTTGGTCCATTCATCGATGATGGTGTCGTTGTATACCACTTTGGAAAAGGACACATCCAGCATGTGCTTCATGACCATGGCAAAGGCTTTGTTGATATACAACTGGTTTTCCGACAGCCCCGTGGCGACCGCTTCCCCGTGACAGGAGTTTTTCACATTGTCCCAGCACATGCCGGTCATGGGATAGCGTTTCAAGCCCGTGTCCGTGGGCGGTGTGATGACACAGGATCGGGTGGATTTTTCATACCAAACCGTTCCCCCTTCCTTCCACAGCTTGATGAGGGAAGCGCATTTGGTACCGGGCAATTCAATCGCCCCGAAGTCCCCCGCCTGCTCTGCGCTGTCACTGTCGGGGGTGATGCGGCGGCATTCTTCCTCATGCATCCCGTTATCCTTGGCTTCCCGGATGAGGTTGTTTGTCAGCTCTCTTCCGGCAATGAGGATATAAGGTTGGCTTTCGATGTCGGAGGTGTTCACATCCCCGAAAAACACATTCACCGCATCAATCAGGGTGGTGGCAAAATCCCCCCTGTATCCTTTGGGAGCGATTTTATCCCGGTCCCAGTACACATAGGCAAAGCAGTTGCCGGAAAGTGCCGCGTCAAGCAATCCGTCGGAAAGGAGTTTTTCCATGCTGTCCCGGTCAAAGCGGTAATTCATGTAATGGCTCAAAAGGGCGCACCCCTCTTCCAGCTGACGGCGCTTTTCGGGGGTGTGGAGAAGGTCGCAGCTTTCGGCAGTATAACGGAGAGAGATTTTCTGGGACATCAGAGTAGAAATGAAGTGATTGATGACCCGTTTGAACACGTTGAACACCGGGGTGGGCAAACCGCCGGATTTGACCCCATGCCATTGATCCCCCCGATAGAACCGTTCGTTGCGCTTCACCAGTTCATAGAGTCCGATCTGACGTTTATAGTTTTTACCTTCTTCCAATAGCTGCCAGTCGTCCCGGCAAATTTTTCTTTCTTGTTTTTTCATGGTGTTCCTTTCTAACGGTAACGGAGAATCTGTTCAAATCCGCCCTCGCCGGGATCCGCACCCCGAGGAGAAAAAACAGGAGGCGATTTCGAACAACGGGGGGAAACTCGTTTGAACACATAACGCCATCCCAGACCCAGAACCAATCCCAAACCGCCTCCTGCCAAAAACAGCAGACACATATACATGCAATCCCTCCTTTTTTCCAAGAAAAGCCGGCTTTTTATCTTGGCAAAAGGATTATAGCCCGCATCAGGTCTGACACTGAATGACAGAAAATCCACTTGTGCGAAAAACCAAATAAATGCAAAAGACATCTTGAATTAATTACATACTATGGTATACTATCTAGGAACCCGCGCGTATTTTAAGCAAAAGGATAACGTAAAACATGAAAATTCTGAAAGCTCCCTGGTTTTTGTTTGTTTTTACCTTTGCCGTCATGATCCCCGTCATGTACTGGGCGCCTTATACCAGCGATGACTGCATTTTCTCAGCACTGACGTTCGCTTCTTTTCAGGAGCGGCTGACCTACTGCATCCAGTACGGAAACGGGCGATTATTTGGCAATTTATTGGTGCTTTATCTTTTACCCCATGTGTGGTTGAGAACCATCGTGAAATCCTTGTTTGTGGCAGGCGCGGTGTATTGTTTGGTCAAGTTGACCAAACACCTGTCCGGCCATGACAAAGGCGTCCACGGAAGTGTATTTTTGCTGGTATTGGGGATGCCTTCGGTCATGTTTGCCCAAGTTTTTACCTGGACGAGCGGTTTTTGCAACTATGTGCCCCCCGTGTTTTTCCTGTTGTGGATTCTCAACACCTATGTGGAATACACCGCCGATTCCCGTTGGTATTACCGTATCTACGCCTGTTTAGTATGTATGATTTTGGGGTTTTCCCAGCAGTTATTCAGCGAAGTCAACACCGTGGCAAACATCATGGTGGCGATTTTTCTGGTGGTGTATGCCGCCATATACAGCCGCCACCGTCTTATTCCGGCCATTCTTTATACATTGGCATCTTTGGCAGGTTCAGCTTTCATGTACGCAATTCCCAACCATCTGGCGAACAGCCTGCTGTGGGAAACCTACCAGAAAATGAATATCGGCAGCCTAAAAGAAATGATCAGCTCCATCGAATACAATTCATTCAAAATCAGTTCCCTCTTTGCCGGCTGTGTACTGGTGTTTATCGTGTTAAGCGTGGTATTGCTGTTTTCCATGAAAACCATCCGAAAGGAAAAGATAGGCAACCTTTCCCCCACCCTGGTTCGCAAACTGTTGGTCGTCTGTGAAGGCATTTTCTATTTCTATCCCGCCTTTTGCATCTATCTGTTCTGTATCAACGATTCCCCCTGGTTTTCCAAGGTATATTTTTTGCAATACTTGTTTACCTTCGCCATCACTTTTTTGTATTTTATCGCCGCACTGTTTGTCTGTTTGAACCTGCCGGACAATAAGGTGAAAGGCGTCACCTCGGTGGCACTGATTGCCTCGGTGTTTTTCGCCTCTCCCCTGCTTTTGGTCAATCCCATCGGACAGCGGTGCATATTTTTGTCCTATTTGTGTCTGGTCATGGCAGCCGTCGCCTTGTTTTCTTATATATTGGATGTAAAACAAGTGGAAGCAAAAAAGGTTTTCAGACCACTGAGCGTTCTCTGCCTGGCTGCTGCCATGGGCATCCAAATATTATTTTTGAACATTCACGGACTGGTGAGAGACCGGGATACATATATTGACGCCATGATTGAGAATAACGCCAAGACCATCGTTGTACCCGAATTTCCCTACAACTATATCCACGCCCAGGGTCAAAGCAAGACATATCAAAAAGTGAGGTTCGAGCATATCAACATACGGCACTGGTATAAGTACCACTACAACAAATGGAAAGCCGAAACCGCCGTCCCCAAGCAGTCCATCCCTGAGAAATGAGCCTTCTCCTTCATGGAGCCTTCCCCCCTTGAGGGAAAGGTGATAGAAGAAGCTGGCGAATGAGGTATTGTGGTTTCCTTACAAAAAAGAAGGAAACCACTTTTTAAAATGGTTTCCAATGGTTTTCAGTGATGGTTTCCAATGGTTTTCAGTGATGGTTTCCAATGGTTTTCAGTGATTTCCTTTACACAATTCTCCTTTTGTGCTATCATATGTATATCTTTTTGCTATTCCGTTCCTACGGACCGTACCCGGAATTGCAGCCAAATGCCGCAAAAAATCCCGCTCCATGCTTCTGGTCAGCCGATACAGTTGCCGCTCGCTGTACCCTACAATGTAGGCAATTTCCTCCATAGGCAATCCTTGCAAATATCGCATTTCGATGTATTGGCAGCCGATCCTGTCTTCCATCTGTCCCAAAGCTTTCGCGATCTTTTCACCAAATCGGCGGATGATCAAATCGGTTCTGCGAATTCTTCTTTTGAGGATTTCCTTGGATCGGATGGCATTTTGCGGCAATCCTTTTAATCTTCTTCCATAGGGCCAGCATGTATGCTTTTCTAAATTATCCAAAAGTCGGCGATCTGTTTCGAATTGTCGTAAAGCATTTACATAGGCCTTTAAATATCTACGCCCCATCATTCTTTATACACTCCGTCCGAATAAAAGTTTTCATTGTCATACAAAGCAGAACTCCACCCGCTGTCAACTTCTTCTTCTTCCAACGACTCCACGATCCAGTTCAAATCTTCATGCAACGCTTCCTCTTCCTCAAGTTTCTCCATAAATGACTTCAGGCATATGAGCAATTGTCGTTTTACATTTGTGTTTTCGTTCATTTTGTCGCCTCCTTTGTTATGTTTGTATTGTATCACGAAATTTAGTAATTGTCAAGCGTAAAAACGCTATTATTGCTCACTATTTTTGTAGAACGACCTCGAATAATAACGAATTTTCAGAAAGCGAGTTGATTCCATGCGCATTTCATCCATGTTTAAAAAAGACAGGCCCCTATATTCGTTTGAGTTGTTTCCACCCAAGCCCAACTCACCGATAAAAACGATTTATGAGACTTTGGAAGCCATTGCAGACTTAAATCCCGCCTACATCAGCGTGACATACGGTGCCGGGGGAAATCCTGCAGACAACTCCACCTTTGATATCGCCTGTTTACTCCAGGAAAAATATCATATTACCCCCCTTCCTCATATCACCTGCATCACCAGCTCCAAAGATGAGATCAACAACCGTCTGGCCAAATACCAAGATGCGGGGATTGAAAACATTTTCGCCCTCCGTGGAGATGAAAATCCCCATATAGCCGCAAAAGATGATTTCCGCTATGCCTCCGAGTTGATCACTTACATCAAAGGCCGCTTTAATTTCGATATCACCGGCGCCTGTTATCCGGAAGGACACATTGCTTCCCCCTCTCTGGAACAGGATATTCAGTATTTAAAAAGAAAAGTGGATGCGGGTGCAAGTCATTTGATATCCCAGTTGTTTTTCAGCAATGAACACTTCTTTGATTTTGTGGAACGATGCCGGGCTGTGGGTATTCATTTGCCGATTGAAGCAGGCATTATGCCGGTTGTCAATGTCAAACAGATCCAGAAAATGGTCACCCTTTGCGGTGCCTCATTGCCCCGAAAGCTCACCCGCATGATGCAAAAATATGAAGATAATCCCGCAGCATTGCGAGATGCCGGCATTGCTTACGCAACCGATCAAATCGTGGAACTGCTGGCAGCAGGGGTGGATGGAATCCACTTGTATACCATGAACAATCCCTATGTGGCACGGCGTATCACGGAGAACATCGCCGGTATTATTAAATAGTAAAAAACCACGGACATGCCATGACATGTCCGTGGTTTTTATGATGATGTTAATAATATCCGCCATATGGTAAAAAACAAAAAGACTTGCTATCTGCTATGCCCGGATTACACACCCATATGAGATTTTTTCAGTTATTTTCTAATTCTGCAATGAGTTTTTCCAAATAGGCCTTTGTGTTTTGAATATCGATGATTTGCTGTTCACCGGAAATTTCCCGTTCAATGGATAACACGCCATTGAATCCCAAATCCTTTAGTCCCTGCAACAGTTTGGGAAAATTCACCTTCCCTTGTCCTACGGGTACTTCTTTACCCAAGCTTTTACCGTCGGTGGGATACAAACCGTCTTTGGCATGGAGAGAACGCACATACGGACCGAACACATCCAAAGCATCCACCGGGTTGCCTTTTCCGTACATAATCAAATTTGCCGGGTCCAAATTGATGCCCAAAGAACTTCCACCCACATCTTCAATGACACGGAGCAAGGCCACGGGTGTTTCCTGCCCGGTTTCAAACAGCAATTCCCTTCCCAATTTTTTATAATGGGCTGCCAATGCTTTTACAGCGGTCACAAAGCTAACGTATTCACCGGACATGGGATTTTCGGGAATATACCCCATGTGTGTGGCTACTTTGGTCACACCCAACTTGCAAGCAAATTCAGCACCTTTCATTAAATCCTGCATTCTCTGCCAGCGGTAAGTCACAGGCACGATTCCAAGGGTTTCCTGCCCTTCGTAAAAGTTCCAGATTCTCGGTCCACCCCATCCGCACCAGAATACATCCACAGTCACATCATTTTCCCGGCAAGAATCCACAATCATTTTGGCGTTTTCATCCGTCCACAAAGAAGGATTCCAGCTGGAAAACTGGCAGTAATGAATATCCATTTCTTTCATCTTGCGAAATTTTTCTACCACTTCAGGCCCATGAAATCCGGTCATAATACCAATTTTCATCCTATGTTTATCTCCTTTCATTCAACGCTGCTTAGAGCGGTAATGTTTTTTTGATCAACCTCTGCTTGTTCTTTTTTAAGTTCTTTTTTCTTATGCTTATATAGGAAATACAAGGCAACTAAAATGACTATCCAGGTGATGGGATAACAAACATACAAGAAGGAAAAGGAAGCCTGCTCCGAATAAGCGGCTCGAAATATGGGAACTGCCGTGTATATCCAGGCAACGCGCAGTCCGCAAATACAGAACAACGAAATCAGTGCGGGTTTGAGGGATTCACCCAATCCCCTGAGGTATCCGATCAAAACTTCCTGCATACCGCAGATAAAATACGTGGTGCAAACAACCTGGTTACGCAAATTGCCCCACTTCATAATTTCCGTGCTGTCGGTGTAAAATGACATGAGAGGATTACCCAATATCCATACCAACATACCGGTCAAAAATCCTGAAACACCGGCGAGAAACATACCATGGCGCACAATCTTGTATAGCCGGTTATACTCCCTGGCACCGTAGTTTTGTCCGGCAAATGCAAGGGAGGCATGGTTATACGCATTGAAGGACGTATACACAAACCCACCTAAATTGCATGCAACGGTATTCCCTGCCATGGCCACTTCGCCAAAGGTATTTACCGTTGACTGGATCAACACATTGGACAAGGAAAACATGGAACCCTGAATTGCAGTCGGAAACCCGATGCGAAAAATTTCCAAGACTTGTTTTCTGTGAAGGTAGGTTTTTGAAACAAAATACTTTAAAGAACCTTCATTTTTTGTCAAAGACAAGACCACCAAACAAGCAGACAAGGCCTGTGAAATTACCGTAGCAACAGCAACGCCTTCCACGCTCCAATTGAATACAGTGACAAAAAATATGTTGAATACGACGTTGACAATCCCAGACAATGCCAATATGTAAAGCGGTCTTTTGGTATCCCCCACGGCACGCAGGATCGATGCGCCGAAGTTAAACACCATGGAAAAAGGCAATCCAATGAAAATTATTTTACAATACTGTACGGATAAAGAAATGATCGAATCCGGTGTACCCATCAAATGCAGCCAAAATCTGACTGTGAAATATCCAAAAACACCAATTAAGATGCCGCCTAACAAACCGACGCCCATGGTCGTATGAACCGCATCTGATACTTCTTTGTCTTGTTTGGCGCCATAATAGCGTGCTACGATGGCAGTGGCTCCCACCGAAAGCCCGGTCAGGATGTTGATGATCAAGTTATTTAAGGCACTGGTAGCACCCACAGCCGCCATTGCCTCTTCCCCGTTATAGGCAAATTTCCCGACTACGGCGGTATCAGCAGCATTATAAAAAACTTGCAGCAAGGCTGCAAACATCACGGGCAGAGAATACGCCAGCATGTTTTTCAGGATCGGACCCTGAGTCAAATCCATGTCGTATTTTCGTAATGTCATAGCGTGCTCTCCTTGTGCGGTTCAAACGTCCGATTCCATCAAACCGTATTTTCTAACAATTCACGGGATTGTATCTATCTGCGGCTTTCCTTATACAACAAAAACTGATTTCCAATGATTCATGAAAACATGTTCCGAACCTGGGATGTGGGAGCAGATAAGATAGGATCAAAACCGTGTCGCATAAAGCACCTCATTATATCATAGGATTTTGAATTTTTCTACCCATTACACGATTATTTTATATATATAAATAAAGATTAATATAAACGGCGATATTCTCCCGGGGTCATGCCCTCGTGTTTTCGAAATAGATAGCCGAAATAGGCCGGGCTGTCAAATCCTGAAAGCTTTCCCACCGTCCCCACCGGCACATGCCGCTTTTCACTCAACATTTGTTTGGCACGGCGGATACGCAGCATATGCAGAAATTCCATGGGTCGCATGCTGTATGCCAAGCGGAACAAGCGACATAGCTGCCCCTCGCTGACTAAGGCCGCCTTGGCAATTTCCCCCAAGGTCAAAGGCCGGCTGCTGTTTTCCTCCATAAAAGCCACCGCCCCTGACAGTTTTTTAGCTGCCTCATTGACCGATGTACCTCCTTCTGAAAAGGAAGATACTCTGAGTCGCAGTAGGAAACGGTACAACAGCACCGAACTAATTTCCTGCCATGTTTCATTTTTCGGGAGAACGCACAATGCATCAAACCATTCTTTCATCTTTTCCCCGCCCCGGTATACACCCCCTTTGTTGGGTACCACATCTTTGACAGCCGTGCCGGAAAAGGTCATCCAGGCGGTTTTCCAGGCAGGAAGCGCGGGAGAATAATCATGGGGATGGTTTGGCGGTAAATAAAAGATGTCCCCCTTTTTAAACATGCATTCTTTCCCCTCTACTATGCCATGCCCGCTGCCTTCCACGGTAAACAACAATTGATGATCGCCGATTCCCTTCGGACGCCAGATGGTTTTTTCGGTTGAGGTTCCGATGGTTGCCACATAAAAAGGCAGTGTTTTGGCAAAATCCGTAACCAAGGGCAGGTATCCTGTTTCTTTCATAGCATCCTCCGTCAAAATCCTTATATATATATCAATATCTTATGATTGCAAGCACTATATATGTATGATAATATAGAGTTAAACAAATAAAATCAAGCGCAAGATTTTGATACGCAGAAAGGAACCCGTTATGAAATCATCTGAATCACTCACCTTTAGAAGTGAAAATCGATTGCCGCCCCGGGCTTATTATATACCGGAAAATAAAAACGCATATGTTTCATTAAACGGAACTTGGCGTTTTCGATATTATGAACGGGACATAGACGCGCAGGATGTTATTTCCACCTGGGATGACATACCCGTCCCCTCATGCTGGCAGCTGCATGGATACGGATACCCCAACTATACCAACGTAAACTACCCCTACCCTGTGGATCCTCCCTACGTTCCCGATGAAAACCCCTGCGGTATATATGAAAGAGATTTTAATATTGAAAACACAGATAATCAAACGTATTTGGTCTTTGAAGGGGTCTGCTCCTGTGCGTATGTATGGGTCAATGGCGCGTACGTGGGCTTTACCCGGGGCAGCCATATGCAATCAGAATTTGATCTGACCCCCTATGTGAAGAAGGGTCAAAACACGCTCCGTGTCCGCGTATTGAAATGGTGTGCTGAAAGCTATTTGGAAAATCAGGACTTTTTCCGATTCAACGGTATTTTTCGGGATGTATATCTCTTATCCCGCCCCACGGGACATATTAAAGACTTTTTCATCCACACCGAAAACAATATGGTTCGTGTGGATATGGAAGGCAATGCCCACGTGTCATTGTTTGACGGGGAAACACTTCTGGCCTCCCGATATGGCGAAAAAACCGTGACCTTTACGGTGGAAAATCCCATATTGTGGAATGCGGAACAACCCTATTTGTATACCCTTGTTTTGGAATATCAAGGGGAAATCATCCGCAAGAAATTCGGTTTTCGCACCATTGGCATTTCCCCGCAATATGAACTTCTCATCAACGGCGTCCCCGTGAAACTCAAAGGGGTCAACCATCATGACACCCATCCCCTCAACGGCTGGTGCATGACCAAAGAAGATATTCTCTATGATTTGCAGCAAATGAAAAAACTCCATATCAATACCATCCGTACATCCCACTATCCCCCCTCCCCCGTGATGCTGGAATTGTGCGATGCGTTGGGGTTTTACGTGATTCTGGAAGCGGATCTCGAAACCCATGGGTTTGTCTGCCGTACCAATCCTTCCCCCGGGTATGACGTGGCAAACGAGCAGTATCTGTGGCCATGCCAGGATCCCGCCTGGAAAGACGCCTTTGTGGAACGGATGATCCGAGCGGTGGAACGGGATAAAAACGCACCCAGCATCATCATGTGGTCTACCGGCAACGAAAGCGGCCATGGGCAAAACCAGGTAGAAATGATCCGTTGGGCGCGACAGAGGGATCCCTCCCGGCTGATTCACTGTGAGGATGCCTGCCGGAGGGGCGGAGAACATATGAAGCAAAGCGATGTATACTCCCGTATGTATCCCTCTCTTTCAGTGCTGCAGGAATTTGTGGACAACCCGGATATTTCCATGCCCATCTTTCTGTGCGAATATTCCCATGCCATGGGAAACGGTCCGGGAGATGTTTGCGACTATTGGGAAATTTTATACCGATATTCCAAATGCGCCGGCGGTTGTATCTGGGAATGGACCGATCATACCGTTATTCAGGATGAGGTAAAAAAATACGGCGGCGATTTTCCCCAAGAGCTGACCCATGACTATAACTTCTGCAGCGACGGTCTGACCTTCTCTGACCGCAGCTTCAAAGCCGGTTCTCTGGAAGCCAAGGCAGCCTATCAACCACTGTATACCCAATGGGACGGCAAAACCCTCCTGGTAACCAACCGATATGATTTCACCAATCTGCATGCGTATACTCTCAACTGGTTTCTGGAAGTAGATGGGATCAAAACCCAAAGTGGACAGACAGTCCTGTCGGTAGCCCCCCGCCAAACGCAGTCTCTCCCCCTTTCTCTTGACTTGCCGGATACTTGTTTGCACGGCTGTTTTCTGACCATCACCCTGCAGGATCCAAGCGGATATGAAGTGGCCAAATGCCAGCATACACTGTCCGTCAGGAGGCGATGTGCCAAAGGAAAGGGAGAAAAAGCCATTCTGACCGAGGATGCGTTTTCCATTTATGCAAAAGGGGAACATTTCAGCTATCGTTTCTCCAAACTGTACGGTAACTTTGATAGCCTGGTGATCCATGGGGAAGAACACCTGATATCCCCCATCAAGTTGACTTCCTACCGCGCTCCCACCGATAACGACGGCAGGCAAATGGCAGCCAAATGGAGCAACACCCGTTCCCGCACGGCGGAGAATCTCAATCATACCTTTGGAAAAACCTATACTTGCGAGATCCGCGACGGTGATATTTATGTGTCGGGAAGTCTGGCTGGAGTATCGAGAATGCCCTATTTCCGCTATAATATGAACATGGAAATTTTTGCAAACGGCGAAGTCAATTATACCTTGGATGGTATAGTACGGGAAGATTGCCCCTGGCTGCCCAGACTGGGATTTGAAATGCGTCTCCCCGTCACCATGAACCACTTTACCTATTTTGGCTACGGTCCCACCGAAACCTATGCAGACTTACACCGCCACGCTTTAGCAGGTTTGTATACATCCACGGCGGAACAGGAATTTGTTCCCTACATTTACCCGCAGGAACACGGCAACCATTGGGGTACTTGCTATTTATCCATCGGAACAGGTTTGGGATTCAAAGGAAACATACCCTTTGAGTGCAATGTATCCCGCTATACCACCGATATGTTGGAACAATCCAAACATACCAACGAATGTATTCCAGAAAACGCCGTCATCCTTCGGGTAGATTATAAACAATCCGGCATCGGTTCCCATTCTTGCGGACCGATTCTGGAAGAAAAATACCGCCTCATGGAAAAAGAAATTCATTTTGAAGTTACTCTGTTTATACCATCCAAATCATGACGCAAAAAGAATGAACCCAAACAGGTTCATTCTTTTTGCGTCATGATGAATGTTTTATAGTTCCATATAATACTGAACGCTGACAAGCCGTTTTTTAAAACCGGCTTTTTCATAGGCACGACGGGCAGAGGCATGGGCATCATCTCCCCCGGTCATGACCTTCACATGGGTCATACCTTCTTCCTTGAGTTGCTCCAGAGCAAATCGATGAAGTTTTCCGCCGATACCTTTCCCCTGCATCCCAGGTTCCACCGCATTTTGACCCATCACACCTTCGCCGTTGACGGCATTGCCGCTCCAAGTGACAAAGCCCACAATCCGCCCGTTCATCTTTGCCACGGCACCTTTCTGCATGGCAGACAAGACCGCGTGATATTTTTTCTCTTTCCAATCACCAAAATAGAAGGAGAACAGTTCATCACCCAGTTGCTGACGGTAACCTTCATAAATGGGCTCCCAGGCGCGCAATGATAACTGTGCCGCCAACACTTTTTCTTCTTCTGTGGGAAATATGATGGTCATTTCATCCATATCAAACATCCTCCTATGCCATTTGGGACAATTCGTCGAAATTCACTTCGGTCTTCATCCGTTCTCCGGCACAAAACCGATCCAATTCCTCACACGCATGAAGGGCGATTCTCTTCAAACCATTGGTAACGGTCCCTGCAATGTGAGGTGTCAGCACCACGTTGGGAAGGGTACGCAAAGGATTATCTTTGGCAGGCGGTTCGGGCAGGGTAACGTCTAGACAAGCGTAGATTCTGCCCTTTTTCAGTTCTTCGATCAAATCCGCTTCGTGGATGATGGAACCCCGGGCTGTGTTAACCAGCACGGCACCGTCTTTCATCCATTTCAGATTTTCTTGATTGATCATGTTGTCGGTGGCGGGAATGGAAGGTGCATGAATGCTGACCACATCGCAAACAGACATCATTTCATCCAGTCCCACTTTTTCCGCCCCGATTTCGGCGATTTCTTCTTTTGTTAACGTGGGATCGTACATCAAAATATCCACATGGAAATTTTTTAACAGTTTGACCATGTGCCTACCCACCATACCGCCGGAAACAATGCCGACTTTGATGTCATAAAAATCTTTGACTTTGGGTTTATTTTCCGCCCACATGCCATTGGCGGTATCTTGGCACAGCCAAAAGAATTTCTTGCAAGCACCGATCATCAACGCCAATGCCGTTTCGGCAACCCCTTCACCGATGGCAATGTTGGACGCTGTAAGGCGCACTTTCTTATCAATCAATTCGGGGGTAATCACAGGCTTGGGCGTGCCGGCGGCATGAATCACACATTGTAAATCGGGGCATACCTCCAAAATATCTTTTTCCAATTTGGGCGTACCCCAAGTGGTAATGATCACATTGGCACCCCGGCAAACATCCAAAAGGTAGGCTCTGTCATTGAAATCATCTTGATTAAAAATGGATAATTCACCGTGTTTTCTCATCCTGTCAAAGTATGTATCATCAAATACGTTGGTTCTTTGGGCAGTTTTGGCCAATATGGCTATTTTCATATTTTTTTCATCCTTTCACGCAAAGATTTTACACCCATCCATTGTTCCCCTATTGTTTTTTATCATATTTAAAAAATATGTAACCAAGCTTCTTACTGATATGCACCTTTAACTGACCATTTTGCAGTTTTCCGCGGGCAGCTCCCGCGTTGGTGGATAACAACACCAATTCGTACTCTCCTTGATCCGCTTCCACAGGGATTGAAAAAGAAGATTGGGGGCAATACTCCCGGAAAACAAGAAAATAGCCGCTGTTTTCCCCAGTTTTTACCTGAAAACCGGTTTTGGATACCCCGGAAGGTTCCTCCCCTATGGGTATGACTTCACCCTGGAAAATGGCTTTGCGCTCTTTCTTCCAGATTTGAACAATGTTCCCGATGGCTTCTTTGTCTTTGCGGTTTAGATGCTGCATTTCCATCCAGATCAAAGGGTTGGAAACCATCACCGATGCAAAGAGATAATCCGCATCGTATTTTACAGGGGCAATGGGATCATTTCCATACAACTTACGGTTCCGACGGGGATTGAGCACTTCAAACTGCATTTTGCGGGTAGGGATATATGTAGACAGCATCCAAAGATTCCGCAGGGTTGCATGAGGATAATAGGCTCCCGTATCGGTATAGCGGTTTTCAACGAACAAGGTACCCAACTGCTTTTCATACAAATATCCCAAACGTACTCCGTTGGTGATATCCATATTGAAGGATACTTTTCCATGACTTTCTTTGATCAATCTCTGAAAAAATTGCAGAAAACGCCATTCCGCCCGTTTGTTTAACAACGTGATGCCGTCGATTTTAAAATGGGTAACATTGTATTGTTTATGAAGTTCCAGCATTTTTTCGGCATCGATTTCCCATTGTGCATAATCGTTATCGCCGTCTAAACTGAACCAAATACCCAAATCATACGCGTCGCTGCGGAAGGGGTCAAAACCGTTGGGGAACTTCTTTTCATGGATTTTCCAGAAATCCTCATATTCCCGATAAAAACCGGAATTCCATACTTTCACGCCTTTTTTGAAGGCAGATCCGCTGGAAAGGCCGGTTTGCCAACCGTCATCCAACTGTATGAGCTCTACACCCATTTCCAGGGCGCATTGTCCTTCTTTGATCATGAAGGCTTCGCACAAGGCTTTGTCTGCGCTGCGATCGCCCCAGGTATTGGACATGGTAAACAAATTCCGCCGAATATCCCCAGCATAGACCTTCCCGTAATGGGCGCGGTAGGCACGGAACAGATCCGTATTAAATCCTACTCCTACGGTAGCGCCGTAACAGGGTACAAAATACGCGGAGGACAAATCATGGGCGGTGACTCCGCTGCCGTATAAGGCCGCTTGCTTTTTGGGCGCGCACCCAAACTCGGGACGGATGCGGTTAAAACAACCTGCTTTACAAGGAGCTTCTTTCACCAAAAGAAGTTTTTCCTCGTGCAAAACGGGAGACAGCAAAAACATCTGTCCTTCCCGATCGGTATGCATTCTGGCATAGAGAATCTCGTGATCCCTTGTCACCAATGTGTCGTTATAGTCGCTTTTGTCCACAAAGGTCACTCTGTCAAGCCGCATATGAGGCTCATACAGTCCCACGACCTCCACGACATCCGCTTGGGTGGGATCAAAGGAATAGGATTCCACCCCTTCTTTTTTCCGAATAAAAATCTGAGAAGAAATGAAGGGGGAATCTTCATACACCGTCAATACCAGCCGCACTTCCAACAGGCCGTTGTCATACTCCAGCATAGCTTCCAAATGAGGCAAAGAACAGCCGTTGGAATCGGAAATGAGCGTGGAAAGCCTCGGTGTCAGGCCTTTGCCAGAGAACCCGCATACCTGCATCACCACAGGCTGAGAGCCTTCCCACCGATACCCCGTTTGTTTGTTGATCAATGCTTTATGCCGGGGTTCACCCTCCGACAAATCATATTGCCGTTCAAGTAAGGTGTTGCCGACTTTTAAAACACTTTCTTCCAAAATGGCGTAACAAGTCATATCTGTGCCTCACTTTCATACGCATCCACAATGCGGAAAATTCCACCTGAAGTGTGATAAAACTCTTCGTTCAACGTATAAATACCTTTGATTTCCTTTGCAAATAATTTGTCTGCCAGGGGATGAAAAGTTTTCAAACGATCCCAATGAACATAATTTTGTTTTCCGTTGGATTCGAGCACGCCGATTTTAATACCCGGCAGCGGAGCAATTCGAGCAGCCACATTTTTATTCCATTCCACCATCAAAGGATTCACCGTCAAATCCGCACAAAAACAGGGGATGTTCCGCTTGCTTGCCGCGAGGAGGATCCATAAGGATTCCGACATGGTTTTGGCAATCGGTTTGAGAGCGATGGCTTTATATCCCAAATCAATCCGTTCCATGGCGTCTTTCACGCCATGGGCGGATTCATCGGTAGCCAGGCGCATAGGAATATCCGAAACGTCTGTAAGATTGGTTTCTTCAAACGGCTCTTCCAAAATCACCGTTTCTTTGGCAGCACCGATTTTCTCCATATGTTCGATGAATTGATACAGCCGTTCTTTGGAATCATATCTGCCGTTGGCATCCAGATAATAGGCAATGTTCCCCGATTCGGTATATGGAGTGGTATACTCCGATGCAATGGCATGAATTTGGGTCATGCGCTGCCGATCCCACGAAAGCATTTTTTCTCTGTCCCCGTCTTTATCCGGATCACAGCCAATTTTAATTTTTAAGAAAAACGCGCCGTCATCCAGCAGTTTGCGGATCTCTCTTTCCGACAAACCATAGGTAATCAGAGGGATATTCCCCAGTTTTTCATGTTTGTAAGATAAAGCAGGCCGCACTTCATCTGGCACCAGGGACAAAAAATCCTCGGTGTTCTTTTCCCGTCCGTATGCCTGCCATAGGGCATTGTCCACACTCACCAGCCCGTTGAGGGTAAAGGTGGTACGCATGTTGGGTCTGCCGGTGATATGCTTTCCGTAGTCCACGCAGGCTTCCTTGATGGCACCCAGCGCTTCCCAAGGGGTTTGAAAACAATTGCCTTCCAAAGCAGACAAGGCATATGTTGTGATGGCATACATTTTTTCATTGCCTTCGTCCTGGGTATAGGAAGCAAATATTTCCGCATCCGACCATAACACACTTTGCAGCCCCAGACCCATGGCAGATACCTGATCTGTTTTCAGTCGGGAGATGATCTGCCAAAGTTCACTGATATATCCCCCTTTGAAGCCAAAGGGTGCCAGCAAGGGTTCCCGCTCATATCGGGAAGAGGCAGAACGTATATACATATCCGACTCCTATTGATTCATATGGAACCGCTCCCTCAGGGAAACGACTTTGCTTTCTTTTCTGGCTTCTTCGGCGCAGAATACCGCCAAATGGCTCTTGATGGAATCTTCTAAAGAGGTGCAGGAATAGGAGGGTTTTTCACCCTGCAGCAAGTTGACATAATCCAAGGCAAGACGCAAATCACCGCCGCCGTGACCGCCGGTCAGACCAGTCATATCCCCGGTTTCTTTCACATCCACCGTTTCGGAAGAGAAGTTTTGGGGATAGGTCTGCACAATCTTTCGGATAACAAATTTTGAGGTATCAAAGGTACCGTAGATATCACCTTTGGTGCCGATGATATGGATTTTTCGTTCGCCTGCGGGAGAACCGCCAATCATATTCAGGGAGCAGGTCGCACCGCTGGCAAAATTGACCAATACGGACTGATGATCTACGTTATCATGGTTACATTTCCAGGCGCACAGACCATAGGGGTTGTCGGTAGCAATGGATTTGATTTTGTCTTCCAGGGTAGGCTCGCCCAGGTATTCGAGACATTCCCAGGCATACGCTTTCCAGCGTTCGGGATAGTCCAGGAAATATTTTTTCGCCGATTGGGGGCATTCGGCTTCGATGGGACAATCCACCGTACACCGTGTGCCTGCCCGGGGAGGGGTCTTTTCGGGGGCAAATTGGAAATCCGATCCAAAGCTTGCCACCTGAACGGGCTCGTCTTGATCCATCAGCCACATCATCAAATCCATATCATGGCAGCACTTGGCAAGGAGCATGGGCGCGCCGCACACATACTGATTGCCCCACTTTCCACGGACGAAGGCTGCCATCAAATGATGGTAGGATACATGTTCCGTCAACTGGATGTTGATGATGTCGCCGATTTCACCCTCCATCACTTTCTTTTTGATGGCAGCATAAAACGGCGCATAGCGAAGCACATGGCAGATGTTCACATGACGTTGATACCTCTGATTGGCTTTATATAATTCCCACATTTCCGCTTCGTTGATGGCGAAGGGTTTTTCCAGCAGCACATGATAGCCTGCTTTCAATAGGGGAATGGTGGTTTTCACATGTAAGGAATCCATGGTACCGTTGATGATCATGTCTGCCAAGGGAGGACGATCATACAATTCTTCTGACCGTTCAAACACGCCTTCTTCGGGAATGGAAAACAGTTTGACCGCATTGGCACGACGCACGGGATCCGGTTCGGCAACGCCCACGATTTTGAGTTTTTCAGGCATGGATAAAGCAAGTTTTGCATAGCACAATCCTCTGTGACCGGCGCCGACGATGATGGCAGTGGTTGGTTTTTTCATTTTTTTACCTCCAAATTCAAAACCTTCAGACCCATAATATATGAAATAATTACATAATGCAAGTGCTTGTTTGTCTTGTCTTCCAAATTATTTGCACATTTCTACAATCGAACGGCAAAAAATAACCGATTTTGTAACAAACGCGGTTGTCATAACCATGGTTTGAATCGGGTGATTTGGCGTTCCATTCAAACACGAAAGGGGAATATAGCGATTTTTCGTTTGACAAGAGAAATAAGAGTATATAGAAGGAAATGGTGGAAGTTAAGAAAATTCCCACCGGAAGATACCCCCTCCACCAAACCGGAAACCGCCCCGGCAGATTGAATCAGTTGAACCCCTACTATCACTTTTTTAAAAAAACCGCGTTCATCCCGAACGCGGCTTTTACGGTATATCTTCCAAATTGTAACAATACACGCCCCCTTTAATCAGTCTGTATTCCCGGGGGGTGATCCCTTCGGTTTTGGTAAAGTAGCGGGAAAAATAATGATTAGACCCGAACCCGCAAGCCAAGGCAATCTCTCCGATGGTCATGTCGCTTTGAGCCAAAAGCTCTCTTGCTTTTTTGAGCCTGACCCCGTTGATATACTGCAAAGGGGATACGCCGTAGCTGGCGCGGAATTTATGGTAAAATCCCGATTTGCTTTCGCAGGAAAGCGCCACCAACTCGTCCATAACAATAGTTTCATGGAAATGCGCCTGGATATATTCGATCACACCTCCAAACAAATTGTTTTCTTCTTTCCCTTGGGTTTCTTCCTGTTTGGGGACATCCCCATCTCCATAGCAATATTGAAGAAAGGTATAGATCATTTTGCAGACTTCCAATAAAGTCATTTCATTGAAAAACATTTCTTTGCGCTGGATTTCGCATTCGATCCGTTCCGTTATTCTACGCAGTTTTTTTCCCTTGTCCTTGACAAGCCTTCCCGCGCCGTTCAACATGGAAATGAGTTTTTCATCGCCCACATAGAACTTGATTTCAAAGGTCATCATGTCGCAGCCGTATACCAGATGATATTCATCCATCAAAATCAGAAAAAAATCCCCTTTTTTTAGCACTTCGTTTCTGTCTTGAAACAAAATGCCCCCTTCACCATCTAAAACATACACCATCTGATAATAAGAATGGTTTCGCAACGGCTTGGGTCTGGGATCCATATAGCGCATATGAATGACCTGATACAACTTCAACCAATCCATATTACACCTTATTTAATAAAGTACCCGCTCAATTCCGTGGCATCAGAGCAAATGAAATCCGCGCCGGCTTTTTCCAGTTCTTCTCTGGAACCAAATCCGTATGTCACCCCGACGGTGGTCATACCCGCTTCTTTACCGCCCCATATATCAAACTTTCGGTCCCCCACCATCACAACCTGTTTCGGGTCACAAATATCCAGTTTTTCCATGGCATGCCGGATGACCTCGATTTTGGTTTCACGGGTCCCGTCCAGATTACAGCCGGAAACCACCTGAAACAAAGACAATACGCCGTGTTTTTCCAGCATCTGCAACGAATACACCGTCGGTTTAGACGTGGCGACCGCCAAAATATACCCGCTGTTTTTCAGCCGTTCGGCTGTCTTAAAAATTCCGTCATAAGGCACGTTGAGATATAAACCGGTGGTCGAATAATACTGCCGATACACTTTCAGGGCATAGAGTGCCTGTTCTTCTGTGAATCCATAACTTTCCATAAACTGCCTTTTCAACGGCGGTCCTATGAAATGACAAAGATTCTCCGGCTTTTCTTCTATGCCAAATCCCTTCTTCAGCGCCATGGAAATGCCGGTGGTAATCCCCTCCCTTGTATTCAACAAGGTTCCGTCTAAATCAAAAAAAATATATTTTTGCACACAATCACTCCAATTCTCATCCATTATACCGAATATCCGCAGGCTTTGTCAACCGATGTCAGCATATAAAAAAATCCCGCATCTGCATATAAAAAAATCCCGCAAAACGGGATTTTATTCATTGCAAGCACTTGCATTGTATGGCGCATTGTCATGGTTATTCATTCTATGACATTGCTTCGGCATTTCTTCTTCCGCATTGCGAATTTGTAAGGTTTTCACCAGGTGTAATCCATAGGCATTCACAATTTTACGCGCTCTTTTCAAGGTGTTTTGATCCAAAAACACATCCGGAGAATGGGCATCCACACCGAAAATCACATCACATCCGGTTTCGGCGGCGGCTTGATACAATTCTACAGTGGGGTAGGCTCGATGATCCCGCATTCCCAAAAAGTTAATTTCCACGGGATAACCCAACTCTTTGACACCCTGACACAAACGCACCAGCTCCCCCCGCAAAACCGAGCTTTTTACATTGGTCTGAATCAGATCTGGATGAGCAAGATAGGAAAACTTGCCTGTTTTCATTCCTTCCAGACATTGATTGACGTAGGTTTGAAGCCGCTCTTTTCCGCCTGGCGATGGTGTTCCCGTATAGATTTCACCGATTTCGTTGCCGGTAAAATGCTGACCTAAAATCAAATAATCATACGCAAGAGGACAAATTTTTTCTAAAAACCCCTGAAAAAACAAGGGGTAATACTCCGCCTCAAACCCAATGAAAATTTCAATGTCGTTTGCATACTCTTTTCGCAGGGAAAGGAGCGTGTTCACATAGTTTTCCCCGTCGTGGACCGGCATGCGAAAGCGGGAATAATGCCCCGTATCCCCAAACCAATAGGGGGCATGTTCGCTGAAACCCAGAATCCGGATCCCCGCTTGAATGGCGGCTTCGATATATTCTTTTTCCGTTCCGATCCCGTGACCGCAGCGGTATGTGTGAGTATGGTAATTGGCAATCATATTTTTCCCTTGAACTGTAAAAAACATTCGGAAGAATGGCTTTTTTGATTTTCGTAACTTTGTTTTCCGGTAACATGTCCACTGGATACAGCCGGTAGTGGGAGTAATGCTGTTGGCCACCCGCTTTAATGGTAAGCAAAGGAGAGCACTGTGATACCCCTCATACTATCCTCGCGTGCGATGATAAATCTCCATAAAATATGTTTCGGATACACCGTATTCCAAGAATTTGGTTTCAAAGGGATTTTGCCCTTTGGGGTAACGAAGCTGCTGACCGCCCATGATGCCGTGGTGATCAGAGCCGCCGGAGCGATACAGCCCGTACTGCGCGGCAATCTCGTTGGCAGATTCGGTTTCATTGCTTTCGGATAGCATGTGATGGGACACTTCCAGACCCATCAAGCCATAGGACATCAAAGCAGGAACACGATCCAATACATGCTGCCCATGGGCTAAAATGGGTACGCCGCCGGCACGGCGGATGTTTGCAATGGTTTCTTTTGCCGTAGGGGTTTGATATGGCGTGGGGAAAGGACGGCGGAAATCCTTGAAAAATTCCGGATAGTCCAGCATGGTTTTCAATCCCTTGGCGATGAGGGTTCTGAACACGGGTTCATTGCAGAACCAGGTCAGGCCCGGATTGGCTTCCACCACTTCATCCCAGGTTATATGGGTCAGCGTTCCCCGCTCCATGGCGGAATCAAATTGCAGTTTGGTGATATATGTTTCTTTCTCGCTCAAATAACGCAAGAAATCTTTCATCGTCGGTTCATTGGGATCAAAATCAAACCCCACCATATGGAAATTGGCGTTCAATTCGGGCGCAGTGCAGGAAAATTCCACTCCCATGACAGACATCAGCCCCGCAGCGGCAGCTTCTTCTTTCAATTCATCGCATCCCGTGGCGGTATCATGATCGGTCATCGCCACAGCGCCGTACCCTTCTTCCTTAGCGAGACGTACCAGTTCCTTGGGCGAAAAAGCACCGTCGGAATGGGTGGAATGAACATGCAGATTGGCAAACTTCTTTTCCAACTCAATCACCTTCCTCTTATTTATCATTATACCGCATTTACTGGAAAAATCAACTAAAAAGATCATCGAAATTTGTTTTTTTACATAACAAGGATAACAGACTCAAATCACCTTCATTTGATGCCATAAGGCAGCATACAATGATGCAAAGAGACTACTTGACAAAGTTGTTAGTCAATGCTAACATGTTTGTGTTCATAACACTACACAGGCGGGAGATAAAATATGACGCTCAATGAACTGTCTCCGGGCGAACGGGGATTGATTATACGTGTGGGGGGGCAGGGACCTCTGCGTTTGCGGCTTTTGGATATGGGACTGATTTCCAAAACGGCTTTTACCATGGTGAAAAGAGCCCCTTTGGGCGATCCCATTGTGTTGACGTTACGAGGGTATACCCTGACAATACGGGAAGAAGATGCCATGCAAATCGAGGTGATCAAACAATGATACTTGCTTTGGTAGGCAATCAAAACTCCGGAAAAACCACCTTGTTCAACGCACTAACCGGATCCAATCAGCATGTTGGCAACTTTCCCGGCGTGACAGTGGAAAGCAAAACAGGTTTCTTAAAGAACGATAGAAAAATAAAAATCGTGGATTTACCGGGGATATATTCCTTACGCCCCTTTTCCGGTGAAGAAATCGTGACCCGTGATTTTATTCTCAACCATAAACCCGATGCCATCATCAACATTGCCGACGCCACCAATTTGGAACGCAATTTATATTTGACACTGCAATTGATGGAACTGGGCATTCCCATGGTGTTAGCACTGAATATGATGGACGAAGTGCGCAACAACGGGGGAACGGTGAATATCCGGGAGTTGTCCCGGGCTTTGGGAATCCCCATCGTCCCCATTTCCGCCATCAACAACGAAGGTATCAGCGAACTGATGGACCGTGCCGTCTTTGTGGGATCGGAAAAAATATTCCCCTCAAAATGGGATATCTGCGATGACGGACCTGTCCATCGCTGTATCCACGCCGTTACCCATATTGTGGAGCATCACGCCCGCAAAGCAGGGATATCCCGCCGTTTTGCCGCCATTCACCTCATCGAAGGGGAAGATGAAATGGCATCCCGACTGGGTATCAATGCCAACAAAATCGAACTCATCGAGCATGCGGTTATCGAAATGGAACGGGAAACGGGATTTGATCGGAATGAAGCCATCGCCGACATGCGCTATGCCTTTATAGAAAAAATCTGTAAAGATACGGTGAAAAAGCCCAAAATCAGCAAAGAAAAACTACGCAGCGACCGCATGGATCACGTGTTAACCCACCGATTTCTCGCCATCCCCCTGTTCATTCTCATCATGTTTACCGTATTCTTTCTCACTTTCGGATGGATCGGCAACACCCTCTCGAGCTGGCTTTCATTGGGTATCGATGCTTTGACGGGTTGGGTGGACGCCGTATTGACCGATTTTCATATTAACCCCGTGATGCAAGGACTGGTGATCGATGGTATCTTTACGGGCGTGGGCAGTGTACTCAGTTTCCTCCCCCTCGTCGTGGTGCTGTTCTTCTTTCTCTCTCTGCTGGAAGATACGGGATACATGGCGCGAGTGGCGTTTTTCATGGATAAACTATTACGGAAAATCGGGCTGTCGGGCAAAAGCTTCGTCCCCATGCTCTTGGGGTTCGGCTGTTCGGTCCCTGCCATCATGGCGACCCGCACCCTCTCCTCGGAACGGGACAAAAAGCTAACCATTCTGTTAATTCCCTATATGAGTTGCACCGCTAAAATTCCCATTTATACCCTATTCTGCGCCTCTTTTTTTCCCCGTTACGCCGCTTTGGTCATGACGGGATTGTATTTCGGCGGCATGGTGGTGGCGGTATTGGTGGCGCTGCTCACTAAGAAAACCCTGTTTCAGGGCAAACCCATTCCCTTTGTCATGGAACTGCCCCCTTACCGTCTGCCCTCTTTGAAATCCACGTTGATATTAATGTGGGAAAAAGCTAGGAGTTTTTTGCAAAAAGCCTTTACGGTGATTTTTCTTGCCACTGTCATCATTTGGTTTTTGCAATCCTTTGACATTCGGCTGAATCTGGTCCATGACAGCGCAAACAGCATTCTAGCAGTACTGGGGAAATGGATCTCTCCCCTCTTTGTCCCCCTGGGATTCGGAGACTGGCGAATTGCCACCGCCCTTATCAGCGGTTTTACTGCCAAAGAAGCGGTGGTCAGCACCCTGAACGTATTACTGGGAAACCTCTCCCTCCCTTCTTTGTTTACCCCCCTAACCGCTTTGTCCTTCCTCACCTTCACGTTGTTGTATACCCCCTGTGTCGCCGCCGTGGCAACCATGAAAAAAGAACTGCATTCTGGCATGAAAACCTTTGGGATGGTCGTTTTCCAATGCATGGTGGCATGGATCACCGCTTTCGTTGTATACCGAATTGCTTCTATAATTTCATAAGTCGGTACTATGATACACTTACGGTAATATGTTCTCCCTTCGGATGGTTTTTCTAAACTGCAGGGGGGACATTTTTACTTGTCTTTTAAACACCGTATAAAAAAACTTCACATCCGAATAACCCACAGCCAAAGCAATATCAATGATCTTATCCCGGGTATTGGCAAGAAGCCGGCAGCTTTGCTCAATACGGATTTTTTGCACATAAGAGGAAAAGGAACACCCCGTTTCCCGAGAAAAAACCATGCTTAAATAGGGTAAGGAAACATGTAGCTCTTTGGCGGCATCCCCCAACGTGATTTTATGCATATACTGTTCCCGTACATATTTTTGCACATAGGCGGCATACCGCTCGTACTGCCTGTTTGCATCCATCAAACTGATTTGGCGCATGGTAAGAATCAGAATTTCTATGAGATTGGCACGAAGAATTTCCAGATATCCCGGTTTTTTCTTGTCAAACTCATTTTTCATTTTGTTGAGTATTCGCCCAATTTGCCCGTCTTCATCATGAAAAACGTGCCTGGCTGGATTGCCGTGGAGCATTTCGTCCCGAAATCGAATGAGATAATGATTTAACAACTGCTGTAAATGTTTGCAGCCCGCCAAAGAACGGTCGATGAATTCCGGTTCAAATAAACAATTATAGATGGGAAAGGTATTTCCCTCCAGCGCGGCGTAGGCATGGGTGGAACCGTAGTCCACCAAAAAATAATCCCCCGGATGGACAATGGTTTTGTTCCCATCCACCCAGCTTTCCCCGGATTTTTCCATGATATAAACCATTTCCAGAAAAGCATGGCCGTGGGATGGGGATCGGGGTGAATTACAAATTTGGATGCCGATGTTTTCTTCTTTTTTAATATGCCCTTCTAAAATTTTCATAAAATATACCCCCAAATCATAAAAACACACCGTTGATTTATCATACCATGGAGATATAATGAAAAGCAAGGAGGCGATCGCATGTTGTACCCAAAAAATCAAGAAAAACAAATATCTCCCTTGCTTTTTCAAAATCCCACTTGCGAATACAGAGGTGCGCCATTCTGGGCATGGAACTGTGTTTTGACTAAAGAACTTTTGGAAAAAGAAATTAAGGATATGAAGGCCATGGGTCTGGGGGGATTCCACATGCATCCCCGTTCCGGCCTGTATACGCCCTATTTATCCGATGAATTCATGGCGTTGATCCGTGTATGCCAAGAAATAGCTGAAAAAGAAGGCATGTTGGCATGGCTGTATGACGAAGACCGCTGGCCTTCCGGATTTGCCGGGGGACTGGTGACCAAAAACCCCGTGTACCGTCAAAAATCCTTGGTGTTTACCGAACAAAAAATGGAAGCTCTTCCCAAAGAAGAAGCCATCCAAAAGGGCAAGACGTATCTGTTTGCTTGTTATGACATTGTTCTCAATGACAAAGGGGAAATGATCTCCTGTAAAATTATCGATGAAAACGATGTTGCCATGGGCAAAAAACGCTATGCCTACATCATGGCAACCCAGCCTTCACCCCGTTATAATTTTCAAACCCATGTGGATACCTTATCCAAAGAGGCGATGGATGCATTCATTGACATTACCTATGAAACCTATAAAAAGCATGTTGGGAACAAATTCGGGACCACCCATCCCGCCATTTTCACCGACGAACCCCTGTTCCGTCCTTTTGTGTGTTTGCCCACACCTTTTTCCTCTCAAACGGCTTATGCACCCTGGACTACGGACCTGCCCGAAACTTATAAAGCAGCCACTGGCTATACATTGAAGGACATTCTCCCACAACTGTATTACAATATACCCGGCACCCCATTCTCCCGTCCCCGGTATTTGTTCCACGATCATGTATGCGAACGCTTTAACCTGGCATTTATGGATAACTGCTATCAGTGGTGTGAAAATAACAACCTGCCTTTGACAGGACACATGATGGATGAATTCAGTTTAGGCAGCCAGACTCGTTCTATTGGGGAAACCATGCGTGCATACCGGGGTTTTCAGCTGCCGGGAATTGATATTCTCTGCGAACGCATGGAGCTTACCACCGCCAAACAGTGTCAGTCCGCTGTCCATCAATACGGCAGAGAGGGCATGCTGTCGGAACTGTACGGTGTCACCGACTGGGATTATGATTTTCGGGGACATAAATTTCAGGGCGACTGGCAGGCGGCACTGGGCGTTTCCATTCGTGTCCACCATTTAACCTGGGCTTCCATGAAAGGATCCGCCAAACGAGACTATCCCGCCTGCATCGGCTACCAATCTCCCTGGTATAAAGAATATGCGTATGTGGAAGACCATTTTGCCCGAATCAACACCGTCATGACCCGGGGTAAACCGGTGGTGAAGCTAGGGGTGATTCACCCCATCGAATCTTTCTGGCTGGCTCACGGGGATACCCAATCCAGCGGGGAACTGAAAGATGAAATGGAACACAACTTTGAAAAGATCACCGAATGGCTGCTATACAGTCAAAATGATTTTGATTTTATTAGCGAATCCATTTTACCCTCCTTATACAAAGAAGGCAAAGGCTTTACGGTGGGTGAAATGTCTTACGAGATCATTCTTCTTCCCCCCATGAAAACCATCCGTTCCACCACATTGGACGCCTTGGAATCCTTTGCTTCCCGGGGCGGAAAAATCATATTCGCCGGGGAAATTCCCTTTCTTGAAAATGCCCTTCCCTCCGATAGAGCCAAAAAACTGGCTTCCCGCTGCATAACCATTCCCTTTACTCACACATCCATCATGCAAGAAGTAGAACCGGAAAAAGTCATTTCCATCCGGCAGACCAACGGTATGCCCGCAAACCAATACCTTTACCAGCTACGCCGGGACGGGAATCATCACTGGGTTTTTATTGCCAACGGAAAAAAACCTCCTCATAAGGAAGTCATCCCCCCCCGCCACATACAGATCACCATCCAAGGAGAACATACACCCGTTCTTTATGATACCCTGACCGGAAACATCGCGGAATTTCCCTGCCTTTATCAAAACGGCAATACGGTGATTCCCTATCTCATCCATGGCCATGACAGCATCCTCTTCCGGTTGAATCCGGGCAAAACAGACAAGGTATTTGCCGCCCCCGCCACCCCCCGTCCCGTGATTGGCCGGATAGAATGGAAGCAACCTGTTTCCTACACACGGGAAGAAGACAACGTATATATTCTGGACTTGGGACAGTGGAAATTAAATGACGGGGATTGGCAGCCGGAAGAAGAACTGCTCCGCATCGATTTGGCTTGCAGAAAAATCCTCGGTTTTCCCGGGGCGGACGGAGACGGCGCACAGCCTTGGGTCATCCCCGATAATCCGGTGCGAAATACGGTGACAGTTCGTTTTGTCATCCCCTCTCAATGCGAAGTGGCTTCCCCCCGTTTGGCATGTGAAGAACTCCTTTCGGGTACGCTCAACGGCGAACCATTCCCCGTTATATATGAGGGATATTTTGTCGACATGGATAACAAAACCCTCTCCTTGCCCCCCTTGAAAAAAGGGGAAAACCTGTTGGAGCTCATCTTTCCCCTCACCGAACGCATTTCCACGGAATATTGCTATTTGCTGGGTGATTTTGACGTATCGCTTCGAGGTTGTGAAAAAACTGTTCTGCCTCCCACCCGTACCCTTGGTTTTTCGTCCATCACATCCCAAGGCATGCCCTTCTACGGTGGGAATCTAACTTATACCATGCCCATAGAAGTGCCTGATTGTGATCTGGCGGTCCGTGCCAATCACTATCGGGGTGCCTTACTGAAAGTCTATTTGGACGGCAAGGAACAAGGCCATATCGTCTACTCTCCCTACCGCCTCTCCATCAAGGGGGTCAAAGCAGGAAAACACATTCTGGAGATCAAGTATTTCGGAAACCGCTATAACACCTTTGGCGCCCTGCACAACGCCAACCCTGCCATCACCTACTGTTCTCCCGCCATGTGGTATACCACCGGAGAAAACTGGAGCTATGAATATCAGGTGCGTCCAACCGGCATTCTGGCCTCCCCCGTTGTTGAAATGATATCTTCCGAAGCATAAAGATCATGACCGCCAAAAGGCGGTCATGATCTTTATTGCCGAAACATATTTAGAATCGTTTGGTTGCCGTACGCGGTTTTCCAGTCTGCCGTAAAATCGTCTATGGCGCAGAAAGTTAATGGGTGATAAATCAGGGATTCCAGAATTTCGGGGTTGACGGTCACCGCATGGGCGCCGGCCATGGAAGTTTTATGAACCTGCTCTACATTTTTAAAACTGGCGGCAAGAACTTTGGATGATATTTGATAATAGTTGAACAACTCCACGATTTCAGACACCACGTTGACCCCGTCAGACACAATGTTATCTAAGCGGTTTACATAGGGTGCCACAAAATCCGCGCCAGCTTTGGCGGCCATCAACGCCTGCTGCTGGGTAAAAATGGCGGTCATGGTCACCTTCATGCCCATGCGTTTTAATGCCATGGCGGCTTGTAGTCCCTCTTTGGATATTGGAATTTTGATATATAAATTCCCACCCAGAAAGTTTTGAAGTTCTTTTGCCTCTTGGACGATCTTTTCAAACTCGTTGGCGGTGACCTGAATATGCAGCATTCTTTCGTCTCCGATAATCTGCCGAATGGTCTGCGTTAACGACAAAAAAGACGTTTTCTCTTTTGCAACAAGGGTGGGGTTGGTGGTCACCCCGTCAATCGGGAATGTATCCACACAGCGACGAATGGAATCCGTGTTGGCAGTATCGATCATATAAAGCATACCAGTGTCCTCCAATACATTTTTCAATTCCAGGATATCATCTTTTTAACCAAATGTCAAATAAAATTTTTGTACATTTTTAACAACTGAATTTATTCAGCTCCTTTCTGGAAAAAATCACGTCAAAATAGTCCGATCTCTTTATAAAACAAAGGAGTTTTTTCTTTTTTACAAAAACATATGTGATTCATATCTAAAATACCGTAAATTTATCCCAATACGCTTGCTTTTTTTCATGGGAGATGATACCATGTTTTGTAGATTCATACATTTTGGAGGTACACGATGAAACTACATTTTACATCCCTTCCGGAAGAATTGCGTGAAGGCCTTACAGCAATCGCCCCAAAGTTAAAAATTGAACTGTCCGCAGATGGTTTACCTGTGGAAGCCAACTATGGTAGCGGCATTTCTGTTTCTCAAGAAAACGGAAAAGCTAACTTGGTATTTGAAAAGAAACATCTCTTTTTCCGCGCGTTGAGTCTTTTGGTACAGCATGGCGGTAAAGATTTTTCCATCCGGGAAACGCCTGCGTTTGAAACCGTCAGCGTGATGATCGACGCTTCCCGAAACGCGGTGATGACAGTGGAAGCCATCCAAGATTTCACCGGTTTTCTTGCTCTCATGGGATACAACATGATCATGATGTATACCGAAGAAACCTATGAAATTCCCGGCCGCCCGTATTTTGGATACATGCGGGGCCGTTATACCTATGAGGAATTGAAAGCCTGTGACGACTATGCCGATATGCTGGGCATTGAAATGATCCCCTGTGTCCAGGCCATGGGACATATGGCGCAGTACCTCCGCTGGGGTGAAGCCGGCTCGGTGAAAGATACTCCCCAGGTATTATTAGCCGGCAGTGAAAAAACATATGAATTCATTGAACAAATGATGAAAGCCGCCAGTGCCCCCTTCCGCTCCAAGCGCATTCACATCGGTATGGATGAAGCTTGGGATTTAGGCTTGGGTCAGTATTTGAAGAAAAACGGGTTCACCCCTACCTTTAAAATTTTCATCGACCATTTGAACCGTGTCATGAACATTGTGGACAAATTAGGTCTGCGTGCCATGATGTGGTGTGACATGTTCTTCCGGGTGTGTTCCTCCTCCGGACTTGCATTTTATGATCCAAACATTGTGATTTCCGATGAAGTCAAAGAAAAGATTCCTGCCCATGTGGAACTGGTTTACTGGCATTACGGTG
This sequence comes from Clostridiales bacterium UBA5448, assembly GCA_002427425.1. Classification (GTDB taxonomy): domain Bacteria; phylum Bacillota; class Clostridia; order Oscillospirales; family SIG627; genus UBA5448. Next base: position 19,418 of record DIRA01000027.1, on the reverse strand, counting down.
AATCCAAGGGCTGTGACGACTATATGCTGGATAAGTGTAAGGAAATGAACAGACCCATCATTTTTGCCGGCGGTTTATGGACCTGGCAAGGACACTATCCCGAGCTTCACTATGCGGTGGAAAACACTGAACTTGCCGTTAAAGCCTGCAAGGCAAAGGGCGTGAAAGAATTCATGATGACCATCTGGGGCAACGACGGCCATGAATGCGATCCCTTCGCCCCCCTGTTAGGACTCCAATACACCGCGGAAATGTGCTATCGGGACGGGTATTCCGACGAAGAGGTCAAAGCCCGTTTTGAAGCCTGCACCGGCGCCTCTTTTGAGGCCTTCTGGGATATGACCCAGTACCAAAACCGATTCCAGGAAGGGGTGGAATACAAAACCTTCGGCGAGCGATTCATGGGGAAAAAAGTTCTCTGGAACGATCCCATGGAAGGACTTCTGGACAAACGTTTATTTGACAATCCCCTTTCCGATCATTACGAACAATATGCCAAACGGCTCAAAGCGTATATACATTCCGGTGACAGATGGCAAAACCTGTACCAACAGGCCTATCAGATGTTCTCCTTGCTGGCATTAAAGACCTTCCTCGCCGAGCGTCTGGTTCCCGCATATGTCAACGGCAATAAAGAATTCCTGCGGGAAGCGGCCGACGTTCATTTTCCGCGCTTGGAAAACATGCTTGCTCAAATGCAGGAAATAGACAAGAAAATGTGGCAATCCAACCGAAAAATCTTTGGTTGGTGCACCCAAGATGTGCGCTATGGCGGCATGCGTTCCCGCTGTATCACCGCCGCCGAACGACTGCATTCTTATCTAAACGGGGAACTTGACAACCTGGAAGAACTGGAAGAACCTCGTCTGAACTTCCCCTGTTCCGGTTTCGCTGTATATGCCCAATATGCCCGAGCCGGCATTGTATAATAAACAAAAGGAGAAAAACATGAAGCTGCATTTTGTAGATTTACCCGATGCATTTCGACCGGGATTAAACGAAGTTGCCCCCCTTTTGAAGATCGAAGAGTCCGTCCGGGGCATTCCTGTGGAATTTGCTTGGGGCGAAGGAATCACCGTATCCCTGGAACAAGGAAAAGGTAAAATCGTCTGCGGCAGAAAACATCTTTTCTTCCGTGCTTTAAGCTTGTTTGTCCAACACGCTAAAAAAGAAAGCTCGTTTTCTGTACACGAAGATACGCCATTTACCATGGTAGGTGTCATGATCGACGCTTCCCGCAATGCGGTGTGGACAGTCAAAACCATCCGGCATTATTTGAGAATTCTGGCGCTCATGGGATATAACTTTGCCATGATGTACACGGAAGATACGTATACCGTTCCCGAAAAACCCTATTTTGGCTATCTGCGCGGTCGTTATACCTATGACGAACTGAAAGCCTGCGATGACTACGCCGATATGCTAGGCATTGAAATGACCCCCTGCATTCAGGTATATGGTCACTTAGAGGTCTATTTTCAGTGGAATGAAGCCAATCCCATCAAGGATACTTCCAGCGTTCTTTTGGCGGGAGAAGAAAAAACCTATGCATTCATTGAACAGTGCCTGCGGGCTGCTTCCGCCCCCTTCCGCTCCAAACGGATTCATATCGGCATGGACGAAACCATGGATATGGGTACAGGCGCATACATGAGAAAGAACGGATTTGTAAATCGGTTCGATATTTTCACGGGGCATTTGAACCGCGTCATGGAAATCACCCGCCAAATGGGCCTTCAACCCATGATCTGGAGCGATATGTTCTTCCGCCTGGGCAACGCATATGATGATTACTATGCCAAGGATTCCGTGATCCCCGCTCACGTAAAAGAAGCCATTCCCACCGATGTGGATTTGGTGTTCTGGCATTACGGTACCCGCCCAGGATGCGACAATTATATGTTAAACATGCACAAAGAATTGAACCGTCATATCATTTATGCCGGCGGTATTTCCTGTTGGTTCGGTCACTTTCCCGAAATTCGTTTCTCCATCCTTTCCACCGAAGCGGGCATCAAAGCCTGCCGAGAACATAAGGTGTATGAATTCATGACGACCCTCTGGGGAAACAGCGGTGCGGAAATGGATCCCTACTCCTCTTTACTGGCCATGCAGCATACCGCCGAATGGCTGTACAATACCGAGCCATCTTTTGCGCATGTGGCAGAACGGTTTGAAGTCTGTACCGGCGGCAATGCCCAGGATTTCATGGATATGGGTCAATACATCAATATGTTTGAAGAAGATACCCGGTATACTGGGTTCCCCGCTCGCGTTATCGCCAGAAAATGCTTGTGGAGCGATGTGATGGAAGGGCAGTTTGACTATGATTTGCAGCATCGTCCCATGTCGGAGCATTACAGAAAATATGCGGACAAATTGGCTCTGAGGGTCACCCCCGACAACCCCTATGCCAAACAGTGCGAATTGGCTTCGGTTCTCATGGATCTGATGTCATTAAAGTGCTTTGTGGCGGAACGTCTGACCATTGCCTATGCCAACAACGACAGAGATTTCCTGTATCAAGCCGCCAACGAATACTTTCCCGCCATTGCCGAAAAAGCCGAGAACATCAGAAAGCTTGACCGCGCTTTGTGGTACGCCCACAAAAAAGTGTTCGGTTGGGTAGAAATGGATATACGGTACGGCGGATTGGTCAACCGATGCGAATCGGCCACTTACCGTATCAACGCCTATCTCAACGGCGAATTGGAATCTTTGGATGATCTGGCGGAAAAAAGATTACCATATCCCCCCTTTGCCTATACTTCCTACAAACGCATTTATTACGCGGGAACCAAAAACTAACCTATAGATGCGGAAAGAAGACCTGCCGCACGGCAGGTCTTCTTATATTATGCGTCTTTGGTTGTGATGATTTCTTTCAACGAGGCGGCCATTCCGGCGATGGATTGCATATCGGAGGGAATAATGAGTTTGGTAGCTTTCCCGTCCGCCACTTCTTTCAAGGCTTCATAGCTTTTCAAAATCAACACGGCGGATGTAGGATTGCTTGCATTCAATTTCATCAACCCTTGGGCTGTGGCTTCCTGTACCTTCAAAATGGATTCCGCTTCTCCTTCGGCTCTCCGAATGGCAGCTTCCTTTTCCGCTTCCGACCGCAAGATCAAGGAACGTTTTTCCGCTTCCGCAGTCAAAATCAAAGATTCTTTTTGACCTTCCGCCACCAGAATGGCAGATGTCTTTTCCCCTTCCGCCCGCAAAATCTGCTCTCTGCGTTCCCGTTCCGCCTTCATCTGTTTTTCCATGGCTTCCTGGATACTGCTGGGAGGTAGAATGTTTTTCAATTCCACACGATTGACTTTAATGCCCCAGGGGTCGGTGGCATCATCCAAAATCACACGCAACCGGCTGTTGATCAAATCACGAGAAGTCAATGTCTGATCCAATTCCAATTCGCCGACAATATTTCTCAACGTCGTAGCCGCCAGCACCTCAATGGCCTGAATCGGACGTTCCACACCGTATGTATACAGTTTCGGATCGGTCACCTGATAGTACACAACGGTATCAATCTGCATGGTGACGTTGTCTTTGGTGATGACGGGCTGGGGAGGAAAATCCACCACCTGTTCTTTTAAAGAAATGAAATTGACTACTCTATCAACAAACGGAACCTTTACATGCATACCCGTTTGCCAGGTCATATGATACGTTCCCAACCGTTCAATGATGGATGCGTAAGCCTGGGGAATGATTTTCACGCAACTGATAAACAAAATCAGCAGCAGACCGCCCAAAATCAGAAAAATTAACTCCATGTAAAATACCCCTCTTCCCTATATATTTGATTGTTTGATTTCTTCCACGATCATTTTCACACCCACGATTTCTTTGACAATAACCAAAGAACCTTCCGGTATAATATGATCCGTCATACTCTTTGCGCTCCAGATTTGCCCGTTGACTTTCACTTGCCCGACTGCCTCTAAATTGTTGATTTCAATCAGTACCACGGCCGTTTTTTCAATCAGCGCATCTGCATTGGTGGGCACTGCTTTCTGTTTTACATATTTTCGATACAAGGAACGGGTGGTTAATATGGCGATGACCGACACCACCAGGAATAACCCCACTTGCAGCCAAACAGGACCGCCAAGCAAGGATATTACCAATGCCGCGAAGCTGCCAAGGGAAACCCAAATAGAAACCAGTTGGGGCGTCACAAATTCAACAAAAATAAAAAGCAACGCAAGAGCTAACCAAGTATAGGTCAATACGTTTCACCCCCTCATCGTTTATAGTTCTATCATATCATATAACACTCATAATGACAATAGATTCTTACATTCGATTTTTTTCTATTAAAAATGCACCGATACAAATGCACTCTTTTCAATCCTATTCCAATGTTTACATTTCATTCCACCCCGTGAGAAAAAACATCCCTCATACCTTTGAATATGAGGGATGAATAACCGATATTATACGTTGAAGCGGAACAAGACCACGTCGCCGTCCTGCATCACATATTCTTTCCCTTCGCTGCGCACCAAACCTTCCTCTCTGGCAGCAGCCAAAGAACCTGTTCGCATCAGCTCATCAAAAGAAACCACTTCCGCGCGAATAAACCCCCGCTCAAAATCCGAATGGATCTTGCCCGCGGCCTGGGGTGCTTTGGTGCCTTTCTTGATGGTCCAGGCACGGACTTCCGGTTGACCTGCGGTCAAAAAGCTGATTAAACCCAACAGAGAATAGCTTTCCTGAATCAGTCTGTCAAGACCGGAACAGGGTAAACCCATTTCGTCTAAAAACAAACTTCGTTCTTCGGGAGCCAGTTCTGCAATTTCCGCTTCCACTTTGGCACAAATGGGAAGAATCCCTGCACCCTCCTCCGCGGCAAGGGTACAAAGAGCAGCAAAATACGGGTTTTGTGAAGCCAACTCATCATGGTAAGCAAGATCATTTTCATGGATATTGGCGGCGTAAATCACGGGTTTTGCTGAAAGAAGCGGCAAATCAGACAAAGAATGATCCTCGGGCAATTGAACAGAACGGGCAGGTTGTCCGTTGTCCAGGGCGGTTTTTATTCTTTGCAGCATGGCAAGTTCTCCTGCCAGAGCCTTATCCCCTTTCATTTGTTTGGTGACGCGGTCAATCCGGCGATCCACCAGTTCCATATCGGATAGAATCAATTCCATGTTGATGATATCGACATCCTGTACAGGATCCACGGCATCGTGGACATGAACCACATCGCTGCCGCCAAAACACCGTACAACATGAATAATGGCATCCACTTCCCGGATGTGGGACAAAAATTGATTGCCCAGTCCTTCTCCCTGGGATGCCCCTTTCACCAATCCGGCGATATCCACAAATTCAACCACCGCCCGGGTGGTTTTCACAGGATGATATAAATCATGTAGAGCATCGATTCGTTTGTCCGGTACCGTCACCACGCCTACGTTGGGTTCAATGGTACAGAACGGATAGTTGGCGGCCTGGGCTCCCGCGCCCGTAATTGCATTAAACAGTGTGCTTTTGCCCACATTGGGCAAGCCCACAATACCAAGCTTCATGTAGGTTCCTCCAAAAAAGTTCATTGTATGTATTATACCCGGCATCCCTCTTACGGTCAAGAGTTTGTGAGCAAATATGTCACCAATCGTCACTCAAAATTCACCTAACTTCCTTGACGAATTGTATGATATATGTTATAATTGTGTGAATAAAATGGTAACAAAGAATGAAAGAAGTATATTCTTTTTTTCTATATATTCCGATTTTCACAGAAATAATACTGTTTTTAATGAAAATTGTAATCTAAATTAAAATTTTGTTCATAATATACTATGAATATAATTCATCCTCTCGAGAAAGGAACCGCAATATGCAGAAAATACTTATCATCGATGACGATCAAAACATTTGTGAAGCACTGAAAATCTATCTTGAAAACGAAAAGTTTGAAGTGAAAATCGCTCACGAAGGTTCTGTGGGCTTAACGGCATGCCGTATATATGAGCCGGACATCATTCTATTGGATATCATGCTGCCCAAAAAAGACGGTTGGCAGGTTTGCAGGGAAATCCGCGAATCCTCCAATATCCCCGTCATCATGATTACAGCCAAAAGCGATGTATTTGATAAGGTATTAGGTCTTGAATTGGGTGCCGACGACTTTATTGTGAAACCCTTTGATATGAAAGAAGTATTAGCAAGAATCAAAGCGGTACTCCGCCGCACCTTCCACCAGAACAACCAAGAAGACAGCGATTTGATTCATTTTGATCAAATTGAAATCAGCCTGTTGAAACACGAGCTGAAGCTGAAAGGTAAATCCGTGGATATTCCCCATAAGGAATTGGAGCTTTTATATTTTCTGGCTTCCCATTACAATCATGTATTTACCCGCGATCAACTGCTGGACAAAGTCTGGAGTTTTGATTATGCCGGCGATACCAGAACCGTGGATGTGCACATCAAACGCTTACGAGAAAAACTGGAAGGCATCAGCGATAACTGGACGCTGAAAACCGTCTGGGGCGTTGGATATAAATTCGAATTATTGGAGTAACGGTATCGGTCGGAGGTAACCCTTGAAAACCATCTTTTTCCGTTATATGACCACGTTTCTAATCATCATGTCCATCACACTGGCTCTATTGTCGATGATGATGGCTGCCCGTGTCTCTCATTACGCTGCTTCCCAACAGGAACAGGCTTTGATGAATGCGGCTGATTTTTCGGAAAAAACCCTCCGATATATGTATGAACTCACCGGTGCCATGCCATCGGATCGAGATGCCGGTGAAAATGAGACCCTGCTTTTGACCACCAAAATTTTAAATGAATACGCCCGTACCTCTTCCGCCGCGGTTCTGATCGTTTCTCCGGAAGGAAAGCTCCTCATCGGTACCCAGGGTTGGGATGATTTTTCGGTTTCCGGCAATTTTTCACTGTCCACCCTGTATGCGTATAAAAACGGCTGTACCTATGATAGCTTAGGCGGTGCTTTTTCCGATATTCGATTAAATTATGTTAAAAGCATGGAATTGGGAGCCAACACATTCTTTATCGTGCTCACCTCTCCCCGCAGCTATGCGGAAGGTATCATGACCCATATGTACGGTTCTATCCTCATTGCGGTTTTATGGATGCTGGCGGCCTCTCTGGCGGCGGTATATCTCATCAGTGATAAACTCACCGCGCCGCTTCGTTCCATGCAATCCGCAGCCAATGCCTTGGCACGCGGAGATTTTTCCGTTCGTGTTCCCATTTCGGGTTCGTCGGAAATCGTGGAATTGGCGACTGCATTCAACTCTATGGCAGAAGCCTTGCAAAACAACGAAAATAAGACCGCCGGATTTATTTCGGATATCTCTCATGATCTTCGCACTCCCCTGACCTCCATCTCGGGCTTTATCGATGGGATGTTGAACGGATCCATCTCCCCGGAAAAATACACGTATTATTTATCCGTCGTCGCCGAAGAAACCCGTCGTTTGACCCGTCTGGTCCATTCATTGTTGGAGATTACACGAATGCAGGCCGCTGACAGAAAGCCGCAAAAATCTTCCTTTGATGTCTGCGAAATGGCTCGGATTATCCTCCTTTCCTTTGAAAATAAAATCAATGAAAAAGAATTGCATGTATCATTTGACTGTGAAAAAGAAAAAATGATGGTATTGGCAAACAAAGACAATATCTATCAGGTCATATACAATTTGTGCGACAACGCGGTGAAGTTTTCCCATCCGAAAGGAACACTGTCATTAACCATCAAATCCGCCAAGGACCACGCTCTGATCTCCCTGTACAACACCGGGGAAGGAATTTCCGAAGAAGACAAACCCCAAATTTTTGAGCGCTTGTTCAAATCCGACCGTTCCCGGGGATTGGATAAATCCGGATTGGGGCTGGGATTGTATATTGTCAAAACCATTTTAGACCGACACGAAGAAACCCTGACCATTCTATCCGAACCGGGAAAGTTCTGTGAGTTCGTTTTTACGCTGCGCTTTGCTCCATCCTGAATACTGCTTACTCTTCTTCAACGCTTGCACTTGTGTGCAAATCCCATGATAAAGGAATAAATTTATGAAAATACTTGTGTTTGGAGAAATCCTATGGGACATCTGGGAAGATGACAAAAAACTCGGCGGCGCTCCTTTTTATTTCGCTTCACATGCATCAAAATTAGGGGCGGAAACCCAAATCATATCCGCTGTGGGACATGATTTATCGGGAAAACAGGCAATCGATGTCATGCGCAAATTAAAAATCAATACCACCCACGTTGCCACCATGGAAGCTTCCACAGGTTATGCCATGATTACCCGGGAAGAGGGGAAGCCTGCCTTCTTTTATCCCGAAGGCTTGGCATACGAAGAAATTCCCCTTCCTTCCGCCATACCCCAAGCCGATCTTTTATATTGTTCCCCCCTGGTTCAAAGAGGAGCAATTTCTGCTTCCACCTTATCCCAATTGCTGGAAAAAGGGCAATATAAAGAGGTGTTTTTTGACATACAAACGTACCAGCATATGACGGATATGGAAACATTCGAATCCGTCTTACAAAAAACCACCATTTTGCACATCCCCGCCGACGAAAGCAATCCCTTTGGATTGGAAGGAACCGGTGCACAACTCTGCACTTCCCTTTGTGAAAAATATCCCGGTTTGAAATACATCCTGGTTCTTTCGAAACAAGGGGAGTCTTTGGTATACGATTGCGCCCGGGCAGTATCTACCCCCTTTTCCCTCTCTGTTTTGCAAGACCAGAATACTCTCCATGCCGTTGAAAGTTTTTTGGCTTGTTTGGTCTATCACCTGATATCTGATATTGATTTGGATGTATCTCTTACCCGTGCGAGTAAATTGGTTGACTATGTCAACGCAAAGGGTGCCGCACTCCCTTATCCCACCGAGCTGCTTTCTACCCTCATGCCCCCTCCCCCGCAACAATCCGACGCTTCTCTCCCTGCCATGGAAAAGAAAAGAAACGCATCCCCTGGCAAACTGATTTTATCCATTTACACCATCATCGTTTCCATTGCTTTCATCGTATCCACCGCCTTTGCCGCCTATTTCTTCATCGCCCTGCGCATAGAAAAAGGGTATATCCATGACGACTCGCATAACGATTCCCAAAATGGCGATCAAAACGGCGAAAAAGATACCGAAAATAATTTTCCCGACACTTCCGAAAGACCTTTATACAAAGGAGATCACATCAACGTCCCCGCGCCGGATGATGTAGTTCGTATCGACACACTGACAGCTGCGGAAGTGGTGGCTGCAGCCCTTCCTTCCGTGGTTTGCGTACAAGCGGATACGGGAGAAGGTACAGGATTCATTCTGACCGATACCGGATATGTTGTGACCAATTATCACATTGTGGATGGCGGCACCGATTTCACCGTCATTCTTCATGATGACACCATTTTAGATGCCTCCTATGTAGGCGGTGACAAATTGACGGATTTGGCAGTGTTGAAAGTTGAACCCGGCGATACCAGGCTGATTCCCATTGCCTTGGGCAATTCGGACACCGTTCGGGCAGGCGACAGCGTCATCGCCATCGGTTCACCCGGCGGATCGGAATATGCCGGAACCGCCACCAGCGGTATTGTTTCCGCTCATAACCGCAGACTGACCACCTCCTCCCTGTCGGGTGAAGGTACTCGCACCATGTGGGTGATTCAAACTGATACGGCTGTGAACTTCGGCAACTCCGGCGGTCCCTTGCTGAATATGAAGGGGCAAGTCATTGGCATCAACACCATGAAATATGCTGAGCTTTATTTTGAAGGCCTCGGTTTCTCCTTGCCCATCAACGGCGTGATGGATATCGTCAATATCCTGATGAAACATGGGTATATCTCCAAGTACCCCGAAAACTGTTTTGCCAAAATCAATGTTCCCTTGGGGATCACGGTTGGCGCCATGACAAAAACCGAGCTGGCTGAAAATGGATTGGCATACGGTATCAAAGTACAGTCGGTGGATGCCGGCAGCAATGCGGAACAAGACGGTGTAAAAAAAGATGATATCATCGTGAAAATCGAAGGGAAAGAAGCGAAAAGTATTCTTCAAGTCCGCAACGCTGTGTTTGATCACCGAGAAGACGACAAAATTGCGTTAAAAATTTATCGGAAAGGCAAATATTTGGATATCAACATCACGTTAAGAGCAAAATAATGAAACCAAGGGGCTGTTTGACAACAGCCCCTAACATGTTGAAAAAACAGACCGGAAACAATGTTCCGGTCTGTATGTTTTATAATACTTTGCTGAGAAAGACTTTGAGGCGTTCGTTTTCGGGATTGTTAAAAAATTCTTTCGGCGGCTTGTCTTCCGTCACTTTACCCTGATCCATAAACAGAATACGGGAACCCACTTCCCGGGCAAATCCCATTTCATGGGTGACCACCACCATGGTCATATTGGCATCGGCCAAATCTTTCATCACCTGCAATACTTCGCCCACCATTTCGGGATCCAAGGCAGAGGTAGGTTCATCAAAGAGCATGACCTTGGGACTCATGGCCAACGCTCTGGCAATCGCAATACGTTGTTTTTGTCCACCGGACAACGTGGAAGGATAGGCTTCGGCTTTTTCCTCCAAATTGACCCGCCGCAGCAACGCCATGGCCTGTTCCCGCACCTGGGCTCTCATCTGCTTTTTGGTCCGTCCGTTTCGTGGGGCACAGCGAAGAGGTGCCAACATGATATTATCAATGACTTTCATGTTGTTAAACAAATTGAATTGTTGAAACACCATACCCATATGTCGTCTGTGACGGTTGATGTCTACTTGATAGCTGGTAATATCTTCACCTTCAAAGAAAATAGACCCTTCGGTGGCGTCTTCCATACAGTTTAAGCATCGCAAAAATGTGGATTTTCCGCTACCGGAAGGCCCCACAATGACCACTTTTTCCCCTTCGTGGATGGTTAAGGATATGTCATGAAGAACAGTCAAATGACCGAACTGTTTTGTGAGGTTAACTACGTCGATCACTTTTCTTCAACATCCTTTCCATGTATTTCACAAGCAGGGTGATGACCAATACCAGCCCTATATATACCACCGCCATGGCAATGTAGGGAATCATAGGCTCATAGTTCTTGCTGCCTATTAATTTAAAAGCGGTATACAAATCCAGTGCCCCTACAAAACTGACCACAGAGGTCTCTTTGATCAGACTGATAAATTCATTACCCAAGGTGGGCAGAATGTTTTTTATGGCCTGAGGAATGACGATTTTGATCATGGAAACCGGATAACTCAATCCCATGGCACGACCGGCTTCCAACTGCCCCGGATCCACTGCCTGGATGCCGGAACGCATGATTTCCGCCACATACGCGCCGCTGTTCAATCCGAAAATGAGCATACACACATACACACTGTTCAAATGAATCCCCATCATCGGCAGCACCACATAGTAACCCAGCAACAATTGTACCACAATAGGAGCACCGCGAAAAAAAGCCACATATATATCGCAGAAGAATTTGAGTATCCGCGGAACGGCTCTTCCGATGACCATATACCAGTCTTTTTTCCAATCAAATCTGCGAGGAATGACTTTCTTTTTGGGAATCACATTGACTGTGGCAATGATGGTACCAACGACAATACCCATTAACAGGCCGACTACGGCGATTTTCACCGTATTCAAAAGACCCGTCAGAATCTGTTGTTGTACATTGCTTGTCAAAATTGATTTCTCAAATACCTGCCATTTTAAATCCCATCCCATGCGTTACAATCCTTTTTTGAGTATCGTATACCTTGCACGCGTGGGTGCAAGGTATCGATACTGTATATATTGAATTTCGTCCTTATTTGCTTATTTGTTCACGCCGTTAATGGCGGAAACGATATAAACGGCAGGTGCTTCGTCTACAACCACGGCAGCCAAGTTGCCGTTGATCAAATCCTGAGCAGCCATGACAGCGGTGTCATAGCCTTTGCAAGTGACGGGGAATCCTGCAAATCCCCAATCCGTATCGCCTTCCACATAGAGATTGCCGGTGGTCCCGTTCTGGTATCCCACGGACTTATCTTTGTTCCAGCTTTTCAGGATATTTTCCACGTCTTCCAGCGTTTTGCAGTTATCAAAGGTGGTATCGCTTTCCAACACAATCAGCTTCTGAGAAGCATTGAAATAAGTGTCGGTGAAATCCAACGTCTTATCACGGTCTGCGCTGTACGTGATGCCAGCCATACCCACATCCGCTTTTCCGGTGGTAATTTCGGTGAAGATATCATCAAAGTTGATGATGTTTTTTATGACAAGTTCCTTGCCGATGCTTTCGGCGTAGCCTTTGGCAATTTCAATGTCGATACCGTAAAACAAATTGTCATCACCCAGATATTCAAAGGGAGAAAAAGGTACGTTGGTGGCAACGACAAATTGGTCTTTGGATGCATCCGCTTCGCCGGCGGTAACACCCACTTTGGTGCCTACGTTATCAAAATATTTCTTCATAATGGCATCCAAAGTGCCGTTTTCTTTGATCGTTTTCAGGTATGCATTTAAGCTGGCCTGGAGCTGTGCATTGCCTTCCGCCACAGCAAAAGCATAGGATTCATCGGTCAAACGGACGTCAATCACTTGAATGGCTTTGGATGCGCCGCAACTGACCATGCTACCAATCAACGATGCGCAAAAAACAAACATAAGCAAAACAGCAAAAAACTTTTTCATATGTAAAACCCTCCTAATAATTGTATATAAACCAACGGTATTATACAATAACTACCCTGGAAAAGCAAGGGTTTTTGAAAGAAATTCATATATTTTCTTCTTAAAGTGTTCATAATGGGTAACACTTAAAGACTCCGTTTCTTTCAGAATTCAAACTCCGTTTCTTTCAGAATTCAAAGTACCCCTTGACAAAACTTTCGTTATAATGCTATACGTATCATTAAAAAAAGCTCCTTTGATGTTTTGTATCTGTTTTTCTTTTATATTTGTACCCATCCATTGTATCATAACAGACGATGATGGCGGATCCCCACCCAAGGGGTGCAACGCGGGGGAAATCGGGATATGTTTTCTTGACAAAAACAAAGATATTATGGTAAAATATTCTTACGAGTAATGGGTAACTATATTATTTATTTTACTTAGAATCCAAGGCGCTCAGGTTTTTTGGCGCGAAAGGCGGACAAACATGGCAAAACGCTACATTCATCACAACCGACAGGATGAGGACAACCGGGCCCTTCCCTCCCCTGCCAATCATTCCGTACAGGAAAGCGAATCCCGCGCCCCGGCACGCAAAAAGAGCGGCGTCAAGAAACCAAAGAACATCCTTTCTCCTCTCTCTTTGCAAATCATTCCCATCGTTCTGGTGGCAATCGCCATCTTTCTCATCATTTGCCTGTTGTTCGACTCATCCTCGGTGGTGGGGGGCGTGGGTAGATTCATTCGTAATCTGCTATTGGGTCTGTTCTCTTTCGGGGGAATTTTTATCCCCGGCTTGATGGTTTTACAAGCCTTCACCCTGCGTTCTGACTGTGAAAAAGGTACCTACCGCTACAAGTGGATCGTATCTGCCTTTTCCATCCTGACCGTCTCAGTGATGGACGCCTTGTTTTTTTCCCCCGCGGAATATACCCCCTCCGCTTTATGGCAGGGTGGTATCAACCTGACTTCCGGCGGTGTTGCAGGAGGATATGTCTATTATCTGCTGCATATGACCATTGGTCCTATCGGGGTGGGAATTTTGTGCGGCGTGGCTCTTTTTATCCTCATTTCCTTGCTGTGGAACGTGCCGCCGCTGGATGCTCTGAAAGGTTTTGGCCGCTGGATCTGGGACTTATGCCGAGGCGATGATATAGAAAAAGAAACAAAAACCAATAAAACGACTTCATCCAAACCTGTTGTGGTGGCAGAATTTACCGATCTTGATACTCTCCCCTCCGATGATCGTGACCAGGAAGGGTACGGTACTTTGGAAACCGGCAATCCCTTGGTCATCTTTGGCGACAACCGGGAAAACGATACGGCAGAGAACGAACCTCCCTTCAATATGGATCCCACAGACGAACCTGCCCCGGAAGAAGACGAAGAAGAGGTGGTATTTGAATCGGTTTCCGGTCATCCCGATTACCGTTTTCCCCCCATCTCTCTACTACGGGACGAACCCATTTCCGGCAGTGTGGATCCCAGAGATTGCGAAGCCGTTGCGCGGAAACTGGTGGAAACCTTGGCAAGTTTCGGGGTACGTACCACCTTACAGAACATTTCACACGGACCTGCCATCACCCGCTACGAATTGCTTCCCGACGTGGGTGTCCGAGTCAAATCCATTGCCAACCTAGCAGACGATATTTCCATGCGTCTGGCTTCCTCCGGGGTCCGGATTGAAGCCCCCATCCCCGGCAAAGAAGCGGTAGGGATTGAAGTTCCCAATAAAAAAGTGGACATTGTTTACGTCCGTCAGCTCATCGATACCGACGAATTCCGCAACGCTCCCGGCAAACTAACCACCTGTCTGGGCATGGACGTGGCAGGCAAACCCATTTTCTGCGATCTGGCAAAAATGCCCCACCTTTTGGTGGCAGGTGCCACAGGGATGGGAAAATCCGCCTGTATCAACAGCTTGCTCACCAGTATTTTGTATAAAGCCACTCCCGAAGAAGTCAAGCTCATCCTCATTGATCCCAAAAAAGTGGAGTTTGGTATTTTCAACGGTCTGCCCCATTTGCTGGTTCCCGTTGTGACCGATCCCAGAAAAGCCGCCGGTGCCCTATGCTGGGCGGTGGCGGAAATGGATCGCAGATTCACTCTCATTGAAAATATGAACGTGCGCAATGTGCAAGCCTATAACCAAGCCATTGCCGGCAACCCGGCGGCGGAACGGCTGCCCCAAGTCGTTATCATCATTGATGAGTTGGCAGATTTGATGATGACCGCCCGGGACGAAGTGGAAGGTTCCATTTGCCGTTTGGCACAAAAAGCCCGTGCCGCCGGTATGCATTTGTGTATCGCCACCCAACGACCCTCCACCGACGTCATCACCGGCTTGATGAAAGCCAATATTCCTTCCCGTATCGCCTTCACCGTGGCATCTCAAGTAGACTCCCGTGTCATCATCGATATGATGGGCGCGGAAAAGCTTATCGGACGAGGAGATATGCTCTATTCTCCGGTTGGTTTGTTAAAACCCATGCGTGTCCAGGGCGCCTTTATCACCGACAGCGAAGTGGAAGCCGTCACCGATTTCATCCGTCAGGCAGTGACCACCGAATACGATGATGAAGTTATGGCAAGCATTGAACAAAATGCCGCTATGTGCGGTGGTAAAGGGAAGAAAGGCTATGACGAGGAGGAAAACGATATCACCGAACCCCGCATCACCCTCAACGACGACCCCCTGCTCATCCGGGCAGCGGAACTGGCACTCTCCCAAGGTTCCATCGCCGTGTCGCAACTCCAGCGGGATCTGCAGGTGGGATACCCCCGCGCCGGTGCTTTGGTAGACAAACTTCATAAACTGGGCGTGGTGGGAGCCTATTGCGGATCCAAACCTCGTCCGATCACCATGACTTATGAGGAATTTCAAGAACTGCGCATGCGGCAGGATAGTAAATTTGGATAAACGCAAAGGGACTGTTACAAGTTCGAAAGACGAACGGGCAGCAGTCCCTTGTTTTTTATGATTGCGCGGAAAGAACAATGTCTACCGATGAAAATGAAACCGATTTGTCTATGGGCAGCAGAATGTGCCACTGTGCCATGTCACAGGTTCCAACCTGGGGGACAATGCGGGTGATGGGAATAGAGAGCACCCCTTCCTCATCTACGGACATCTGTTCCACTTTATGGCGAATGCTGCCGCTGCCTTCTTGCAATACCACAAGAATCACATGATATGATGCAAAAAATGTCTCGTCATAAGATTGAATGGCATCTAACAATCCAATGGTGGTATCTGTACTGACGGTTTCGCGGTGAGCAAAGTTGTACGTCCCTTCATATTGTTTGACATAGGCATCCAAATCGGCGATTGATTGGACGAGGGTATAGAAAGGATACGCAACCTGTTCGTGATATCCGTCGGTACGGACATAGACCGGCGGAGATGCAGTCATGTCCCGGGTGACATCGGTGGAGACGGGCAGGTTATTGCTTACATCCTGTACCGTTTTTTGAAAAACGCCTACTCCCGGCAGATCAACGGAATGGGGAGTTCCGTCTTCGGCGATATTAACAACGGAAATACCCGGATTTTGACACGCCGTCAACAGCATCAGTGTCAGCACCATTATGATACAAACACAAGCTCTTTTCATCATGATTGCAAGTAGCGGGAAATGATTTCCACTAAAAGGACATTGAGCTTTTTCACTTCATACTGACCCACGGTGGGTTCCATATGATGGTTGCCTACGCCGCTGTGGTTGGTCAAAAACACATAGGAGCCGCCGGTGAGAATGCTCATGGAACGGAGCATATATTCAGCATTTTTGTCGGTGTCACTACCGGCAACGCCAATGATACGAACCCCTTCTTTAGCAGCTTGTTCAACCGCCTTTTGCAGGGTTGCATTGCATTCCTGTCCCTCATGGGAAGGCGCATCCAGTATCAAAACCATCAATTTGGCATCCGCATCCGAATCCCACTGCACCTTATTCAGGGAATCGTACAGAGCGGTATGAACCGCTTCGGGGGTATCGCCGCCGCCGCTGGCAGTTTCCTGGCGCAGAAGAGTTAACACTTCGTTCAAATCCGAGGAAAAGGGATTGGTTTTCACCACATAAGCATCGCCGATATCTCGGTAGAAACTAACGCTGAATCGAATGGTCCAGCCATTGTATTTGGCTGCCACATCCCGTAGTATCCCATCCATTTCCACTTTCAGATATTCCAATTCATCTCCCATGGAACCGGTGGTATCGCAAAGCAGCATCAAATCCAGCACTTTATTTTCAGCCTTGGAATCCGACAACGTAAAGGTGTAGGAAGAGGTGTTGCCCGGTAGGTTGAAATACGTGTTCCCGGATTGACCCGCAACTGCAATGCGGGTGGGTGTTACTGCATTTCCCCCAAAAGGCTGGAGGTAGAGATATACAACCCCCTGGTTGTCGGTAACGCCTTGCCACAGAACGGAATCATCGGAAGCCAAAAGCTGCACTCTGCGATTTTTGGCAGGGTGATCTTTTCCGTAGTCAAGCGTAACGGTGATGCGACTCACGGGCGAAATACCAAAATATTTTTTTGCCAATTGGAACTCACTGTTTTTTTGCAATAAGTTTAAGAAGAAATCAAAGTTTTCGTTGTCACACCATTCTCCGGCAGTTAATGTGCCGGACTGAGTAGGTTGACCGCCGACACCGACGGGGGGAACGATCATACCTTCGCCGGGTTCGCTGACGCCGCCTGTGACATAGTCACCGGTTGGGTATTCACTGTCGTATTCCCGGGAACCGTCGCTTGATCCGGGATAGAGGGGGGCAACCGCCGTATCATCGCCGATTTTGTCGGAATATTCGCCGATGTGATCGGCTATTTCTTTGTTAAACCCGTCATTCGTACTGCGCAATTTTAATACATTTCCTCCACCCAACGCAATCAGCCCGATACCGCAGAGCAAAACAAACACGGCAGCCGCAGAGCCCCAAACCGTGATGGCGCGGATTTTTTTCGCCCTTCTGGTTTTGGCAAGTGCAGGGGTGGATTCCTTGATCTTTTCTTTCAGCCCCTCAGGGGCATCGATGTTGGGAAATTGATCCCGATTGAAATCATTTTTCATAGCTACCTCCAAGTGTTTCCCGGAGCAATTCACGGCCCCGTTTCAGTTGTGAACGGACAGTTGCGTCTTTTTTACCCAAGATGGATGCAATTTCCGCCGTTTGGTATCCTTCGTAATAATAAAGATAAATCACGGCTGCATACATGGGAGGCAAGGAAAATACCATTTCCATGGTATCATCCCGCTGTGGGTCATGGGCAACTGTCATGGCTTCGTCCAAAGGTAAGGAATCGGTATGCTTTTTCCGCCTGAGCACATTTTTGCACACGTTGGAACAAACCCGCAAAAGCCATGCTTTCAAATGATTGTCATCCGTAAATCCTTTGCTTTCGGTGTACAATTTCAAAAACACTTCCTGACACACGTCTTCGGCATCCTGACGACTGCGCAGGTAAAAATAAGCATGGCGGTAAATCGAGTCAGTGTATGCATCCACCGCCTGATTCAACAGGTCTTTTCCCGAACGTTTGCCGGTCTCAAAAGTTTCTGCAAAAGTCATATCTACTCCTCCTGACTACTTAATAAACACATGAAGAACCTAAAATGTTGCACACATATCATTTTTTTAGGAAAACCGTTCCGGGGTACAGGAACGGTTTACAGTCATACACTTCATTGTAGTCTGTGCAACGGAAAAATATGCAAAGAACATATGAGTCGCTTATTCGGTTGTGGGTATCAATGAATCATCATAGGGAATGGGCGTTTCCGGTGTACAATATTTAAAGGAGAAAGAAAACTCCTCATCATTTTTATGGAAGGAAAGGGTCTTTTTTTCTTCGTTTCTGGCTACGTCAAACCCATACATCTTTGTTTCGTAAAAATCCACGGGAAGATACAGTTTCCCATTGGACACAAAACAGTTGCCGGAAAGCAATGTTTTGTTACCGTTGAGTTCGCAAGAGTCCCGGTTTAGGGTAAACTGGGCAATTTCCCCATTGGATAATAGGATGCTGTACACGTCGTAGTCACCGGTGAGGGTGATTTCGGACAAAGCGTCCAAAACATCCACAGGCAAATAGGTGACCCCGTCCCGCTCCACCTGGAGATCATAAATGGTGGTAAGGCGTGCGCTGCCGCTTACCGGATATTCCACGCCCACCCGCAACGTGTTTTTGGGGGAAGCATGTCCCGTGTTCAAGTACAAAACAAATCCGATGGTACCGAAACAGAGAAGCACCAGATAGAAGAAACCTCCGATGACGGTTCCAAAAAGAATGCGCTGATACAACAGCTTTTTGTTTTTCCGCCAATGTTCCAGGCGACGGTAATTTTCCACCCGTCTTTTCCGGCGAATCCGTTCTTTCTCGGCTTTCTGTTCCTCCTTAAATTGCTTTTTCAAGGCGATGAGTTCTTTTTCCGTAAACTTCTTTTCTACATTGACATGGGGTTTGTGCTGCGCGGAAGCCCGCTTGGCTTTGGGTTTGATCGTCTGGGACACCTTGGTGGTTTTACGTTTTTGCCCTACAATGACCGGTTCTTTCCGGGGCGGACGGGCGGATGGATTCCCAGTCGGGGGAAGTTTCTTTTTAACCGGTTCTGCCATACCGCGCCTCCTTTTTCAGTCATTTCATAGGAATTCCATTATATCACATTTTTCCCCGGTGTCCATACATTTTTTGTACAAAACAGACATATTTTTTATTTTTCATTTCTGCGGTTGTCAAACATATGGT
>DIRA01000030.1 GCA_002427425.1 Clostridiales bacterium UBA5448 | reverse complement strand
GCCCTCGGAGTTTCCGAGGGCTTTTTTTGCATATGAATATGAAGAGGTAATCAATCAAGCGTATTGTATCCTCACGTTTGTTTCACTGGGTAGTCACAATACGTGTTTTTCTCGACAAGATCATATTCAGATAGCGCTGGGAAAGAAAATAGTCAAAATACCGCTGGATTCTGTCTTCACGGCTTCCGAATTCATAATAAAACTCTTTGGCTTTTTGTTCGCACTCTGTATCCATACCTCTTGCCTTATATGCCAGGGCGGTGGAGAGCATGTCACAATAATCTGCATGATGTTGCAGCAACTGCCAGGCAACGGTTTGCGGTCTGAAGGGCTGACGAATATTATCTTTGATGACAGGACGGAAGGCTGCGGTTATGATAGGGATTTTTTCAAATTGCTCGGCAACCTGGGGATGGTAATACATACTGCGGTTCAAATCGGCGGAATTGGTACCGGACATATAACGATAATCACAGTGAGCGGTGATGGAATCCAAATAGGCTTTGGCTTGTTTCCAGTTGGCGCCATATGCATGGGTGAAATAATCTTCTTCCAGTTCTTCAAAGGAACGGGTACAATCGAACAGGGTTTCGCCGTATACATAGAAGGGGAACCCGTTGGGGAAGAAGCTTCTCTGGGATCCGTCTTGAATGATGCCCTGAATACCGCATTGCTTGAGAGCCATAACGTCATCATACAACAACTTTGCCAGATATTGGAAGCCCATATCATAATACTGATTTTTCCAGAAATGGTATTCGTAGCAGCAGCAATCACCGCTGTATACTTTTTTCCATTCGTTTAAATAAGCCAGGCACTCGCCCATGCCGTTGGGTTTGCCCAGTTTGTTGCGGACAAAGGGGGTGAGTTTTTCGGGATTGGGTGTTTCCCCGTAGGTTTCGGAATAGGAACGGAAAATAGGGGCGAACAGCAAGGTGTAGCGGGCAGGATTGATGAGCTTTTCTTCCAGCGGTGCCCAGAAGGTATCCACATACACAATGAACACAAGGCGGGAACTCAAGCTGCGGCGGGTGAATTCCGCATCGATGTCATTGAGAAGAATCACATACCAGTCACTGACGGTTTTTTTCTGACATTCATCGCATTCGCAGTGGTTGTTGGTAGCATCTGCCAGCCAGATATGTAAAAAATCCACATTGTTCTGGGTTTCGGCATAATCGGCGATATAGTCAGCCATAATTTTTCGGCATGCGGGATTGGACATACAAACGTTGGTATTCAGGGGAATACCACCGAACAATTCCCGTTGGCCATTGATCATTGCTAAATATTTCTTTTTTTCATCGGGAAGGTCTGTTTCTTCTTTCGTCCAGCCTCTGTAACTGCTGATTCCATAGGGTTCTACAGTCCAGCCGTGACCCATATCATGGTACTGCAAACCACGCTTGGATATTTCGCATTCGCACTGGCGTTTCCACTGCAAAACGGTTTCCAGGGTAACCGGTTCGGGATCCATAGCGGGGTTGGTAGCGTGACTGTAAAATTTATTATAGTATGTAAAAGGGTTATCAAACTCCAGCATGAAGATGTTCATACCGATTTTCGGCGTGAAGTCGATGGCTTCGATCATATTATACTGGATTTCCGAGCCTTCGTTGCACTGACCCCGATAGCGGTAATCTGCCAGTTTATGATATTGAACGCCCTTGACGGCGGCAGTGGGAATGTATTCCCCGTCCACACCGGGAAAAAGCCAGCGGCATCCGTTTTCCCGCAGAAAACGGTAAACAGCCAAGAGGACGCTGCGAGGATTGCTTCCGGAAATGATACCGCCTTGTTCGTTGGTGTCAATGTGTATGATATCATCCAGAGTGAGATCTTTGGCTTCGGAGGTATCCAAAGAAAAATCCTCCATCAAACCCAAACGATAGCCTTCTTTCGCTTTGGGGGCATATGTAATGGGAATTTCACCACAACGGGGCATCATCATTCTCAGATATTTTTTTAGTTCTTCGGCTGCGAAGTCTACTGTAGGATGGGATGCGATTTTTTGAATCGTATACATGTCCATTCTCCTTTCAATTGTTCTTTTCCATTATAAAGATGAAAAGAATTTCCGTCAATACTTTTGTACGACATATAAAAAATGTTGTAAATTTTTGATTTTAGTAGTAAAATATTTTTGAGGTGATGGCATGCATGTGATCAAGACAGAAAATTTAACAAAATTTTATGGAAAATCCAGAGGGATTACAGAGTTGTCATTTTCTGTGGATGAAGGGGATATCTTCGGATATATCGGTCCCAACGGCGCAGGAAAAAGTACCACCATTCGTATTTTGCTTGGATTGATTGCACCCACCCAAGGTAAGGCGGAAATTTTAGGCTTAGATTGCCAAAAGAATACAAAAGAGATTCTGAAGCGAGTTGGATATATCCCGTCCGAAGTCTTTTTCTGGGATTATCTGCGTTGTGAGGAAGTATTTGCTCTGTCTGCCGCTTTGCGCAAATGTGACTGTCGAAAGGAAAGCCAGCTTTTATGCGAACGGCTTGCATTGGATCCAAAGAAAAAGGTGAGCGAATTATCTTTAGGCACGCGTAAAAAGGTCAGCATTGTATGTGCATTGCAGCATAAACCGGACATGTATATTCTGGACGAACCTACCAGCGGGTTGGATCCCAATATGCAACGGGAATTTTGGGATTTGCTCCATGAACGGAATCAGGAAGGAGCGACCATTTTTCTTTCTTCCCATACCTTATCTGAGATTCAAAAACATTGTAAAACAGCGGCTATCATCCGGGAAGGTACGATACAAGTCATAGATAAAGTGGAATCTCTCTCTGCAAGCAATGTAAAAAAAGTGGTGATTCAAGGTTTATCAATGTTACCCCCGCTTCAAGGTATCAAGAATCTCCAATATCGGGAGGACAAGATCGTATTTCTATATCAAGGGAAGGCTTGTGAGTTAATCGGTTATTTGCAGGGGTTGCCCATCATGGATATTACCATCAGCGATCCGGAACTGGAAGAAATATATATGCATTTTTACAGAAGGGAGGAAGCCTGATGCATTTTTTGAAGCATGAATTGCGGCGAAATCGAAAAACGACCCTGATCTGGAGCGGTGCTATCGGTTTTATGATCCTCTTAAGTATGCTCATGTTTCCCCAAATGAAAAATGAAGCGGATCAAATGACAGAGCTGTTTTCCAATATGGGTATCTTCACTGAAGTGTTTGGTATGGATATTTTGAATATGGCACATGCTTTGGATTTCTACGGACTGGAAGCAGGAAATATGATCGGCATTTGCGGTACTATCTTTGCAGCCTGGATATCCGTCATGTCTTTGGCAAGAGAAGAGGGGGATCACACGGCGGAATTTCTATTGACGCATCCCATATCCAGAAAAGCGGTTGTTTATACAAAACTTGTATCGGTGGTTGCCGCCATCGTTTTTTTCAATGTTTTCTCTATGTTTTTTGGCATATTTTCCTTTGGAGTGATTGGAGAATCTTTTGCCTGGAAGGAATTCCTCTTGTTCCATGTATTTGAATTATGGATGCATTTGGAGATCGGTTGTATTTGCTTTGGCATCTCGGCTTGTATTTCCAAAAACAGTCTGGGAATCGGCATCGGTTTTCCCCTTTTTTTGTATTTTATGAACATTTTCATCAACATCAGCGACAAGCTGTCTTTTTTAAAGTATATAACCCCTTATCACTACGCAGAGCCTTCCACCGTGATATCGGGGGAAATACCTGACGTTCTCCCGGTTTTATTGGGAGGCATCTATGGATTTTTGGGTGTTCTGACAGCCTTTCGGGTGTATCAGAGAAAAAATATCAAAGCATGAAAAAAACACCCCTCCATGAAGTGTTCTTCCCATGTTTTATGTACATTGTCGCCGCCCGAGAATCAAGTGTAAAAAAACATGGCGTACATGTAGTAACAGCGCTCTGGGCAAAATCGAACAGTCGGTACACATTGCTTCTCGAGGGGTACGTCTGAGGGTCGGAGTTTGGAGAATGTAGAAGCGTTTTCTAGGGAATTGATGAAAAAGGGCGGAGATTGTGAAAAAACCATACAGGTCGCGTGCGATATGTCCGGAGCTTACAGGAGCGGAGTAAATCTATGTTTTCCAAAGGCTATCATTACTATTGATAAGTTTCATGTTAAACAGCTTATGCAGAAAGCATTGGATCAAGTGAGACGTGAGAAACAGGGCAAGAAGCACAGTCGCAGGCGGGATGCCGGGAAAAAGATTTTGATCATAATTCAATCGGCAAAACGCCGTGCAAGGGGATTTCGTACTATTGAGGGATATACTGCTGCTATTTTTCTTGCTGTTGACAATATTTTTTATATGAGTTACAATTCAACTGTAAAAGCTTCACTTAATCTACCATAACCATGATACAGCACATAAATAATACATATACGGAAAGTGAGTGAAAAAATATGAAAGTAAAAATTTCTGTTTTAAACACAAATGGCGTTATTCTTGAAGGTGAAAACCCATTGCCGATGTTTCGTGACCGCCGACACAGCGGTTCTCTGAATTATGATGAAACGTTGACTGAAAAGGATGCCAAATTGTTTGCATACGAAACAGGCTTCAGAGTTCTTCCCTATCGCATGCAAGACCGTTATACTCGAGATCGCAAACCGATTCAATTAAAAACGATTACTCTGGAAAATGATAAACTAAAAGCAACTTTCCTTTGTGATTACGGTGCAAAGCTTCATTCTTTAATCAGAAAAAGCGACAACAAGGAGTTGCTTTTTTCAAATCCGGTTATACAGCCCGGCAACTTAGCTATCCGAAATGCCTGGACATCGGGCGGTATTGAATGGAATATCGGACAGCGCGGACATACTTTCACTACCTGCGAACCGATTTTTATGGCTAAAATGAACGACAATAAAGGCAACGAATTTCTGCGCGTCTATGAATACGAGCGCTGCAAAGGACTTTTTTGGCATTTAGATTTTCATCTGCCCAAAGGCTCGGAGCTTCTTTATGCATATGTACGTATAGTAAACATGAAAAATGAAACCGTACCTATGTATTGGTGGACAAACATTGCGGTCAGGGAAACCGAAAAAACACGTCTTTTTAGCAATACAAGCCGTGTTATGTATCCTCATGAAGGAAAATTTCGCATAGGTCACCTGCCTTATATAAATTCAGTTAAAGATGCGGATGTATCTTATTCGCGAGCCTTCCCGTTCGCAAGTGAATATTTCTTTCAGGTTGATGAAGATGAGAAAATGCCTTGGGAAGCAGTGGCTTATGAAGACGGTTCACTCTTTATCGAGGCATCGACCGACCGCCTGCATTTCAGAAAAATGTTTTGCTGGGGTAATAAGCAGGGCGGACAACACTGGCAGGATTATCTTTCCGAGCCGGGAAAGGGAAATTATGTCGAAGTTCAGGCAGGTATAACACCTACTCAGACACACGGCATAGAAATGCCCGGAAATACTACCTGGGACTTCATACAAAGCTTCGGTGAGACCTCTATTGATGTTAAGCATGTAATGGATATGGACTGGAACAAAGCTCGCAATAAGGTGGAAAAATGCCTTAAAAAGTCGATAACCTCCGGCATGCTTTACAAAATGCTCGATAAATGCCGTAAATATACAATAATTACACCCGAAAATTTATTGCAGGTCGGCAGCGGTTGGGGAGCCTTGGAACAGGAAAGACTGCAAAAGAAAAACATGCATATACCGAAGGGATTGTTCTTTCCACAGTCTTCTTTGTCACATGAACAGACAATATGGTTAAATCTTTTGGAAAACGGTTCATTGGCGGAAAAGATTACGGAAGAGATTCCCGCCTCATGGATGGTTCAGGATGAATGGACGGCCATGCTCGAAAAAAGCTTGGAACATCCGGAAAACCGCAATTGGTATGCCCTTATGCATTTTGGAAACATGCTTTATGAGCGGGGTGAAGAGGACAAAGCCGTATCCATATGGAACGAATCGTTGGAAAAAAAGCCTTCTGCCTGGGTTTATAGAAATTTATCCTATATGCAAAACCAAAAAAATGATCTTGAAAATGCTTTAAAATATATGGAAAAAGCTTATTCTCTGCAAGATGATTTTTGTGATCCCGCATTTTACGAAGAATATTTCAATCTGCTTACAAAACGCAAGGAATATCTGAAAATTTGGGATGTTTACGAAAAAATGCCGACTTCTTTCAGAGCTTTGCACCGTATACAGATTATAATAGGCAGAGTTGCTCTTGAGCTTGGAAAACTCGATATCGCCGCAAGATTATTTGATCGTGAATATGCCGTCATTCGCGAGGGCGAACTGACTATTGTGGATTTGTGGTATCAGTATTCGGCGAAAAAACTTGCACAGGAAAGAGGTATAC
This sequence comes from Clostridiales bacterium UBA5448, assembly GCA_002427425.1. Taxonomy (GTDB): domain Bacteria; phylum Bacillota; class Clostridia; order Oscillospirales; family SIG627; genus UBA5448. The sequence goes on along the minus strand of DIRA01000030.1, from coordinate 32,557 downwards.
CCTATTCCGAACAATTGCTGGCAGAGGCAAAAGAAAAGTGCCCACCGCCGCATGTAATAGACTATCGCATGTATTAATAAATTATATATCAGGCTCAAAACCAAACTGGATTTTATTGGCATTATCATGTATATGGTCATGGCAAGGCGCGTATTACGATAACGCAAATCGTTTGACTGAACGGCTATTTGATAAGTATATTAATAATATTCTATGACACAAGCTGCCGTCGGCATAATTTGATAAGCATTTTATTAAACTTGCAGATTGTGTTGAAGGACAAGGTTGTCTTTTTGGAACACCCGGAGTAGATTTAAGATTTATTGGTGCATTAACCTTTGAAGACCATGATGGAAAATCACTTAACTATGATTTTAAAAAACTTGACTTATTGGAAATTTTCATTATGATATCTAAATTAAGGAAAAATATGTATCCTTAATCATATGTAGGCATTCTAATCAATATAATTATCGACAAAGAAAGAGTGGTTTTTTTCATGAAGGTCTGCATCATTCAACCTGCATATTGCACTGATTATATGCGTTCAGATGATTTTTTTTCGTATGAGATGGATTTTTTGGAAAGTTGTACGCCTGATTTAGACTTAATCGTCATGCCGGAATACTGCGATGTACCCTGTTTTACCGATACAAAAGAAAAGTTTATAAACAGCATACAGAAATACAATTCTATGCTAATTCAAAAGGCTTGTGATACTGCCTTGCGTTGCAAAGCAATTGTTTTTATAAACGCCATTTCCCAATCGAACGCAGGACTGCGTAATACCACCTATGCCATTGATAGAGAGGGGAAGATTGTCGGTCACTATTATAAGCAGCATCTTACCCCGAATGAAGTAGCGGAAAGGAATCTTGACAACAGCTATACTCTGACCTTCGATTCGCCCACTGTAATCGAGATCGAAGGCATTCGATATGGATTTTTGACTTGTTATGATTTTTATTTTTATGAGGCGTTTGCTCAGATTGCAAGGGAAAAGATAGATATCATTATCGGTTGCTCACATCAGCGCAGCGACTCGCATTCCGCGCTGGAGATGATGACACGATTCTGTGCTTATAACTGCAATGCTTACGTTTTGCGCTCTTCGGTCAGTATGGGTGAAGATAAAATAATTGGCGGCGCAAGTATGATTGTTGCACCGGACGCAACGGTGCTTGTCCATATGAAAAGCAAAGTCGGTATGGCAACCGCTGAGATAGACCCCACGAAAAAATATTATAAGCCGGCAGGCTTTGGCAACCCCAACTCAGCACATTATGAGTATATTGAAAAAGGACGAAGGCCCTGGAAATACAGAGCGGCTGGTAGCGCAATTGTTCCGAATGATATTGAAATGCCCTATCCGAGAATCTGTGCGCATCGCGGGTTTAATACCATTGCCCCTGAGAATAGCATGGCTGCGTTTGGTGCGGCAGTGGCTATGGGCGCCGAAGAAATTGAATTTGACCTGTGGGTTACAAAAGACGGAGAAATTGTGGTTTCTCATGACGAAAATATGGAACGGATTAGCAACGGAAATGGGATAATTACAGAGATGAGCTATACAGAACTGCTGAAATTTGATGTGGGTTATAAATTTTCTGAACATTTTTCGGGACTTCATATTCTAAAATTTGAAGATGTATTGAGGAAGTTTGCTTGTCACGTCATTATGAATATTCACATCAAAACCGACCCCGAAGGTCCCGACTATAACGCTGAGCATCTACGGAAAATTGTTAATTTAATTTATAAATACGACTGTGTAAATTATGTCTATTTTATGAGTACCGAACCTGTTTTGCGCATTGCACTGGAAATTGCACCTGAAATTCGGCGATGTTGCGGAGCCGGTAGGAGGCCTTGGGATATCGTGGAGCGTGCAATTGCATATAAATGCCATAAGGTTCAACTTTTTAAGCCTTATTTTAATCAAGAAATGATTGACAAAGCTCAAAAAAACAGGATTCGTTGTAACGTGTTTTATGCTGACGACCCCGATGAAGCGAATAAATATTTAAAAATGGGTGTAGATACTATTTTGACCAATGATTACGGTCGCGTTTCCCAAGCAATCAAACAAGAAAAAATAAATTAAAATCAGTCCGACCCCACCAAAAAAATCACTTTTGTTTATTATACAAAAGTGACTTTTTTATGGCATAAACAGGCAGAACTAGGAAGCCTTAGTTTTACATTTTATAATTGATTCATTCACTGTCCGCTGCAGAATTGTCCGTGCCACAAGAGAAATCAAGCATTTCGGACTGTGACATGACGCTGAATCCATCAATTTCTATATTATCTGTCTTGGAATTCTTGTCAATTTCGGTTTCTTTTTTCATACGGTCAGCCACGGGAATGGATGCTTGCTCAATGTTTTTATTGTTTTTTGATTTTTTCATTGTATGATCCTTTATGGTTTCATCATTTGTTTCATTTGTTCCTCAATCATTTTCTTTACCATCCGCCCACCGATCGGTCCGCCTTCCTGACCATTTATCTTTGATTGTACATTAGATTTATCATGATCATTGTTCTCTTTAATAAACTGCAGACGATTCAATTCAGTTGCTGCTTCGACTTTTAAATTGTATAAATATTCTTTTCTTATTTTACTCATTTATTCATTCACTCCTTTTTTGAGATTTATGATTATTATTCATTCTCAAATAAGCAAATATGCAAATAGATTGTTAGTAAATAAATCTATGGACAAGTATGGTGCTATTACCATAAATTCTTGTAAAATACATAGAAAAAAATTTGTGTATCGTGTTAAAGTGACTGTACAAATCAAAAATTGTTATCGAGTTTTCATCAACAAATCCATATCATGGCATGTTCCATTTTTACAGAAGGTGCAATAATAAGACAAAGCCAAATATAACGAAGGGGGCGTAAACGAATGTCAAAAAACCAATAGAGTTATTTGGGTTTTTTCTTTCTGATTTCAAAGCGATAGATGGCAAGCAGGATGGAAGTAGTCACGAATATTTCGGTACTCACACCTGCAAAGGAATGATTGTATGCATTGTAAATCATCCAGAGCAGGGAGCTGGGGAGCGTGAGTTTTCTAACCAGGGGAGTATGATTCACCCATAAGGCAAAACAAGACAATACCATGGAAGCAGTGGGCAAAAGACTTAACAATCCATCCCAGGTGAAGATGGCAATGAGGATGGTCAATAATGAGAAGAACCAGGGCCAGAGGAAAAAATTGCCCCATTTTTTATGCCTGAAATTAAAGACAAACCCACGGCTCATAGAAATCACATTTAAAGTCATACCTGTAATGGTATTCCGATTGTCAAACCAGGCAAGCATACCAAAATGAATGCAGAAAAACAAGCCGGTGAGGGCTTGAAAAATCAAAATTGTTTTTTTCTTATCCGATTGAAAAGAAACAATGGCACAAGCCATTCCAAAATAGCCGATTATGTGCGCAAGCAGTATCATACCAAGACGTCACCTCAGAGGGAATTATATCATGTTTTTATTCCATATGGAATGGTTTTATAAAAAAAGGGGTGCAAAAATAAAATAAGTATGCTATAATACAATATCTATATCGTTTGACGCCTTGCGTCGGAAAGGCCTGTTCATGTCAACCACCATTGAAAAATTACATTCACATACACTGCCCGCAATTCCCCTGCGTGCTCATGTTATATTTCCCCAAATATTATCTACCGTAGACATTGCCAGAAAAAAATCAATCAAAACCATTGAAACTGTTCTTAATACCGATAGACGGGTGTTTGTTTTGGTTCAAAAAGATGCCACAGTGGAAGTGCCCGGTGAAATAGATGTCTATCCCGTAGGCGTGATTGCCAAAATCAAGCAGTCTGTCCGCACGCCCGACAAACAGCTTCGCTTGGTGTTGGAAGGCGTTTGCCGTGCGGAAATGACCTCGTTTTCCATCAATGCCAAAGGCGGAATTGTCTGCGACGTCATTGAAAAGACCTATGTGTTGCCGGAAAACGGTGGGGTGAAGGGGCGTGCTCTCATTCGTCACACCTTATCCGTGTTTGAAAACTATGCAAAATACATACCCAAGATGTCTAAGGATACCTTGTTGACGGTGGATTCTCTGAAGGATCCCGGCTTGCTGGCGGATTATATTGCTTCTAATTTGCTGTATAAATTTGAAGACAAGATGGAAGTGTTGTCTGCCTTTGAACCTTTGTACAGATTGGATACTTTGTGCGTTATATTGGAACGGGAAATTGAAGTTCTCAAAATGGAAGACGATCTTTATAAAAAGACACGGGATCAAATGGATCGACAACAGCAGGAATTTTTCCTGCGGGAACAAATGAAGATTATTCAAAGCGAGCTGGGGGGGGCGGAGGAATTTCCCAGCGAAACTGCTGAACTCGCCGATGTCATCAAAAAGCTTACATGTTCCGATACCGTACGGGAAAAGTTGTTAAAAGACGTACATAAACTTAACTCCATGCCTTTCGGTGCGCCGGAAGCTACGGTCATCCGGGGATATTTGGATGTTTGTCTCGAACTTCCCTGGGGAACCTATACCAAAGACAGACTGGATATCAAACGCGCCAAAAAAATTCTGGATCATGACCATGATGGCATGGAAAAAGTCAAGGAACGGATTCTGGAATATTTGGCAGTGAAACACTTATCTCCTGATTTGAAAGGGCAGATTCTCTGCTTGGTGGGCGCACCCGGTGTAGGTAAAACTTCCATCGGTGCATCCATTGCCCGAGCTTTGAATCGAAAATATGTGCGAATGTCTTTGGGCGGCGTGCGGGATGAAGCGGATATCCGGGGACATCGGAAAACCTATATCGGTTCCATGCCCGGTCGTGTGGTCAATGCCATCAAGCTGGCGGGTAGTATGAATCCCTTGATTGTGTTGGACGAAATCGACAAATTAACTAGAGATGCCCACGGGGATCCCGCTTCCGCGTTGCTGGAAGTGCTTGACAGCGAACAGAACCATTCTTTTCGGGATCATTATCTGGAATTGCCCTTGGATTTAACCGAATGCATTTTCATTGCCACCGCCAATACCACAGACACCATTCCCCGGGCACTCTTGGACAGAATGGAAATCATTCAGTTACCTTCTTATACCGACAACGAAAAAATTTCCATTGCCAAACACCATTTGATTCCCAAACAGTTGAAGCGTCACGGTTTGACCAAAAGACAGATGATGGTCACCGATGATGCCATACGGGAAATGATCATATATTATACTCATGAATCGGGTGTCCGAAATTTGGAAAGAATCATAGCCACTCTTTGTCGCAAAGTTGCCAGGAAAATTGCGGATGAAGAGGTTTCCCGGATCCGGGTGAATACCGAGGATTTGATTCCCATTTTAGGCAGACATACATTCAAACGGGATCCCATCGGTGATCTGCCCGAAGTGGGGGTGGTGAACGGACTTGCCTGGACGGAGCAGGGCGGCGAAATGCTGAAAGTGGAAGTGCTGGTGCTTCCCGGGAGCGGAAAAATCGAATTAACCGGACTCCTTGGGGATGTGATGAAGGAATCCGCTCGCGCTGCCATCAGCCTCATTCGTTCCAGAGCCAATGAATATGGCATCATCAATTCCGAGTTTTACAAAGACTGTGATATTCACATCCATTTTCCCGAAGGTGCTGTACCTAAGGATGGACCTTCTGCCGGTATCGCCGTGACTACCGCCATGATTTCCGCTCTTTGTGGTATTCCCGTGAAAAACGATGTGGCGATGACGGGGGAAATCACCCTCCGGGGCAAAGTGCTGCCCATCGGTGGTCTGCGAGAAAAGACCATGGCGGCCTATACCGCAGGCATCAAAACTGTCATCCTTCCCGCCGATAATGCGGATGACTTGGAAGATATCGATCATACGGTGCGGAAAGAATTGTCTTTTGTTTTGACTGCCACCATCGATGAAGTGCTTGCAGTGGCTTTGGCACAACACGACAAGAACCATGCTTTGATTGCCAATGCGCCTATTCCTATGTATAAAGCAATATCACCGACAATACAGGTATAACTATGAATAAAAACAGGGTTACCCTCTCTCATGTTGCCGGAACCCACACCCAATTGTATCAAGGAACCCTACCCCAATTCGCCTTTTCCGGTCGATCCAATGTGGGAAAAAGTTCTTTGATCAACCGGCTGCTCAATCGAAAATCCATGGCACGGGTTAGCGGTGAACCGGGCAAAACCATCACCATCAATTATTATGAGGTGGATAATACAGTCATGCTGGTGGATTTACCCGGATACGGATACGCCAAACGCTCTCAAAGCGAACAAAACCGATGGTCATTGATGGTGGAAAGTTATTTCACCAACAATTCTTTTCTTTGTTTTGTCGTGCAACTGATTGATTTGAAAGTAGGTCCCACCACAGACGATTTGCATATGCTGGATTGGCTGTATGAAACACGCACACCGTTTATTGTGGTGGCCACGAAAAGTGATAAATTGAATAAAACCAATCGGGAGAAGCAATTGGCCATGCTTGCTTCCCATCCATCCATTCCTGAAGATGTGCCCATCGTTCCTTTTTCCGCCTTGTCAGGAGAAGGGGCAGATCAGATATGGGCATATGTCGAAGATGCCGTTAGGGAGGTAGAGCCATGAAAATAGCCCGCATTGTATTTGATGGGAAATGCTACAACGGGTTGGTCACGGAACTGGGTTTTCAACCATATGAAGGCTCATTCTATGATGGTTCCGCCAAGGTTAACGGAAACCTTATTCCTTTGGATGAAATCCGATACCTCCCTCCCTGTGAGCCCAAAACCATTTTGGCAGTGGGAAAAAACTACAAAGACCATGCCGCTGAAATGGGAGGAGCATTTCCAGCCAATCCTATTTTGTTTATCAAACCTACCAGCGCCATCATTGCCCATAAAGAGCATATCGTGATACCCAAAGGATGCGGCAGAATCGATTATGAAGGGGAACTGGCATTTGTAGTGAAAAAGACAGCTAAGCATGTAAAAAAAGAGGAGGCTGCTTCTTACATATTAGGTTATACCTGTATGTTTGATATTACCGCACGGGAGGTTCAGTCTGCCGATGGTCAATGGACCAGAGCCAAGTCTTTTGATACGTTTGCCCCCTTTGGACCTGTCATCGAAACCAATTTGAATGTAATGTCTTCATCGGTGACCACCCGCAAAAACGGGAATGTGGTACAACAGGCTTCCTTTACCCTGATGACTTGGCCTCCTGCTGCATTATTGGAATTCATCACCTCCTGTATGACTCTCTATCCGGGTGATGTGGTGACCACCGGAACGCCGGCTGGCATCGGTCCCATTACGCAGGGGGACACCTTGGAATTGGATATTCCGGGGATCGGAATTCTGATGAACAAGGTTATTTAATACAAATTGGGGCATACTCTGTTAGGGGGTATGCGTATGAATATTGTCATTTGTGAGAATCAATGCAGACTGCATCCGTTTTTGCTTTCCAAAATGGGGCGTTTTGTTCGTTTGTTTACGTTAAGAGAAGCACCCGACATCTGTGATATCATCGTGGTGGACGAACAGTTCTATCCTCCGGTGCATGTGAAATATCCCGCCGCTTCCTTGTATTTGGGAAGTGAGGAAAATTTCCGCCACATCATGACGTCGATCGGCGGAATACCTCCGTTTGAATCGTTGGTATTTTGCGGCATGCAGGCGAAAAACTCGGTTTTGTTTTCTTCCGTTTCCCATGAAAGCGCCATGCTTTGCCTGCAGCGCAGCGTGGTATTTCAGAATCGGGAACTGGAAGTAGGGGAATACCCCGTTTCCTACCATGAAAATGGCAGTCTGTACGACAATCTGGTATGTTCATTTATCAATGTCTGTGATAGGATGTGTAAACATGAAGAGATGCTTCAACGCAGATAAGGGAAAAGTGATAATATCCTATTCTGTCCGAGAATTCTTATTTCTTCTGAAAAATCAAGGGAAATTAACCGGATATACACCGGCTTCCATTCTTATGGAAGGAAAGGATACGCATCGGCTTTTACAAAAACAGGCTGAGTCTGCTCAGTATCAAAAGGATGTACCGGTGAAAGTGGCACTGTCCCTTTCGGGGTACATATTATTGCTTTCCGGTGTGGCGGACGGGATTACCACCCAACAGGATACCTTTCTTTTGGATGAATTTAAGACAGTTTCTCTGTCTGTATCCGAACTGACCCAACCTGTTTCCAAAGATCATTATTATCAGGCACTTCTGTATACATTTGCCTGGATGCAGACCCGGAATTATTCTTCCGGGTCTTTTCGTCTTGTGTATTATCATGCTCACACCCAGGATAAGAAGGAATTTCTCTACGAGTTTACCAGTGATTCCATCCAACGGGAAGTCAGCGAATTGGTTGCTTTGTTTGCCCCTTATGGAGATGCTTTGGCGAAGGGGGAAATTATAAAACGACAGATGTGTAATCATCTCCGTTTTCCCTATCAACACTTGAGAAGCGGACAAAAAGACATGATGCACGAGATTTACTCTTCCATACGACGAAAAGGTACCGTATTTTTCAATGCGCCCACGGGAATCGGTAAAACTATGGCGGCTCTATATCCTGCATTAAAAGCGTTGGGGAAGAATCGATGTGACCGTGTCTTTTATCTGACTTCTAAAGGGTCGGTGGAAAAGGCGGTATTCAGCGCATTGCAGGATATTTGGGGCAATCAGCCCTTTGTGCGCACTCTGTTTTTGACCGCCAAAGAAAAGATCTGCCCTAACCATATGACTTGTCTTGACAATCCCTGTTCTTACCAGGTGAATTATTATCGCCGTATCCATCAGGCACGAAGGGAATTGTTAGAAAATCATGTTTTGTATCACCGCAAACGGATCGGGAAAACCGCCAATACATATGAGGTGTGTCCTTTTGCCCTATCTTTGGACATGTTGGAATATTGCGATTTGATTATTTGCGATTACAACTACTTTTTTGATACCACCGCTCTTCTTTTGCCGTTTGCACAAAAATGCGACAATGCGGTAGTACTGATTGATGAAGCCCATAATCTTCCCAAACGTGTATCCGGCAACTATTCAGGAAAATTGACCTCTGCCGATTTGGTTCAGATCCAAGAAGCGGTTTTTCTCATAGGTAAGGGACAAGAGGAAGCGTATGCAGCATTATGCGAGGGGTATATCAAGCTTCAAAATACATATGCGCAGGAAGATCGTATCCAACCACAGGATTTTCATGAATTTACGGATGAATGTGGGAACCTGTTGGATGGGTTGTTACCGGCATTCAATCAATGGCTGTATTTGAAACAACCCGGATATGAAATCCTGCAAAATACCAAAGAAGCGATGGATCGGTTTGCTTCGTTTTTAAAAGTGGCATCCACATATGATCACACCTCTGTGGCGTATTTTGATGACGACTTGATCCTGTCTATATTGTGTCTGGATCCTTCCCGCCGGATTCGGGAGGTGACTGATCGCTGCGGAACAACGGTGTTTTTTTCGGCAACTTTGTTGCCGCAAGTGTATTTTGAACGAATGTTTGCTTTGAAAGAGGACGATTTGTTTCTTTCCATACCTTCTCCCTTTAATTCAAATCATTTGTTAATCCTTCACTGGCCATTGCCCCAGACGTATCGTCTGCGCAGCGAGAATTTAGATGCGTTATTATACGGTTTGAAAACCGTACATACATGCACCAAAGGTAATGTGCTTGTTTTCTTTCCATCCTACGAATATTTGCATGCGGTGGTAAAAAAGTATCCTTCTTTTTCGGGACAATCCCGCATTTTGGTTCAGAACCGCCATATGTCTTACGATGAGCGCAACGATTTTTTACACGCGTTACAAACCAATCAAGCAAATCCTTATCTGGCCTTTGCCGTTATGGGGGGGATTTTTTCCGAAAGCATTGATTTGGTTGGGGATAGCCTATGTGGCGTTGTCATTGTGGGAAGCGGGATGCCGCCGCCTTCTCCGGAGGGGGGGAGAATTGCCGCCTATTTCAACGAACAGGATGAAAACGGTATAGGGTTTGCCTACCATTATCCCACGCTCAATCGGATTATTCAGGCGGCGGGAAGGGTGATTCGCAGTGAAACCGACCGAGGATTTCTGCTTCTTTGCGATGAACGATTCGGTGATGAATTCTATCAGGAATGTTTGCCGGAATATTGGAACGAACTGAAGCTGGTTTTGACAGCAGACGAGATTCAAGAAAAATTAAATGATTTTTTATGAATAATTGTGGGCGGCTCAAAAGAGCCGCCCTTTCATTTGCTTACTTATTTCTTAAAGGCTACCGCTTTTAAGAGAGTTTTCTGCACTTTGAATCATCTTTTTGACCATCTGGCCACCGATGCTACCCGCCTGTTTTGCGGTCAGATCACCATTATAGCCGTTCTTCAAGCTTACGCCCACTTCAGAAGCAGCTTCCATCTTGAACTTGTTCATAGCATCTTTAGCTTCGGGAACAAGAGTTCTATTCGACATAGTGTTTCTCCTCAATATATTGTTGATACTGTGAATGGCTTTTAAAAGCCTTAAGAACCATTTCGGTTCTGTCTCTATTGTTTCTCTTGAAAAAAAAAATATACTGGAAAAAACTAACAACATATTGACTTGATATATGGAGTAGTATATAATATACAAAGTCAGAGTAGAATCATGCGGGTTAAGTGCTGTTTGGACGGGGAGTTGCCAAGCGGACGAAAAGGTTTCTTGCCGTGCATGTTTCGCATCCCGCTGCATGAGCATGGAGTTTTTATCTTCTTCCATATGCTTTTGCACGGCATAAGGAAGGAGTTTTTTTATGCCTCAATTTTTGCGCGAAGAAAAAAAACAATACAAGCCAGTTTCCAAAGTCGTTGTGGTTGCCTTGTCCGCCTTGTTGGTGGCGGTCAGTTTAACACTTGCTTACATCGGTAAAATCTATCTCACTTTTGGCCCTATTCGGATTACGTTTGAAAATATGCCCATCCTCTTGGGCGGTTTTATTTTTGGTCCGTTCATCGGTGGATTGGTGGGTGTGTGTTCGGATTTGCTTAGCTGTGTGTTAGCTGCCAATACCATCAATCCGATTATTACGGTCGGTGCTTTTTCCATCGGTTTTTTTGCCGGGATTTTCAAGCAGTATGTGTTTAAAGACAAATCAGTATTTTCGATTTATTTTTCTGTTATGATTCCCCACATTTTTGGATCTATGCTCATTAAATCAGTTGGACTGCGAGTTTACTATCACTTTCCCTATTCCTTGCTGTTTTTACGCATCCCTTTATACTTAGCCATCGGAACACTCGAAGCCTATGTCATTTATACTTTTTTGAAAATTAAATCGATACAAAAACAGTTGGAAAGAATGTGAAAAAAATGAATGTCCGGGAAGCGTTAGACTATATACATGCCGTTTCATGGAAAGGAAGCCGACCGGGTTTGTCCCGTATCACCTCGTTAATGCATTTACTGGGAAATCCTCAAAACAAACTGCGTTTTGTCCATGTAGCGGGTACCAACGGGAAAGGTTCATTTTGCGCCATGTTGTCATCTGTACTCACGCAAGCTGGTTACAAAACCGGCTTGTTTACTTCTCCGTATGTGGTTAAATTCAATGATCGGATGCGTATTGACGGAAAAGACATTTCGGATGAAGCATTGGCAAAAATGATCACCGAAATCAAGCCTTTTTGCGATCAATTAGAGGATGCCCCCACAGAATTTGAGCTTATTACGGCGGCTGCTTTTTTATATTTTATAAAAAATCACTGTGATATTGTGGTGCTGGAGGCGGGCATGGGAGGAAGACTTGACTCCACCAATGTAATTTCGCCTCCTGTCTTGTCCGTCATCACCGAGATTGCCATGGATCACATGACTGTTTTGGGGGACACCATTGAAAAGATTGCCTTTGAAAAAGCAGGTATCATTAAAAACCGCAGTGCTGTTTTATACGGCGGTGAAAATGATGAGGCCTGGGGGGTCATCCGGGAAAAAGCTTTGTCCTGTCAAGTACCTTATGCCCGTGTGAAATATGAATCGTTGCATGTGTTGTCATCCGGCTTGCATGGCTGTGTTTTTTCCTTTGGCGGATTTTCACCCATATCCATCTCATTGGCAGGGATGTATCAACCCAAAAACGCCTGCGTGGTTCTCCAAGCCATTGAACTTCTGCGGGAAAGAGGGTTATCTATTCCGTGGGAAGCTATTGCACAAGGGATGGTACGTGCCAAGTGGCCTGCACGCTTTGAAATTTTATGGGAAGATCCCCTTGTTATTTTTGACGGAGGTCACAATCTCCAAGGGGTCACTGCCTGCGCCGATAGCATTCGACACTATTTCGGTTCAAAAAAAGTTCTGGTATTTTGCGGCGTGATGAAAGACAAAGCTTATGATGAGATGATCCACATCATTTCACCTTTATGCGAGGCGGTTTTCACAGTAAAGCCCAACAACCCGCGAGCCTTGCCTGCCCATGTCCTTGCCCGGGCATACCAAAGAACAGGCATTCCTGCCCGCGCTTTTGAAACAGTATACGAGGGTTTACAGTTCGCTTTGATGCAGGCAAAAGAGAAAAATTTGCCTTTGGTGGCTCTGGGTTCTCTGTATATGTACGAAGAATTCAAAGCAGTCTTGGATTCATTGGTCCATTGAGACCGGAATCCATTTTCCCAAATAGAAGGAATAAATATAGGCCAGTGTAGCAGGAATACCGGTGATGGCTTTCACTGCACGTGCGTATATGAGAAGCTGGTCTTGGTATCGTTCGATTAGTTCCTGTTCATTTTGCACATGATCGGATTTGAAATCCAAGACCGTATATGTACCTTGTTCATTCAGATAGAAACAGTCAATGACGCCTTGTACAAGCAATTGCTCATCCGAAGCAATTGCTTGTATTTTATCGTCCGGCAGTTCCCGGGGGTACACCAGCATATTAAACCGCATTTCTCGATTTACATCGGTGGATTTTTCGATTTCTTTATATTTGGAAGAGATGAAAAACTGCGTTAAAGCAAAGAAATTCAGTTTACCGGCATCCTGTTTGTTCATAAATCCCCTTGCAACCAAGTCAGCGGCTTCTTCCCGTACTCCCATGGTGGTGCAACGATGGAAGTTGCAGAATTGCATGAACCAATGCATGGCGGTCCCATAACTTCTGCCGTCATCTCTGTTTTCTCGCACAAATGTGGGGGTGCGAAGGGGGGAGGGGAGGAGAATTTCATCCACGGTGTATCTACCGGAGTTTAATTGAGAGACCGATATTTTTTTGGGAATTTTGGTAGTGCCTTGGTAAGGATACTGAAATCCTAAGGCTTTTTTAATACTTTTCCGGGAAAAATCCAGTATTTTTTGTTCAAATAAGTAAAAGCTCTCATCTGTTTGGTCTTCTTTTTTTGCCGGATTGAAATATATGGTGACCGGCTGGGAAGTAAACTGATAACGGTTAGACGGATTTTCTGTTGGGTAGCTAAGAATCCATTGTTTGAATCCCGGATCTTGGGACAAAGAAAGGAATATCAAGTCCAGATAGCTATTGGCGGTTTGGATTTGCCGGGATTTGTCCAGAACTTTATGACTGTATGAAATGGAATCCGGCATGGTTCGCCGCAATAGCGCAGGAAGACTGCGGGGGGAGGCTGTGATATACAGTCTTTCTTTGGCACGGGTAAAGGCCACATATAAGACCCGCATTTCCTCTTTGGACATACTTTGGGCGCTTTCCATTCTTGCCGCTTTCCGTATACAGGTGTTCACTTTGGAATAGCCGCTTTCAGAGGGCAGGGAAAAGGTACAGCCCAAGGAGGGAGAGAATATGGCTTTTGAATTCTGGCTTTCCGTATTGTACAATCCGGCAGCACCGGCGAGAAACACTACGGGGAATTCCAGACCCTTGGATCCATGGATGGTCATGAGCCGTACGCCCTGAAAACCAGATTTACCCGAAGGAATCGCACAGGAATCTCCCTTTTCCATCATGCGGTTCAAGATACGAAGAAAACCGTGAAGTCCGTTGAATGCCGTGGCTTCCCCATTTCTTGCCAATGTGTGCAGAAACCGTAAATTGTCGCCAGCCATGCGGGTGGGGAATAATGCAAAAAAGTGATACTCCGTGTACAGTTTCCAAAGGAGAGCATCCGAGGTTAACTCCCGGGCGCTTTTCCGCAATGTCTGTAAGGTCTGTACAAAGGCTGCACATTTGTTTCCCAAGGAAGTTGATGTTTCAGCCATGTTTACAAGGCTCGTGTAATAAGCATCTTGGGTTTTCCCCTGTCGGATGGAAAAAAGTTCATCGGCAGTAAATCCGAAAATCGGAGAATTCATAATTCCCAATAAGTAAATATCTCTGCATGGGTTGTCAATGGCATGTAAAAAGGATAAGGCTGTTATAATCTCTTTCTGTTTGAAAAAGGGGGCGTCCAATTGAGTGGAGGTGGGAATAGACAGTTCTTTCAATGCCGCATCCACTTTTTCCAAGGTGGCATTGTTGCGGGCGAGGATGGCGATTTGATCTGCCGTGTATGCCCCGGAAGACAGGATGGATGCAATTTCATGAGCAATGTAACTACTTTCGGGGTTGGATACTGCCTCCTCTTGATCGTCACCACTACGTTGCTGCAAATCAAACACGGAAACAATCACATTGTGGCAGGTATCGGTTTTCTTACCGCAGATCAAAGCATCTTCGGCGGTATACATGGGGTCGCAGGGATCGGTGTTCATCATGACGGAACAAATGCCGTTGGTAAAATCAATGATGGAAGAGTCGGAACGAAAATTGTCGGTTAAAAATATCCGGTAGGCAGGAGTGGATGCATTCTCCTCGAAACGGGGAAAGAGTTTTTGATACCGTCTGAATAAAGCCGGCATGGCACCCCGGAAAGCGTAAATACTTTGTTTGGGATCTCCGACCATGAAGCGGTTATTCTCTTTGGAAACAGCTCGAAGGATGGTATCCTGTAATAAGTTAGTATCCTGGTATTCATCCACATAAATTTCGTTCAGTTCCCGGGTGAGCTGATTGGCATACTCGGTTTTTTCAAAGGAATAATCGGTATAGGAGAAGGTATTTTCCTTGACCAGTGCTTGAAGAGCCAAATGTTCCAAGTCAGAAAAATCAACCAGGTTGGCTTTCTTTTTTTCTTCTCTGAACAACTCGTGATACCGTTCTAATAACAACAGCATGGTTTTTTGTATGCCGGCGACCCGCTCTAATTCTCTGATTATGATATCGGAAGAAATGTATACATACTTGCTTTGCAGTTCTTTAATGGCGTCTTTATTACGGGTGCGCAGAAATTTAATATGATCAAGCCAACGGGGATTTTCAAATTTGCGGGCTTGTCCCAAAGTGGCGGGAACATAGGAAAGAAGGGATTGGATAAATCCGGTATAGTTATTCTGCCGAAGTTTCATGAGCATTTGAATCAATGCCGACGTATCTTCATGGATGGCGGGATAATATTTTTCGGATAGCACCTCATGGGTGAGGCATTCCTGTTCCAGCCAAAGAGAAGTGGAATAACAGTCTGATAGGATAGAGGTGAATTCCTCCAGAAAAATCTTTCCCGGTAAGGTTTCCCAAAAGGTCTTTTCCTGTCGTTTCACCCCTTCGATATCTTCTTGCAATCGGGTAACTATGGATTTTGCGTAGGTAAAAGGATAGGGATATACCAGCAGGTAGCGATAATAATCGAGGAGAGTTTCCACCAAGCCGGCATCGGTTTTACTACCCGAAAATACCTCCACGGTATCCAAAAAGGATTGCTGTATCTCAGGGGGGAGGGTATTGGCACCGTAAAACTCCTCTAAAGTTCGTTCTATACAGTCTTTTTCCAACAGCAGCAATTCCGTTTCATCTCCTACCCGGATTTTGGGGGAAATGTCCAGCGTCTGAAAACAGTCTTTTATCACACTTTGACAAAAGGAATGGATGGTACTGATGCGGGCTTTTTCGATGTGTGCGATTTCTTTGGATAAGCGTTTATGACCGGGACAGCCCAGAAGGGATTCCTTCAGTTGTTTTTTTAAGCGGTCCTTTACTTCGGCAGCCGCGGCTTTGGTGAAGGTGACGACCAGCAAATCCTGCACAGAAATGGGGTCACGGTCATCCAAAATACGTGAGGCGATGCGGCGAATGAGTACGGCCGTTTTTCCTGCCCCTGCGGCGGCGGAAACCAGAAGAGTTTTATCACGGGATTGAACCGCTTGTTTTTGATTGTTTGTCAGTTCAAAACCAGCCATGATTCACCCTCCTGTTCTAATTGTTTTAAAATGTCTTCCTCTTTACCGATGCGTTTGAAATACCTGCCTTTTTGTTCCGTGTTTTTGCACATGGGTATATAGGGGCAATAGTCACAGGCGAAAGCGGAGATATTGGGATTGGCTTCCATATTGCCTGCTTTGATTTCGCCGGCGATTTGTTTGATCGTGTGTTCAATGTGTTTTTTCAGTTTTCCGAACGCGGCGGCGGTTGCCAGTTTTTTCCCGTCCAGTTCCCCGGAAGGTTTCAAGGTCACGGGTATAAATTTTCCCGCAAGGGAAGGTTCCATTGCCTTCAGGATGGTTTCATCTTTCAAAAAGAGACCGTCCCGCTGGTCTTTTTTCTTGCTCTCTTTCATTTCCTCTTCGCGAGAAAGTGCATGATCGGTGAAAACAGCTTCCCGGGTTGCAGGAATGTACATGACACCTGCCGGCACAACGGGAAGGGTTTGATCTTCAAAATGAAATCCTTTTTCCCAAATCGCAAAGAGGTAGACCAACAATTGAATGTTAAACCCGTAATAAATATCATGCATGGAAAATGTTTTGACAGAACTTTTATAATCGGCTATGCGTATAAAGGCTTCTCCATTTTGATCGGTGAACAAGTCAACACGGTCGATTTTTCCGAAAAACCTCACTTCCGTGCCGTCTTCCAACTGTATGGTATAAGGCGGTTGTTCGTCTTTGATTTCCATCTCAAACTTCACAGGCACAAATTGACCAACTGAAAACTCCTCCTGCAGTTGAGTTATCAATAAAAACAAGGACTTTTCCAAACGTGTGAGAAGGTGTTTGAATCGCGCGCTCATCCGATCGCCGATATGGAGGGAATTTAAGTAGTCGTCTGCCATGGTGTGGAGTTTTTTCTTAATTTCTTCTTTGGTCCACGCTTCAAAGCTCTTGCCGCTTGCAGGTAAAGACGTCATAAACACTTCCAGTATACGATGGAGATAATTACCCACATCCGTAAAACCAAAGTCGCTTTTTCTCTCTTCAGAAGCACCCAATAAGTGTTTAGCATAATATGAATAAGGACACTTGGTATAGGCATCGTATCGGGCTTGGGTCAGGGCAATGCCGTCGCGAAATCTGGAGGTGTCGACGATATGGCAGGAAGCGTCATTAATGGTTGATAAGGCGGAGAAAAGGGACAATTCATGTATGTATGCTTCTTGTTTGGAGGCAATAATTTCATCTGCGATGCGTTGTTTGCTCTCCGGTGAAAGGGCAGGATGCCTGTATAAAGACATCACTTCCGCCGGTACCAATGGGATGGATTCGTCCGGATTGGGCTGTTCCGTGACCAGAAATGGAAACGCACTGCAAATTCTGTCTACAAACACAGAAGGATAGGCAACCCCGTCACCCAACTTGTTGTGGCTGGAATCAATGGTCACATAACTGAGGGTGATGGTCTTTTTGGGGGCGGACAATGCACAATACAATTTGAACCATTCATCCCCGTCCTGAAATTCCCCTTGTTCCATATCCAGTCCCGCTTCGGACAGTGTGATTCTTTCCTTTGGCGTAAAAATGCCGCCCTGCACCGAAATGGCGGGAAAAATCCCCTCATTTACTCCCAGGAGGAACAAATGATCCGGATGCTCGGAACGGATAAATCCAATTTCGCCCACCTCCACCTCATCCAGGGAAGAGGGTAGTTTGCCAAAGGTAATTCCGGACAAAGCAAGGCGCAAATACTCGATGAAACGGTCTTGTATGACAGCCTCCCCCAACACCAGAACCATTTGGTCAAGGGCGGTTATCCAGGCATTCCATAATGTCAACAACTCTCCGGCAAGGGTATAATTCCCTTGTTGTTTATAGGATTCGGCTTCTTCCATCAAGAGGTCAAAAAGGCCAGTATCTTCGATGTACTGCCATACAGCGATGGCGGTTTCCTTCACAGTTTTTCCCTTGATGGCTATTTTGCAGGCTTCAATGGGATCCATGAGTTGAGCGCGGGTACTGTTGACGCGTTCCAAGAATGCGGCATCCCGTTCTTCAAAGATATCGAAATAACCCCGGGGATGCATGGTAAATGGAGAAAAATAAGCTGATCCACTAATGCGCCATGTCATGGCATAAGATTCGATTTCAAATGACGAGACCGCATCGATCCCGGTGTAACCGCTTTTGATCAGATTCTGAAATGCATATAAAGCGGGCGTATGAAAAATCATATCCAGTGAGGAAAACAAAAAGTGTGACAAAGGATGGGAGAGGGGAGAACGCTGGGTTTGAAAGGAACAGGGAATTTGATACATGTTGAATACTGGTTCCAGAATGCCTTGATAATCGGCAGGATTGCGCATAAACACCCGAATATCTCGGTATCGTGCCCCTTCCTGAACCAGAGATACAATACGTCTTGCCACTTCCTTCACTTCGGCATAGCGGTCGATGGAGGCAAAAAGATGAGTGGCAGAGCCATCTTTATCATAGATTTGCCCGGTAGAAAGATTTTCCGTTATAAACCGCAAGGAAGGATGTACCTCCATGGAAAAAGCAGGGGTGACATCTTCTACAGGTACGTCGGCTTTGCGTGCCAGTTCGGTTACCGTATCCATGGTACGGTATAGGGTAAAAAACGGACTGGATTCGTCGGGAATCTCATCCTTTGGCAGTTCAAAGGTCATAACCACTTTTTCCGCTTGATTGAGAAGTTCTCGGATCAGAGCGTATTCCGGTGCGGTATAGCTGTAAAACCCGTCCAGATAGATACAGGTTTGTTCGAAAAATGAATTGACTTTCAGCGTTTCCGCCAGGCGGTATAGATCCCCGGTGGTATCTGAAAATTCCGATTCCAGCTTGTGGCTATAGGTGGCCAATATCATGGCCAAATCCTTTAGTTTATCGGAAAAAACCACCGATGGACTGTTATCCCCGATGGTTAGCAATGTTTTGGGTGTGACTTGTTTGGTCAGAAATTCATCGTTGAGAGTTTGGAGCATTTCGATGAAATCCGGCTTAAGTGATGCGTTTTGATACAAATGTAAATGCTCTTTTATCTCTTCTAAAACCGAAGCCAACAGCAGTCTTTTTCCCACTTTGTCGATATATTGGACCGAAAGACCTCCCAATTCACGAAAAACAAGGTTGGGTAATCGAGAAAAATTGATGATTTCCAAAAAACGGGTGGGCTCACCCGTGAGGGAAAGCACAGACCGTTCGGCCGTGACGGTATGTTGTTCGGGAACAATGTAAAAAACACGTTTGCATTTTTGCAAATCTTGTGCTATCATAGATTCCATTGTGTATGTCTTCCCGTAGCCAATGGGTCCGATGATTCGTTTTAGCATATGTCCTCCAGTTTAAAATTTACAGCGATCATTCTATTTTACATCAAAGGCTAAACTTTTGCAAGGAATTTTTGGTTGAAAAAACACTTGACTGGGTGTATTTTCTGTGTTATAATATTAAAAGTTAAACTAAACCATTGAGTTTAAATTAAAAATTAAACAATAGGAGTTGGCCTTGAAAATCGTAAACGCGTCTAAACGATTGGAACATGTCAATTATGCCGTCAGGGGACCTGTATTGGATGCTGCCAATCGACTTGCTGATAAAGGCGAGAAAATCTTGTATTTAAACATTGGAAATCCCGCACCGTTTGGATTTCATTCCCCCGATTATTTATTCGATACCATTTCCCGGAATTTGTTTGGCAGCGATGCTTATTCCGATTCCAAGGGTTTGATAGAAGCCAGGGAAGCCATTGCAAACTATGCCCGTTCCAAAGGGATATATCGCTTCAACACCAGCCATGTTTTCACCGGAAACGGTGTCAGCGAACTAATTGTCACCACCATGCAGGCATTGTTGAATCATGGGGATGAAATGTTGGTTCCCATGCCCGACTATCCCTTGTGGACTGCCGCCGTCAATCTTTGCGGCGCCACTCCGGTACATTATCGATGCGACGAACAAGCGGATTGGAATCCCGACATAGACGATATCCGCCGGAAAATCACGCCCTATACCCGGGGCATTGTTATCATCAACCCCAACAATCCCACCGGTGCCGTGTATTCCAAAGAAATTTTAGAACAAATTGTACAATTGGCCAGAGAAAAGGATCTGATTATCTTCTCTGATGAAATTTATGACCGTCTATGCATGGATGGTATCCAGCATATTTCTATCGCCTCTTTGTGTGACGATGTGCTTTGTGTTACCTTCAACGGATTGTCCAAATCTCATATGATGGCTGGCTTTCGCATTGGCTGGGCCGTGGTATCCGGCCGTACGGAATACGCCAAGGAATATTTGAGAGGAATCAATTTGATGACATCCTTGCGGTTGTGTTCCAACGTGCCCGGACAATCTGTCATTTCTGCCGCACTATCGGATCCGGCTACACCCAATGCGGTGGTTCAGCCGGGAGGACGTTTTTATGAACAACGGGAAGTGGTCTATCAGGGATTGAACGCCATTCCCGGTGTTTCTGTGATAAAACCCAAGGCGGCTTTCTATTGTTTTCCCAAACTGGACAGCCGTTTTAACATTACCGATGATGAAAAGTTTGCGATGGATTTTCTTCATCAGGAGAAAGTTTTGCTCATCAACGGAACCGGATTTTCCTGGGATAAACCCGATCATTTCCGTGTGGTTTATCTGCCTGAAGCGGATGTTTTAAAAACCGCCATTGACAAGCTTGCCAACTTCTTATCGGGGTATAAACAACACTGAAGAGAGATGAATTACATGTATGAAACCCTATTTGCGCAATATGCGGCTTTCACAGGAAATACACCCTTATTGGAGATGCGTTTTTCCTATCAACAAATAGAGTACCGTATATTTGCCAAAGATGAACGATATAACTACTCCGGAAGCATCAAAGACAGGGTTGCCTTGCATATTCTTTTGCACGGTTATGAACAAGGATTATTAAATAAAGACGATGTGATTATAGAAGCCACCAGCGGCAACATGGGCATTGCTTTTTCCGCTTTCGGAACCTTACTGGGTCATAGAGTCATGATTTATATGCCGGACTGGATGAGCCGGGAACGGATCAGTCTAATGGAAAGCTACGGTGCGGAAGTGAAATTGGTTTCCAGAGAAGAAGGCGGATTTTTAGGCTGTATCGCCTTGACTGAAGAGAAAGGAAAACAGCCGGGATATTTCTTGCCTCGTCAATTTTCCAACCCCCAAAACACGCGTACTCATTACCTTACCACAGGCCCAGAAATCGAAAGACAGTTAGGAACCTTGGGATTGACTTCGGATGCTGTGGTGGCCGGTGTAGGAACAGGGGGGACCATCATGGGGATCGGTACGTACTTGCGAGAAAAGAACCAAAACTGCAAAGTGCATCCGCTGGAACCCTTGAATTCTCCCACATTATCCACGGGGTTTAAAATCGGCGCCCATCGGATTCAGGGAATATCCGATGATTTTATACCCGAAATTCTCAAACTCAAAGAAATCGATGCGGTTGTATCCGTAGATGACAGCGATGCCATCGGCATGGCAAGGAAATTGGCGTCCAAACTGGGTTTGGGTGTTGGCATTTCCGCCGGAGCCAATTTCATTGGAGCGGTCATGCTGGCTTTGCAATACGGGCAAGATGCCAACATTGTCACTGTTTTTCCCGATGACAATAAAAAGTATTTGTCTACCGATTATTCCCTTGAACCAATCTTAACAGAGAATTCTTTGGTACCCCAAATCGAATTAAAAAGTGTAAGAGCATATCGGTAATAAGAACCGCCCGTTGAACGGGCGGTTTTATGTATCATCGAACCAAATCTATGAGGACTTTGGCATCGTGCAGGAAGTTTTCAGGCAGCTTATCTTTGGTGAATTCTAACAGAAAGTGATGTTCCTTTTCATCGGATTTTACGATGTTCACATATTGTTTCCATGCAACCAGACCATCATATTCATCCAGCAGCTGTTGCTTTTTCTCTTTGTAATTAAACACGTGCACGTTGATTAAATAGGGGAGAACTCTCTGTAAATTTGCGATGTTTTCTTCGACGGATTGGGTTAAAATGACCTGCCAATACAATCCCACTGCATCGTGATGCAAATCTTCCATAAGCTGTATGGCGGAATCGCAGTCGTTGGTCAAACTGTTGGGATGGAATTCAAAAGCGATTTTCATGCCGTTTTCCTTGGCAATATCGGCAATATCTAACGTTTCCTGTATCAATTCCCGGTATTCCTGATCGGTAAGCTGATCCCGATTTTTTTTGCCGCCCCAGATGCGAATGACGGTGACACCCAGCGCTTTTGCAGATTCCACCACATGCAAAAAGGAAGCACAATGGTCGGCGTTTTCACCTAAACGATAGTAGGAACCGTATGAAAGGGTCTCTATACCGGCATTTTGCATTGCCAACGTGACTTCTTCTGCTTTCCCTTCTTCCGTGGGAGGCACATGGACATCGCTGCCCCATTCAATTCCGTCAAGACCGGATTGCTTCACCAGATTAATAACCTCGCTGTAAGACAAATGACGAAATGTGACAGAACAAACACCCAGTTTGATCATGGTAGTATACCTTCCTTTTCAACATAGATTTCATTCAGAGCGTTTTCATACTCTTCTTCGGTGAATAATAAATTGACCGCTTCGGTCAGCGCTGCCGTGGATAAATCCTTAGGCAGTCCCATTTTTTGCGCCAAGGCTTCTCTCCGCCGGACAGCCCCCGCTGCCCCGGATAGTCCGTCGGCGTAAAGCAATGTTTTGGTCAAAAAAGGCTTTTTTACAGAGAAATCTTTGTCTTGATGGGTGTAGGTGATGCCCGTCTGACCAAACAGGGTTATCAGCTGTTCTTTGGGCATGCCTTCCACCCCTAAATAACCTTCTTTGGAAGGGGAGATTTTTCTTTTTTCTTTTCCTTTAATTTGGGGAATATACAAATGTTTCACCGGCAGTCCGGCACAAATATTCCGAATAAAATTGCGTATCATACGACCGCCGCCGTCGCTGTCGGTAATGACGATCAGTCCGCTTTTTTTCGCAATCATGCGAATGAGAGCGGTTTTTTCTTTATTATTAAAAATGCCAAAGCCATCGGTGGTTAAAATTACGGCATCGAGTATGGAAGAAAGTTTGATTTTATCGTATTTTCCTTCCACGACCACCGCCTGATCAACGTGTATCAACCGTTTCTCTCCTTTCTAACAGGACATACAGCAGCTGTTCACAAATCAAATAGGGATCATGGGACGAAGATTTTACCTTGGCATCCGCCTCTATGCAGGCGTCCAATGATTTGCGGAGCATGGCGGGGGAGAAGCGTTTTGCCCACCGGGAGTACTTGGAAACCAGCCAATCAAAAGAACCCAAGGTAGCAGCTATTTTGTTTTGATTTACCCCTCTGTACTCGGCGGAAACCACGGCAATCATCATGCTGTAAGTTCTGGACAAGGATGATATGATCATGGTGGCTTCAGTCTTGTCTTTCACCAGTTGGGTGAAAATAGTCATTACCTGATCTCTTTCCCCATTGAGCAAAGCATCCGAAAGGTTTGACAAAGCATAGGAGGTGTGCACCGTGCAAATCCGGTCAACGTCATCTAAGGTGATGTCTGGTTTGCCTTGATACCGTGCAAACATCAACAGTTTGTCATACTCCAACCGCAGCTGCAACAAAGAAGAGCCTACTTGCTGCACCATTTGACGAATGGCTTTTTCTGAAAAGTAGACACCGTCATTCTTCGATTTTTTAAGGAATAGGTTGAGTATGGTTCGCAAAGGCTGAAAGGGGAATTCAACGATAGAAACACGCTCTTCCAGTTGGCTGATGATTTTTCGATTTTTTGTTTTTTTATCCAATGCGCATTCCCAGGCGGAAAAATACAACACAAGGATGGTATCATTGCCCAACGAATCCAAAGCGGCAAGAAGTTTTTTTTCAGCCTCGGCTTTCAGGGACAAAATGTCCAGACCCCGCACTTCAATCAAACGAACACCGCCCATCAAAGATATGGCGGACACTTCGTATTTTAAATCATCCATAGTGGCTTCTCTGGAAAAATCCAGTTTGGCATAATTGAACTCCATGGTATCTGTATCTACAAGTCTGCGGAGTTTATAAAGCTCCAGCTCCTTTAGATAATCCTCATCGCCCCAAAACATGAGGGCACCATCGTGGAAATGCTTGAAATTGGTTTTATAAACGGACGGAGTAATGTGTCCGAGAGGCAATTCGGCGGCCACGATCAATCCATTTTTTCGGTCAGCTGTTTGCCGCCGAGGATGTGAAAATGCAAATGCGGTACAGACTGACAACCGTGTTTTTCGATGTTAGTTATCACGCGATAGCCTTCTGCCAAGCCCGCTTCTTTGGCAATGAGGGGAATGGCGGCAAAAATATGACCCACCACATCCGCGTTATCAAAATTCACCCCGTTCACGGAAGGGATATGCACTTTGGGGATGACCAGAATGTGCACGGGAGCCTGGGGATGGATATCGTGAAAAGCCAAAATGCGTTCATCTTCATACGCTCTTTTGGAGGGAATTACCCCCTTTGCAATGTTACAAAAAATACAGTCCATTGGATTCTCCTTATCCGTTTTCAATACCTTCTATGTTTGTTTTCGTGCCGTCCAGCAGATACAATGCGTTTCCGCGGCAAATCTTATAATAGGCTTTATAAGAAATTTTACCTTTTTCCATGGATTCGTCCAGAAAATTTGCCAATCCGTCACGAAAAAAGGCGGTTTGTTTGGGAGAACATATGTCGGTGCCATATAACAGTTGATCCTGGAATTCTTCCATGAACTTCCAGCTGTATTCCCGATCCCGTTCGATGGCATTCCAACCGCTGCCCGCGGACATATCACCGAATAAATTGGGATACCTTTTCAGTAAGGCGGGAACACGACCGGGAATTACCTTTCCTTTGGGATATCCATTTCGGGATTTTTCGGTGACATCGGAGGAGATTTCCGCCCAGAATTTTTGGGAATGACCCAGAATTTTTAATTTGGGGAACATTTGCAACACATGTTCGAGCCTGGGAAGCCCCAATTCATCTACCACACCGTAATCGTTGTACCGATTGCCGATGTGGATGGTAACGGGTAAGTCGCATAATTCACAGTGTTTCAATAAATTGAGCAGGAAAGGATCTTCATCGAAAGTTCGGTTATACACCAATTCACCCAGACCTTTTGCCCCGTGGGCTTTCAGCTGATTCAGATAGAAAGACAAATCTTCATGCGGTGAATTACGTCCCGACTCGGGTGCTAATCCGCAGAACCACCAGCCAAATATTGCAGGATGCTCTTTTACCATCTGAACAGCTTCCCGCATGGACATAACGTCCCCGGCACCGTCGCCGTAAACACCGCTGGGTAACAGCAGACCTTTTTCTATACCGATTTCTTCATACATGGTTGTAAGCTCGTGGGGGAGAGCAAAATTCTCCCCGTTCGGTCTGACCATCATTGAAGTGGGCATGGTATGAATGTGAATATCAATTTTCTTGACTCGTTTGCCGCTCATCATCTTACACCTCTTTATTTATAATGTGGATACAAGATCAAAAAACGCCAATTTTGCTTCGTTGATTTTTTCGGGATATTTTCCGCCGGATACCGCACTGTCCGGCCTGCCGCCGCCGCCGCCGCCCAGAATGGGAGCAATGGATTTCACGATGTTACCAGCGTGGGCGCCTTTTGTTACCGCTTCTTTGCCGCACATGGCAACCAGGGTGACCTTCCCTGCTTCTTTGCTGTACAGTATGGAAATGATATTGGCATATGTATCCTTCAAGCGGTCGCCTGCGCTTCTCAATTGATCGGTATTCATGCCGTCCAATCCGGCGAAGAGAACAACAAAAGGCCCGATGTTTTGTAGGGAAGATTCCAAAGAAGCCAATTTTATCGCCGCAATGGTCGAAGCCTGTGATTCAATTTCCCGTTTGGCTTCTTTCAATTCACTTTGCAAGGAGGAGGCTTTCTTGATCAAATCGGAGGTCCCACCGGCTTTTAAAATGTGGGCCAACTCTTTGGTTTTGGACAGTTCATCCTTGTAGAGATGCAAAACGTTGTAGCCTGTGGTGCACTCGATTCTGCGGACACCCGCGGACACGGAAGCTTCAGAAAGAATTTTGAACAAACCGGCTTTGGCGGTGTTGGTTAAATGGGTACCGCCGCACAATTCAGTGGAACAATCCCCCATTTTTACCATACGGACGGTATCACCGTATTTTTCGCCGAACAGAGCCACGGCACCTTCTTTTTTGGCTTCTTCCATGGTGGTTTCCATGATTTTTACATGGTGATCCGACAATATCATTTTGTTGACCAGTTCTTCTGTCCTGGTTATTTCCTCTTCGGTCATGGCTGTATAATGTTTGAAGTCGAAACGGCCTCGTTTGTCATCAACATAGGAGCCTGCCTGTTCCACATGATTTCCCAACACCTGTCTGAGGGCAGACTGCAACATATGAAGGGAAGAATGGTTGCGGCAAATGGCCTGTCTGCGGTCGGCATCCACAATGGCATCCACTGTTTCGCCTACTTTGAACAATCCATGTTCCAAGGTGGCAAAGTGGAGATATGCACCGCTACCGGTCTTTTTGGTATCGGTGATGCGAAGTTTGCTATCTTTGGTTTGCATGAAACCGCTATCGCCTACTTGTCCGCCGCTTTTGGCATAAAAAGGCGTCCGATCCAGAATGAGGATGCATTCTCCTTCGCTGAGCATTTCCACGCTTTCACCATCTTTCATGATGGCAAGAATCTTGCCTTGTGAGGCCAATTGGGTATATCCGGTGAATTCGGTGTTTTCAATATGGAAAGCCGAAAACTCATCGGTTTTCCAGCTTTCCGTGTTACCGCGGGCAGCTCTGGCTCTCTGCTTTTGTTCGTTCATCCGTTGGGTGAACGCATCGTCGCCGGTGGTCAGATTGTTTTCCTGCGCAATTTCTTTGATCAAATCTATGGGAAAGCCAAAGGTGTCATATAAGCGGAAGCAGTCTTCTCCGGAAATTTCGATTTTGTTTTCTACCCGGCATTTGGCAATCACCTCTTCCAGGATTTTTAAACCGGCATCGATGGTGGCATCAAACCGTTCTTCTTCCATCGTGATGATCTTGAAAATCCAGTCGGCGCGTTCCACCAATTCCGGATAAGCCTCTTTGTTTTCCTGCATAACCGTTTTACATAGTTCCGCCAGAAAGGGGTGGTTGATGCCCAACAGCTTGCCGTGTCTGGCGGCTCTGCGGAGCAAACGGCGGAGTACATACCCTCTGCCTTCATTGGAGGGCATGATGCCGTCGCAAATCATAAAAGTAGTGCTGCGGATATGGTCGGTTATCACACGAATGGAAATATCATTTTCCTTGTTTGTACCGTAGGTTTTGCCTCCAATTGAACAGACATGATCGAGGATTTTACGGACAGTATCCACTTCAAACAAATTATCAACACCCTGCAAGATACAAGCAAGACGTTCCAGTCCCATGCCGGTATCGATGTTTTTGGTGGCAAGCTCCGTATAATTGCCGTTGCCATCGTTGTCAAACTGGGTAAATACGTTGTTCCAGATTTCCATGAAGCGGTCGCAGTCACAGCCCGGTTTGCAATCGGAGGAACCGCAGCCGTATGCGATACCGCGGTCAATGTGAATTTCACTGCAGGGACCGCAGGGACCAGAACCGTGTTCCCAAAAGTTATCTTTTTTACCCAGACGAAGAACCCGTTCGGGAGAAAGACCAATCTCTTTGGTCCAAATATCGAAAGCGTCGTCATCCAATTCGTACACAGTAACCCAGAGCAAATCGTGGGGAATTTTCAGCACTTCGGTACAAAATTCCCAGCTCCAGGCAATGGCTTCTTTTTTGAAATAATCCCCGAAAGAGAAGTTTCCAAGCATTTCAAAATATGTACCGTGTCTGGCGGTTTTACCCACCCGTTCAATATCGGGGGTACGGATGCATTTTTGACAGGTGGTTATACGTTTGCAGGGGGGAGCTTCTATTCCTTTGAAATAATTTTTCAAAGGCGCCATACCGGCATTAATCAACAAAAGAGAAGGGTCATTAGAGGGGATCAAAGAAAAACTGGGTAAACGCAAATGACCTTTGCTCTCAAAAAAAGACAGATATTTTTCACGCAGAATGTTGAGCGACATAAATTCCATGATATTAAAGCGTCCTTTCTATCTGTAAAATTACTAATGGGTATTATAGCAGAAATGATTGACAATTACAAGACATTATGGTAAAATCAATTGAGAAACTACCAATTTTCAGGAAAAGGGTGGACGTATGAATACGAAGATTTCGAGCCTTATTTTTTGTGCTCTCGCGCTGCTTGTAACGGTGCTGTTTATCACGTCTCTGTTGAAGGAGGCGGCCCCGATAAAAGATGTGGACGAGGAAAATGATACACCCAATACTCCCATTCAAAAGAACGAGGACGAGGATGATCAGGATACCAACCATGATGAGAATCCCATCAACACCTTATTGAGTCCCGTATATCAGGCAAAAGATTCCTTGGAAGCCTTCATCGAAAGACAGGCGTATGGTACCAATAAAGAATATAAAGCTAGCCTGCCTATTTTGGTCAACGAGATGAGAGCCGCTGCCACCACCTTGAACTCGTTGGAGACCCCTGATACCGCTGCCGCTTCTTTGTATGCCTTTTTGGCAGAAAAGTTTTCTCTCTTTCAGGAAAAATCATTAAAAGAAGAAACAAAGTTCAATACCTTTGTATCCTCTGAAATTTTAACATTCTTAAAAAGCATCGATTTGCTGGGCGAGTTCTCTCAGGATTATTGTCCTAAACTTGATACTTCCGTCAATGGTTCATTGACATTGACCTTTGTGTCTTTGTACCAGCAAAAGTATGCGGAAGATAAAAATCTGTTTTCCGTTACGTTAGGTGGCAGCCTGGTTTTGGGCGATGATTCTACCAGCCGGTTCTCTGCCCTCTATGGAAACAATCCTTCCTCACTTCTCAGCGGTGTTTCTTCCATTTTTGGATCGGATCATATTTCAGTGGTGTCTCTTGTGAATCCCTTGGTTCATCCTTCTTCCGTCATATCAGCAGCGGAAGGCGTATTGAATCCCATAAAAGGCAGTACCGATTACGTCAAATCCATTCTGAAAGCAGGTTCCATCGAAGGCGTTGCATTGACGGGTGTCCATATGATGGATTACGGTATTGATGGGTATTCCTATACAACCAATTCCTTGGGCGATATTCAGTATGCATCGGATTATGGGATCGGTTCCATTGCCAAAATGACGGTTGGGAATCAGGTGATCGCTATGATCTCTTACAACTGGACTTCCCATGACGACAGTGCTTCCGACATTACTACCTATAAATCCACCTTGTCCAATGACATTACCCAGGCGAAAAAAGATGCCGCCATTGTCATTGTATATATCAACTGGACCGGACAAAAGTCCGCTGCGAACAGTCACAACGGATACTATACTTCCAATCTATCTGTTTTTCAGACCAATGTATCCCGAGCCGCCATGGATGCGGGAGCTACTCTGGTTGTTGGTGCAACTCCCCATGGATATCAAACCATTGAATATTATGGCAATAGATACACGGCTTTCTCTCTGGGTGACTTGTCTTATTCCGCAACCCAGGAAGCCAGTTCCGCACAATACGGCTTCTTGTTGAACATCAGATTTGCCGTGGATGCCACCGGAAAGGTATCTATCGATTCTTTCACCTTATTTCCCTATCATAACAAGCAGATCTCTGGGGATACCACTACCTATACACCTAAGCTCGTTTTTGATGGGGCTGCCAAAGATCTGGTTCTAACCGATATGAACAATAAGGAGAAAATAGAGCGATCCCGATACTCCATCAGTTTCTTACGTGATCACTTTATTTACATAGCAAAATAATTTGAGTTGTAAGAAGTAAGGATTGAGAGCAAAATCATATACCTGTGGTATTCATTCCACCCTGCTGCACAGCAGGGTGGAATTTTTCACGCTGCTGAGGCGTGGTGAAATTCCATCGGTGTCATACAACGTCGCATTTTTGCCTGTTCAAGTTTTGCATGTAATATTTTACTGGTGCACTAAAAGCCTCCAGCGCAGTGAAATAGAGGATGAGTATCCCAGGCAGTCACACGATTTTTTAGACAATCTGAGAGCTGCAGCTTGATGGCCGTAGCTCTTTATTGATCCATGAAGTGAATGAACAGATAGCCTTCTCTCGTTCCGGAATCGGAGAGAAACACCTGCTTGGGTCGAAAGGTTTCGATCAAAGAGGAGAATACGAACAACGAAGAGAGCATAAGAGGATAACGGTCTTTCCATAATGAGACGAAAATTGCATGCATTGGATTTTCCTTTTCGCAAAGTGCCTGTATCATATAAGAAATCAAGACTGAAACGTTTGTGAGTAATGCGGGGGGACAATGACCGGAATCCATGAATTTTTTAATCGCTTTGGCAGTGCCGCCCGATAGATAAACAGGAACATTGAATGAGAAAAATGAAGCAGGAATATCACAGCTATGGAAAAACGCATCAACCACCTGTTCTCGGGAGGAGGTCTGCTGATAAATATGGTACAATTTTCGGCAACCACAAGGAATGCTGATGGGAGTACCTATAGGCTTTTTATTCAGAAAGGCGTATAGTTCGGTGGAAGCACCCCCCATATCGATCATCAATCCATCCACGGTCGGGGCATGGGCTATGATACCGTGTACTGTATAGAATGCTTCCAGCGCGGGGGTCAAAATCCGGGGTTTATCCCCTAAGACAGATTCCACCATAGATAGCAAAGCAGATTCGTTTTCTAAGTTTCTGCAGGCTTCGGTGCAAAAAGCCTTCGGAGGAGGATATCCCTGGTTTGACAAACTGGTCATAAAGCTGCTCAATGTGGATTTTAAAGAAAGCATCCCTTCTTCAGTCATGATGCATGTATGATCATCCTGTATCATAACATAATCAGCCAAACCGATTTGTTTGGAAATAAAATAGACAGGACGCAGGGACGGGGTATCATACACAGCAAGTTTTACGGTGTTGGAACCAATATCTATCAAAGAAAATATCATTTTCCAATCTCCATTCATTCAATGGTTATCTGAATCATATACTGACAATAAGACAGTTGGGGAGGTATGGGTATGTATCTGGGGGCAGCTCTATATACGATTATACATTTTTTATTCATTCGGTTAAGTGTTTCGAAAGCATCCTCCTTTCCTCCGCCGCTGGATATCAAAGAGGAAAAAAGATTGTTTCGTTTAGCACGGGAAGGAAATGAAGAAGCCCGGGGAAAACTCATTGAACACAATTTACGCTTGGTTGCCCATATCATCAAAAAATATTATACCAGTTGTAAAGAACAAGAGGATTTATTGAGCATTGGTACCATCGGTTTGATCAAGGCGATTGATTCCTATGATGTTGACAACGGTACCCGTTTTGCCACATATGCGGGAAAATGCCTACAGAATGAGATCCTCATGTATTTTCGTTCTCAGAAAAAATTGAACAACGAAACGTCCCTTCATGATGTCATTGAACTGGACAAAGACGGAAATCCTCTGACTTATCTGGATATTATCAGCGTAGACGATACCATTGTGGATACGCTGGATTTGAAAGAAAAAAGTTATTTGGCACTCAAGGGAATCAACCATGTTCTCAACGAAAGAGAACAAAAAATCATTGTTCTTCGATATGGATTGGGAAATTCCACATCGCCGGTAACACAGCGGGAAGTGGCAAAGAGAATGGGAATCAGCCGGTCTTATGTTTCAAGACTGGAAAAATCTGCTTTGGAGAAATTACAAAACTACATGGATAAACCCAAAAAATACATATAAAAAGGGAAGTTTGGGTATACTGTTTCGGAAGGGATGTGAATCAATGAATTCTGAAAAAGAAGTACTCAATGCGATTTACCAGAACAGTAAAATGGGTGTGGAAAGTATTAACACCATTATTTCCAAGGCCAATGACAGCCAAATCAGAGATCGCATGCTGGAAGACAAAATTGCCTTTGACCAGATTGCCAATAATGCCTCTACTTTGATTTTCAAAGAAGGGGGAAAACCCGAAGAGAAAAATAAATTCTCCAAATTCACAGCTGAAATGTCAGCTCGAATGACAGTGATGAATGATAATTCCCCCTCCAAATTAGCTGAAATGATGATGCAGGGGGCGTCTTGTGGGATCGTAGACATTACAAGAGTCATGAATCACGCCAAGTCCATCAAGCCGGAAGTCAATCAATTGGCAACCAATTTGTTGGAGCAGGAAGAAAAAATATTCAAAGATTACAGACAGTATTTATAAGGGGCTGTTGCAAGTTCTAGAATTTGAACGATTAAGTCCGTATAATGGTG
>DIRA01000013.1 GCA_002427425.1 Clostridiales bacterium UBA5448 | reverse complement strand
GGGGGGTGTTATTGCAACAGCCCCTTTTTATATTCATATTTTCTGATAAAAAAGCCAACACTATTCATAGATTTTTTGAATTAGAAAAATCGACATGTCCTCTCTGATATTGGATACATACTCTTTCGCAAAATGAGCAAATTAAGTTCGGTATACTTGCTGATGAAAATCAACAAAAATACCGAAAAAAGTGAATATTTGCGGGAGTAATCATGGGAAAAATCAAAGGAAAGCGGGTGTTGGCATCGCTGGTCTGTCTGCTGATTGCATGTATGGTATTATATGGCCTGGCAGACAGAATGCTGCCGGATGAGCTCTCCGCCTTCCGTGGGGAAACAAAAATCAAAAATGGCTTTTATACAGTTGAAGTGAAGGATACTACGATCGAAGCAGTGGAAGCCTTCCGTACAACCGAAACAAGCAGCACTTGTTATAAAACAGGAGCCACACTCAAATTATTTGGCGTTTTACCTCTGAAAACGGTTCAAGTGAACATTTACAGCAAAGATATGCTGATACCTGGCGGAATACCGTTTGGAGTAAAATTGTATACGCGGGGTGTTGTGGTGGTGGGAATATCACAAGTGCAAGGAGTAAGCCGCGGGCGTTCCCCGGCGGGAGAAGCGGGAATTGAAAAAGGCGATGTCATATTATCTATTGACGAACAAGATGTAAACACAGTGCAGGATGTCTCTAAAATCATTGAGGATAGCAACGGTCAGCCCGTGACTGTAATACTGCAACGGGGCAATCAAAAGAAAGAGGTCACACTCAATCCCGAAAAATGCAGTGTTGAAAAACGATATAAATGCGGAATGTGGATTCGAGACAGTACGGCGGGAATCGGTACAGTCACGTTTATCAAACCGGATACGATGGAATTCGGTGGTTTGGGTCATGGTATTTGTGATTCGGATACAGGAACCTTAATGCCCCTGATGCGAGGCAATGTAGTATCGGTCAGCATATTGGATATCGTTAAGGGAAGTGAAGGCGCTCCCGGTGAATTGAAAGGCAGTTTTGATAGTGTGCAAATCGGATCCTTACTGGCAAATACTTCCAGAGGCGTATTTGGAACATTAACCGAACTGCCCAAAGGAACGAAAATGAATGCCTTGCCCATCGGTTTGAAAGATGAAGTGCAGGTTGGCGAAGCCACTATTTACACCACCATTAATGGAAAAGGCGTGCGAGCCTATACGGCAAAAATCGAAAAAATCATTGATAAGGACGTAGAAACTAAGAATTTTATCATACGTGTCACCGACCCGGCTTTGATTAAGGTAACCGGTGGAATCGTACAAGGTATGAGTGGAAGCCCTATTGTACAAAATGGTAAAATAATTGGCGCAGTAACCCATGTATTGGTCAATGAACCCACAAAAGGCTACGGAATCTTTATTGAAAATATGCTAAAATGCTTATCTGATTTGTCATAAATGACAAAATTGGAAAAAAATAGAAATTAATTCCTAAAAACACTTGCATTCGTTGGTAATTTATGGTAAAATATCTCCAACAAAGTGGGAATCGGGGAAAATTCCCACGGAAAGAAAGAAAAAGGAGAGTATTGCTATATGTACAACGATGAGAAAATCAAACTTTATCTGGTGGACACGGGTAATGAATTTCGTCGCACGGCAAAAGATCAGTTGAACAGGCTGGGTTTTCGTGTGACGGGAGAATCAGGTGATGGGCAGGAAGCACTGCAGGACATTTGTAAATTGCGGCCGGACGCAGTGCTTCTTGACCTATGGTTCCCTGGTCTTGATTGCACGTCTTTGATGAAAGAAATCAAGAGGGTTCTTGGAAATGCAGCACCGAAATTCATATTGGTGACGGGGATCAACAACAAAGATTTGATTGAAGAAGCTTTTCGAGCGGGCGCATCCAATTGTATGCTAAAACCTTTTGACTATGATAATCTGGGAAATAAAATCCGGCAGACAGTCACTCAAAAACAATCCTTGGAATCCGGAATGCCTTACGATTTAGAGGCACAAGTAACGAAAATCATACATCAGGTTGGAATTCCTGCTCATATCAAAGGGTATCAATATCTGAGAAGCGCTATTATTATGGTGGTCCGTAATAACCGCGTCATCAATGAAGTAACGAAAACCCTGTATCCTACGGTTGCCAGAGAATACAGCACCACATCCTCTCGGGTAGAAAGAGCCATTCGTCATGCGATTGAAGTAGCTTGGGACAGAGGCGATGTTGATATGCTTAACTCTTTTTTCGGATATACGGTTCAACATAATAAAGGTAAGCCCACTAATTCGGAATTTATTGCCATGATTGCCGATAATCTGCGTTTAAAAATGCGGGGCATGATTGTTTAATAGGATTTCAAATCATGGGATAACACCCTGAATATGAACATGAAAAACCACTGTCCTTGTCAGACAGTGGTTTTTCATGTTCTATATGGAGGTTACAGTGCAGAGCCACCTTTTCGAAGCATGTTTCTAACATGTTTCCCTTGTAATTTTTGCAAGGCTACATCACCATCGATAGCTAAATATGCCGCCACGCCTGCCGCCTCACCAAGTTGATTTAAATTTACCATAACACGCAAAGCTCCAAAGGAGGATGCGTCGGCATGGATCATTCTGCCTACGGCAATAAAATTTTCGTACTCTTTGCCCACGATATTGGCAAATGGCAACTGATAATATGTAGCATAATCACCTGTCAATGATAAATCTTCTCTCCAATTTCCGACTATCTTTTTGTTTCGTTTTCCGTAATATGTTACCATTTTCCCAGTCAAATCTTTGAATGTGATACCGTTTTGATCGCCATGATGAATATCTACCCTGTATGTTCCGTTTAAAACAGCATCTTCATATTTTGTTCCGCACAATAAATCCATTTCATTTGCTTTAAAATTTGTTTCATAA
Organism: Clostridiales bacterium UBA5448; assembly: GCA_002427425.1. Classification (GTDB taxonomy): domain Bacteria; phylum Bacillota; class Clostridia; order Oscillospirales; family SIG627; genus UBA5448. The sequence continues at coordinate 21,115 of DIRA01000013.1, read as the reverse complement.
TGTATGGTTTCCCTGATTCCGATGTGAGAACAGGAAGATATTAAATTATATTTTTCTGAAGGGTAGCCATATTTTTTCAGTAAAGTAACCAATGCCCTCATTTGTCTTCTGCCTTCCATTTCGCTCAAAGTTAAATCCATGGCATTGTTACACAGCACATTAAAAACATGGTTATCAACACGCAAAGTTAATTCGCTGTTGACGAGTGGACCACTCCAGCCCCAATCATCGTCAAGACCCACCTCTGAACCGTGATGGAGTATCATATCGGCTAAATCACTGTTTTTTATTTTTCCTTGTAAGTAGAAGCAGGCAGAGGGTGGCTGAACTTGATCATGCTGATAACTGTTTATATGTAAATCTCTGGCTACATCTCCATCCCCGGTTGCATCAATAAAAAACTTTGCACGAATTGCACTTCGCCCGTCTTTGTTTTCTATCAAAACGGAGGTTATTTTTTTGTCATCTGTTATTACAAAAGAATAAAAAGTATGTAAAAATGGTATAATTCTATTCTCTTTGATTACATTGTCAAGCTCAATTTTGAGCTCCTCCGTATTCAAATAATAGGCATGTGTTGGAGATTTCAAATCAACATAAACGCCATCTACTGTCTTTAGTCTTTCTATCATTTCCTCTGTAAGACCTGCGATGATCTGATTTTTATTTCCAATGTCATATAAAGAGTGCCAGATATTCACCAAACCATTTGTTGCCACGCCGCCAAAACAGTTTTGTTTTTCTACAATGGCAACCTTTGCCCCCAAACGTGCTGCACGGATTGCTGCAAACACACCGGTACAGCTCCCGCCGATTACACAGACATCAACATCGGCACATACTTTGATTTGTTTTGCAGGCTCAACGATATATTCCAAAACATCACATCCCACCTTAGTTATATATAGTACATCTTTATGGTACCCTGTTTTTCATTGAATTTCTTCCACTTTACAAATCTGTTTCTCCACTTTTATGATATTTATAATATTGACTAAATAATATATTCATATATAATCAACAATTAGGGAGGGGATCAATATGGAAACATTTGATTATACATATAAAAACAACCATGAGTTCGTAATAGGGTATTCTCATATAGTACATGACAAACCCTCCGGTGCTTCCTTTTTATTTCAAACATGCAGAATCATTTTTATCAAAGAAGGGATGGTGGACTGGAAGATTGGAAATAAAATCCATACCCTTTCATCCGGAGATATCGCTTTATTTAACAACATGATGCCAAGAAAGATTGTGAAAATATACAACAATCAACCGCTTATATATGATTTGTTTGGTTTCTCTCCCTGTTTATTAACGGATCCACTTGTTTCAAGCTTTTTTTATGGTGATCATTGTAAGGTTATGACCGTTGAGAATAAAAATTCCAATCAAACATACTTTCTATTACATGCATTAAAAAATGAAATCCTGACAGAAAACAAATACAAAAAAGACAGCATTGAAAAGTTGTTACACATTATTTTAATACATATTGCAAGGGGTATCGATATATCAATCACAGATAAATGCAATCAAAATCATCCTCAAATGATACTTGCATATGCTATACAGTATATCCAGAATCATCTTGCTTCGAATCTTACAGTATCAAACCTTGCCAATATGTATGGTTACAGTTGCGGACATTTTTCACGGCTATTTAAAAAGCATATAGGAATATCAGTGAACCGTTACATTGTAAGCGCACGCATAGAGAATGTGTTGCAAATGATAAGTACTGAAAACTGCACGGTTTTATCTGCTGCATTCAAAAGTGGTTTTAATACGTCGTCGGGATTTTATAAGGCTTATAAAAAATATAATGAATCATCTCCGTTGCATTAAAAATATGTATAGTAACCACGCAAATATGTGAGTTTTTTCATAAAAGCGGTATGAGAACACCCTTTTTGATTGACACTCATTTTGGTGTGTGATATACTCATCAAGAGCAAAGTGAGGATTACTATGAAAGAAAGAAAAAAACTGTTCAATCACAGTGAAACGGTTGTAACCGTGGTATTGGCGGCGGATGTATTGTTTTTCGGACTTTGGTATTTAATGCTCTTTGGGCAGGCTGTCGGTGCTACCCAGTCGGGGAGAAACAATGCCGGTGGCAGTATGTTGTCCATATATATGTTTTTTATTTGCATCGCACTTTCGGCAGGATATGGGTATTTTGCGGGGAAATATTCCCGTAACTTTATGACTCCTTGTATCATTCACCTGCTGATCGGTGTGGTCTTTTTTATTGTACTGCAATCAACCGACGAAAACGGGGTCAATGTCTTTGCCTTTATTTTGCCCATACTATTTGCTTTGATATTTTCATTCGTTGCCATGTTTGTATTCAATCAAGAGAAAAAGGCTATCCAGAAGGTGGAAGATAAGAAAAACAACAGGAAATGATCCTGTAAGCTGAAAGGAGAATCATCATGTTTTTTATCCCCCAATTTCTTGTCAGAAGAAAAGAAGAAGCGAAACCTATTTCCAATCATATCCACATGCAGGGAACGGACAATGCATATTTGCTTCAACGAGTAACCGGTATTGCCCAAACCTACGGGCAAGAAGGTGACAGCACAGCCGTGCATTTTATAACGGGGTATCCGGACACGTTGAAACAGGAAATCGGCGATAAGTTTGCAGACAATGCCGAAAGTTACGCCATCCGATACGATGGGGATCTTTTTCTGTATGCCCCCACCGAAGCCGGATGGAATTTTGCTTTGTCAACCATAGAATTTTTACTGCGGGACGGAGAAATGGGTCCTTTGACCCTCTTTGATTACCCCGACTGTGAAACCCGCGGATACCGTGTATTTTTGCCGCACAAGGACGATTTTGAAACGTTTCGCCATGTGGTGGATTTTTTGGTACAATACAAGTACAACACCATCATGCTGGAAATCGGGGGCGCCATGGAATACAAGCGGCATCCCGAAATCAACGCTTCCTGGGTGGAATTTTGCAAAGATATGAAACGCTATTCCGGCAGAACCCATGAAATCCAGCACAAAACCTACCCCTGGGCCAAAAACGCCATCCATGTGGACAACGGGGGCGGCGATTATTTGACCCAGGAACAGGTGAAAGAATTGGTTTCCTATTGTCGGGAACGGTTTCTGGAAGTGATTCCCGAAGTGCCAACTTTGAGCCACTGTGATTACTTATTACTCGCCCATCCGGAACTGCGGGAACGGGATAACGACGACTATGCAGATACCTATTGTCCGTCCAATCCCGAATCTTACAAACTGGTATTTGATGTGCTGGATGAAGTGATCGACGTGATGCAGCCCAAACGGATCAACATCGGTCATGATGAAGCCTATACATTTTCTATTTGTGATACATGCAAGGATCAGATTCCTTATAAGCTATATGCCCAAGACATCATCAAAATCCATGAATATCTAAACCAAAAAGGCATTGCCACCATGATGTGGGGAGAAAAGCTGTTGGATGCAAAAAATACGAGCGGCGTTTCCATCGGCGGGGGGGAGCGAAAAGTCAAAGATCCCGAAACCGGCATGGAAGTGATTTATATCCACGGGCTCAGCGATTGCGCATCCCTATTGCCCAAAGATATTACCATGATGCATTGGTATCATGTGTTTGATGAAAACTATGACCATGTATATCATAAAAATGGCTATCCCATGGTATACGGAAACTTGAATATTTTCAGCATGACCAATTGGAGAAAACGGAAAAATTGGGGTGCCAAAGGTGGATTTGTATCCAACTGGGGTTCTTTTCACCCTGAATACATGCAGAGAAACACCCAGTCCATGCGGCTGATTTTCTCTGCCAAAGTCATGTGGTCGGATGAATTTGACCATACCATGCTGGATGAATATTATCGAGAAAATGCGGTGGAGACGTTTTATCATTTCAATCCGTTCATGAAGGATGTCACACCGGGAGACAATACCCAGGCACGGGTGGTTGCCGTGACCCATGCTACGGAATTAGACATCCCTTTCAAACCTTTTTATGATGGCATTTTCATTGAAGACAGCGTTTATGTGATGGGTCATTATGTTTTATCCTATGAAGACGGAACCTCTGCTTTGCTGTCGGTTAAATTCGGAACCAACATAACAAACATAAATACAAAATTTTCATGCCAGGATGCCCATTGCAATGAAATGATCGGCGGTGGCAATCCTGTATTGATGGGGGACACGTTGTATTTTACGGCTGTGTACCAAAACCCCCATCCCGAAAAAGCCATTACGGGATTTTCCTACCAACCAATCAAACCAGACGCCATCAGAGTGGCAAAGGTGCAGTTCTGGAAATAATACATCATAAGGGAGGGGGCAACCCTCCCTTAAAAACCAAAATAAATGCAAGCATTTTCCCTTTAAGGTGAAAAATATTGATATGAAGACATACAATCAAACAATGCGGGCAATTTTACAAACATTTTTATATGGTATCATGGGTGTGCTCGCCGGAGGCGGTGCCATTTTACCCGGGATTTCCGGCGGTGTGATTTGCGTGATTTTTGGGCTTTATCAACCCATGATGGAATTTCTTTCTTCACCCCGCGTGGGAGTCAAGAAGTATTATAAACTGTTTATCCCTGTTTGCATCGGTTGGGCGGTAGGATTTTATGTTTTTTCCAAGTTGGTGGCTGTCATGCTGACGGCTTCATATTTGTTCACCACCTGGTTGTTTTGCGGTCTGATTTTGGGTTCCTATCCTTCCCTATACCGGGAAGCCGGTAAACAAGGTCGAAATCGCTCTTCCGGGGTTTGGTTTTTATTGGGGCTGGTGGTTTTGCTGATCCCTTTGGCAATCGTCAAAGCAGGAATTTTGCCCCAAGTCCAGCCGACGTTATTCTGGTATTTCTTTTGCGGTGTTTTATGGGGATTCAGTCTGATTGTCCCCGGTATGACTTCTTCCTCCATTCTCATGTCTTTAGGTTTATTTACGCCTTTAAACCAAGGTATATCCTCTTTGGATCCGGAGGTGTTGATTCCCTGGCTGATTGGATTGGTACTGGTGATATTGCTTTTTTCCAAACTGGTAACATATCTGTTTCGGGTAAAGTATGCTTTGTTTTACCATGTGGTTTTGGGTTTGCTGGTGGCATCTACCCTTGTAATCATCCCAACGGAAGGATACCATGATGTTTGGCATGGATTGCTCTCCTTGCTTTTGTGCGGATTGGGTGCTGTTTGTACGTTTTATTTAGATTCTCGAAAGGAATGAGAAAGTGCTGCATGTGACATTGCCGGGCACAGGCGGAACGATGCCCATGAAAAACCGCTGGCTTTGTACGGGTTTGATGCAATATGAAGGGGTATCATTGCTCATTGATTGTGGTGAAGGCACCCAAATTGCCATCAAAGAAGGGGGCGGGAAACTACATTCCATTGCCCTTCTTTTGATCACCCATCTTCATGCAGACCACATCAGCGGATTACCGGGACTTTTGTTATCCATGGGCAACGAAGGAAGAACAAACCCCCTGACCATCATCGGTCCTATCGGGATTACCCAAGTGGTGACTGCTTTGCGGGTGATTGCGCCGGAATTACCCTTTGATATTTACATCACGGAATGGACCGATCCGGAGCAAACGGTATCCACGGCGGGATTTACCGTTACGGGATTCGCCCTGCGGCATACCCTGCCCTGTTTGGGATATACAGTGGAAATACCCCGGGTGGGGAAATTTGACGTAGAAAAAGCAACACAAAAAAGTGTTCCTTTGGCGGTGTGGAGCTTGCTGCAAAAACAAAAAAGTGCGGAATATCAAGGGATGATATATCAACAATCCGATGTGTTGGGTTCGCCCCGCAAAGGATTGAAGGTGACCTATTGTACAGATACCCGACCCTTAGAGATCATTGCCGACCAGGCACAGAATGCCGATTTGTTTATCTGTGAAGGGATGTACGGGGAAGAGGAGAAAATCCACAAGGCGGTGGAAACCGGCCATATGACTTTTAGAGAAGCGGCTATGCTGGCATCCGCTGCCAATCCCAAAACGTTATGGCTTACCCATTTCAGTCCTTCCCTGTCAGCTCCTTCTGTCTATCTTACCCACGCCAAAAATATATTTGAAAACACCGTTTGCGGCTTTGACGGAATCCACACAAACCTATCCTTTGAATAAGATTGAAACAAGAGGAATATATAGTATAAACAGGATAACCGCCGCTTTTCAGCGGCGGTTAATGGTTACCCTTTGAGTTTGTTCATGACGCTTTTTTGCGCGTTGATGATATGCTGTTCCGTCAATTCCTTTGCCTTGAGGCTATCATGGGCGACAATGGCTTCATAGATGGCCCGGTGTTCCGCAACCAGGGCGGTGATTCTGCCTTCTGCCGAAATGGACAATTCTCTGCCTTTTTGCACATAGTTATGGAAGGTTCCTAAGGTATGCTTCAAAATGCGGCTACCGCAAATGGTGTACAGCAAAGAGTGAAAACGGCTGTCCAACTGCCAGATTTGCACCGGCTCATTTTTGACGGAATAGAATTCCTGCAGCTCCACAATTTCCCGCAGTTGGGCAATCCGATCGGGGGTGGCGGATTCGGCAGCCCATTGAGCGGCTAAACCTTCAATGGCGATACGGATGGTATACATATCCTCAATGTCCTTGATGGATATGCCGATGACAACGGCGCCTTTGTTGGGAATGGTGCGAACCAGTTCTTCATGTTCCAATTGCCGCAGCGCTTCCCGGATGGGAGTGCGGGACACACCCAGCTGTTTGGACAATTTAGTTTCAATCAAGCTGTCCCCCGCTTGAAAAGAACCATCCAGGATGGCTTGTTCAAGTTCCTTGAACACTTCATCGGTGAGGGAAGTGGAGGATCCGGATAATGGACTCAATGTGGCTCATCCTTTGCTATTCATCTTTGTATTGTTTGTACAGGGCAATAATTTCTGTTTCGCTCATAACGGTCTGACGTCCGCCTTCGTAAATATCATCGAGGGCTTTTTTTATTTTGATCACAACCGGGGATTTTTTGTGAATCAGATTGTCTTCGGTTCTATTGAAATACACGTTCAACCAGTAAGCGATGCCGGCTGTGCCGGAAGCGTTGGAGATTTCCACCGATACGGGTCTGTTGAGAATAGTTTTTGTGTCGAATATGTTATAAATTTCCTCGTCTTTTAACAAACCGTCTGCATGTATGCCGGCGCGGGTGGCGTTAAAATGCTTGCCTACAAAGGGGGTCATGCGGGGGATTTTATATCCGATTTCTTTTTCAAAATACTCTGCCAGTTCGGTGATGATGGTGGGATCCATATCGTCTAAGGTGCCGCGGAGAGAAGCATATTCAAAGACCATGGCTTCCAGCGGTACGTTGCCTGTCCGCTCGCCGATACCAAACAACGAGCAGTTGACGGATCCTGCACCGTATAACCAGGCAGTGGATGCGTTCACAACGCCTTTGTAAAAGTCATTATGTCCGTGCCATTCGATCATTTCGGAAGGAACATCGGAATAATGTTTCAGACCGTAGATGATACCGGGGACGCTGCGGGGCAAAGCAGCACCGGGATAGGGGATCCCGTAACCCATGGTGTCGCATGCCCGGATTTTTACGGGGATGTTGGCTTCTTTGGACATATCCATCAAAGCATTGGCAAAAGGAACTACGAAGCCATAAAAATCAGCGCGGGTGATATCTTCTAAGTGGCATCTGGGGCGCAGACCGGCTGCCATGGCATCGTTTATGATGGACAAATAGTGGTTCATAGCCTGGGATCTGGTCATACCCAGTTTCTTGAAAATATGGTAATCGGAGCATGAAACCAGAATGCCAGTTTCTTTCACGCCGATGTCTTTCACCAGCTTAAAGTCGTTTTTGTTGGCACGAATCCAGGTGGTGCATGCGGGAAATTCGTATCCCCGCTCCAGACATTTTTCCAGGGCGGTACGGTCTTTTTCACTGTATACAAAGAATTCGGTCTGGCGGATGATGCCTTTTTTGCCTCCCAGACGATGTATCATATCATAGATATCCAGAATCTGTTTGGGGGAATAGGGTGCCATGGACTGCATACCGTCACGAAAACTGGTGTCGGTGATGAAAAACTGTTCAGGGGTTTCCATGGGTACTCTTCTGAAGTTGAAGGGTACCTTGGGGATTTCCGTATAGGGGAAAATTTCCCGGAATAAGTTGGGTTCTTTCACATCCTGTAATGTATACTTATAGGGATCCTGTTCCAACACGTTGGATTTCTTACTCAATTCAATCATGGCCGTTTGCCCGGATATAGAATGCCGGGTCTCCTTTCAGGCGTATGTGTGGTGACAATGTTATGTCCTGTATGATTGTATACAATTATACAAACATACAATATTTTGTCAATATGAACCGGAACATTTATAATAATTTAGTGTTTTATACAGCAAAATCCAAGCTTAGACAAAAAAATGATTCCATTTGACACATAACCACCGTATAAAAATAGATTGTTTTCCCCTTTTATCTCCAGGGAGTGGCTGTTGTTCACATAAACGGTTATGGTTTCTTGTTCAAATCGACGAGAAAAAATCAACTGTCCTTTTTCGGCTTTCTCAAATTGTATATCGCCGTACCGTAGGGCGGGATGGGATTGTTTCAAGCGGCTTAAGGCGGCAAAAAAGAAAAATAAATCTTCTCCGGGATTGTTCCAAGGGTAATATCGTCTATTCAGAGGATCTTCATAGCCTTCCATACCAATTTCGTCGCCGTAATAGATACAGGGCATGCCGGGCAGGGTGAATTGGAGAAAGGCTGCCATGCGGAGCGCTTTTTCTGCTTCTTCTTTTTGGGTTGGGGTCATGGTGCGAGAAGCCTTTTCCTCTTTGGTTCCCTCAAAAGGATCGCCCAATAAGGTGATGGCGCGGGGTGTATCGTGGGTGGAGAGGCTGTTCATCAAACAGTCTAGAACGGGTTTGGGATAGTTTTCCGCTATGGTCATGACGGTGGTATAAAAATGTCTGCCCCCATCCGCACCAGATACAAAGTCCAGAATGGCTGAGCGGAAGGGATAGTTCATCACCGCATCCAGCTCGCTGTTTGAAAAATAAGTTTTGCGCTTGCCGTAACTGATTTTGTTGGAGGCATCTTCCCACACTTCCCCCACGACCAGCCCGTCGGGTTTGATTTCCTTGACTTTATCCCGCAGCATACGTATGAATGGATCCGGCAATTCATCCGCCACATCCAGCCGAAATCCGTCGGCACCAAGGTTCAGCCAATGCGCCACGACGCTGTCTTCATTCCGGATGATGTAGTCTAAAAAATATGGGTTCATTTCATCCACGGCGGGTAGTGTTGGAACACCCCACCAGGATTCGTAGCGTGTGGGGTATTCCTCGAAGTGATACCAACTGCGATAGGGGGAATGGGGATTGGAACAGGCACCGTTGCCAAAGCGGAGTTTTTTGTCAAAATAAATACTGTCACTGCCCGTGTGTGAAAACACCCCGTCCAAAAGGATGTGAATACCCAGCCCATGGGCTGTGTTGCATAGGGAAACAAAATCCGCTGTAGTTCCCAGCATAGGGTCCACCCGTTTGTAATCTGCCACATCATAGCGGTGATTGGAATAAGCCATGTGTATGGGATTGAGATACAGCCAGGTAATACCCAATTGTTTTAAATAGGGCAATTTTTCTTCAATCCCTTTTAAATTGCCGCCAAAAAAATCATGGTTTTGGATTTCCCCCGTTGCATCGGGCAAAAACATGGGGCAGTCCGCCGTGTCTGCATGGAGGAGGAAGGGGGTTAATTTGTCTGTCAAATCGCACGATCCCACCCGATGAAACCGATCGGGGAATATCTGATACATGACCCCGCCTTTGGCATCAATGGGGGTATCAAAATGGTCTTCATAACAGGTCAACTGCCAAAAACCCCCTTCTTCCAGATGGGTGTCATGGAGTCCTTTCCGGAACAATCGGAAGGAGGTGTGGGCTTCTTCGACCTCAAAATGATACAAATAAAGCCCTGTTTTCTTTAGGGAAAAGCGGAAAACAAAGACGCGATGGGTGTCTTGCTCGTACAGATGGGTATACAGAAGGCGAAGTGTTTCGCCTTCCGTATGGTTGTTCAGAACCAGATAAACCCCCGTAGTGGGGCAAGTTTTGGGAACCCAGATTTCCATATGACAGGGTTCTCTTTTTTGCACACAGCCAAAAGGCGTTTTGTGGCAGGGTGAAAAGGAGTCATAGCGTATATGCATGAAAAACCCCTTATTTCCGGAGGGACCAAATGGTATCAGCATATTCCTGTACGGCACGATCGGCCGAGAAAACACCTGCTTTGGCGATGTTCACCAGGGACATGTCAGCAAAACGCAGTGTATCTTCAAAGGCATTGCCTGCATCCTGTTGGGCGCGGGCGTAGTCTTTAAAATCCGCCAGAATCATATAGCCGTCGGCGGCACCGTATCGGTTGGTTAACAAACTTTGAACAATGTCATCGAATTTTACACCCAGAATCCCGGAAGTGAGCATGTCGAGAACCTCTTTGATGCCGGGATTGGCTTCATAATATTGGCGGGGATCATATCCTTTTTGCCACAACGCTTCCACTTCGGGAGCGGTGAGTCCAAAAAGGAACATATTCTCTTTTCCCACCTGTTCCAGAATTTCCACGTTGGCACCGTCCAACGTTCCCAACGTGACGGCGCCATTGATCATCAGTTTCATATTTCCCGTGCCGGAGGCTTCCTTTCCAGCAACGGAAATTTGCTGGGAAATATCCGCCGCCGGGATGATGCGTTCTGCCAGGGACACTTTATAATCTTCAACAAATACCACTTTCAGGGTATCTCTGACGGCAGGGTCTGCGGCGATGAAGCCGGAGATGGCATAAATCAATCGGATGATTTGTTTTGCCATGCTGTAACCGGGGGGTGCTTTGGCGGCAAACAGGAAGGTACGGGGAACCATATGCATATGCGGATTGTGCTTGTATTGATTGTATAAATACAGAATGTGTAAAGCATTCATGAGTTGGCGTTTGTATTCATGCAGCCGTTTGATTTGTACATCAAAGAGACTATGGGGATTCACATGGATTCCATTGACACGGGCAATCCATTGGGCTAAGCGTTGCTTATTTTGGTGTTTGATGTCCAACAAGCCATGTAACACCTCCGGATGATGGGAAAAATGCAGCAGTTTGGTCAATTCCCGGCTGTCTTTTTTGAACCCGTCCCCGATCAAATCCGTCAAATAGGACGTCAAAGCCGGGTTTGCCTGACACAGCCACCGCCGGTAGGCAATGCCGTTGGTCACATTGGTAAACCGTTGGGGGGTCATGGTATAATAATCATGGAACAATCCGTTTTTTAAAATATCACTATGAAGTTTGGAAACCCCGTTGATGGTATGACAGGCGGACAAACAGAGATTCGCCATGCGGATTTCCCCGTTGGCAATGACGGACATATAGTCGATTTTAGCCACATCCCCCGGATAGCGGAAATGGAGGTGGGTGATCAGGCGGCGGTTGATTTCACAGATGATGGCATATACACGGGGAAGCAACGCCCGAAACATATGTTCATTCCACCGTTCCAGGGCTTCACTCATCACCGTGTGGTTGGTATAGGTAACGGTTTTTTTGGTGGTGTTCCAGGCTTCATCCCATCCAAAACCATATTCATCCATCAACAAACGCATGAGTTCCGGCACACACAATGCCGGGTGGGTATCGTTGATGTGGATTGCCGCAAGGTCGGCAAGGTTTAATAGGGTGCCATATTGTTTGTAATGGGTTTTCAATATGCTTTGCAAAGAGGCGGAAACCAGCAAATATTGCTGCTTTAGGCGGAGTTTTTTTCCGCCTTCGTGGTTGTCGGCAGGATAGAGGATTTTGGAAATGACTTCTGCCATGGTGTTGCTTTCCAACGCTTTGGCATATTCCCCCCGGGAGAAAGCAGTCATATCCAAGGCTGTGGTGGATTTGGCACTCCACAAAACGAGTTTGTTGACCGCTTGTGTATCGTATCCCGAAAGATACAAATCATTTGGAACTGCCATTACAGGCGTATACTGAATATGGTCGGCATGAAAATGACCCTGCTCATCGGTCCATTCCCGTACTTCGCCCCCGAATCGAACTTCCAGCGCGTCGTCTTCCCGGGCTTTGAGCCACACGTCCCCCATGTTCAGCCAGTCATCGGGGAATTCCATCTGCCAGCCGTCGATGATTTTTTGCCGGAAAATGCCGAATTCATAGCGGATGGAAAAACCAATGGCAGGATAGGACAAGCCTGTCATGGCATCCATATAGCAGGCAGCCAGTCTGCCTAAACCGCCGTTGCCCAGTCCCGCATCGGGTTCCAAAGTGTAAACAGCTTGCAGATCCATACCCAATTCGTCAAAGATTTCGCCTATGGTTTGTTCCAAACCCAAATTAAAAAGATTGTTTCTCAAAGAAGTGCCGATCAAAAATTCCATGGACATATAATAAACTTGTTTTCTGCCCTTATTTTTACTGTCTTCCGCGAATTGTCTGTTCCTTTGAACCAAAATATCTTTGATATAAAAGCAAAGAGCACGGTACGCCTGTTGTTCGGTGGCTTGAGACAGCATACAGCCGAAATGGTGGTGGGTGAATTGGTTGAGGGATGATAGAATGTGTTTTTTGTCCATGGTATCCTCTTTTGTTCTTGTTTTTAGTTTTTCCGTACGGTTTGATACAATTTCATGTATTCTTCTGCGGAAGCATTCCAAGAGGTATCTGCTTCCATGACTGTTTTTATCAGGTCTTTCCATGTTTCCTTATCAAAATAACAGGCAATGGCGCGTCCGATGGCATCCAGCATATCATGGGCATTGTAACTTTGGAAGGTAAATCCGCGCCCTGTTTTTTCTTCCTTGGAAAAGGTGGGAACGGTGTCACGAAGCCCCCCGACTTCCCGTACCACCGGTACGGTGCCATATCGCATGGCAATCAACTGAGACAATCCACAGGGCTCACTTTTAGAGGGCATCAGGAAAATATCGGCACCGGCATACATGCGATTTGCCAGACGAGAATCAAAGGCAAAGGTTGCCGATACTTTTCCCGGGTGTTTTTTGGCTGCTTTTCTGAACATGTCTTCATATTCGGGATATCCCGTTCCCAATATCGCCAACTGGCAATCCCATGTTAAAAAATCTTCCCATACATAGCGGATCAATTCCAGTCCTTTATGCGGAACCAGGCGGGATATGATTACAATGAGAGGAACATCGGGATTTACATCCAGTCCCAGTTCTTTTTGCAGGGCTTCTTTATTGATGGCTTTTCCCGATAGATCATTGGCGGAATAGTTGGCCGCCAAGCCCGTAAGATGAACCGGATCGTATAAATCCGGATCAATGCCGTTGACAATACCAACCAGTTTTTTTTCATGGCGTTTGATGATATCTGCCAGGCCATGGGCAAAAAAGGGGTATTTCAATTCCTCTGCATAGGTTTTTGACACCGTGGTCACACCATCGGCAAGCTCGATGCCCCCTTTGAGACAATTGATGTGATTGTCGAAGGTCAGGGCATTTTTCCACAGATCAGGTTCCCCCAATACATCCTCATAAAAATGCATCTCGCATTTTCCCTGGTATTCGATGTTGTGAATGGTGAACACGGTGGGGATGTGTCCATATTTCCGAGCGTATTCCGCGTGGATAAAAAAGGGAATCAGGGCGGTTTGCCAGTCATGGCAGTGGATCACATCGGGAATGCAGGGCAGGCGGCTGATGGATTCCAGAACCGCTTTGGAAAAATAGGCATAGCGTTCCCCATCGTCAGAAAATCCGTATATACCCGGCCGTCCAAAATAGTATTCGTTGTCAATAAAATAAATTTTGATCGGGTTATCCGGGCTCACCAAGCGAAACAGTCCCACATGCTGGACCCGCCATGACAACTGCAGGGAAAAATTATCTATAAACTCCGTTTGGATATCGGGATTGTTTTTGATAAAGGCATAGTAGGGCAAAATGATACACAGTTGGCAGTCGGGCCTTTGCGCCAACCGGGCAGGGAGCGCCTGGATCACATCCCCCAATCCTCCGGTTTTTATCAAGGGTGTGCATTCACTGGCGGCAAACAGGATATTCATACCGTTTCTCCTTTTTTGATGATGACCGGATGCAAAGGTGTTCCGATGAGAACGGCACCGGGTGACACCCGCACGTTTTTATCCAATATGACACATTCCAAATGAGCGCCTTCCCCGATAACTGTACCCTGCATCACGATGCTGTCCAGCACAAAGGTGTTTTCTTGTATCTGCACATTCCGAAAAATCACTGAGTTGATCACATTGCCGTCTACCACACAACCGTCGGCCAGCAGGCAGTTTTCCACTTTGGATTCCAAGCCGTAATAGGTGGGCACTTCGTCCCGCACTTTGGTATATATGGGGGCATTTGTCAAAAACAGCCCCTTGCGAACCTCTTCTTCCAAGAGCCGCATGGTGTTTTGATAATAAGCATGGATGGTATTGTTTCTTAAAACCACACCGTCAAATCGATGAACATGGAGAGATAAAATGCCTTCATGAAATTGTTTTTGAACAAAATCCCGTTCAAAATGATAATACCCTCTGGCGTTGGCATCCTGAATGATTTCATTCAGTTTATCCCGGCTCAAAACAAACATGCCCATACCCGCCAGAGCGTTTTCCTGACGGGGATGGTTTATAAGCAGTTCTGTGACGGTGCCTTTCTCATCCTGACAAAGAACCAAAGAATGTTTTTCATCCACCGAATCGCCTTGATCGGCAATGAGGGTCAAATTGCAGCCCGATTCCACATGTTCTTCCACGATGGCGCGGAAATCAATGTTGCAAAGCACGGTGGAATCCGAAATAATTACATAATCGCAGTCGGTTTTTTCTTGGATATAGGACTTGGCTACAAGCAAGGCTTCCAGTTTCCCTTTATACACGCCCGTGGAGCCGGATGAAAAGGGAGGGATGATCAGCAAACCGCCATTTTTGCGATTCAAATCCCATTCCTGACTGGTGCGCAAATGATCCATCAAGGATTTATAATTGTATTTGGTAATGATGCCGATATCGATGATACCGGAGTTCACCATATTGGACAGAATAAAATCTACTTGACGATATCGGCCGGCGAAGGGGAGAGAAGCCACTGTGCGCATGGCGGTCAATTCGCCCAGAGCATCGTCGTAAATGTTGGAAAATACAATACCCAGTGTTTTCATGGTGATTTCTCCTTATATGATTTTTCCCGGCTCGATCAAGGCGTTTTGCTGGATGGTTTTTCCTTTTCCCACCACAGAAATGCCCCATTCAGAGGCCTCGTAAAATTTCGGATCGTCACCCACCTTGGCATTGGGGAATATATGACACTCTTCCCCGATGATGGCATATTTGATTATGGCGTTTCTGCCGATAACCGTGTTGGGCATAATGACGCTGTTTTCCACCACCGCATTTTCTTCCACAGTACAGCCCGTGGACAATATGGAATTGACCACTATTCCCTTGACCTCACAGCCTTCGGCAATGAAGCAGTTGTCGGTGGCGGCGGTTTCTGAGATAAAGCTGGAGGGCATGGCATAGTTACGGGAGTAGATACGGAATTGTGAATCTCGTAAATTCAGCTTGGGGGGATCGGACAGCATATCCATATTCGCTTCCCACAAACTGTTGATGGTACCCACGTCTTTCCAGTATCCCTCAAAGGAATAGGCAAAGAGCTTATGACCATCCTCCAGCATGGTGGGAATGATGTTTTTCCCAAAGTCATTATCCGATTGGGGGTTGTTGTAATCCGCAATGAGATATTCTTTCAAACAGGGCCATTTGAATATATATACCCCCATAGAGGCTTTGTTGCTTTTGGGATGAAGAGGTTTTTCTTCAAATTGATAAATGGAATGATCATCCCGGGTGTTCATGATCCCAAAGCGGGAGGCTTCTTCTAAAGGTACCTGAATGACGGCAATGGTGCAGTCCGCATCGTTGGATTTATGGAAATGGAGCATTTTCCGATAATCCATTTTATAGATGTGATCACCGGACAAAATGAGGACATGTTCGGGGTTATATCGTTCGATGAAATGGATGTTCTGGTAAATGGCGTTTGCCGTGCCTTTATACCACTGGGAATCCCTACTTTTTAAGTATGGAGGCAGAATATGCACGCCACCCAGATTTCGATTCAAATCCCAGGGCTGGCCGTTTCCAACATATTCATTCAGTTCCAAAGGCTGATACTGGGTCAAAATTCCTACAGTATCAATGCCCGAATTGACGCAGTTTGACAAGGGAAAGTCTATAATGCGATATTTGCCGCCAAAGGGGACGGCGGGTTTTGCCATGTTTTCGGTCAACACCATCAAACGGCTTCCTTGTCCACCTGCCAGCAGCATGGCTATACATTCTTTTTTCATATTCGTCATGGAATTGCGCCTCCTATCCGGTAATTTTATAAAAAACCATTGCCATGGGCGGAAGGGTAAATTCTCCCGAAAACATCAAACCGTGGAAGGGTTTCTGTTCACTCTTCACAGGGGTAAGGGGTGTTCCATTTCCTCCATATTTCATATCATCCCCGGAAAACACCGGGATATAGCATCCGCGGCGGGGTAAACCGATGCGGTAATGCTCCCTTTTTTCCGGAAAAAAGTTTCCAATGCAAAGCAAGAGTTTTCCTTTTTTATCTTGACGGTAAAAGGCAATCACGCTGTTATCCCGATCGTTGGGGGAAATCCACTGAAACCCTTTCCAACTGTCATCGATTTGCCAAAGGGGGGCATTTTCCAGATAAAAATGGTTTAAATCCTTCACATAGGCATGCATTTTTTGATGCATTTCATACCCAAGCAGCAGCCAGTCCAATCCCTGCTGATCGTTCCACTCAATGAACTGGGCAAATTCGTTTCCCATGAAGCTGAGTTTCTTCCCCGGATGCGCCATCATGAACCCGTACAGCGTACGCAGGGATGCAAATTTGTCCGCATATTCTCCCGGCATTTTGTTGATAAGTGATTTTTTTCCGTGCACCACCTCATCGTGGGATAATGGCAAAATGAAATTTTCTGAAAAAGCATAGGTGAGGGAAAATGTGAGTTTATTGTGTTTGCTTTTGCGATAGGGGGGAGCGGTGGACATATAATCCAGAATATCGTTCATCCATCCCATATTCCATTTAAAACCAAAACCCAGACCGCCGTCATACCCCGGTTTGGTTACCAGGGGGAAGGTCGTCGATTCTTCGGCAATCATGAGGATGGAAGGGTTGGCGGCAAAGGCTGCCTCATTCAATTGCCGCAAAAATGCAATGGCATCCAGATTGAGGTTCCCCCCTAAATGATTGGGAATATACTCTCTGCGGGCATAATCCAAATACAGGATGGATGCCACCGCGTCTGCTCGAATACCGTCCACGTGATACTCTTTCATCCAAAACAACGCATTGGATATCAGAAAGGATTTTACTTCAGGACGGCTGTAATCAAAGATGCGGGTTCCCCATTCGGGATGCTCCCGCATGAGAGGGTGGTCGGTCTCGTACAAACAAGTACCGTCGAATTCATATAGTCCGTTGGCATCTTTGGGGAAGTGGGCGGCAACCCAGTCAATGATGACCCCGATGCCTGCGTTGTGACAGGCGTTGATGAAACGCTTGAATTCCAACGGCGTACCGTAACGGAAGGTGGGGGCATAATACCCCGTGACTTGATATCCCCAAGAGGGGGAATAGGGGTATTCACCGATGGGAAGCAGTTCGATGTGGGTATACCCCATGGACTTGACATAGGGCATCAATTCGTCTGCCAATTCGGCGTAGGAATAATAGGAGCCGTCCTCTTTTTTCTTCCAGGAGCCAAGATGTACTTCGTATATGTTGATGGGTTGAGAAAAAGGCTTTTTACGGGATACTGTTTGCCGCCATTTGCTGTCTGTCCAAACAAAATCGAGGTCTACAATTTGGGTGGACGTACCGGGCAGGGCTTCACAGGCAAACCCGTAAGGGTCAGTTTTATAAGCATATGCGCCATCCGCCCGTTTTATATAATATTTGTAACATTGATTTTTTTTGGCAACATACGAGAACGCCTCCCAGATACCGGGGGAGATTTTTTTCATGGGGGTATCTTCGGGATTCCAGAAATTGAAATCCCCCACCACCGCAATGCTTTTGGCATGGGGTGCAAAGACACGAAACACATAACCGCTTTTCCCGTTTGTCCGAACAGGATGACAACCCATAAAGCGGTAAGCGTCGACACTTTTGCCGGCGTGAAACCGATTGCATTGTTCCTGCATTTTATTCATAGGGTCCCTCCTGTTCAACGTATTCTTTTCCTTCTATATTGTAAACCAAAAAAGAAATAATTACCAGCATTGTTTTTGTTCCCCGTGTT
Source organism: Clostridiales bacterium UBA5448 (assembly GCA_002427425.1). GTDB lineage: Bacteria > Bacillota > Clostridia > Oscillospirales > SIG627 > UBA5448. Next base: position 2,738 of record DIRA01000013.1, on the reverse strand, counting down.
TTTTTGTTTTTGATTCATTGACAAAAGGTTTTTTCCCATGTAAACTATTGGTAGAATACACCGAATAGGAGATGCATCATGAAGGGATGGAATTATCATCATCACGCTATGCTTTGTGCCCAATGGCCCCATGAGGAAGCGGATTTAACGCAGTTGCGTGATGGTTCCATCTGGAAAGTCAAAGAAAAACCCCTTTTTGCCCGATGGACCAGTGATTTTGATTGTGGATATGAAACAGAATGGTGGTTCTGCATCTGCAGTGATGTTCTTGATCTTTCGAAGCTGAACGCCAAAAAACGATATGAGATTACCAGAGGCAACCGTCTATATGATACGCGTCCCATGACAGAAGAGGATATTCTGAGTGCATATGAAGTATACCTGGAAAGTCTGCAGGGATATGATTCACCCCCAAAACCCATCTCCGGTGAAAAATTCCATTCCTGGTGTGACCGTGTACTGCATACAAAAGAAGCTCTTCTTTTGGCAGTGTTTGAAAAGAATACCAGTATTTGTTGCGGGTATTCACATGTCATTCAGCATGGCCGGTATATTGCCTGTTCGAATTTTACAACCCGTGTTTCCCGGGAAAAAACGGGTGTAAATTTTGCGCTGATGTACGGCATATGCACCTATTATGAAGAACAGATAAAACGGGGGGCATACATTTGTGATGGCGAACGCAACATATTGCATGATACTGCGTTTCAGCATTGGCTGTGCCGATATTTTGGTTTTAGAAAGGCATATTGCAACCTTCACATTGTATACAGGCCAGGGTTTGGTATGGTGATCAAAATGCTCTATCCATTTCGAACGTTCATAGCCAGGGTTCGTTTTCTAAAAAAGGTGTCCGCCGTTTTGAAAATGGAAGACTATCGCCGCGCATGTGAAAAAAGATATTTTTCATAGTATGACACAATAAATAAAAAAATCGCATACCGATTTCATGCCATTTACCCCGAGTTTTTTCATTTCTCATTTGTTTCCTTGACAAATTTTTAATTTTGTGTAAAATGTTTTGTATATGCGGGTATGGCGGAAATGGCAGACGCGCCAGATTTAGGATCTGGTTCCTTGGAGTGCAGGTTCAAGTCCTGTTACCCGTACCATTCATAAAAACTCCTACGAAATAGAGAAAACCTACTATTGATGGGAGTTTTTATTCAATTTGATGCTTTTTAATCTCATTCAGTATACATAATGCCCAAGCCAAAGAAATTGCTTCGGAGGAATAAACCATGCATATATGGAGCAGCCTGACCGGTAAAATCCTGATGACTTTTTTAATCTCAATGGTTCCTGTCATAGAGCTGCGCGGCGCTATTCCCATTGCAACCGCAAACGGGCTCAATTTTGGGATTGCCATATTGGTTTCTGTGTTAGGTAATTTGGTTCCTGTACCGTTTATCATCATTTTTATTCGTAAAATTTTTGCATGGATGCGGGGAAAAAGCAGATGGCTTGACCGGCTTGTTACCAAGCTTGAAAAACGCGCGGAAATGAAATCAAAGACGGTGTTACAATACGCATTCTGGGGGCTGTTTATATTTGTCGCTATCCCGGTTCCGGGAACGGGCGCGTGGACAGGCGCGTTGATTGCAGCCATGTTGGATATGCGGTTAAAAAATGCGTTTCCGGCGATTGCACTCGGCGTTGTGACAGCAGGCATCATCGTCGCTTTTGTCACATGCGGCGCCGGAACACTTTTGTTTTCATAACAGGAAAAAAATCCTATGATAGACTTTGCGGCAAATCTCGACCGGTCAATAGGGCACCGGAAAGAGCATAGATTTTAGTATCCTTCATAACCCTGCTCAAAAATGCACGGCACAACCGATCTTCTGCCTCAAACAATGATATGAAATAAAACACTGCTTTGTCTCATGGGGCAAAGCGGTATTTTTTTTGATAAGGATTAGGATGTAACGAATATTATGATTGGTATATTTCTTATTTTATTACAGATACTGAATGTAGAATCTGAAAGTTGAGGAAAAATAAAATAACATGAAAAAAAAGATTCTGTTCGCTACAGCGGTTGTTCTACTTGTTATATTGAGTACGGGTCTTTGTGTGAACGCTACAACTGTGACCTATACGGTAGTACCGGGGGATAGTCTTTGGAAAATCGCAGTCAAATATCAAGTGGGTTTGAGCGAAATCATTGCAGCAAACCCACAGTTTGAAAACCCGCATTTGATATATCCCGGTCAAAAAGTCTATGTTCCTTTGGTTAACACCACGACTACTTCATACGAACAACAGGTTATCGATCTTGTAAATCAGATACGAGTAGAAAATGGTCTGAAAAAATTGAACACAAACTGGGAATTGTCCAGAATTGCACGATATAAATCACAAGATATGCACGATAAAAATTATTTCTCTCATACAAGTCCCACCTACGGCTCCCCTTCTACCATGATCAAAAACTTTGGGCTTTCTTTTAAAACTGCAGGGGAGAACATTGCCAAGGGGTATAAAACGCCGAAGGCTGTGGTGGATGGCTGGATGAATTCAAGCGGACACCGCGCCAACATTTTAAATGCCTCTTACACGCAGACCGGCGTGGGATACGTTGGAGACGGCAACCATTGGACACAGATGTTCATCGGTTAAAAAAAGGGGATCTTCCACAAAGAAGATCTTCTTTTTTGCGTATCTTACAAGTCGGCACCAAAAGATGCTTTTTACATACAATATAATAATAACGGCTCTGTAAAGTTAAAATGAAA
>DIRA01000008.1 GCA_002427425.1 Clostridiales bacterium UBA5448 | reverse complement strand
AATTCTAGAACTTGCAACAGCCCCATATCTTTGATTTTGGGGGTGATGTTCTTGTAATCCCTCTCATCACAAGCGGCCAATCTCGCCTACTGCATACGGGAGGGGATTTCCAGCCGTTCCAACCCACCCACTCCTGTGTTTTCTGCTGCTTGGCTCAGGTTGTTTCCATATATTCATACAGAATATCCATGATCGAATATTTCAAGTGAATACCCAATTGCTTTTGCACTTTTTCAGGGGTACAAACGGGGGAATGAGAAATGTGATCCAACGTTACCCTGGCATCGGTTTCCCCCACGATGGAAGCAAATTCCTCCCAGGAAGCATAGCGAATCTTGGGCTCATGACCAAAATGTACATACATTTCTTCTGTCATCGCCCGGAGAGTCATGGCAGAAGGTGCGGCGGCGATATAGGCTTCTCCCACCGATACGTCGGGTTGGCGGATACTGGCGATGATGATGGCGGTCAAATCCCCGGAATGAATATGATGCAGGGTTTCCATGCCCAGATGGGGCAGCACAATTTCCCGCCCTTCTTTGATGTCCGAATAAACCCGGGGATTCAAATTCCCCTGTGGATTGATGGGCACCCACCATTTTCCTGAAATATGACCGGGATGTACTATAGTACATCTGCGCAGCCCTTTGTTGGTCAAATCCAGCAGATAATCTTCAATTAGACCTTTGTTTTTCCCATAATTGCCCCGGGCATTTTTGGGGTGTTGTTCATCCACAGGTAAATAGAGCTTGTTTTCATAGGTCCAAATGCTGCCAATTTGGATATAGTGGACCCGAGGATCCAAAGAGGCCAGTAAATCATCCACTTCTTGGATGTGATAGGAAATCAAATCGCATACCACATCGGGGGCAATTTCCTCCAAACGCCGGGTGTCGGCGCAAAATTCATCCCGGGTGGCATATATCCAATGAACGCCTGCCCATTCATCTTCCTGATACCCGTATGCCTGTTTGTTTCCTCTGGCAACCGCATATACGGTATGCCCCTCCCGCAAAAGAGCGGGAACCAAATAGGAACCGATATGACCGGTTGCCCCTATCACAATGATTTTCATCGTTTTGTTCCTTTCCGTTATTTTACATATAGTATAAAACAATTTCCCCTTCTTGGCAATACCATAAAAAAAACAGACTTGCTGCCTGCTTTTTAAGCAAAATCAAAATATCTTAATATCCCCAGATAGATCCCGTACGCAAACTGAAATTGATCCCCTTGCAGTTTTTCGGCATCGCTTTTGTTGGTTAGATAGGCCAACTCTACCAAAATTGCCGGCATGGCGGTCTTGCGCAAAACATAAAAGACAGGATTGGCTCTCACCTCGTTGTTTTTGGTTCCCACTACTTCCACAATGGCATCCAACACATCCAGCGCAAGCCAGTTGGCTTGTGTATAAAACTGGTAAATATATACCTCTGTTCCGTTGATATCGGGATTGACGTTAGAATTGCAATGGATGCTGATAAAATAGTCCGCCGGCCATGCGTTGGCGATCTCGACTCGCTCACGCAAGCTGGTTACGTTGTCGGTTCCCACTTCCGTGGTGGGCATTGGGCGGGAAACCCGTGCCTCAAAACGGGGATCTGAACGCAATAAATCCCGTAAATAAATCCCCACTTGATAATTAACCTCCGACTCATTCAATCCGTTTGCAGAGGCGCCGGGATAATTGGTGCCGGTCGGATTATGTCCTTGGTCAATGAATATTTTAATAGCCAAACGATCCCCTCTTTGCCATAAAATTCTCATTGCCAATATATGCAAGCAAGGAAAAAGAGTTCAAATGACAAACCCAATATTTATTCGGAAAACATAGGGGTAGATAAGTATCTTTCTCCGGTATCCGGAAGCAAAACCACCATGGTTTTGCCTGCGTTTTGCGGTCGTTTTGCCATTTCTTTTGCAGCCCAGACTGCAGCCCCCGAGGAAATGCCTACCAGCAATCCTTCGATCTGAGCGAGTTCTTTGCCGGTGGCAAAGGCATCTTCGTTTTCCACGGTGATGATTTCATCATAGATGCAGGTATTCAGGGTGTCGGGCACAAAATTTGCGCCGATCCCCTGGATTTTATGCACTCCCGCCACGCCTTTGGATAGGACGGGGGATGTGGCGGGCTCCACGGCAATGACTTTGACAGCGGGATTTTTGGATTTCAAATAGGCCCCTACCCCGCTGATGGTCCCCCCTGTCCCCACGCCTGCAACAAAGATATCCACGGTGCCATCGGTATCCTCCCAGATTTCGGGTCCGGTGGTCATTGCGTGGGCAGCCGGGTTTTCCGGGTTGGTAAACTGGCTTGGGATAAAACTGTTGGGGATGGAAGCCGATAATTCCTTCGCTTTGGCAATGGCACCTTTCATTCCCTGGTTACCGTCTGTCAGTACCAGCTGAGCACCATAGGCTTTCAATAGATTTCTCCGCTCCACCGACATGGTTTCGGGCATGGTCAACATCACTTTATACCCCCGGGAAACAGCCAGGCAGGCCAAACCGATGCCGGTATTCCCGCTGGTAGGTTCAATGATCACTGCGCCGGGTTTGAGTATACCTTTGGCTTCCGCATCCTCGATCATGGCGTTGGCAATACGGTCTTTCACGCTGCCCGCCGGATTAAAACACTCCAATTTGGCAACCATGTTGACATTCAATTTATATTTTTTTATAAAGCGATGAAGAGAAAGAAGGGGTGTTTTTCCCACCAATTCCGAAATGCAACTGTATATTTTCATAGAACAAACCTCTTTTTTAGTTTATTTTAAATGATGAGGAATCAAACCTTCCCGACAAGCCACCGGTGCTCCATTTCCCTCTATCAGCCCCAGGAAATCTCCCAGGATGATATATGCATGGGGTGCTTTGGCAAATCTGTATCCGCCGCTTTTGCTCCGCCGGCTTCATACCACGCCCTTTTTCCCATTATAACATAGGAATAATGGGTGTTCAAGAAGAAAAATCAATCCATTTGATCTCCCTTTCAACAGACAGGAATCGACGGATGATGTCTCGGCGAAACGAAGTGCCAAGTCCAACGCATGGAGCAAACAACGGGATAAGGGACTGCATGCAAGGATCAAAATGATTTTGAATTGAAACAAATCACAAAAGCAATGTGATATTATGTATATAAATGAGATATAAGATCAATATTTTATAAATATTAAAATAATTTTCAAAAAATATGTACTTTTTGTGAAAAATATAGTAATATATTCATATTGTGTCTATATTTTATATCTATCGTTATTTGGCAGGTGATGATCCATGCATGAAACGGCATTGATGGAAAATTTAATACGGATCGCCGAAAAAGCCATCAAAAATCACCCGGTGAAGCAAGTCACTGCCATTCGTTTGTCGGTAGGAAAATTAGCCAACGTGATGATCGATGCCTTGGAATTTGCCTATGATGCCTATCCCAAAAGCGACCCTTTCAAAGGGGCAAAACTCATCATTTGTGAAACGCCCATCTTGGCAAAATGCGAAACCTGCGGCAAGGAATACCCAGTAAAACAATTTCCCTTTGTTTGTCCTGTCTGCCAAAGCCGATATTATACCATCCTACAGGGGGATGACATCTATATAGAAAGTCTGGATTATGAGACATAGCAAAAACTTGAAAAAGAAGGATTTTATACCATGGAGAATTTGAAGATAGAAGCAGACATCTTTTCCCTGAACAATCAAGCGGCACAAAAGAATCGGGATACTTTCCAACAGCACGGGGTGTTTGTCATCAACATCATGGGTTCGCCTGGTGCAGGCAAAACCACGCTGCTGGAACATATTCTGCCCCAATTAAAACAATCCCATCGAATTGCCGTCATCGAAGGAGATCTTGCCACGGAAAACGATGCCTGCCGCATCCGCCAAACCGGGGTTCCCGCGGTACAGATCAATACCGGCGGGGGCTGTCATTTGGACGCCACCATGATTGCAGCTCAATTTTCAAAACTCCACCCGGATAAATTAGATCTTCTTATCATAGAAAACGTGGGAAATCTGGTTTGCCCCATTTCCTTTGATTTGGGTGAAGACCTGCGCATGGTTATATTAAGTATACCCGAAGGGGAGGACAAGCCCTTGAAATATCCTTCGGCGATACTGGGAACCGATGCGGTGGTATTGACCAAAACGGATTTGGCGCCTTTTGTCGATGTGAATCCTAAAACCATGGCAAACCATAGTATGACCATCCATCCCAAGGTTACCGTGCTGTATGCCGGGAAAGAGGGGAATGTTTACAATGCCGCCGGTGTCATTGCCTATATCCGAGACAAAATGGAGGCCAAAAAGCAATCAAACAAAGTATGAAACGATATGTTGTCACCGTAAACGGTATGGTTCAGGGGGTGGGATTCAGACCCTTTGTCTATCACCTGGCAACCGCCCTGAGACTATGTGGATTTGTGCAAAACACAGCAGACGGTGTTTGTGCCGAGATACAAGGCAGTGATACAGCGTGTACTTCTTTTCTCCTACAATTGAAAGAAAACGCCCCGCCCCCGGCGCACATAGAATCCCTGTCTGTTATCAAAATCCCCCTTCGGGATGAACACGCCTTTGCCATTCTTCCCAGCCGGGAAGGAGAAACCAATACCCAAATTTCGCCGGATACGGCGATTTGTCCGGAGTGCGCAAACGAGATTGCCGATGAAACCAATCGGCGGTATCGGTACGCTTTGACCAACTGTACCCGTTGCGGCCCTCGGTTTACCATTGTCAAAAACATGCCATACGACCGCAAGAACACCTCCCTGGCAGACTTTCCTATGTGTGATGTTTGCCGTGCCGAGTATGAAAATCCTCACAACCGCCGTTTTCATGCCCAGCCCAATGCCTGTGCCGCCTGCGGGCCGAAGGTAAAGTTTTATGAAAAATTTCAAAACATTGCCCAAGACCCCTATCTCTCCTTTGTACAAGCCATTCACAAAGGAGAGATCGTAGCCATCAAAGGCATCGGCGGTTTTCATCTGTCCTGCGATGCCGCAAACGAAGAAGCCGTCAAACTCCTTCGAAAAAGAAAACTGCGGTATGACAAACCCTTCGCGGTGATGATGCGGGACATACAAACCGTTCAAAAACATTGTTTTTTAACCAAAGAAGAACAAGTGCTTCTTCTTTCTCCCCAAACGCCCATCGTGCTTTTAAAAAAGAAACCGGCATGTGCCATTGCCCCCTCCGTCACCTTGACAAATCAAAGGATCGGGGTTATGCTACCCTATGCGCCTCTCCAGTGCATTTGCATGGAATTCTTTGAGGCTCTCATCATGACCAGCGGGAATCTTTCGGATCGCCCCATGGTGTATCTTGATGACGAGGCCTTTTCCCTTCTGCCCCGGGTGGCAGATCACATTCTGACACATAATAGACCCATTGTTCGGCGGATGGATGACAGTGTTGCCATGGTGGTGAATTCTGTCCCCCGCTTGATTCGTCGCGCCCGGGGATATGTACCCGAACCCCTCCCGCTGCAAGGGAACACCCGCGTCATTCTCGCCGTAGGTCCCCAGCAGAAAAACACGTTCTGCCTTGCCAAAGGGGAACACGGATTGTTAAGCGGACACATGGGCGATTTACGTGATATAGACACCAGCGCGGAATACGTCCATGAAATGGACTCCTATATACAGCTTTTTGATGGGATACCGGAGGCAGTTGCCTGCGATTTACATCCTGATTATGTTTCCACTGCCTACGCCAGCCGATATCAAGGCAGTATCCCCATTTTTCCCATACAACATCACCACGCTCACTTTGCTTCCGTCTTGGCGGAACACAATCTGCAAGACCATCCGGCGATCGGCATGATATTCGACGGTACTGGCTATGGCGAGGACGGGACCATTTGGGGCGGCGAACTGCTTTTCGGCACTGTGCGGGAAAGTAAGCGCATGGGGCACTTGGACCCCTTCCCTCTTTTAGGAGGAGAACAAGCCATACGGGAGCCCTGGCGCATCGCGCTTTCCCTGTTGGATATGGCCTGCGGCAGAGAAACCGCCCTGTCCCGATACCCGGGGCAAGAAGCCCCCCTATTGCTGCAAGCGGGAGATCAACATGTCAACGCGCCGCTGACCTCTTCTATGGGCCGGTTGTTTGATGGGGTTTGTGCTATCATTGGCGTGAAAACCCACGTTACTTATGAAGGGCAAGCCGCAATTGAACTGCAGCAAATCATGGATTCAACTGCTAAAGGCAGTTATCATTTTGAACTCCATACCCATTCCGGCGGTGTCATCTTTCACTGGCAGTCCTTGATTCGCGCGCTTCTTTTGGATCATCAAGCCGGCGTTTCTCCCGGTGTTCTGTCCGCCCGGTTTCATCGGGCTGTCGTGGAACTGATGCAAATGGCTGTGAGCGTTTTATATCAACAAACTGGCTGTACCACGGTTGTCCTGTCCGGCGGTGTATTCCAGAATGATTACCTGCTGGAACAGGGCCTCCAAACGCTGAGAAAACAGGGGTATCTTGTATATTCCAATGAAAAAATTCCCGCCAACGACGGTGGCATCGCCTTCGGACAGGCAGCTGCCGCCTCCCATCGAATGAGGTGATCACATGTGTCTTGCCATTCCCGGAACCATACGAAAAATCCACGGTACGAATGCGGATATTGACTTTGGCGGACTGACCGCCCATGCCAGTCTGCGGTTGGTGGAAAACGCCGCTGTGGGAGATCGGGTGTTGGTACACGCAGGATTTGTCATGCATATCCTGGATCCAAAAGAAGGAGAGGAACTGGAAAAACTGGTGGACGAAACTTTGCGGTCCATAACACCATGAATCATTCCGTTTCGGAACTCATACAGGGCATTCACCGCCTTGCCCGGGGTTTACCCCCCATGACCATTATGGAAGTGTGCGGTACCCATACAGCTTGTATCCAAAAACACGGCATCCCTTCTCTGTTGCCCGACAATATCACCCTGGTATCAGGTCCCGGATGCCCCGTTTGTGTCACGGCGGAAGAGGAGATTGCACAAGCGATTTTCATGGCCCGACAACAAGGGGTGATTTTCACCTGCTTCGGGGATATGATGCGCGTCCCCTGCCAACAGGGCAGTTTGTACGCTTTGTATGAACAAGGCAAGGAAGTGCGCCTGGTCACCTCACCCATGGACGCATTGAAAATCGCCATAGACAACCCTTCCAAACAAGTGGTATATTTCGGCGTTGGATTTGAAACCACCACTCCTCATACCGCCGCATTGGCAGAAGCGGTTGCGGCGCAAAGCATTCCCAATCTATGTGTATTCAACACCCATAAAACCATGCCCGCAGCTATCCGGCAGTTATTACAAAAAAACCATGCCCTCGACGGTCTGTTATGCCCCGGTCATGTGGCGTCCGTCATTGGATGGGAAGCATTTTCTTTCGTTTCCCAGGATTTGCATCTCCCTGCCGTGGTGGCGGGATTTGAAGCGTTTGATATTCTGGCGGCTCTTTTGCGTTTGGTGGATATGGTAAAAAAACAATCCCCCCACTGTGTCAATATGTATCCCAGAGCCGTTTCCAAAGAAGGAAACCCACAGGCATTGTGCCTGTTGCATCAAGTCATGGAACCTGCCGACGCCGCCTGGCGCGGACTGGGAATCATACAAAACAGCGGCGTACGGTTTCAACAAGAGTATCAATTCTTGGATGCCGGACATCGCTTTACGCTACCTGTTTTTTCCCCCTCAAAACCAAAAGGCTGCATGTGCGCCAACATTCTCCGGGGTGAAAAGACTCCCAAAGCCTGCGTGCACTTCGGAAAGACCTGTACCCCGGATCATCCGGTGGGGCCTTGTATGGTTTCTTCCGAGGGCAGCTGTGCGGCATTTTACCGGTATAAGGAGGCATAAACCTATGGACGACCACATCACGCTGGCACACGGTTCGGGAGGCGTCAAATACAGAGAACTGGTGGAAGAAATATTTTTGCACGCATTCACCAATGATTATTTAAGTCCCCTGACCGATTCCGCCATCTTGCCGGGGGGAGATATCTTAGCCATGACCACCGATAGTTATGTGGTCCAGCCCTTGTTTTTCCCGGGCGGTGATATCGGAAGTCTGGCAATCAGCGGCACGGTCAACGATTTGACCGTCAGTGGTGCCATACCTCAATACATTTCGGTGGGCATGATTTTGGAAGCCGGATTGGAAACATCTCTCTTGCGATCCGTGGTCAACTCCATGGCACAAACGGCGAAGGAAGCCGGGGTATATATTGTCACAGGAGATACCAAGGTGATTGAAAACCGGGGCGGATCCGACGGCTTGTTCATCAATACAGCGGGAATCGGTATATTCCCCGCCCAGCGAGTGCGCCCGCAGCAAATAATCGAACCCGGCGACAAAATCATACTCAGCGGATATATCGCTTGCCACGGCATGGCAGTCATGGCAAAACGGGAAGGATTTGTCTTTGCCCCGCCCATTGAAAGCGATGCCAAACCCTTAAACAGTCTGGTGGAAACAGTTTTTTCCCAAGGCTATCCCGTCCATGCCATGCGGGACCCCACCCGGGGCGGCGTGGCAGCCACCCTTTGCGAATGGGTGACAGAACAAACGGACATCTTGGTGGAGGAACCATGCATTCCCCTGCGCCCGGATGTATCCGCCGCTTGTCAGCTTCTGGGGTTAGACCCCTTGTATATCGCCAATGAAGGCATTGTGGTGTTTGCCGTTCCCGCTTTTTGTGCAGACGACGTGTTGGCAACCATCCAAAGCCATCCCCATGGTACACATGCCGCCATCATCGGGGAAGCCCTGGAAGGTAGCGGCATGGTGAAACTGAAAACCACTTTGGGCGCACAGAGAAGAATCGCCCTTCCCCGGGGAGAACTGCTCCCCCGCATATGTTAACAATTTTCAATCATATCAAAACGAATTAGGTGAAACAACATGAACGGATGGATACTCATACTTGGAATATTGGTTCCCCTTTTGGGGGCATGCCTGCTTCCGCTATTAGGAAAAATACATGAAAAACTCAGAGATATCACGGCTTTTCTCTTAATTGTAGCCGCGTTTGTTTGCGCGGCGTTTGCTTTGTTTGGGGTATTTTCGAAAACCCCTGTTTCGATTCGCTTCGCCCTGCCATTGGGACTGAGCTTCGGATTCAAGGGAGATGCCCTGTCTGTATTCATGGCGTTGACCGCTACCTTTGTCAGTGCCATCATCGTGCTGTATTCCTTTGGATATATGAAGCACTATAAAAATCAAAACGAATATTATATGATGGTTTGCCTCTTTGTGGGGGCGATGATGGGTCTGGTGTATTCCACCAACCTCATCGCCATATATACCTTTTGGGAAATCTCCTCCCTGTGCTGCTGGAGATTAATCGGTTTTTATCGGGAAGACATCACGGTGCAAAAAGCCAACAAAGCCTTTTTGGTGACGGTGCTGGGCGCTCTCATCATGTTGGTGGGATTCATGGGTATTTACGGTCAAACCGGTACCTTTGAACTGTCCGCCATGCAAGGCGTCCACATTCCGGCATGGACGGTGGTCATGATTTTGTTTGGCATCCTGTCCAAATCCGCCACCTTCCCTCTCCACAACTGGCTTCCCGATGCCGGGGTTGCCCCCTCACCGGTCACCTCTTTGCTGCACGCGGCGGTATTGGTAAAAATCGGTGTTTTCGCCTACACCCGTTTGTTTGTTCTCACCTTTGATATTCACGCATCTTTTGGATCTGCCGTCCCCACCATCGCCGCCGTCAGCGCCCTGATCAGCGCCGGGGTGGCTTTCCGTCAAAACGATATCAAGCGGGTGGTGGCTTATTCCACCATCAGTCAGCTTGCGTTTATTTTACTGGGACTGTCCTGCCAAAACGAGATTGGTCTGGTGGGAGGACTGCTGTATATTTTAGCCCATAGCGTGGCAAAAGGCGGTTTGTTTTTGTGTGCCGGCATTGTGGAACACGCGCTCCATACCAAGGATATTCGAAAAATGGGTGGGCTTGCCAAAACCATGCCTGTCACGGCAATTGCCTTTATGCTCTGCGCCTTTTCGGTCATGGGGATACCTCCCTTTTCCGGTTTTTTTGCCAAATACCTGGTGATTGAAGGCATTTTAGCTTCGGACAACGTGGTGTTGGGTATTCTCTTTATTGTAGGTGCCGTTATGACGATCATGTATTTGATGCGCCTGTTTGTAAAAGTGTTTTTGGGCCCGCCCGCAGAAGACGCCCCGCCCGTAAAAGAAGGAACGCCTGTGATGGTCATATCCGTATTGATTCTGGGACTGGCATCCTTACTATTGGGAATGATCATGTTCCTGCCGTCGCAACTTGCTACCATGGTCGGGGGGGTACTGTAATATGTTTCATGCTGTCAGTGAATGGTTATCCGGCGGTGTCAACCTGTTGTTATGCATGGTTGTGTTGCCCGCTTTGTTTGGTGTTGTACTCTGGATGTGTAAAAAAAGCCATTTTCTCCAAACACTCCTTGTTTTGCTTTCTTCCCTGCTAAATACACTGTTTGCCTTTGTTCTTTACGGAATGGATGATTTTGTTTTCAACATCCCGTTGACAACCTTCGGTTTTGCCTATTCCTTCCGGATCGATGCCTTTGCTTCGCTCTTTTTGGCATTTACGGCAGGTATGTTCGTACTGATTTCCCTTTATACGGTTGTCAATTTAAAAAAACAATCCTACAACGGTTTGTATCTTTTGTATTTGTATATCAGCCTCGGCATGATCAACGGCGCGCTGATGGCAGATCATTTGGGCATTCTTCTCTTCTTCTGGGAAGGTTTGTTGTGCACCCTGTTCGGTATGCTGTTGATCGGCAACCGGGACCATCCCAAAGCCGCCATGAAAGCCCTGACCATTTCGGGGTTGGCGGATTTGCTTCTGATGCTGGGAATTCTTCTCACGGTCTTATCCGCCGGCACGGGTAACATGAGCGAGATCCACGCCCTTTCTCTTTCCGGCAACCACATCGTCGGATTTGTTTGTATCCTGTTGGGTGCATTGGCAAAAGGCGGCTGTATGCCTTTCCACAGCTGGATTCCCCAGGCAGCAGAAGACGCGCCCACTGCTTTTCTGGTGGGTTTCCCCGGCGCGATGGAAAAAATCCTGGGTATTTATCTGGCAACCCGTATCGTGACGGAATTGTTTGTCTTTGAACACGGCACCGCCATGAGCATCGCCATGATGATCTTGGGCACCCTCACCATTGTATTGGCAGTGGCGATGGCGTTGATCCAAAAAGATATGAAAAAACTGCTGGCATACCATGCAATCAGCCAATTGGGATATATGGTACTGGGCATCGGCACCGGACTTCCCGTGGGTATCATGGGCGGTCTGTTCCATATGATGAACAACGTGATTTACAAATCCGGGTTGTTCATGATCGCCGGCAGTATTGAAAAACAAACGGGCACCACCGACCTGAAACAACTCAAAGGTCTCGGCAAAAAAATGCCCGTCACCGCCGCCTGTTTTCTCGTTTTCACCTTTTCCATCGCAGGTTTTCCCGGATTCAACGGATTTTTTTCCAAAGAACTGGTGTTTGATGCCGCCTTGGAATCCCATGTGATATTCTATATCGGCGCTTTGCTGGGTGCTTTTATGACCGCTTTATCATTCTTAAAAATGGGACGTTCTTTGTTTTTCGGGGCATATCAAGTGCCCGAAGGAACACCTCCCCTCCGGGAAACCAAAGCCGGTATGCTGATTCCCATGTCGATTTTAGCCGTTTTTTGTATGATATTTGGTCTGGGGAACACCTTGCCTTTGGATACGCTTTTGGCTCCTGCCACAGGCATTCAAGCCTCTTTTTCCGGATGGCCCCATTCGGTTTTATTGGTCGTCATTTCACTTTTCGTATTGCTTTTGGCACTTTTGGATCATCTGTATGGATCCAAAAAAGACGGTTCTCCCCTCCACGCCGCCGATCATATCCGCCATGCCCCCGTGCTGAAACACATTTATGATGCCGTGGAAAAAGGGTGGCTGGATCCCTACCATTGGTTGATGGCTGCCATGGGCGGCTTCAGTGATGTATGCGTACAGGTGGAAAAAGGCATTGGCTTTGTATATGATAAAGCCGTACCCCGTACAGTGAAAAGGGCAGGCTTGGCTCTCCAGCGTTTGAGTGACGGTCGCCTTTCCCACTATCTGTATCTGGCGGTGGGCGGCATGCTATGCATTGCCCTCTTGTTTTGGCTGTTGTGACCGACCGAAACGAATTGATTGTGAAATTGAAAATATTGCTATGAGGAAGATGCTATGAATGTTCTGAAATACGCGGCGGAAACTTTTTTGTTTGTACCCTTTGCCGCAATTGTAATCAACAATGTATTCTCTAAAAAAATGATGGAGAAATGTTTTCACCTGTTGACGGGCGCGGTGGCGCTCAGTCAAATATTTGCCACCCTATTTTGTATCTACAGCATGGATGCCCGGGGAATGTCCCGTTTTGAATTTTTCATGCTGGAAGAATTGTATGAAAACGATCGGGAATTTTTTTGCCTGACTCCCGTTACCTTGATTTTCCTGTTGTGTATCGGGATCGTGGCATTTGTTTCGGTGATGGTAGCCAAAAAAACCATCGATGCGAAAAAAACATCCTATGTCAACTTATTGATGACCCTGATCATCGGTATGAATGGCATGGTCATGGTGAATGACTTCTTCTCCTTGTATGTGTTTTTGGATGTGGTCGGTTTGTCCAGCTTTGTACTCATCGCCATGTTCCGCTCCAGAAAATCCCTGGAAGGATCCATCAAATACATCATCATTTCGGAATTGGCAACCATATTTATCCTGACCGGTCTTGCCTTTTTGTTCATGCAAACAGGCAGTTTGGATTACATGGATTTAAACAGCTCTTTGCTGCAAAACTCCTCCGAACCCCAAACCATGCTTTTGTCTCTCTCTTTGATTTTGATTCTATCGGGATTTTTCGTTAAAGCCGGTGCGGTACCTTTTCACAGCTGGTTGCCGGATGCCCATCAAAGTGCCGACACTTCCATATCCATATTATTGAGCGGCATCGTCATTAAAATCGCCGGCATTTACGGGATTTACGTCTTGACCGACCTGTTTTCCGGGGTAAAAGCCATACAGACGGCGCTTGCCGCCATCGGCATTCTCTCCATCGTCGCCGGTGCGCTTTTGGCTTTGTGTCAATCCCATTTCAAACGGATGATCGCCTATTCCAGCGTCAGCCAGATGGGTTACATACTGTTGGCATTGAGCACAGGTACCACCTTGGGCGTCGTCGCCGCTGTTGCCCATGTGTTCAGCCACGCCCTCTTCAAATCCACACTCTTTGTCAACGCCGCCGCCATTCATGAACAAGCAGGCACCTTGGAAATGGACGAAATGGGCGGGCTGGAGCATCGAATGCCTGTCACGTCCTTTTCATCCGTCATCGCCTTTTTATCCACCGCGGGAATTCCTCCCTTGACAGGATTCTGGAGTAAGTTATTGATCATTCTGGCGCTGTGGACTGCGGGAAATCCCGTTTTGGCAGGTGTTGCCCTCTGCGCCAGCATTTTCACGTCAGCGTATTTTCTGCGCATGCAAAAGAAAGTCTTTTTCGGAAAAACGCCCGAACATCTGGCATCCGTACGGGAAGTGTCAGGCAGTATTAAAATCATTGAGATCATTTTAACCGCCATCACCACCCTAATCGGCATTCTCTTTCCCTTGGTTTTGATTTTCTTACAAAGCCGGGGAATACTATAAGGAGGAAAGAATATGAATACCATCCTATCAATCAGCTTGGCATGTTTACTGGTTTTCTGCATTCTTTCCATCATGTCCCACAGCTTATTGAAATCCGCCATATTTCTTGCCTTGGCAAGTGCCATGCTGGGCGTGCTCATGTATATGATGGGCGCAGTCTGGGCGGCCGTGATTGAAGTTTCCGCCTGTTCCGGTCTGGTCACCGTCATTTTCATCAGTGCCATCAGCTTGTCCAATATAAAAAAAGACGATATCCATAAGCAGTATGAAGACAAAAAAAGAATGCGCTGGTTTCCGATTACCATGATAGTAGGCGGCATTTTGCTGATCGTGATTGCCCTGGCAAAAGACTTCACCCTTACAAGTGCCCTCCAACAGACAACAGATCATTTCAAAGAAGTGTTTTGGAACACCCGCCAGGTGGACATTATGGGACAAATCGTCACCATCCTCATCGGCGGCATTGCAGTATTCGTTCTCTTTCGGGAAGAACAAGAAAACAAGTAACAAAGGAGAAATCAATGGAACTTTTTACGTGGGAAACAAATATGCTCATCGTCGGATTTTTGATGATTTTGGCAGGTTGTTACTGTATGATCCGAACCTACCATATGCTGAAAATCATCATCGGCGTTGAAGTGGCGATGAAAGCGGTCACCATGTTTTTAATTCTGGCGGGACGAATAAACGGCAACATGGATTTGTCGCAAGCCTTTGTGGTTACCGTCATTGTGATCGAAGTCATTGTTGCGGTGGTATTTGCCGGCGTGACCATCGGTCTGTATAAAAAATACGGCAATATGGACATCCGCAATCTAACGCAATTGAAAGGATAATGTAGTATGAACGCCCTCTTATATTCGCCCCCTTTTATATTTTGCCTTTTCTTTTTCGGATTTTTATTGACTTCAAGACTGTTACATAAATATGCGAACAAAGAAAAACCCGGGGAACGTGCCCTGGCTCCCTACGCCTGTGGGCAACGGGATGTGGAAAACTACGTAAACCCCAACTATAGCCAGTATTTTACCTATGCCTTTATTTTCACGGTGGTACATATCCTCATTCTGGTGGTTGCCACCGCCCCCAAAGATGTACAGATCATGCCCATTGCGTACATCATATCCGGCATGTTAGCTATATTAATTGCATTCAAGAGGTGATGATTCATGCGTATGATTAAAAAAGCCATTACATGGGGAACGGTTAAATCCCCCTGGATCATCCATTTCAATGCCGGGGCGTGCAACGGCTGTGACATTGAGGTATTGGATGCGCTGACTCCGCGATACGATTTGGAGCGCGTGGGTATCCTGAAGCAAGGCAGTCCCCGCCACGCCGACGTATTGATTTGTACCGGCGCGGTCACCCTGCAAACCAGGGACCGATTGATTCAGATTTATGACCAGATGTCCCATCCTAAATTCGTGATTGCCATTGGTACCTGTGCCTGCACGGGAGGCATTTTTGATGACTGTTATTGTGTAACGGGGGGCATTGACAGCGTGATTCCCGTGGATGTGTATATCCCCGGCTGTGCCGTGCGCCCGGAATCCATCCTCCGAGCGGTGGATACACTGATTGCCGGACTGCAAGAGAAAAAGGGAGGCGAACATCATGAAGCATGAAGAGCACATTGTAAAAACCTTATGCAGTCGATTCCCTTTTTTAGAAAACCGCGTGTATATACAAAAAGAAAAGCGTATTTTTACAAACCCTTTATCGGCGGATGAATTCAAAGAAGTCATCCGCTACGCCCATAACGAAATGGATTTCTACCGCTCCACCCATGTGGTGGGAACCGATGACGGGAACACCTTGGGACTGCTGTATATTCTGGCAAATCAGGAGGAAATTCTCCTCGCATTGCGCAAAAGCGTACCCAAAGAAAACCCGGTGGTTCAAAGCATCTCGGATCTGTATCCCTCCATTGTATTGCACGAACGGGAACTGGTTGATTTGTTCGGCGTGGTGGTAATCGGGCTGCCGGAAGGACCCGCCTATCCCCTGCCCGACGGCTGGCCAAAAGGCAATTATCCCATGCGAAAAGACTGGAATCCGAAATATTTCAACAAGAGCACCATGCAATACGAACCGCCTCAAACAAAGGAGGAAATAAAGAATGAATGACAATCAAATCGTCCTGCCCATTGGACCACAGCATCCCTCCTTGGATGAGCCCGGCAGCTTTCACATCACCCTGGAAGGGGAAAAAGTGATCAATGCCGTCATCGGTGTGGGATATAACCACCGAGGACTGGAAAAAGCCTGTGAAAGCAAAAATTATATACAAAATTTATATATCATCGAACGGGTATGCGGCATTTGTTCTCATGCTCACAGCACTGCCTACTGTATGGCGGTAGAAGAACTTGCGGGCGTCACCGTTCCCCCGCGTGCGGAATATATCCGTGTGATTGTTGCGGAGCTGGAACGGCTGCACAGCCATTTGCTGTGGCTGGGCGTGGCGTGTCATGAAATCGGTTTTGATACCATGTTCATGTATTCGTGGCGGGACCGTGAAAAAGTGTTGGATGTTTTGGCAGCCTTTGGGGGCAACCGTGTGAATTACGGCGTGAACACCCTGGGGGGCGTGAGAAGGGATCTGGATGAAACCATCCTGGAACTGATCGTCAAAACCCTCGATACCCTGGAAGAAGAAATCAAGCTTTTCATCGACATCGCCATGACCGAAACCACCCTCATAAACCGGTTAAAAGGGGTCGGGAAACTCTCTCGTGAGGATGCCATTCATTACGGTGCCGTAGGTCCCGTGGCAAGAGCCGCGGGCATCGCCCATGATATGCGTGTTTATGAACCCTATGGTGCTTATCGGGAAATCCCCGTGAACGTGATCACCGATACCCATGCGGATGTGTATGGCAGAACCTTGGTGCGGATGCTGGAAACGCAGGAAAGTATTCGCATCATCCGCCATTGCCTTAAAAGCATACCCGACGGTGATATCACAATGAAAGTACCCCGGCGCATTCCTGCAGGTGAAGTCATCGTCCGGGTGGAAGCGCCGCGGGGGGAAGACGTTCATTATTTGCGCTCCAACGGCACCGATATTCTCGACCGGATCCGGGTCAGAGCCCCAACGGAAGCCAACTGGCACGGTATGAAGCATATGCTGGAAGGGGGATATCTGGCGGATGTTCCCATCACCATTGCAGCCATCGATCCCTGTTATTCCTGTACCGACCGTGCCATCGTGGTACGCTCCCAGGAGAACACCAACGTGATGGATTGGAAGCAGCTGCGCCATATGAGCGTGGACTATTATAAAAAACAAGGCATTGATTTTGCCGCGTGTAAACTGTAAGAGGTCGTATGTTGTTATTTTTGGAGTATATATTTAAAATTTTTATCTTCCCTGGGGTGTTATTTTTATCCGTGTACAGTTTCGTGCTGGAATTCACCGACCGAAAACTCTATGCCCGGATGCAAAGCCGTGTGGGTCCTCCCTGGTATCAGCCCCTGGCGGATTTTTTGAAACTGATCGGCAAGAACGTAATTATCCCTGCCGATGCAAACCGTTTTTTCTTTTCCATCATGCCCTTTGTGTCGCTGGCGGCGGTGACGGCGGGATTTATGTATGTGCCTCTGTTCGGTACATCTGCCGTCTTTTCCTTTCGTGGTGATTTGATCATTGTGTTATACTTTTTAGCAATCCCCCCGCTGGCAGGCTTTTTGGCAGGCTGGTATTCCCGGGGTGTGTACGCCACCATCGGTGCCACCCGTATTCTGACGCAGATGTTTGCGTATGAAGTGCCCTTGTTCATTTCCTTACTGGCGCCGGCTTTGATTGCCGACACCTGGTCTGTATCGGAAATCACGGCATTTTATGCTGCCCATCCCTTGTATACGTTGATCAACCTGCCCTGTGCCCTCACCGCTTTAATCGCCTTCCAGTGCAAACTGGAGAGAGCGCCCTTTGACTCCCCCGAAGCGGAAACCGAGGTGGTGTCGGGTGCGCTGGTGGAATACAGCGGCAGACTGTTAGCGTTCTTCAATATGGCCCATAGCTGTGAGTTGGTTTTGGTGGTGTCGCTGTTCGCGGCGATTTACCTGCCCTTTATGACCGGCATCATTTGGCTGGATTTTCTATTGTATTTCGTTAAAACCCTGTTCATTCTTGTATTTCTTACCCTCATGCGGGCATCCATGGCAAGAGTGGTAATCAATCGGGTTATCACCTTTTTCTGGACATTCTTGTCCCCGGTGGCGTTGGGGCAAATCATATTGAATCTATTATTGAGAGGGGTGCTGCACATATGAGCAAACAAGGACCGGCAAGAATCACCCTGCATGCTTTGAAGAATTTGTTTCAAAAACCTGCCACCACCCCATATAAGGGAACATGTGCGCCGGAAGTGGAACAGAGATACCGCGGTCGTATCCAATACAATCCAACCCGTTGTACCAACTGCCGTTTATGTATGCGTGATTGCCCCACGGGTGCCATCACCATCATCAATGACGGTACCAAAGATGACAAGCAAATGAGAGCGGTCCTCAATATCGGCCGCTGTATTTTCTGCTGCCAGTGCGTAGATTCCTGTAACAGAACGTGCATTTCCTATACCCGGGATATCGATTTTTCCCGCACCAACAAAGAGGACTTGACGGTAAATTTATGAGTCTTCAACTGTGGATGCAAGAAAAAATCGGCAACGGGAAGAAAATTGCCATTCTGGGTGTAGGCTCGGAACTGCGGGCAGACGATGCCGCCGGCATGTATTTGATTGCGCTTCTTTCGTCTTCTCTCCAAGATGAGCCGGTACTCCTCATAGGAGGTTCCACCGCCCCCGAAAACTTTACCGGCGTGATTAAGGATTATTCCCCCGATGTATTGTTGATTGTAGACGCCGCCCACATGGATGCCACTCCCGGGGAAATTCGGATTTTGGATACCAAAAACATCGGCGGTTTGTCCTTCTCCACCCACATGTTACCTTTGCCCGTCATGCTCAATTACTTGCATATGGAAGTCGGATGTGAAATTGTCTGCATCGGCATTCAGCCCCATAGCATCGAACTGGGCTATGATATGTGTGAAGAAGTCAAATCGGGTATAGAAAAACTTTCTGACATGATCACCTTGATCTTGCAACGAAAATAAAAAAACCAAAAGCTGCCTGCGGGGAAACCTGCGAGCAGTTTTTTGTTCCAAATTTCAAACAAACAGAATCAACAAAAAAATCTCCCGGTCACCCTATTTTGTGGAAAAACAGTATAATCTCTCCACAACATATTGTCATTTATAACAAATTGTATCGAAAACAGGGCTTTATTTTTATTAATTTGTTCAAAATGCCCTTTGAAAAATGAATAAGAATATGGTATACTATATATACAGCGTGTAGCTTTAACAGCGTAAGTCCCGTTGTTAAGGTTGCACATTTTTTCACTGGGGGAATACATAATGGAACAAATCGAAAAAAAGAACCAAGCACAAACAACCTATTCGGGCGATCTCGCCCCGCCGGCACATTTGGATGATGCGCCTCAGGGACTTTCGAAAACTGCCAAATGGAAAACAAGACTGTGCAGTCTGGATGATGCGGATCAGAAAAAAATCGCTGTGAAATACTACGGAGGTAAGATGCCATGGAAAAAGTAAAGAAAAGCCAATACCCGCACAAAGTGGGGGATTATGTGATTTACCGTAATAACGGCATCTGTAAGATTGTGGATATTCGCAAGGAGAACTTTGCACGCATCGGCGAAAAAACTTATTACGTGATGAATACCATTCAGGATGAAAACTCACTGATTTATCTTCCTGTGGACAAAAAAGACATCGCTGATTTTATGCGGCATATTTTAACGGTAGACGAAATCCACCAAATTATCTCCGATGCAGAGGAATCAGAAAACACATGGATCGAGGACACCAAACAAAGAGGGATACAATTCGAGCAACTTCTATCAAAAGGGGACAGAGCTGAGATTTTATGGTTGGTAAAAGTTTTGTCCAAGTACAAACGTGAATTGGAACGAGAAAAGAAGAAATTTTACGCAAGCGATGCAAAGATACTTTCTGCGGCAGAGAAGACCATAACAGAAGAATTCGCCTTCACTCTGGGCATTTCCAAAGACGAGGTCATCCCCTATGTCCGTGCTCGTATTTTGGGAAAAAACCAGGGTGAAGAGGCATGAGCAAGTTCGTATATACCGTCAACTTCAATTCCAAAACCAGAACCCTCTCCCTCATGGACAAGTTTGAAGAAAGGGATGAAACAGGCAAGCCGATTTATAACAAATTGATTTTGGGACATGTATTTTCTCTGATCGTTCATGGTATCCCCTATGACATTTCACTGATGGTAGAAAGATTACCACACCAGGAAACTTTTAACAGCGAAGGCGTGACATTAACGGCATGCAAAAAAGAATTGTGCGGAAAAACATTTGAACAAGACAAAGAAATGCCCCTGATTCCAAAGGCAATTTGTCAGGTTTTGGAGAA
The DNA here is from genome assembly GCA_002427425.1 of Clostridiales bacterium UBA5448. GTDB lineage: Bacteria > Bacillota > Clostridia > Oscillospirales > SIG627 > UBA5448. The sequence goes on along the minus strand of DIRA01000008.1, from coordinate 9,946 downwards.
GGGGGAAAACCGCCTGTCAGAGCCTCTCTTGTTGAAAGCGCAAACTACTCTGGACAGAACAAGATCCGGTGGTATTCATAACAACCATTATGGGGTCACCACTTCATACCTAATCGTAGGTGTAAGTGCCACCAAACAATCAGAAAGGAGAAAATCAAAATGAACGGCAGTATCGTCCATCATATTACCTTCGGAAAAGGCACCATCGTTGCACAGAAAGACAACAGCATCAAAGTGAGCTTTGAAAAAGCCAGCTTGGGTGAAAAAAATTTTGTCTATCCCGATGTTTTTGCTCGCTTTCTTGCTTTTGAAAACAAGTCCCAACAAGAAAAAATGAACATAACCTTGCAAAAAATCCGAGAGAAAAAAGAGCAGAAACTTGCCAAAGAACGGGAAAAAGCATTGGCGGCAGAAAAAGCGGAAAGAATCGCTTTGCAGCTGGCAAAATCCAAGAAAGCCGCTATATCTGCTGTAAAAAGGAAAATGAAAGCAGCCAAAAAAGCTAAAAAGGAACTGAAGGAAAAATGATACTGTTTTGGTATCCTGAATATATAGACGCAGAAAAACACTGCCCGTGATATAGCCGGATGCTTAAGAAAGTATTGATAATAGAAAAAAACACGCCGAAAGAAAATGATTCTCTCGGCGTGTACTGTTGTCAACGGGTATGCCCATACTCTGCACCCTGGAAAATTGCCGGTCTTCCATTTGAAATATACGATTACTTCTTTGTTCGCTCATGGCTATAAAGCAAACTTCGCCGTGATTCCAATCCTGTTCGCGATAGGGTCTTATTGTCATTACACGAGATGTCAGGCATTCCTTTTTTATGGTTTATAGGCAAATAATATATTTTTTTCGTGGCAAGTGGGAAAAGAGAGCAGTGCGAATTTGATCCACCGCCCCGTTTTCAATGTCGTCTTTACGCAAAATATATGCCTGTGCGTTGGTAATGAATATATAGAAATAGTGAGATGTTTCGTACACCTTGTGCAGCACATTGTACTGTATGATGGCAGAACTTTGAAGCCCTTCTTTGGAAGATTTCAATTCAAAATATTCATCGTAAAAGGTATATGTATTTGTTATACTCATCAAATTTCTGTTGTTTTTCACCCCCATGGATGGTATTATATACGCAATCATACTCCAAATAAAGACCATCACAAAAAAAAGAACAATCAAAAAAAGACGTTCTTCCCGGATATCAAGGGAAAAAAAGATGGCGATCAAAACAAGGGTGAAAAACATGAGAATGGGATAAAAGATGTTAAAATAGTTTCGAATGCTTTTGTGCCTTTTTCCCCGGCATCTCATAAAAATAAAAAAATCCTTCATCGTCATCTCATCATAAACGGTGGTTGCCTTTATTTCCATAAAATCCTCCATGCAGTATAATAGCAAATTTCCGTTTGACAGTATATCATACAAACAGATCAATTACAACCCAAAATTCATAATTATGGAAATTTTTGCACAACCGCCTCATTGTTCATTCCAGTATGGGTTTTCGATTGGAAGGATGTACCTAAAACGGTGAAAGATCGTTGTTCTATCAAAAAACAAGACCGAATTTTCGGTCTTGTCACAATTCGATATGTTGGCATCCCATGGTCTTTGTCATAAACTGCATGAATGCCTGGTCTGTTTTCTTTTCTTCTTTTGTTCCCTGGATCCGTAAAAGCATCAGAAACACCAAGGGCAGCAAAATCGGGATGATAAAAAAATCAATCCCTGCCATCTTCCATATCAACAGCAACATGCCAAGCAAAATCCAATACACCACCAAATACATCCCTACCGTTAGCATAAAATCAACAAACTTTCCCAAGGGCTTGCCATTTATATTTTTTATTTCCCCTTCCAGGATCACGGTTTCTTTTTCCTGCTTGACCGTGGCTTCAAACCATCGTCCGCCGCAGTATCCCAGTCGCTGTATTTCGATGCTCACTGTATCCGGTTGATCCCGGTTGCACAGATACCCTTTGCCCCCCATCACCGCTTTTGCCTGAAATTTCTCCATAAAGGTTTCCAGATCGCCGTTACAAATAAATTTCATAGCCTCCCCCTCCTTGCTTCTATTATATTTACATCTGAACATACGTGACAAAAAAAGAAAGAAATAAAGAGCAGTGCATCCAAAATCGGATACACTGCTCAAAATCAATGTGCCTATTTATAATGCGTCGGGCCTAACCGGTGCACCGCCCAGCTCCATGGAACGATTACAGGCAAGAACAAATGCAAGGGTTTTCACAGCGTCAGCATACGAAGACCGAATCATACTTTGATCCCCGCTGATGACGGCCTCAATGAAGGTACGGTCACAAATAAGCCCCGCGTCCCCTTCCTGCGTATAGCGTACCTTTCCATCCCCCGCCGCGGCAACACCGCCATCACCACTGACGACAAAACCACTTTGTTCCGTAGCCGCAAACGGTTGTTCCCCGTAAATATCCAGGGTGGAAAGTATCCTCAAATCTGCTCGTTTGTCCCGCGCGGAAAAGGTAATTTTAGAATCAAACGCATTCCCGTTTTTCACATAACATCCGGTACCGATGGTCGCCATAGTACCATTTTTGAACCGAACGATGGTAACGCTCAAATCATCGGTATCGTACCCCACCTCACCCCGGACAAAGCCCCGCCCCCCCATAGAGCACACACTGTCGACCTCACCGCAGAAATAGCGGAGAAGGTCGCATTGATGCACGGTCTGTTCTACCAGCTGACCGCCTGATTTTGCTTTATCGCTCCACCACTCGGCACTGGGAATTCCGCCAAACCGGTTACAGCAGATATACGGGACTTCATTTTCCCGGATGAATGTTCTGTTGGGCTCCACTAGATTGGAATATCGGCACTGAAAACCGGAAGCAGTGATGAGACGACGCTGTGCGGCGAGATCCCGGATTTCTTTGGCTATTTCCATATGCAATGCCACCGGCTTTTCAACAAAAAAGTGAATACCCCGCTTGATCGTTTCCTTTTCAATTTCCCCATGTACGGTGGGCGGCAGGCAGATGAACACCATATCCGGCTGTTCTTTGTCATACATCTCCCGAAAATCCCAATACGTCCGTCCTTGCCCGGCTTTTTTTGCAAACTCTTCCGCCCGTTTATGTACAAGATCACAGAATCCCACCATCTCGATGAGATCGCCATACTGCATAAAGTGACCAAGATGATAGCCGCCGATATTCCCGCATCCAATCAGACAAAGTTTTTTCTTTTCCATGTTCCGTTCTCCTTTATTAATGTTCAGCAGAAAGAATATCCTGCAATGTTCGGGCAACTTTTTGATAATACTGCGGCCAGGACTGATGGGGGTCCCTTTTGGACACCTCTGCCGTTACAGGGCCGTCATATCCCACGGCAGCCAAGGCGCTTATCACAGATTTCCAGTTCATGGTGCCTTCGGTAATATCCTGCCAGGTCCCCCCCATGTTCAGGCGACCATCCGTACGGGCAAAATCCTTGGCGTGAATTCTAAACACCTTTTCCCCCAGAATAGGAATCCAATCCTCGGGGAAGGAAAAGGCTTCCACATTGCCCGGATCATAGTAAGCGCCCAGATAGCAACCATTCACTTCCCGTATAAATGCGATCATGTCAAAGGGTGAGGTAAAAAACCCGTTCCACACATTCTCCACACCTACAAGAATTTTTTCCTGTTCCATGACCGGACGCATGGAATCCAAAAAAGAAAGACATTTCTGTCGGGCAGTCAGAAGCGGCACTTCTGATGAACGTCCGCCGGGAACAATGAGAATACAGCCCGCCCCCAGGATCTGGGCAGCGAATATTTGTTTTTTCATCAGTTCCGCCGAAAAAACCGGATTGTTTACCATGTTTGAACCCCAAAGGGAAGTGGAAATACCACTGATGATCATCCCGGTATTGTCGGCGATCCGGCGGATTTCTTTGAGTTCTTTTTCTGTACTCTCCATGGAAAGGGAATGGGCAGAATGTCCCGGCTTATCAATATTCAGCTCTACGCCTTGAAAGCCGGCTTCTTTGAAATCACAAAACACAGTCTCAAAACCCGCGCGGCTATCCGCAGTCCATGCATTACACGACGCATACATCATACAATCACCCTTCTTTCATCCATCATGTTTTCCCCTGCCTACTTGACAAGGAACATGTTCATTGTATATTATATGGATAGAAAAACATATACATACTTTGACTGATTATATGGACGAATCGCTTGTGAAGGAGTCTGCCGTGACAACCCGAAATAGTATATGCGAGAGTTATTATCCTTACACCGACATGAAAGAAAGCGACAGGGAGGATCTTGCCTGTCCCTATAAAATCAACTGCGCGGGATCCACTTTTCTCACCATCCCCTACCGATCACACAGAAGGCGCCATGACTTTTATTTACAATACATGCTCGGAGGTGAACTGAACGTCGTTCTGCCGCAGGGGGAGCGAATTCTGCACCCCGGTGAAATGATCCTATACTATCCCCGTACCCACATCGTGTATACAAACCGTACCCGGGAAACGTCTTATCTGTGGTTGCATTACACCGGAAGCGACGCGGAAAGCTTGACCAAACGGTGTAACCTGCCGTCACACACCATTTTGTCGGTGGGCTTGGGTGACAAGCTGCATGGCAATTTCCGCTTACTTTTCAGAGAACTCATGCTGAAACAAAGCCACTGGCAGGATGAAAGCAATGCACACTTGATTCGCATCTTAACCGATTTTGCACGGGCGGTACATTTGCGGGGCAGTGGCGGAAAATCGGTATACCCCGCCCAGCTATCAGCAAGCCTATTGTGGATGCATGCCCATTTTCATGAGAAATTTCCCCTCAACATCCTATCCAACATGGAAAATTTGAGCGAAAGCCGTTACCGTGCCCTGTTTACCCACTGGACCGGCATGCCGCCTTCGGAATATTTAAGCACACTTCGCATACGCCGGGCATGCGAACTATTTTTGACCACCGAAATGTCCGTCAGCGCCGTGGCGGAGGAATGCGGTTATCCCGATCCTTTATATTTCAGCCGGATCTTTAAAAAGAAAATGGGCGTTTCCCCCCGTGCATACAAACACAATTGAAATCATACCTACCGTCTTGCCGGTAGGTATGATTTTTGAATATTGATTATCCACCGCCTTCTCCTGCCTTTTACCCTTTTTTTCTTTTTTCATACATAAAAAAGATAGTAGACTTTTACTGTCTACTACCATTTTTGTTTTTTACTCTTATTTATCTTTGCTTTCCTTGAGAGCCACGATGCTGTTAAAGACGCCGGGGGTTTGGCTATCGGGGCAGAAATATCCCATACGGACAAACTGATACCGTTCGCCCGCCTTGGCTTCAAGCAAGCATTCTTCCCCGCGGCAGCCGGACAATTTTTTAACGGAATTCTTGTTCAGATAATCGTCATAGCTCTTGCCTTCGGGCAAAGCGGTCAGATTGGGGGTGGTGAATAATTTGTCATACAGCATAGAATCAAATTCTATACTATGGGGAACGGACACCCAGTGAATGGTCCCCTTGATTTTCCGTCCGTCTGCGGGCATGCCGTTTCTGGTTTCCAGATCGCAGGTGCAGCGGATCAAGGTGACATTGCTGTTTTCATCGGTTTCAAAGCTTTCACATCGGATGATGTAGGCAGACATGAGCCGCACTTCGTTGCCGGGATACAAACGATGGAATTTAGGTGCTTTCTCGGGAAGAAAATCGCTTCTATCCACATACAGTTCCTTGGTGAAGGCCACCTGGCGGGTACCGGCGGTTTCATCGTTGGGATTGTTGGATATTGCAAAATATTCCACTTTATCATCGGGATAATTTTCGATGATGACTTTAACGGGTTCCAGCACTGCCATGCGGCGGGGAGAAATCTTGTTCAGTTCGTCCCGGATGCAATGCTCTAAGAGAGAATGATCCACAATGGAGAACGCTTTGGCAACGCCGGCGCGGCGAACAAAATCCAAAATGGAGGAAGGGGTATAACCCCGTCTGCGCAAGCCGCAGAGGGTGGGCATCCGGGGATCGTCCCATCCATCCACAGTGCCTTCTTCCACCAGCCGGCGGAGGTAACGTTTGCTCATCACCGTGTGGGTGACGTTCAGCCTGGCAAATTCATACTGATGGGGTTTTTGTGTAAATCCGATTTTATCCACCACCCAGTCATACAGAGGACGGTGGTTTTCAAATTCAATTGAGCAAAGGGAATGGGTAATGCCTTCCAATGCATCCTGGATAGGATGGGCATAGTCATAGAGAGGATAGATGCACCACTTGCTACCTTGCCTGTGATGATCGGTGTGGCAGATTCTGTAAATGGCAGGATCGCGCATATTCATGTTGGGAGAAGCCATATCAATTTTGGCGCGTAGGGTGCAGGTACCATCGGGAAAATCGCCGTTTTTCATTTTTTCAAACAAAGTCAGGTTTTCTTCCACCGAGCGATTGCGACAGGGACTTTCCCGACCGGGCTCGGTCAATGTGCCCCGGTATTCCCGCATATCATCGGCGGAGAGATCGCACACGTAAGCATCCCCGTTTTTAATCAATTGGATGGCAAATTCATAGCATTTGTCAAAATAATCCGAGCCGTAGAACACGCCGCCGTCAGGCACGGCGCCCAACCAGAGCAAATCCTCGTAAATACTTTTGACATATTCGTCGTCTTCTTTTTCGGGGTTGGTATCATCATAGCGAAGATTAAACTTTCCGCCGTATTTTTTGGCGGTTTCCCAGTTGATGTAAATGGCTTTTGCGCTGCCGATGTGCAGATATCCGTTGGGTTCAGGGGGGAAACGGGTGTGGACATGATCCACCTTGCCCTCGGCAAAATCCCGATCGATGATTTCGTGAATGAAATGAGACGAAGTGATTTCTTCCATGATTTTGATATCTCCTTATTTGGCTAAGGCAAGTCTCTTTTCAACAAGGTCTTTGCCCAATATTTTCATAACTTCATATAAATCCGGGGACATGGTTTTTCCTGTAACGGCAATCCGGATGATCATGCTGATGTCGCCCACATGCCCTTTGTAGGCATGTGGATTTTGTTTATACTCTTTGGTTTTAGCGGCAAACCCCAGTTCGGCGGCGAGATTGGACACTTTTTCAAACCAAACCGCCTGATCGTCGTCGGGCGTATAGATTTGGGCATACTTTGTGAGAACGGCATCAATATCTTCCCGGGATACGTTTTCCGGGAACGGCTCACGGATGGCAAAGTGGTCTTCATAGAAAAAGTCCAGATATTCTTTCACACCTTTCCACATGGCAAAATCTTTCCGAGGTTTGGCACAGTTCCGGCCGATGGACAAAATAGCCAGGGCTTTTTGGGGATCGGTGGAGAGCATGGCGTACAATGTGGGGTCGTATTCTTGGGACCAATCCAAAAGCAATTCCCATACTTGTTCCGCCGACATGAAAGCGATGGTGTTCTTGGAAACATCATTGAGTTTTTGCAAATCAAAAAGGGCGCCGGAAGCACTCATTTTTTTGGTATCGAAGGGAAAAGCCTCCAAAGCAGCGTTGGAATTAGCGGCACGCCATTCCTCATAGTTGGAGTTCAGCACGGTCATGACATATTCCCGTACGGAAGCGGCGGGATAGCCTTCCTGCCGATAAAAGGTGAGAGCGGCTTCGGGATCGTGGCGTTTAGACAATTTGCGTTTGGAGTTACCGTCCTGTTTCATCAAGAGGGAAATGTGCATATAGTGGGGACGACAAAAGCCTAACATATCAAAAAGCTGGACATGAAGAGGAAGAGAAGAGAGCCATTCTTCTCCCCGAACCACATGGGTCACTCTCATGAGATGGTCGTCTATTGCGTGGGCAAAATGATAGGTGGGAATGCCGTCGGATTTCAAAAGAACGTGGTCAATCTCATTTTCGGGCAATTCCAGTTTCCCTTTCACCAGATCGGTGAATTTGAATTTCTTTTTCCCGTCGCCCAACGCATGAAGACGGAGAACAAAGGGAAGCCCCGCATCCAGTTTTGCATCAATTTCTTCTTTGGTCATCTGAGAACAGCGGCTCCACTTGCCATAGTAACCGGGGGTAGCTTTTTCATTTTCCTGCGCTTGACGAATTTCGTTCAATTCTTCCTCGCTGCAAAAACAGGGATAGGCTTTGCCTTCTCGAACCAATTGTTTGGCAAACGTTTGATATATTTGGGCACGCTGGCTTTGACGATAAGGACCATATACCCCAAAGTCTCCCCCAATAACAGCACCTTCATCAAAATCCATGCCATAGTAAGCGAAGGAAGAAATGATCAAATCCACTGCCCCTTCCACTTCCCGTTTGGCATCGGTATCCTCAATACGGAGCAAAAAAACGCCGCCGCTTTGACGGGCAAGCCGTTCGCTGCAAAGAGCAGGAAATAAGTTACCGAAATGGACAAAGCCCGTGGGGCTGGGGGCGATACGAGTTACTTTGGCGCCTTCGGGCAGATTCCGCGGAGGAAATCGTATTTCCATGTCTTTGGGCAGCGTATGAATATGAGGAAACAGTCTGTCGGCAAGATCATTCATAGTATACTTCCTTCCGAAACACAAATTTATTGTATATTTTACCATATTTTTTGAAACCATGCAAGGTTTTAAATGCATTCCTTGACAAAAAGAAAAAAGATGGATATAATAATGATAATCTAAGAAGGAGTCAGAGTATGAAAAAAATGCGATTGTTAGCAGGATGGATCCTGCTGGTTTTACTTTTTTCCGTTTTTTTCGCCTGTGAAAAAGAAATAGATCCGCCCAAGGAGGATTATACCTATACGTTGATAGGAGAGGGAACGGACGCTTATCTGGCAATTTCCAAATATACAGGGTCAAAAACCAGCATAACAGTGCCGTCCCAACACAATGGATTTCCCGTCAAGACCATCGCTGCCCATTGTTTTTCTTATAGCGATACCATTACCAACGTGACCATACCTGATTCGGTCACTGCAATCAGCGATTATGCATTTCAAAACTGTACAAGTCTTGTTTTTGTCGCCATACCCGACAATGTAGAAAAAATTGGGCAAGCGGCATTTGCCCAATGCACTTCTTTAAAAACCATTGCGTTGCCTGCCGGTGTCACCACCATTTCGGAACGGCTGTTTGATTCCTCCGGTCTGGAGAGTCTGGAAATCAGCGCGGCTGTGACCAAAATTGAAAAATTCGCCTTTGGCAGCTGCACCAAACTTAAGGCCATCACCATTCCTGATACTGTTAAAAGCGTTGCGAATAATTCCTTTGTTGGCTGTACGGGTTTGAAAGACTTGACCTTCGGGCAAGCTGTTTTAAAGACCGGATTCCGCCATGTATTTGCGGCCGATGAAAATGATGGGGGGAAAATACCGCAACCGGAAAAGATCGTCATCACATCAGGGGATGTGTTGGCAAGAGATACGTTTACCGGGTGTGTAAATCTGAAGGAAATTGTGTTTCCCGATACCATGAGCGAAATCGGCGAAATGGCTTTGATGAGCTGTGTGTCATTACAGGAAGTCCATTTGCCCGCCTCGTTGAAAGTGTTGCGGGAGAGTGTGTTCCAAAATTGCGAATCCCTGAAAAAATTGACCTTGCCCGAAGGGCTGATCTCCATTGAAATATTTTCTTTTTCCGGATGCTATGCTTTGAAGGAAGTGGTGGTACCTGCCACAGTCACCTCTGTAGAATATTTGGCATTTGAAGAACCTTCACTTTTAAAATCACTTGTATTTCTCTGTGAAGAGAATTCCGTCATGGCTTCCTTTGCCAAAGAGCACGGATACATCTATAAAACTGCATAAAAAAACCGATTCGATTTCGGGTCAAAATGAGCCAAAATTCGAGCCGGAAATGAGTCAGTTTTGGGTCAATTTCGGGTCAAAACCGATCAATTTCGGGTCAATTTCGGATTAAAATGGGTCAATTTTGGGTTGATTTCAGGTCCAAACGGGCCAATTCCAGGCCAATTCCA
>DIRA01000012.1 GCA_002427425.1 Clostridiales bacterium UBA5448 | reverse complement strand
TACACACTAATTTGGACTTGACTTCTTTTTCCGGCATAGATAAAGAGGCTCCGTCATATCCATATTAACGTCAGAGTTATTTAGAAACGGGGATACGGATGTGTGGGGAAGACATATGAAGACAGAAAATTGCGGGAAAAAAAACTTGAAAAACAAATGTTTATCCCTTCTGGGGATCGTTTTATGTGTACTGTTTCTGCCGATTTTGATTTTTAACATCACGGTTTTAATTGAAATGATCATCCATCCCAATCAACCCACCAGTTTTTTGGGGGTATATCCTTTGGTGGTGGTAACCGATTCCATGGATGACGGCAGGGAGGATGCCATTCGGAAGGGGGACTTGATCCTTGTTGACAAACTCAATGACCGAGAATTGAAAGTCGGCGACATTATCACCTATATGTATAACAACATCGCCATCACCCATCGCGTTATACGCATCGATAGCATCGACGGAAAACCATCTATCTATGTGACCAAAGGGGATGCCAATCAGCTATATGATGATTGGCGGATTACCAAAGAGAACATCATCGGGATCTATGATGATCGTATCCCCCAAGTGGGGAGAGTGATTTTGTTTTTCCAAACGCCCATTGGGATGGTTTTATGCATCGGGATTCCCGTGGTTTCCCTCATTCTGTATGATTTCATGCGGCGGCGTACTGTTAGCGAAATCAATAACCATGTAACCGGTGCTCTCCAGGCGGAGATCGATCGATTAAAAAAAATCACAGGCGAATTCTCAGAATCCATCCATCAGGAGGAAAACTCATCGGAGAATCCGCCACAACGGAACCCCTGATCATCCATGTTGTTTCGCTGTGATGCCACACACAGCTCCAATATGCCATTTGGCTCTGTGCAAAGCGGTTTTGAAATTTACCTTTGCCGGAAAACAAATAAATTTCAAATTAAGAGAAAGGTATTGGAATATGGTTCAAAAAAAGAATTGGTTCTTAAGAATCGGACTTTCGATTCTGGTAATCACTTTGATTACCGGCTGTTTTGTAAGCGGTTCCTTGGCGAAATACACGAGCAGTTTCACCGGCGATACGACGGCAAGAGTGGCGTATTTCAATGTGACGGTAGGGGACAGTACAGGAGAATATAATTTGTTCGAGTATTCCGAAATCAATGTGGATGAGAACGGTGCCGGTGATTCGGAATACGTCATCGCACCCGGCACATCCGGTTCTATGGATATTTATATAGTTAATAATTCTGAAGTTTCTGTCACAATCGCCGACTTTCAGATCACCGAAACCAACACGGACAGCATTCCCATTGAATACAGCACAGACGGGATCGCATTCGGCACGCTGGGTGCGGCGGTAACCACGCTGGCAACGACTGCAAACGATATTTATTTATATGAAAGCAGCGGTTCAGTGGGTACATTGTACTGGAGATGGATTTTTAACGGCGACGATGCGGTGGACACTGCCCTTGGTTTGGCAGGTACCGCTGAAGTATCCTTGGCATTCTCTTGCACGGCAACCCAGGTCGATTGATTTTTTAAGATACATTTCCCGCTGCAGGGTGGCAATACAGCGGGAAAGTACCTTGCATAGAAAGGGAACAATAATCTAAAATGAAAAAAAAATCAAAGGTTCAATACATAAAAATCACTTTGTTCATCTTACTTTTACCGATCCTTTTTGTGAGTATGTATATGGGGTTTTGCAAGCTGATTCTTGGCATCGAAGTACCCACATTGTTTGGATGTGCTTCCGCCATCATCGTTTCGGGAAGTATGGAGCCGGCGTTGCAAATCAACGACTGGATTATGGTAAAATCATGTAATACCTATCAAGTGGATGATATTATATTATTTAAACAAGATGAAGTATATATCACACACCGGATCGTGGCACTCCATGATGGCGTATTGACAACCCGGGGGGATGCGAACAATATCCCGGATAAAAAGCCGGTAAGGATGGAACAAGTCGTAGGTAAGGTCGTTTATGTAATACCCCATGTGGGCAATTGGATTTCCAGGGTATATTCCCCACTTGGCATATTGTTGATCATGGGGACGGGGTTAGGAATATATGTTTTTTCTGTTCAAAAAAATAAACGTGCGCAGAAAGCGGGATATGAAGAATCATAATCTGCGTTGTTCATCCAAGTGTGTTGCATGGCAGGGATTTGTCGTGTATTTTCTTTTGATCGTTTGGCTTACCACCGGGGTATCCCTTGCTCAGTATCAGATCAATATAAGCCAATCTGCCACGGCGAAAGTTGCTTTGTTTTCAGTGGGAATTTCTGCCCAGTATCATCATGTTCCCGTGACCAATCAAAGCACCTTATATATTTCATCCATGGATCCTACGGGGGAATATTATTATTACAACATCACCAATGATGGGAAAACCGCAATTCAAATGACGTGTTCCGTGGAAAATGATACCACGCTCAGCGAAGATCAATATTTCATGGAATTATATAACGGAACGGAGTGGGAGGCAATTGAAAATCATGTGTTTATCATGGCATATAACAGCATGGCCATTGTGCGTATCTGCATCGGACCCAACGGCAGTTTGACGGGTCATACCAATCATGAAGTTTTTACGATCAGTTTTGTTGCCAAACAATGGGATTGATTTATCCCTTCTATGCATATTGATTTGTTTTTTGGTTTTAGGAAAAACGGGATTGTCCTATTGCTCTGCAAAGTATTATTCTTTGGTGGATACATACACCATATCCATCGAACCGACCGAAGAATCTCCCGGCTTGATCAAAGTATTTGAACTTGATCGTCTGGTCATCACGATACCCACGAACGGGGAATACAGTGCTGCGTTGGCCTACGCCAAGCAAAATCACATATATACCTTTCCAGGGGGAACCATCTTTTATTATCATGGCGTATATTATTATTATGCCTATAATGTCAGCATTTCACACAGTGATCCGGAAATGCTCATCACTATCAACGGCAGCGGTGTGGCACAAATTCAAACCGATCATTTGTATATTCTTCCCGACAATAAACCGCAAAAGGCGGTAGCTAATTTGTGTTCAATCGGCGGTTCATTGGTGTATTATAAAGATAAGCTGTATGTATATGTACCTGTATGGAGCGGAGACAAACCGAATTTCTCCTATAATTTATTTGAAATTCATTCATTCAACTCATATCTATAACGCCACGCCCTGCAAAAGCGGGGCGATTTTTTATATTGACATGAAATAGAAATAATGGTAAAATAAATAAATTATAAAACAATTTTGAAGGGATGATTGCATGAAAGCGGTAGTCACGGTCACGGGAAAGGACAACGTGGGCATTATAGCGAAAGTGAGCGTTGCCTGTGCGGAAAAAGGCGCCAACATTTTGGATATTGCCCAAAGCGTTTTGGGGGATTATTTTGCTATGATTATGTTGGTGGACGTGAATCATTTGGATATTCCTTTTGTGGACTTTGTCGACGTTTTGACAGCGTTGGGAAATCAACATAATTTGCGGATTGATACCATGCATGAAGACATTTTCAATTCCATGCACAGAATATAAGGGGTGTTTATATGCTGAATACTTCGGACATTCTGGAAACCATACAAATGATTCGGCAGGATTGCCTGGATGTGAGAACCATCACCATGGGCATTTCATTGCTGGATGTGGCAGGCGGCGCGGATAGCGCCGGATGCATTTCGAATCGGATTTATGATAAAATCACCCAAAAAGCCGAGCATCTGGTGGCTACCGGCGAACAAATCGAAAAAGAGTACGGCATTCCCATCATTCATAAAAGAGTTTCCGTCACGCCGCTTTCATTGGTAGGCGGATCGTTGGATCAGGACGGCTATGTGGAAATTGCCAAAGCCATGCAGCGGGCGGCGGATACCACCGGGGTCAATTTCATCGGCGGTTTTTCCGCTTTGGTTCATAAGGGCATTGCACGCGGCGATGCCGCTTTGATGGAAGCCATTCCGGAAGCGTTGGCATCCACGCACAATGTGTGTTCTTCTGTCAACGTGGGAACCACCCGCGCCGGCATCAACATGGATGCGGTGAACATTTGCGGCAACATCATCAAGCAGTTGGCCGTTCTCACGGAGAAACAAGACTGCATCGGCTGCGCCAAATTCGTCGTCTTTTCCAATGTGCCGGAAGATAACCCCTTCATGGCAGGTGCTTTTCACGGTGTGGGTGAACCGGAATGTGTCATCAACGTGGGCGTATCCGGTCCCGGTGTGGTGCGAAACGCAGTGGAAAAGCATCCTGACGCGGATTTGTCCCAATTGGCGGATGTGATCAAAAAGACCGCATTCAAAGTCACCCGGATGGGTCAATTGGTAGCCACCGAAGCATCCAAAAGGCTGCAAGTGCCTTTTGGTATTGTGGATTTGTCTTTGGCTCCTACCCCGGCGGTGGGGGATTCCGTGGCGCATATTCTGGAAGGCATGGGAGTAGAACGGTGCGGTGCCCCCGGTACTACCGCCGCATTGGCCATGCTCAACGATGCGGTGAAAAAAGGCGGTGCCATGGCATCATCTCATGTAGGCGGTCTTTCCGGTGCTTTTATCCCTATATCCGAAGATCAGGGGATGATCGATGCGGTGAATTGCGGCGCTTTGTCTTTGGAAAAGCTGGAAGCCATGACCTGTGTCTGCTCCGTGGGATTGGACATGATTGTGATTCCCGGGGACATCCCGGTCACCACCATTGCCGGCATCATTGCGGATGAAGCCGCCATCGGTATGATCAATAACAAGACCACAGCGGTACGTTTGATTCCCGCCATCGGCAAAAAAGTAGGGGATATGGTGGAATTCGGTGGACTGCTGGGCTATGCTCCCGTGATGGCAGTGAATTCCTTTTCCTCGAAAAAATTTGTCCTGCGGGGCGGTCGTATCCCGGCACCTATTCATTCCTTGCGTAACTGATAAAACGAAGCGGAGAGGTTTTCTCTCCGCTTCGTTGTTGTGTGTCCGGCAGGGGCGATAACTTGGTGGTGAAAGTTCACGACATGCTTGATAAAAACAGCAAGGGTGTCCAGCGTGAGGTGGAATCTGCAAGAAGCCCAAGGCAAACGCTCGGTCTGATGAACCAAAACTGCTGTATATGAAACCGTACGTACGGCGATGGTGTGTGCTTCGAAAGCTGCATCGAAGATGAAGGGAAGCGCCCTCCGCGGCAAGTTTGGGGATGCACTCCTGCGTTGCCCTCTTTATGCCGCAATAATAGCATTAACAAAACATTGGAGCTTATTCCAGTTACACTCAAGCGTATTCAGAACTATTGGAGATTCCCACCATTGATGACAGAATCACACATATAATGGGTAACTATTAGCTGAGCCTATACATAAGCCATTTTTCCATGAGGATCGCATGGGTAGTCTATTGCCAGGACAAGGATAGGCAGCAAGAATATCCAATTAGAAATAGAGAACCCAACATGTTTGTACATGGGGCTCTCTGTGGGGAATCTAGTATGAGTGAATGAGGGGTGAAACTACCCTTAGCTATTCGACTGGGAGGGCGGGGGTTAACCACTCCCGTCCCCTGGTCGATTGTATGATTACATGGCACCCAATAAGCGAAGATGTTTTCCGATGTGACGGTACAGCGCCTGTTCATAGGCAGTGGATTCTTTGCGCCACAATGTATACAGACGTTGACGGAAAAGGGGTGTACCGTCTGAATTTTTTGCACTGAGAATTAAACCGTAGGTAATATGAATCAATTGTCGGGCATCATCTTGGGTGAAGAGAGCGGGAAGTTCTTCATCAGACAGGGAATTCAAAGAGGGGATCTTCGATAAATCTGTTGTAACGTGATAGTATTTTTTGGCTTCTTCAAAGTGAGCCAAGGCAAAAGCATGGATTTCTCTATACAATTTCGGATCGGTTTTGGCAACCACGCCCATGGCTTCCAACCAGTTGGTTCCCGCCGTTTTCACATGATATTTTCCTTTTGTATAGTGGGCGATCAAGGGGAAAACCGAGAATTTATCGGAACCGGAATGGATGGATAATTGATAGCCAAAATGACGGGCGATGCAACTGTGGACGGCAATTTCCTTTTCAAATTGTTGCTTATCTCCGATGTAGTCGATGCCCTTTTGAAATTCCCCGCAGAAACGAGGAGCGATGGTGGCGAAATTCACACCCAGGCGAATCAATTCGTTGGCAACGTAAAAATGCTGCAGGGGAGTAGTGGGGGTAAGGGTTTCATCGATGGAAACTTCAAAATCGGCGTTGTATTTCCCGGATGAAAACAAAGAGTGATATATTTCGGTGGCAAAATGAATGGCTTTGGAGTAGATCAGGACGGTGCGACGATAGTCTTCGGGCGTGAAAGTCAAAACAGTATTTTCACCTAAATCGAAAGAGGTTTCCAGATATCGTTTTTCCGCTTCGGAATCATTTTGATACAAGGCGGTAATCTCTTGATCAGATAAAGAGGAAAGATCGTTGCGAATATAGTCGCTGCAGTCCAGAGTGATCATGGAAAAACCCAGTTTCAAAGCATTTTCCACGTCTATGGCGTTTTTCAAATGATCGCCGTCTGCACCAAAACCGCGGGTGAAATTTTCTTTGAACACCGCAAAGGTGACACAATCCAACACATCTTCGTAGGTGCGATCGGTCAACGTTAATTCCCGCATGGATTGTTGGGCAAGAACGGGAATGGCGAGGGATTCTTCAAATACTTTGATGTGTCCGGAAGAAGCGATGCCCAGACGATCTCCCACCCCCATGGTTTTTTCCTCCTGCAGTACCCGGCGAGGAGCGGTAAAAGGAAATAAGGCTCTTAACACATTGGCATTGGCATGAATGAGGGGAGCTTTGAAATACGTTCCGTGGTTTTCCCCTTCCAGTCCAAGGTCAACGGTGGATACAAGACAGTCTGTATCCCCTTCGTTTGCCATGAAAAGGATACCGTCCCGTATGGCGTGTATGGAACGGGGATAGATCCCGCAATCGGCAGGAATAAGAGAAGGTTGTTTGATATAATCCAAAAAATGCATAGGAATCTTCCTTTCTAGTATTTGAATATATTATAGCAAAAAGCAGATAATTTTCCTTAAATTTTTTGATATTAACCGGAAAAACTTCAATATCATATAGTGAAAAAGCGGAGTACACACTCCGCTTTTGTTCTTATGTTATACATTATCTTGCGCCTTTTCTGGAAAACACCACAAAAAAGGTTTTATAAAAGCATTTTATATCCATACAAAAGGAAAATTCTTTGATATATTCAATGTCAAATATGATTTTTTCCTCCGGCAGCAAATCATACCCGCCGTTGACCTGCGCCCACCCTGTCAGACCGGGGGTCACATACAGCCGTTGTTTAAAACCGTGGACATATTCTTCAAATTGGTCATAAAAAAAAGATCGCTCGGGACGGGGTCCCACAATGGACATCTGACCTAAGAATATATTCCACAATTGGGGTAATTCATCCATACGCGTATGACGCAAAAATTTTCCCACCCGAGTAATTCGTTCATCATTTTCCGAAGCCCATACCGCGCCGTTTGCTTCTGCATCGATCCACATAGAACGGAACTTATATAGCATAAAGGGCTTGCCGTTTTTACCTAATCGTTCCTGCTTGTAGATGGCTTTTCCGGGGGAATCAATTCGGATACACAGCGCAATGATCAACATTGGAATGAAGAATACGATAAAACCCAACAGGGATGAAACAAGGTCGATCAATCGCTTCATGGTGCAGAACAATGATTTATGTGGAGGGTGGATGGTTTCCACGCTGTATTCGGTGCGGATGTTTTTACCATCCCCTTGCACCAAAATGGGTGGCCTTCTTCTGAAAGGTTTTTCGATGTTATTGGGCATTTGAAACCTCTGATTATAAAATTCTGTGTCTTTACTAAATAAACTAACATTTTTCTTGTTTTTTGTCAATATGAAACAAAAAAGAATGGACTTTTCGCCGATGTAATGATTGGAAAGGCATTAAATAATATCCATATTTGTTTTGTAATTGTTAATTTTAATTGATTCTATTGCAAAAAATAAGTGAATATGGTAAAGTTAATTGTTTATTATACACAGTCAAAGGGGAAAATTACGCAAAAAAGTGAGGGATATTGTGAAGAAAGTTCTTTTTGTGGCTACAGTTGTAAAAACCCACATCCATACTTTTCACCTTCCTTACCTGCGATGGTTTCGAGAAAATGGTTGGGAAACCTCGGTGGCTGCAAAAAACGATTTTGGAGATGAACCTTGTGCCATCCCCCATTGTGATCATTATTATGACATTCCCTTTGCTCGCTTTCCTTTTCATCCCAAAAATGTTCGTGCCTACATACAGCTGAAGACGTTGATGCGGAAAAATGGATATGATTTGATCCATTGTCACACACCGGTCGGTTCGGTTTTAGCCAGATTGGCAGCCAGAAAAAGCAGAAAGCAGGGAACCCGCGTCATCTATACCGCTCATGGCTTTCATTTTTACCGGGGCGCTTCGTGGCTGCATTGGATTTTCTATTATACAATCGAAAAAATTTGTGCAAAATATACCGATGTACTGATCACCATTAACCAAGAAGACTACACCTTTTCGAAAAAAAAGTTGAAAGCGAAACGGATTTTTTATGTGCCTGGTGTGGGCGTCGATACCAAGCGGTTTCAAAGAGCTTCTTCCTGCCGGGAGGAAGTCAGGGCGGAATTGAATATTCCGGCCGATGCCAAAGTTCTCATATCCGTGGGTGAAATCAATAAAAACAAAAATCATGTGGCCGTGATTTTGGCCATGGCTACTTGTCATGACCAAACCATACATTATATCCTTGCAGGAAAGGGGCCTGAAATGGAGAGGTTGAAACGAAAGGCCGTCCGTTTGGGTATACAAAGCCGTGTTCATTTCCTTGGCTTTCGCCGGGATATTCCCCGGTTATACAGTGCATCTGATATTTTGGTTTTCCCCTCCAAACGGGAAGGATTGCCTGTTGCTGTGATGGAAGCTATGGCCGGGGGTCTTCCGGTGATTTGTTCACCCATTCGCGGCAATACCGATTTGGTGGAAGATAAGTGGGGCGGATACTTGTTAGATTGCAACGATCCTGAAAGGCTGGCTGCTACTATTGACGGCTTGGATGGTCAAACCGGTGAAAAAATGGGTCGTTTTAACATGGAAAAAATAAAACAATATGATCTGAAAAATGTGCTGGATCGTATGAAAAAAATATACAGGGGGCTGAGTGAGTAATATGGCAATCAGAGTATTGCACCTGCTGCGTTCTGACCGCTTTTCCGGCGCGGAAAACGTGGTGTGCCAAATCATGAAAGCTTTCAGTCAAGATGCCGGGATTGATATGGTGTATTGTTCTCCGGAGGGTAAAATCCGCCGTGCATTGCAGGAACGCGCTCTTCCTTTTTTGCCTTTAGAACAGTTCACCCCCGCCGCTGTGAGAAAAGCGGCGAAACAATATGATGCAACCATGATTCATGCCCATGATGCGGCGGCGGCGGTAACGGCTGCTCTTGCCACCAAGGGAACATTGCCTATCTTGGCGCATGTACACGCAAACCATGAAAACATGCGTGTGGTATCCGCTAAATCCTTGCTTTTCAGATATTGTGCCAAACGGTTTTTCCATATTTTTTGGGTATCCGATTCCTCTCTTTGCCAATACCGCTTTGCCCGCAGTGTGCAGGAAAAGAGCGAAGTGCTTTACAATGTCATCGATTTGGATGATTTGCACCGTAAAATTACTCTCGATCCAGAAGAATATGCCTTTGATATCGTGTATGTCGGCCGCTTGTCCTATCAAAAAAATCCTTGCCGACTGATGGAGGTTTTAGCGAACGTAAAAACGCAACTTCCCCATGTTCGCATGGCGGTGGTGGGGGACGGAGAAATGGGTAAAGAAGTGCTTTGCAAAGCCAAGGAACTGCAATTAACGGAAAATGTCACGTTTATGGGGTTTATGAAAAATCCCCTAAAACTTATGTCCATGTCCAAAGTGATGCTCATGACTTCGCGGTACGAAGGCCTTCCTATATGCGCGTTGGAAGCCATGGGATTGGGAATTCCCATTGTCAGCACCCCCACGGACGGGCTGCAGGAATTGGTGGACGACGGGATCAATGGATTTTTGCGGGATCAGAACGATGCCCTTTCCGATTGTTTGGTAACGTTGATACGGGAGGATGCAATCCGCAATCAATTTTCAGACAACTTTCGACAAAAAGCCTTGCAATGGAATGATTTGACAATCTTTCGGGAAACCCTTCGCAAACAATACGAATCGATATAGGAGGCCTGTATGAAACCCATCCGCGTGTTACAAATCGTAGGCAGTATGGATATGGGTGGCATTGAAAATTTCGTCATGAACGTATATCGTGCCACCGATCGGAGTTTGGTGCAATTCGATTTTTTATATGTTGTGGATAGAAAATGCGTCTTTGACGATGAAATTCTTGCTATGGGCGGACGGATTTTTCGTGTATGTGCCAGAAGTGTTTCTTTGTTCCGACATCTTTCGGAATTGAAAATTTTGTTGAAAGCTCATCCCGAATGGGAGGCGGTTCACATTCATTTTTCCAGCGCTACTTGTCTGACTGATGCCAGGATTGCCAAGAAAGCCGGTATTAAAAAGATATTTATTCATAGTCACAATACCTTTGATTATCATAAACGGATCCATGCCGTGTTGAAGCCGTTTTCCCCTTTGTATGCAACCCGTTTTTTTGCTTGTTCCGGATTGGCGGGAAAATGGATGTTTACTAAAAAAATGGTGCAATCGCGCCAAGTGGAGATTATCAAAAACGGCATTGAGGTAAATCGGTTTCTTCCCGACCAGGATGTAAGAAATACCGTCCGCCGGAAGATTGGTTTGGAAAATGCTTTTGTGGTGGGACATATAGGAAGAATGAGCCCAGCTAAAAACCATGATTTTTTACTGGAAGTGTTTGTTCGCGTCCTGCAACATACCCCCGCGGCATGGCTTCTTCTTGTCGGCGGCGGAGAATGGATGGAAAAGCTGCAAAACAAAGCTGTGGCATTGGGGATTGCTCATCGTACCATTTTTGCCGGTATTTCCTCCCGCCCCCAAGATATGCTGCAGGCTATGGATGTGTTTGTATTCCCTTCCCTTTATGAAGGTTTGCCGGTAACGGTTGTGGAAGCCCAAGCGGCAGGATTGCCTTGTATTATTTCGGACAAGGTAACCGAAGAAGTGATCTTGACGCCCGGTGCCAAAAGACTGTCTTTGGAGAAGGGTTACGATGATTGGGCAGGGGAGATTGTTTCTCTGGTGAACAAGCAAACGAAATTCGACAATCGGGAGGCCATAATCCGTGCGGGCTATGATATCGCCCATACAACTGGCATTCTGACACAGTACTATTTAGAAAAGGTTTAAACTGCATCAATATTAAGGATAATACATTGAGGAATCTATGAAAATACGAGTAGCGTTGGTTGTTAGCGGCTTTCACATGGGCGGCGCGGAACATATGGTGTATGAATTGATTCGTCATCTTCCCACGGATACTATGACCCTGAAGGTTTTTTGTGTGGGTCGCAAAACCCATACTGTTTTGGAAGATAAGGTGCTCAAAAGCTCTGTAGATGTTGTGTTTTTGCATTACGACAGACCGGGTATCGTTGCATGGTACAAAGTGAGCCAGGCATTAAAACAATTTCGTCCCCATGTGATTCATTCCCATATTGTGGGGGCGGCCTATGTGCTTCCTTATCTTTTGCTTCATAAAGTCAAGCTAATTCATACCATCCACACTTCGCCCGAAATCGAATTTTCATCGAAAATGCGCTTTGTTCTGAAATGGCTTTGCAAAACAAAAAAAGCCATGATGGTAACCGTATCCGAAAGCAACCGGGAAAAGGCTGTTACCTGTTATTCTATTCGGCCTCATCGGGTGGTGACCATAAACAACGGTGTGGATTTGGAGCGATTTTATCGTGAGGAACATGCGGGATTTACCTACATCAATGTAGGCAGGCAGGACGTGAATAAAAATCAGCGTCTTCTGATTCGAGCGTTTAAAAAGGTTGCGGAACAATATGAGGATGTACATCTGATTTTGGCAGGGGACGGTAATCAACATGAAGCCTTGATCGGTTTAACCGGGGAATTGGGCTTGATGGAAAAAATCACCTTTCCTGGCATGGTTGCAAAACCGGAATATTTTCTGGCGAAATCTGATGTGTATGTACAAACATCTCGTGTGGAAGGATTGCCGTTGGCGGTGCTGGAAGCTATGGCGGCCGGGTTACCGATCATATCTACTCCGGCGGGAGGAATGAAAGATATCGTTCGTGATAACGGGATTTTGATCCCATTCGATGAAGTGGATCCCTTGGTGGATGCCATGATTCGGTTGAAAGAAGACGAAGAAATGCGCATCTCCATGGGAAAAGCATCCAAAGAAGCAGTCAAACCATTTGGAGCAGAAGAAATGGCCAAACAGTATCATACAGTATATCTGCGTACGGCCAATAGGAGTTAATATGCCAACAGTAACGATTTTTACACCGATGTATAATCGCGGATATTTGATTGAGCGATTATATCGGGCATTGCAAAGACAGACCGTTCAAGATTTTGAATGGGTGGTTGTCAATGATGGATCCTTGGATGATACCCATGAGCGTATGGAGGATATTCTTGCTTGCAAGAATCGGGCGTTTGAAATTCTGTATATCCATACCCAAAACGGCGGCAAACACCGTGCCATCAATCGGGGAGTGAAAAAGGCAAAGGGAGAATGGTTTTTTATCGTAGACAGTGACGATTATCCCGTGGACAATGCGGTGGAAATGATTCTTGCTTGGGTCAAAGATCTACCCGCGCACTTTGCTGGGGTGGGGTTCAGTTGCCTGAAACCCCAAGGCGGAATCATTGGCACTACATTTAAAGGGGACTATCTGGATGCTTTTTCCACCGAACGGGTCAAATACGGCATCACAGGGGATAAAAAAGAAGTGTGGAGAACCGCTTTGATGCGGCAATATCCTTTTCCTGCCTTTGAAGGTGAAAACTTTTTAACCGAAGTGACGGTATGGTTTGCTTTTTCCCAAGCCGGTCACCCGGTCCGATGGGTCAACCAGGGATTGGCGGTCTGTGAATACTTGAAAGATGGTCTTTCTGCCAAAGCCTTGGAACTGTCAAAGAAGAATTTCAACGGGTATACCTATGCTGTGAAACTATCACTTTCCTGTTATCTGCCTGTGTTTGAACGCATGAAAATAGTGGGGAATTATATATATACGGGAAAATTGATCGGCAAAACAATTTCGGGCATGAGGCAGGATGTGCACGCCGGGCGTGTGGAGTCGATTGTTTCATACTTATTATGTAAAGGGAAAAAGTGGATTCGAAAATAACAAAGTGATGGGACATGCATCTATGATGAAGGATATTCAAAGTCAACCAAAATCGCAAGCGCAGCACAAACGAAAGAACTGGATTGTGCTGTTCTTGTCCTGTTTTGCTTTGTTGGGATTGCTGGTTGTTCGGGATCTGCTTGATTATTCCATACACAAATTTGTCTTTGTGGCCTTGTGTACCTTCGTTTTTATCATTTTACCCCTTGAAGACATGGTTGCTTTTTTGTGTATGCTCTTTCCCCTGTCCTGTGGATTACCCGGTACGTATATCTATCTGATAGCCTATGTGATTTTGGTGATCAAACGGCGGGGAAAGCTGAATGCCTGGCAGTTTATTGTTCCGATTGCTATCATACTGCAGGAAATATTTCTTTGCTTTTGGTATCCGGAATTGGAAATAGCCAACCTGGTTCATTATGGCAGTTGCTTACTCATCCTCTTCTTTTTCGTTCTGGACTATCCGTATAAATATGAGTATAAAAAAGCACTGTTTTTATTTTCCATTGGTACTTGCTTTATGCTGATCGTGATCTTGCTTGTAACTTTGCGCGATTTTACGATCGAAAACTTTTTAACGGGATATGCCAGACTGGGATATGTTGGTGAAATTACCGGAATTGACAAAGAAGCAATGAGGTTGTCCAACAATTCAAACAACCTAGCATATTATGCGTTGGTGAGCATTGCTTCGTTATTGGTACTTTTAAAAGCCAAGATGAACATACTATGGAAGATCATCTCATTGCCGATGATCGCAATATGTGCATTGATCGGAATCATGACAGTTTCCCGCGCTTTTGCTTTGGGGTTGGCGATCATTATTGGGTACTATATTATATCTAACTTAAAAGTTAAAAAAGAAAATTTGCTCGTTTTAATGGTTGTTTTTATCGGTTTGATCGGTGCGTATTATTTTCTGCAACAGCATCCGGAAGTGATTAAAAGTTTTACCAAACGTTTTACATCCACCAAAGTTGCCAAAAATACCATTGATGACGCCCGTGTTGAAATTATTAAAGATTATTGGTTATTTATGAACGAGAAAATGTTTCGTTTTACGTTTGGTATTGGTACTATGCCGACAGAGTATATGACGGGTTTTATAAAAGCCTTGCACAATGGGACGGAACAAATCTTTGTTTCTTACGGCGTGGTGGGATTTGTATATATCATCTGTTCGTTATTCACGCCTGTACTTGTACAATTGAGAAGAAGGAGTCTGAGCTTTTGTTTCTTTACACCACTCATAGCGGTTGTATTCTTCGTACAAACCATTCAGTTTTTGAATCCGTTTGAGTTGATGATGCCCTATATCATTGGCGTTTTTGCTTTGCAGTTGAACCAATTCAAAGCAAAAACGAAGTAAATAAAGATAGGACATGTAATTATTTCATTCATTTTTCGGCGTTGTCCGAAACCAAGGGACTGTTTTGTAAAAGAATTGATATGCAGGAGATGCAAAATGAAAGCAAAAGCAGAAACCACTCTCATAGGGCTCCTTTCGTCAGCACTATCCGGATATACCCCCAGTTCGCTTCCGGAAGCAGACTATCAGGCTTTGTATCGATTGGCCAAGCATCATGCAGTTGCCAACATCGTTGCTTATGCCATGCAAAAAAATCATATTAAGATTCCTCCGGAGAGTCGGGCACTGTTTAACCGGGCATTGATTGCAGGCGTGTATATGGAAGCCAACCAATCCGCCGAATCCGCTGCAATGTCACAAGCATTGGATGACGCTCAAATTCGCCATATTTTCCTGAAAGGAAGCGTGTTGCGAAAATACTATCCTTCTCCGGACATGCGTACCAGCTGTGACATGGATGTGTTGGTGGACAGGGAAAATATCGATGCGGCATGTCAGGTGATGAAGAACCGGGGATACCGGTTCGTAGAAGAAGGGGAGAAAGATATTCTGTTTGTGAAAGCTCCCAACATTCATGTGGAACTGCACAAAACCTTGGCAGAAGAGGAATATGCGGGAAAAGAACTGTTTGATTCTATTCTGGATTCTTCGCTCCCGGATGGACAACGTATGTATGCCCGGGTGATGACAGACGAAGATTTTTATGTCTATATGATTTTCCATGTGGCAAAACATTTCATCAACGGCGGCAGCGGAATCCGCTCGGTGCTGGATATTTGGATATACAGAAAAAACAAACCCGCCCTGAATGAATCTGTCATCCGGGAAAAACTGCGTGTTTTGAAGCTGGAAACCTTTGAACGGGAACTGGTTTCCTTATCCAAAGTCTGGATGGAAGGGGCACAAGGGACGGCATTATCCAACGCCTTGTCTGATTTTGTGATAGGTGCCGGTACGTTTGGAACCCAGGAAAATCGTGTAGGTGTTCAACTGGGGAAAGATTCCCGAAAAGCAAGATGCGCGTATATGTTTTCCCGGGCTTTCCCACCTTGGCGGAAAATGAAATACCGATATCCGATTTTAAAAAAAATACCTGTTTTGCTTCCTTTTTGCTGGGCATGGCGGTTTATGGATATTTTTTCAAAAAAAAGAAAGCAGCGAATCGCATCCGAAATACAGTTGGGGCATACTATGTCAAAAGACAAAATCGAGCAAATTACTGCTTTATACCGACAATTGGAATTACATACAATAAATGAAAATACGAAAGGTTGAAAGAAGCGTGTCTACAGTATTATTAACCGGCGGTGCCGGCTATATCGGCTCTCACACGGCTGTTCCCCTATTATCAGGGGGGTATGAGGTTGTAATTGCTGATAACTTTTCCAACAGTTCCAAAGAGTGTATTCGCCGTGTGGAAATGATTACCGGGAAAAAAGTCACCCTGTATGACCTGGATGTTTGTGACGGTGAAGCTTTGGATGGGTTGTTTTACAATCACTCCATTGACGCGGTGATCCATTTTGCCGGTTTAAAAGCAGTGGGGGAATCGTTTTGCATTCCTCTGCGGTATTATAAAAACAATTTGGGAAGCACTATGACCTTGCTGGAAGTTATGGATAAGCATGGTGTCAAGCAGATTGTCTTTTCATCCTCCGCCACGGTGTACGGAATCCCCGAAAAAGTACCTGTCGATGAGATTGCCAAAACAGGAAGCTGTACCAATCCATATGGCTGGACCAAGCAAATGGGAGAACAAATTTTTCGGGACGCTTGTGTTGCAGACAAAGAGTTGTCTGTGGTGCTTCTACGGTATTTTAACCCCATTGGTGCCCATGAAAGCGGTTTGATCGGGGAATCCCCCCATGGTAGTCCTAATAATTTAATGCCTTATATTTCCCAAGTGGCAGTAGGTAAGCGGAAGGAATTGCATGTGTTTGGTAATGATTATGATACCCATGACGGAACAGGCGTGAGAGATTATATCCACGTAATGGATTTGGCGGAAGGTCATGTTGCCGCTGTTCGTTATGCAGAAAACCACGCGGGAACCGAAGTGTTCAATTTGGGAACCGGCTGCGGTTACAGCGTTCTTGATTTGGTCAAGACGTTTGAAAAGGTCAATGGAATCAATATTCCTTATGTGATCGATCCCAGAAGATCGGGGGATATTGCCGCATGTTATGCCGATCCTTCCAAAGCCAAAATCAGATTGGGTTGGTCTGCAAAAAGAAATTTGGATGATATGTGCCGCGATAGCTGGAACTGGCAGAAAAATAATCCCAACGGGTATGAACAATAAAGAAAAGAAGGACGAACCTCGGTTCGTCCTTCTGCTTTTATATCCGTTATGCCAGTTCAGCGAAGTATTTGATGGTGCGGACCATCTGGCTGGTATAAGAATTTTCGTTGTCATACCAAGAAACGACCTGTACCTGATAGGTGTTATCGTCAATCTTAGAAACCATGGTCTGGGTAGCATCAAACAAAGAACCATAGGTGCTGCCGATCACGTCGGAAGAAACAATATCGTCTTCGTTATAACCGAAAGAATCGTCAGAAGCGGCTTTCATAGCGGCGTTGACACCCTCTTTGGTTACGTTCTGACCTTTTACAACAGCAATCAGAATGGTGGTAGAACCGGTTATGGTAGGAACTCTCTGGGCGGATCCGATGAGTTTTCCGCTCAGTTCGGGAATAACCAAACCAATCGCTTTGGCGGCGCCGGTGGAGTTGGGCACAATGTTAGCGGCGGCAGCGCGGGAACGACGGAGGTCGCCTTTTCTATGAGGACCGTCCAGAACCATCTGATCACCGGTATAAGCGTGAACCGTGGTCATAATACCGCTGGCAATGGGAGCGTAGTTGTTCAGGGTTTGTGCCATGGGTGCCAGACAGTTGGTGGTGCAAGAAGCGGCGGAGATTACGTTGTCGCTTGCTTTTAAAGTCTTTTCGTTTACGCCGAAAACGATGGTGGGAAGATCGTTGCCTGCAGGAGCAGAGATCACAACTTTCTTCGCGCCGGCGGTGATGTGGGCGGAAGCCTTTTCTTTGGAAGTATAGAAACCGGTGCATTCCAGAACGACGTCTACGCCGATTTTTTTCCAGGGAAGATTGACAGCGTCTTTTTCAGCCAAAATTTCGATTTCCTTGCCGTCAACAATGATGCTGTTTTCTGTGTGAGAAACGGGTTTGTTGTATCTGCCCTGTGCGGAGTCATATTTGAGAAGATGAGCCAGCATTTCGGGGCTGGTCAAGTCGTTGATTGCTACAACTTCATAACCTTCTGCTCCAAACATCTGACGGAAAGCCAGACGACCGATGCGGCCAAAACCGTTAATTGCAACTTTTACTGCCATTTTGTAAATCCTCCTAAAATGTGTTGGTTTTTGTTTGAAAATCATATTTGAATACATTTTCAACATGATATATTATTATACTATTTTTTTCCTTTTCTTGCAAGGAGTATTTATGATAATTTTGAAAAACTTTTCGTATTTTTCGATATAATAACTGGTTGTTTTATACAATTTTCCTGTATAAACAATTGGAATTGATAAATAAATTATTGTATGGTATACTTAGAATGTTATTTGAAAGAGAGAGAGTTTCCATGTTATCCCGATTTACCTATCGCTCGACTTTTTACGCATGTTCCAGCGCATTTGTAGTGGGAGCGGTTATCAACAATTTGCCCTCGTTGTTTTTCGTGATTTTTCAGGATTGGTTTGGAGTATCCTATGCACAGATTAGCCTTTTGGTGACGGTGCATTTTTTGACACAATTGATTGTGGATGCCATTTGCGCCGGTTTTATACATCAATTACGCTGGAGAACCTGCATTTGTGTATCCTGTTTTTTTTCTTTTGCGGGATTGCTCCTTCTGGGTATTATCCCCCAAATTACACATACCTATTTATTTTTATTCATTCCCATCATCACGTTTGCTATCGGCAGCGGTTTGGCCGATGTGATCGTCAATCCCATCATTGAAAATATCCCTGGCGATGATCAAGCGGGAAAAATGAGTATGGCCCATTCATTTTATAGTTGGGGATTGGTAGTTGTCATCATCTTGACCACCATAACTTTACGTATCGTCGGACATGCACGCTGGTATTGGATCCCCATTGCCTGGTCGCTGCTTCCTTTTGCCAATTTTGGTTTATTCTTAGTTATACCCATCTGTGAAATCAAAGAAAAACAAGGGAAAATTCCATATAAAAAAATAGTTTCCTCCCGTATGTTTATCCTTGCTTTGATTTTGATGTTATGCGCCGGTGCCTGTGAAATGACTGTCAGCCAATGGTCTTCTTTGTTTGCAGAAAAAGCGTTGGGTATGCCCAAAGTGGTGGGAGATATCGCCGGCCCCTGTTTGTTTGCCTGTGCCATGGGATGCGGTCGAGTGATTTTTGGTGTTTTGGGGAAAAGGATGCAGATGGTTAACGTTCTTCTTTCCTGTTCCTTCCTTTGTATATTTGCTTATTCTCTCATGGCGTTGAGTCCCCGCACCGGCGCATCCCTGTTTGGATGTATGCTGTGCGGCTTTGCGGTGAGCGTGCTTTGGCCGGGAATGCTCAGTTTGGCGGCCTTCCGGTTTCCCGGGGGTGGGGCTACCATGTTTGCCTTTCTTGCCTTCAGCGGGGATATTGGCTGTTCCATGGGTCCCGGTTTGGCCGGCATTGTATCCGATAAATTGGTTGCCCGGGGATGGTCCGCATCGTCCTCTTTGCGAGGCGGTCTTTTAACATGTATACTATTTTCTTTTTTGATGATTGGGTCTCTATGTATATGGAAAAACAAAAAATAATAAAAAATGTAAAAAAATTCAAAATAGTACTTGACAAACTAAATTATGCGTGTTATATTATTGTTGTAGTTTCGTGTGATTGTAGATGCTTTCACAGTTTCTAATAATAATTATTAATCGGGAGGGTATAAGTTTATGTGCAAATATGAGGCACCTACGTTTATATTTTTGCCTTTCACCATAGAAGCTGTTATGAATGATATCAGTTATGGTGACAACTATTGTGAACTTCTCCCTGAATGGATGGATCTGCTGGGTTTAGGAAATTAACTGTTTTGTATGTAATGGAATATACATATATTCCGATTTCTCTTAACGTCATAAATTATCAACTCCCGTTGCTGACAGCAACGGGAGTTTTTTAGTTTGTGAAGAATTATTCAATGCTTTTATAGCCGGCTTTTTTTAGTACCAAAGTGGCTTGCTCATTTTTTTCTGTGCGAAATACCACGTATGCCTCTTCTTTTTCATTGCCGACGAAGGCATAAATATAGTCTACATCGATTCCATGTTTGACCAATAAAGAAACGGCTTCTGACAATCCGCCCGGTCTGTCGGGAATGGATAATGCCAGCACATCATTGAATGAAACGGCGAATCCTGCTTTTTGAAAAGCAAATAACGCTTCATCGGGTTTGTCCACAATCATACGAAGAACACCGTAATCCGGGGTTTCTGCAATGGACAAGGCGCGAATATTGATATGCGACTGAGAAAGCAAGGAAAGAGCTGATGAAAGTCTTCCGGGTTTATTTTCCAGGAAAACGGAAATTTGTTGCATATTCATGATAAAACCTCCTGCATTTGAAATGGTTGAAACAATGTGTGATTCTCTCTGTTTGTTGCGACGGAATTTGCATGAATAGGATGTGTAAGGCGATTGAAAGTCACAATGAGCGAGGGAAACCGTGTTTCAAAGAACAAACATTATAACAATTGGCGTTTATCAATGACATGTTTGGCTTTTCCATCGGTGCGGGGAAGGGTATTTGGTTCCACCAAGGTAATCTTGGCAGAAATGGATAGAACCGATTCCAGCTTGGTCTTGATGGCTTTTGCCAGGTTTTCAAGATGTTTTACGGAGCCGGTGCGGAAATTTTCATGTGTCACTTCGATCTGTACTTCCAGCGTATCCAAATTGTTGATTCTGTCAACAATCAGCAAATAATGGGGAGAGGTTTCGCCCATACCGAGGAGAACACTTTCGATTTGAGAAGGAAATACGTTGATGCCACGAATAATGAGCATATCGTCGCTTCTGCCGTGGGGCTTGGACATGCGGACGAGTGTACGGCCGCAGGCACAGGGAGCGTAGTCCAGGCAAGCAATATCCCGGGTGCGGTAACGGATCAGGGGAAAGGCTTCCTTTGCCACACAGGTGAAGACCAGTTCGCCGTATTCACCGGGAGGCAAGGGCATGCCGGTTTCGGGATCGATGATTTCGGGAACGAAGTAATCTTCGTTCACATGCAGTCCGTTTTGATATGCACAGTTAAAGGAAACGCCGGGACCGGTGATTTCAGTCAAACCGTATATATCAAAGGCTTTTAATCCAAGCCCTTTTTCAATTTCTGCGCGCATGGCATCGGTCCAGGGCTCGGCGCCGAAAATACCGACTCTCAGTTGCAGACTGGAGAGGGGAATATTCTGTTCTCTTAAACAGTCGATCAAATGGAGTGCATAAGAGGGGGTGCCGCAGAGGACGGAAGGTTCAAAGTCTTGCAGCAGCTGAATCTGACGGACCGTGTTTCCGGTAGAAACGGGAATGGCGGTAGCACCGATCATTTCCGTACCATAATGAAGACCCAAACCGCCGGTAAACAATCCGTAGCCATACGAAATATGAACTTTGTCACCGGGATATGTACCCGCGGCGGTGAGAGAACGAGCTACGCATTCGCTCCAGGATTCGATGTCTTTCTTGGTATATCCCACAACGATTTGTTTGCCGGTGGTACCCGAAGAAGCGTGGAGACGAACGATTTGAGAATGGGGAACGGCAAACATACCAAAAGGATAGGTTTCTCTCAAATCTTGTTTGTAGGTGAAAGGCAATTTGTGCAAGTCCTGTATGGAATGAATATCATCGGGAGTCAATCCGACCTCGTTCATTCTTGCACGGTACAAAGGAATATTGTCCCAAATACGCTTTAGGGTGTTTTTAAAATTTTCGGTTTGAATGGCTTCTAAGGTTGCCCGGGAAGCACTTTCTCTTCCGGGGTTGAACATGTATGTTTTCATATGCTTCTCATCCTTTACGCACGATAACCATATTCGAATGCCTTGAGGTTGATATCGAGCAGTTTGGCAGGAACGGTGACTTTGACGGATTCCAAAAGCTCTTCCGGGGTAAACAAATCGCAGCATTTGGCAAATCTGCCGATGAGAACGATGTTTACCGCTTTTTCATTGCCTGCTTCTCTTGCCAGAGAGAGGGCATCCAGCGTTTCCAGGCGGACGGGCACCTGAGCCAATTTGTCCAGAATATCCGCGGGATATTTGACCGCACCCGAAACCACGGTCATGGGATTGATTTTTTGGGTATTGGTGATTAAAAGACCGCCATGACGGACAAAGGGGAGATAGCGGGCGGCTTCCAGTTGTTCAAAAGACAACAGCACATCCGCCTGGCCTCTGTCAATGACGGGGGACGCCACTTCTTTGCCAAAACGAACATAGGTGACCACAGATCCCCCTCTTTGCGCCATTCCGTGTACTTCGGACATTTTCACATCGAAGTCTTTTTTCATGGCAGCGTTTCCAAGGACACGGCTTGCCAAAAGGGTTCCTTGTCCTCCCACACCGGCAATCATGATGCTGACAGTTTGATTATTACTCATTTTGTGGTCTCCTTTTTATTTGGCTTTGGTTTCAATGGCGTTGCATCGACACATACGCGCACACAGCTCGCATCCGGTACACAAGGTGGAATTCACTTCCGGTTTTCCATCAGCGGACATACTGATGGCCGGACAACCAATGGCCATGCAGGATTTGCAGTTACGGCAAGCATCCTTGTTAATGATACAGAGTTTATCTTTTTTTACATATTTTAATAAGGCACAGGGACGACGGACAATGATCACGGAAGGAGCCGGATACGCCAATTCTTCTTTTAAGATGGCTTCCAGTTTTTTGACGTTGTTAGGATCGGTGATTCGAATATGGTCAGGATCCACACCGGCGGCTTCACAGATTTTTTCCGGGAGAATGCCGGTGACCGCTTCCCCTTTCAAGGTAAAACCGGTACAGGGGTTATGCTGATGCCCCGTCATGCCCGTAATGCTGTTGTCCAGAATCAACACGGTGGAAATACCTTTGTTGTATGTAATGTTCACAAGACCGGTGATACCGGAATGCATAAAGGTGGAATCCCCGATGACGGCAACGGTTTTATTGGCATTTTCGGGGCGGACTTTGGTAAAACCATGGAGAGTGGTGACCGAAGCGCCCATACAGAAGGTGCTGTCAATGGCTCCCAGGGGCGGTACTGCGCCTAAGGTGTAACAGCCGATATCGCCGCACACGGTCAGCTTCATTTTTTTTAGGGTATAGAATAAACCTCTGTGGGGGCAGCCGGGGCACATGACAGGAGGACGATTGGGAACAGAACCGTCATAGGGAGTAAAGACGGGAGATTGTCCCAGCAGTTTTTCTTTCAGCAGATCGGCGGAATATTCGGAACAGAGGGACAAAAGATTTTTTCCGTCGGTTTGAATCCCCAGCTTCTTGCATGCGGTTTCAATGATATCATCCAATTCCTCGATGACGATCACCCGATCCACTTTTTTCGCAAAGGATTGGATGAGTTTGGAAGGAAGGGGATAAACCATACCCAGCTTCAGGTATGAGGCATGGTTGCCAAAGGCTTCTTTGGCATAGCAATAGGCAATGCCTGCGGTGATAATGCCGATGGATGTATCATGCATTTCTACCCGGTTGACGGCACTGGTATCGGCGTACTGTTCAATCGCTTGCAGCCGTTTTTCCACCACCGTGTGACGGACGCGGGCGTTGCCGGGCATCATCACATAGCGGGCAGGGTCTTTCACATATTCTTTCATGGGTACTTCGCTTCTTTCGGAGAGGGAAACGATGCTCTGAGAATGGGAAACACGGGTGGAAAGCCGGAGAAGAACCGGGGTTTCAAACTGCTCGGAAAGCTCATATGCCAGTTTGGTGTAAGAGAGGCATTCACTGCTGTCTGCCGGTTCCAGCATGGGAATTTTGGCGGCTATGGCGTAATGCCGGGAATCCTGTTCGTTCTGGGAAGAATGCATGCCGGGATCGTCGGCAACGGCAATGACTATGCCTCCGTTGATGCCTATGTAAGAGGAAATAAACAAAGGGTCAGCAGCCACGTTGAGTCCTACATGCTTCATGCCGCAAAAGCTTCTTGCACCCGCCAAAGACGCACCCAGGGCGCATTCCAGCGCGACCTTTTCATTGGATGCCCATTCGGCGTATATTTCTTCGTATGCGGCGGCGTTTTCGGTAATTTCCGTACTGGGAGTACCGGGATAGCTGGAAACAAACGAGCAGCCCGCTTCATAAAGTCCGCGTGCAACAGCTTCATTTCCCAGCATAATCTGTTTTTTATCCATGATATTGATGTCCTTTCGGCGATATACGTTTAGACTTCCATCTCTTCAGACTGGAAGGGGGCAGGAGGAGTGACGGGAACCTTGAACACGTCCAAAATATAGTGGGAACAACCGAATGTGGCTTCCACGGGTCCGTGTATGGAACAAATGCAATAGGGCGTCCCTTTCAAAATCGTTGCTCTTTCACAGTGAGCACAATAGCAATCGCTTTTCATTTTTGCCATGTTCAACATCCTTCCCCTTTTCATGATTTTATTATACATTATATATGATTATTTTGAAAATTTCAAGCATTTCCATTACATTTATCTTTGCACAAGCATAAAAAATGTTGTAAATGCAAAAGAAAAAATTCCAATGATGAATCGCCCTGATAAATATCGATAGAAAGATACTTTTGAGTCAGTCAAGAAAACGGCGCTTTGGGTACAGACACACAGTCCTCCGAAGCTACATAAAAAGGCTGATAGAGGGATCAGATTGACTTGGTTTGGCAAAGAAAAAACGCCGCTGGTCACCTCCAGCAGACCGGTGAGAATGGTTGTGGTCAGTGGGGAAAACGGAAGAGCGTCGATCAAAGGGGAAAGGGAGGAGAAAAATAGGAGAAACCCTCCCACCAAAGCCATGGAAACCACGCTTTCTTTCACACTGTCCACCAATACGTTGGAAAAAGGCAGGTGCATGTGGGTGGTTTCCATCTTGGTTGTTTTTTCTTTGCAGGCAAACAGATTTTGTATGATGCCTGCCAATAGGGCAGACAGCAAAATGGACGTGTAAATGATTATGCCGATTTGAGTGCTGTTAAATACGCCA
The DNA here is from genome assembly GCA_002427425.1 of Clostridiales bacterium UBA5448. Classification (GTDB taxonomy): domain Bacteria; phylum Bacillota; class Clostridia; order Oscillospirales; family SIG627; genus UBA5448. Next base: position 9,723 of record DIRA01000012.1, on the reverse strand, counting down.
AGTCCCACGCCGGAAATCACAAAGGCGGGACTTGGATTGGAGCAGAAGAATATGAGTTTTTCACAGGTTCTTTTGGATATCTTTCCTTGCTTATACAGAGAGCAGGCTGTGACGACACCAAGGGGGAAACCCGCCAAGAATCCGGCAAAGATGGCAAGAATACCACCCCCGTCGATCCCGAATACCCGGGAGGTGAAAGGGGCTGTTTTTTGGGATATCCCTGTGGTGTATTCCCCTTTTTGAAGGATTTTCGTCACCACCATAAAGGGGAAAATGGCAGGCAGTACCCTGTTGACAAGGAGAGTAAATCCTGTTGTGGTACCCGCGGACAACAAGGCGGGAAACAGATACAAAGCAAGACAGCACACTAAAAGCAATGGATTGAAAATGGCTTGAATCAGCACGGTTTTTCCTCCTGACGGGCATAGATTACCAGACAGTATAATATATTGTACGGGAGGGGAAAAACATGTTTGATAAAATAAAAAACTTGCAAATTTTTACCACCGGTAAAGAATTACGGGATCGAGTGAACGAACATTGGATCCAGATCGAAGGCAGACGAAAACTTGTGTTAGAAAACTGCAAAAAGGTGCTGTATTGCGATGATAACGAAGTACGGCTGCAAAGCGATTTTGTGGTGAAAATCACCGGGACTTCCTTGGAATTGAAAAGTTTGTGCAATGACTATATGGCAGTGGTAGGGTATATCCGACAAATTGAATTTGAATCGTGAGGAACCTATGAGTTTTTATGGTTTGATTAATATACTACTGGGAAACATGGAGGTGATCTGGACCTCCCGATATCCCGAACGAATTCTGGATGATATCCGGCTGTTGAATTTAGATGTGTATCAAATCCGGCGGGCGGGAGTGAAATCCATTTCATTTCGGATCCCCAGGCGACACATCGGAAAAATGAAGCGTCTGTTGGCAACCAAAAAGGAAGGAAAATTGGAAACAAAAATGCACGGTCTGCCTTCTGTTTTAAACCGATATAAGATGCGGGCAGGGTTTCTTGCCGGCATTCTTTTGGCCGTGCTGCTTATGTTTATGGCAACCCGGGTGGTATGGTCCATAGAAGTGGAAGGCCAAGTGAGGTTCAGTGAGGAATACATTCGGGAGGTTCTGTCAAAAGAGGGCGTAATGGAGGGGCAATGGCTTTCCCATATCCATGTGGAGGAAAAGCAGTTGGAAATTCTGGTCAAACATCCCGAAATTTCTTTTGTTGCCATCAATATCTACGGGAATCATTTGAAAGTACAAATCCGGGAACGTGACCGGGAACCGGTGATCGGCAAAGACAAAAATCCCTATAATCTGGTGGCTGCCGTAGGCGGCAGCATTATCAGATGCGAAGTGCTGGAAGGACAAACGGTGGTGAAAGAGTTTCAAAGTGTGAAAGAGGGTGATTTGTTGGTGAGTGGTCTGGTGGACAGTCAGACACAAGGATACCGCATTGTCCATGCCAGAGGAAAAATTTTTGCCCGTACCAGCCGGACCTATACCGTGACCATTCCCTTCAAAGACGTCGAAAAAAGATATACCGGACAAGAAACCGATAAAAAAACCGCCATTTTTTTAGGAAAATCTATAAATCTTTACATTACCACTGGAATTTCTTATAAAATGTATGATACAATAACTACATACAACAGCGGTAGTTTGTTTGGAAGAAACACACTGCCCATCCGCACCAAAACGGTGACCTATCTGGAATACATCGAAACTGAAATTACCCGCAATGAGGAAAGGGTCAGAGATCTGGCGTACGATGCGTATCAATCATGGTTGGCGGAAAATCTCATCGACATCCAAATTGAAAATGAAAACATCAAAGAAAATATCACGGAAAAAGGATTGACCTTGACGGTAGATCTGGTTTTGATTGAAAACATTGCCAGAGAAATGCCCTTTACCGTGGGGTGAAAGGAACAAGAATGGCAGAGAAAATTCTGTTTTTAGAAAACCCGGAAAGAATATCCGACATTTTTGGCAGTTTTGATTCCCATGCTGCTCTGATTGAAAAGGAACTGGGCGTATTGCTCATCAACCGTGACAGCGAAATTAAAATCATCGGCGATGAGGATAACATTGAAAAATGTGCAGAGGTCCTGTCTTACCTGGAACGATTGTCTTCTCTGTCCGATGCCGTTTCCGAACAAAATGTGCTATATGCCGTTACCATGGTGAAGGGAGGAGAAGCGGAGAAACTGCGAAGTTTTGACGCGGACATTTTATGTATTTCCTCCAAAGGAAGAGCGATCAAACCCAAAACCATGGGCCAGAAGTCGTATATGCAGGCCATGAAGAACAACACCGTTACTATCGGGGTGGGTCCTGCCGGTACGGGAAAAACGTTTTTGGCCGTGGCGGCAGCCACGGCTGCTTTGCGCAACAAAGACGTGAGCCGCATCATTCTCACCCGTCCTGCCGTAGAAGCGGGAGAACGGCTGGGATTTCTTCCCGGGGATTTGCAGAGCAAAATCGATCCCTATCTGCGCCCCTTATATGATGCAATGTATGAAATGATTGGGGCGGAAGGCTTCCAGAGGCAAGTGGAGAGAGGAAATATCGAAGTGGCACCCCTGGCCTATATGCGGGGACGAACGCTGGATGATTCCTTCATCATTTTGGATGAAGCCCAAAATACCACCCCCGAACAAATGAAAATGTTTTTAACCCGCTTGGGGTTTAATTCCAAAGTGGTGATAACCGGGGACATCACCCAGATCGACCTGCCCAAAGGCATCCGTTCCGGTCTGATTGAAGCGCTGGATATTCTCCAGGGGATCCAGGACATTGCCATTGTACGGTTGAGTGCCAAAGATGTGATCCGGCACACTTTGGTGACAAAAATCATTGATGCCTACCAGAAATACGGGGATCAAATGAAAAGTGAACAACCGGATAAAAAGGACAGATATGTCCGATTTAAACGTAAAGGAATATGATATGAAAGCAAAAAAGGCACAAAATGCGCATATTGACATTGACAACAGACAAAAATCCATCAAACTGACCGTATCTCATCGTGCCATCATTCGGAAAGCAGTGAAAGCAGTTTTGGAGTATGAAGATTTTCCTTTTGATGCGGAAGTGTCTGTCAGTGTGGTAACCGTTCCTGAAATTCACGCACTAAATAAAATTTACCGGGACAAAGATCGTCCTACCGACGTATTATCGTTTCCCCAACACGAAGACGGTGAATGGGAAAATGGCCATGGTGTAGTCACTTTGGGAGATGTGGTGCTTTGTGCGGATATCTTATCGGCTCAGTCTGTATCATTCGGACATACCTTTGAACGGGAACTGGCATATCTGACCATACATTCGGTCCTGCATCTTCTAGGATACGAACATGAAGACGGCGGGGAAGAAGAGAGGATTATGACGGAAAAACAGAATGAACTGATCAAAATATTGGGACTTTGAAAGGAATGTAGCATGACACCAAAAAATCCGGCCACCTGTTTTGTGGCTATTGTGGGAAAATCAAACGTAGGGAAAAGCACGTTATTGAACAACCTGATGGGGGAAAAAATCGCAGCCGTTTCTAATAAACCCCAAACCACCCGTACCCGCATTACCGGGGTATTGACCAAAGAGAATGTGCAATACGTTTTTTTGGACACCCCCGGTATTCATCGCGCCCGCAATCGGTTGGGAGAAGAAATGAATCGAATGGCGGTCGGCGCTTTGACGGATGTCAACTGTACGCTACTGGTCGTTGAACCCACCGATCGGGTTCATCCGGTAGAGGCTTCGCTGCTGGAGCGGTTCAAGAAAGAACAAAGACCGGTAGTGTTGATCATCAATAAATGCGATACCATCAAAAAGAGCGCCATTTTGCCTATCATTGACATGTATGCCAAACACTATGATTTTGATGCGTTGCTACCCATTTCCGCCAAAACCGGGGAGGGGATGAACATGCTTTTTGAGGAGCTTCATTCATATGAAGTGGAAAGCGACTGGTATTTCCCTTCGGATATGATCACCGACCAACCGGAGCGGGTCATTGTGGCGGAAACCATTCGGGAAAAACTGTTGAAGCTTTTGTCTGAGGAAGTACCCCATGGCATTTATGTGGTCATAGAGGAAATGAAGGATATCCGGGGACACTTGCTGGATATACGCGCTGAAATATTCTGCGAAAGAGAATCCCACAAGCACATCATCATTGGGAAAGACGGTTCTATGCTTAAACAGGTGGGAATCTATGCCCGCGAAGATCTGGAAGCCTTTTTTGGGATCAAAGTCAACTTGAATTTGTGGGTCAAGGTGAAAGAAAAATGGCGTGATAACAGCGCACTGCTCAACCGCCTTGGCCTGAAAAATGAGGACTGATCATGATTGCCAGGACAACAGGTCTTGTTCTCCGGGCATCCCAGTATAAGGAGCACGATACTATTTTAACCCTTTTGACCGGGGATCTGGGCTGCATCACCGTCATTGCCAACGCGGTGCGGTCGGTTCGTAGTCCCCACAAGGGGGCGGTTCAGCCGTATACGTATTCCGAATATACACTATACCGCAAAGGAGATTTTTATCATTTGCGGGGGTCCGATTTGCTTTTGCAGCCCATCAAGCCGGGAGCATCCTTGGAAACCTTGGCTTTGTGCGCATATTTTTCCCGGTTGTGTGAAGATGCCTGTTCGGATATTGAAAGCTGCAGGGAACTATTGAAGATTCTCTTGAATGCCCTATGGGTAGCTTCCAAGGAAGATCGGGACAGGGCGCTGGTTAAAGGCGTTTTTGAATTGCGATTTTTAACGCTGATCGGATATATGCCCGATCTGTTTCACTGCATGCACTGCGGCAATGACGGGGAGAACATGGTCTTTGATTTGATCGACGGACATTCCCGGTGCCAAACATGTACCCACGAGGATAGAAGAGAATCGGATCGTGTGATTTCTCCCGGTTGTCTTTCGCTTGCTCGCCGGGCGGTGACGGTCAGTGAAAAGGAAGCCTATGCCGTGAAAGCCGAAGGAGCGATTCTGAAGGAATTTGCTGCTCTTTGCGAGGACTATACACTGACCCAGATGGAAAGGGGATATCCGTCTTTGAATTACTATCATGAAATTTGTATGATGCATAAGGAAATAGAAAAAAATGTTTGAACGCGCCGTTTCTAAACTTGAATTTGATAAAATACGGTTTATTCTTGCGGAATGTACTTCGTTCCAGGGTGCCAAAGAGAGAATTGCATCCCTTTTGCCCGCAACCAACGTGGGAGAGGTGCGCTTTTCACTGTCCCAGACCACGGCTGCCAAACAGATGATCGCCATCAAAGGGGGGCTGCACATTTCGACTGTTCCGACGGTACCGGAAGAGGCAAGAAGGGCTGCCAAAGGCATGGTTTTAACCTGCAAACAATTGTTGCAGGTGGGAGATTTGCTTTCCGATACCCGTCAGGGGGTGGAATATGCCGATAAACTGGATTTGGATAATCCGTTGTTTTCCTTGTTTTCCCGGCTCATTCCCCACAAAGCTCTGGAAGACAATATCCGTCGTGCCATCATCGGAGAAGAAACCTTAGCCGACGATGCCAGTGAAGAATTGTATAAAATCCGTAAACGGATCCGGCTTGCCAATGGTAAGATACGGGAAACGCTGCAGCAGATGATTACGTCCGCTAAACTTGCCACTGCTTTGCAGGATTCCATCGTCACCCAGCGAAACGGACGGTATGTGATTCCCGTGAAAATTGAGCATAAAAATGAAGTGCGGGGGCTAGTGCATGACACTTCATCTTCGGGTGCAACGGTGTTTATCGAACCCTTGGCCGTGTTGGAATTAAACAATGAAATCCGCATGCTGGAGAACCAGGAAAAACAGGAGATCCAGCGTGTTTTATCCGATTTTTCCGACAATGTGGGTATCAATGCGGAAACCATTGCCATGAACTATGAAAATTTGTGTGATCTTGCGGTCATTTTTGCCAAAGCGGAGCTGTCATACAGTATGAAAGGGATAGAGCCCTTCATTTCCGATGATATGAAAATGGATCTTAGGAATGCACGCCATCCTTTGCTTGCAAAAGAAAAAGTCGTTCCCATTTCGGTGAAATTGGGATATACCTATACCTCCTTGGTGGTCACGGGTCCTAACACGGGGGGAAAAACCGTTTCCTTGAAAACCTGCGGACTGCTTTCCATGATGGCACAGGCGGGTATGCATATTCCTGCTTCGGAAGGATCGGTTTGCGCGGTGTTTTCCGATATTTTAGCCGACATCGGGGATGAACAAAGCATTGAACAATCGTTGTCCACGTTCTCTTCTCACATGATTCACATTATTGATATTATGAACCGTGCCCGGCACGGTACGTTGGTAATTTTTGATGAATTGGGAGCAGGTACCGATCCCGTGGAAGGGGCGGCTCTCGCCATTGCCATTTTGGAGCATGTGCGGCATAAAGGGGCATTTTGCCTGGCGACCACCCACTATGCGGAATTGAAAAGTTTTGCCATGGATACGCCGGGGGTGGAAAATGCCTCCTGTGAATTTGACGTGGAATCCCTCCGTCCCACCTATCGGCTGCTTGTGGGAACGCCGGGACGATCCAATGCCTTTTTGATTGCGGAAAGATTGGGTTTGCCTGCCGAAGTGGCCAATGCCGCCAAAGCCCTGATCCGGGAGGATCAGCAGGAATTTGCCCGGATGATCGAAAAACTGGAACAAAGCCGTACCGAAATGGAAAAAGCCAAAGCGGAAGCGGACAAAATCCGAGATGAAACAAAAACAGCACATGAAAAGGCGTTGCAGGAAAAAGAAACGCTTTTGGAAAGCGCCAAACGGGATGTGGAAAACGCCCGTATGCAAGCCCAGCGGATCATTCGGGGGGCTGAGGCTGTCAGCGAAAGCGTATTCAAAGAACTGGAAATCCTCCGCAGAAAGCGGGAAGATGCGTTGCGCAGGGAAGAGTTGGAAAAATCCCGTGCTGCATTCCGTGCGACCTTAAAGCAGGCGGAGGGGAACGTGGTGGTGGCATCTTCGCTTCCCGCAGAACCACAAGCGCCCTACGTATTGCCCAGACCTTTGCAGGTGGGGGATAGGGTTTTGGTGGTTTCCTTCAAAGTGGAAGGGATCATTGAACAAATGGATGGCGGACAATACTCTGTGATAGCCGGCAGCATGCGGTTAAAAGCCAAAGAAAAAGATTTGCGGTTGCTGGAAGCAAAAAAAGAAGCCGGTAAAAAAGCCGCCGGCGGTTTACGCACCATGGTTTCAGCCCGATCGGAAATCGATTTGCGGGGGGAAACGGGAGATGATGCTTGGTTTCGTGTGGATAAATATTTGGACGAAGCCAACATGGCGGGACTTCACAGTGTGACCCTCATCCACGGGAAGGGTACCGGGGCATTGCGCAAAGCCTTATGGGACATGCTTAAAAGAGACAATCGAGTGGAATCTTTTCGCACCGGCGCGTACGGGGAAGGGGATTTCGGTGTGACGGTTGTAGAATTAAAATGAATATTTTTGCAATGAAATGTGTCTGATTCGCAATCGACAGTGCAAATCAGTTTCGGTATACTTGAAAGAAAGAAAGGAAGATCTACCATGGAAAACTTAATATTCAGTGCATTTGGCGACGAACTGACAGCTTCTTTCCGCGATCAACTGGTCGGATTGAAGGAATATGGTATTCATCACATTGAGCCTCGCGGAATCGATGGGAAAAACATTTCAACACTCACCGATTCAGAGCTGCAAGAGTTGCGGAAAACCTTGGATCAAGAAGGCTGCGGTGTTTCCGCCATCGGCTCGCCCATTGGCAAATACTCCCTGGATGAAGACCTTTCCATCCATCTGGAAGATTACGAAAGAGTCATCCGTGCCGCAAAAATTTTGGGAACCAACAAAATTCGCATGTTCAGCTTCTTTATTCCCAAAGGAGAAAACCCCCGAAAGTATCGCGATCGGGTATTCAAGGGCATCGACGTGTTATTGAACCGCGCTGTACGGGAAAACTTGCTTCTTTGTCATGAAAATGAGCATGGGATTTACGGTGAAAAAGTGGCGGAATGCGTTGACTTAATGGAAAACTTCGGGGATACCATGAAATTTGTATACGATCCCTGCAACTTTATTTACGCCGACGAAGACAATCGGGCTGCTTTTTCCGCGTTGAAACCATGGGTTGAATACCTACATATTAAGGATGCTACCAAAGAAAAAGCCATTTGCCCCGCTGGGGAAGGCATTGGGTATATACCGGAAATTCTGGGGGAATTGAAGCAGCAAAACCGGGATATTTTCCTCACATTGGAGCCTCATCTGCGGGTTTTCACAGGATTGAATGATCTGTCCTCCAACCATGAAGAAATATTGATGCGATATCAATATCCCACTGCCAAAGAGGCGTTCACTGCCGCGGTAAACGGGCTGTTTAGCGTGGTAAACAATTTGAAATAAGGTTTAAAAACTGACAGATTTTCTGTCAGTTTTTAGTTGCAATCCACAATTTGGAGTGCTATAATGAATGTATCCGTTCGATGTACGGAAAGAAGGAGGGAATTGTGATGAAAAAGGTAAAAAAGATTGACATTCATGTCCATTCCGTATTTGAAAAATGGAATTTTCTGGAACAAAACTCCAATTGGACCACCCCTGCCGAGCTGAAAGTGAAATATGAGGAATTGGGAATTGAAAAAGGCGTACAACTTCCCCTAAACTCTCCCGAAGGCAGATTCCAGATCATTTCCAACCAGGAGTCCTACAAGCTGGCGAAGGAATATCCCAATCAGTATGACTGGTTTTGCAACCCCGATCCCCGGGAAGGAAACAATACGCCAAACTATGATTTGTCTCAGTTTTTGAAGTTCTATAAATCCATGGGTGCCAAAGGCGTAGGGGAAGTGACGGTGAACCTGCCTTTTGACGATCCCTACATGGAAAATCTCTTTAAGCACTGTGAAGCGGAAGATATGCCCCTGTTGTTCCACATGGGCATCAAAAATCGCAGCTATGGTATCGTGGATGAAATTGGAATGCCCAAATTGGAAGGGGCATTGAAAAAGTTTCCCAAACTTCAATTCATTGCCCACTCGACCCAGTTCTGGTCCCAGATCTCCGGCGATGTGGATACAACAACGTATTTAAGATATCCCACCGGTTCCGTTTCCCCTGGCGGCGTGATCATCCGACTGTTGGATACATATCCCAACCTTATGCTGGACGTTTCCGCCGGCAGCGGCGGCAATGCCATTATGCGGGATCGGGATTTCGGCTATTGGTTCTTAGAACAATATCAGGACAGAATTTACTTTGGCACCGATATTTGCGCGCCGAAAAATGAAATGCGTCTCTCCCATTACCTGGACGAAGCCATGGAGCAGGGCAACATCTCCTATATTGCGTATGAAAAGATTTGCCGTGAAAACGCGATGAAACTGTTGAAAAGAGAAATCAAGCTCTAGGTTGTATCGACAATAGGTTTGTGATATTAGAGAAAACACAATAGGAGGTTTTCTCTATGCTTGCTGAATATCATCGACACGACATAACCGACGAAGTCCGGGTGCTTTTAGAGCCGCACTTAATTGGCGCAAAAGGGACATGGGGAGGAAATGCAAAGGATACTCGGCAATTTATCAATGCGGTGTTTTGGATTTTGCGAACTGGTGCACCATAGCGCGATTTGCCGCCCGATTACGGCAACTGGAACAATGTCAATCGCCGTTTTTTCCGTTGGAGAGATAAGGGGATATGG
>DIRA01000006.1 GCA_002427425.1 Clostridiales bacterium UBA5448 | reverse complement strand
GGACACCCTTGCCTTCGGCTAACGCTTCCTGCTACCGAGCGTGTAGCGGACTTTCACCGCCAAGTTGTCGCCCATGCCGGGCGCACAAAACCGTAAAACCTTGATAAAATCAAGGTTTTACGTGCTTCCAGGGGATAGCGTGTAATCAATCGCTCTTGATTAATGATCATACCGCAGTTTCCAATATACGTACAATAACATGCCAAATGGCAGACAAACTATGAACTTGCATTTGCGTTTACACTGCCTATACATGGTTTTAAACGGTATTTTTGCAAACATAGACGCCGCAATATACATCAGTGTATATTTGTATTGAATGGCTTGTTTGATTCCATCAGACAAATAAGCCTTTGCATGCTCGACATACCCCAAAGGGTTTTTTACAAGCTTCCTGCGACCTGACATGGTAAGACCATCTTGCAGATACTCACAATAGTATATACCCTTTTGAATGTATATCATTTTATACTTCAAGCTCATTTTAATCCAGATTACAGCTTCTGATAAAAACTTTTCGTTTTCAAATACCGGAAAGGGATTTTCTTTCAAAACAGAACTTCGAAAGACTTCTGCTTTATCACCGCGTATTTTTTCGTTGATAATATACTGGATATAACTGCTTATATAATAATTTTGGTGAAAGGTGTCGCCAATTACCTGACCTGTGAAAAGCAGCTTATAATAACTCATACCGCCTACATCGTCACACGACTTATACTTCTCCCAATCTTTGCATATTGTTTCAACAGCGTCACAAGCCAGATAATCATCACTGTCAACTATGATCGTTACATCTTCCTGAATAAATTTGTATGAAAAATTTAATGCCGTGTGTTTTCCACCGTTTTCTTTTTTCAAGTAAAGAATATCAAACTGATCCGAAAGGAAGCTTTTACATACCGCTTCGGTATTATCCGTACTTCCGTCGTCAATGATATACCACCGAAAGGAAAAGTCCGTCTGATTCAATAAGCTATCATATAATTTCGGCAACAACTCTGCACGGTTATATGTAGGCGTAACAATTGCTAACACGTCTAAATCCTCCTGTATATTTTAATATGTGATTAAAACCGGATCCTCGAAAAAGAGTTCTTTTATGTTACCAAGGAAAAAATGTAAATAATTCCTTGTCATTCATTATAGCATTTCCGAATTTCTTTGTAAATACACATATTGATCTTTATATATGTTGTTTGACATTCGCGAGAGCATTGCATAAAAAAACTTCCGCAAAAAGGTTTGGTTATCCCGTACGAAAGTTTTTTCATTTTATTTTTTAACCAAGGATGGTAATCGGAATCAGCGCCGGAACGGCCCTTGAACAGCCTGTGACTTCAACAATCACCCTGTTTACGGGCTCGACGTTTTCCCCGGCTGTGATGGTTACGTCCCACTCATGGGCAATGTGCATTTCTCTTTTCATCAGAAGGTTGCGTTGGTAATTGTCCGTGCTCCAACCCTCGGGCAGATGAACCTTAAAAAACAGACGCCTCGGGTCAGCCAGCAAATTATACAAAATAATTTTTGCCTGTATGCTTTCACCCGGCTTCACCGATGGTCTTTTTTCAAAAACCACCCTTGCGTTCATATGAACAAAATTGCCCCCATCGTACGAGTATGGCGACTGGCTCAAATACTCTGAAAGCGGAAATTTCCAGTAATTTTTTACCCAGCCGTTTCTATACGGCGTTGATAGGTCATGCTCACCTTCGGTAAATTCCATGTCAACACCGTTTGCCTTAAAGACGGTGGGCATCATTTTTAATATTCTGTCGGTTAGCTCGGTACAGGTTTTTGCAAGCTGGAGGTTTGAACCGTCCACCGCAATGGTTTGTATATTATCCCCGATATGCGCGCTCCAATCGGACGGAATGCCCTGCGTACCGTACAATAATCCAAGAAACGCACCCACGGTCGCACCTGTGCAGTCAGTGTCGTCGCCGCAGTTGATGGCGTAAATCATGGATTTTTTAAAATCGCCTTCTCCGTAGAGCAGCCCCAAAATCACAAAACCTACGTTTGCGGGTGCCTGGAACCAGCCGATATCGGCGCTTTGCTCCACCAAAAGATTCCGGGTGATTTTCCAATCCACCCCCCGGTCGTAAGAATCTATCACAAGCTTGACCGCTTTTGCTACGCGGCAATCCTCCGGTATTTGTTTCAATGCGTAATCAATAATTTCTTTGATGTTGCGATTTGTAAACGCCGCGCATTCCAGCGATGCCGTAAAGATCTCGGCATAGGTTCCCTCGCCGTAGCCGTGATCAACGCATGCATCCATATAAGCGTACTTTTTAACAATGTCCACAAAACCCGGGGTAAGACACGCCCAGATTTCAGAGCGAATCCAGGCGCCGTTTGAATGTTTCCACTTATCATTGTCGATTTCACCTGAAAGCGGAGGAAGGAGACCGATCTTTAAATTGGCCTTTCCGATCCCGTATTCATTCCAGTGGGGGGGTATATAACTTATCCAATATTCCCCTAAAATGTTGGAGGACATTTTGTACGGTCCCTCCTGCTCCATGGCATGGAGCCACACCAGCTGCAGGTCAAGATCGTCATTGGGTAAACTCATACCTTTTTCTGTCACAAAGCCGGAAATATTCTGCATGTCACGCTGCCCTTCGTATGGTGCGCCCATGGTGCCGCCGATGTTTTTGCCGATCCAGCAAGCATAGATTTTGTCTTTGATTGTTTCTTTATTTAAATATATCATGATATCTCCCCTTTCTGTGTTGACTATAACAAAATGCCATCACATTTTCAATGGCGGCATTTTACTTGTTGGGAGTATTGAATATTTACTTTCTAAACGCAGACGGAAGCATTCCCATGCGCTTTTTAAACTGCCTGTAAAACATGGTTTTGTCGGAATATCCTACGCCAAAACCAATGCTTTCAACCGTCAGGGTGGTTTTTTCCAAAAGCTCGCAAGCCTTTTTTATTCTGCTGGCATGAATAAAATCAGTCAGCGTCACGCCGCTGTATTCCTTAAACATGCGGCTGAAGTAGGACGGATTGTAAAAACATTGTTCGGCAAGCATTCCCAGCGTAAGCTTTTGTTCGCAGTTCTCCTCGATATAGCGCAAGACCTCCTCCAGCCTGACCCGTTCGTTTTCCTCCTGCACAAGCGACATTTTTCTGAAAGTATGGGTAATTAAAGCGGTCATATACGACTTCAGCATCACCTTATAGCCTATTTTCTTGTTGGTATGCTCGTCCAGGATACCCGCAATGATACTTTCTATCAAGCGGATTTCCGCTCCGGCAAATCTCACCATCGGACTGCCCGCGTCAAACGAAGCCCTAAACTCCTCAAACATGGTAAGAGTAAGCATTTCAAACGCGTTTTCCTGATTGATAAGCTCGGTGCTGATAAACTCCGGCTTCATAAAAATATTATAATATTCCATTTGCGAGCATGCGTCAAACGAATGTGTCTGGCGATAGTTGATAAACAAAAGATCACCGCGTTTCACGGGATATGCAGTATCGTCGATACAGTGAACGCCTCTGCCCTTTGAAATATAAACAATTTCCACAAATTCATGCATATGGACGCCGAATCCCCCTGCATCCGTCTGCTTTCTGATGCCGATACCGCAATCACCGTCAAACACTTCCTCGCTTTTGAAAACTCTCATTGGGTCCCCCTTTTCGGTTTAAGCCGCATGCGTTCAAAAATAATGCTTCCTTATAATTATACCATATTTCCCCTCAAGCCGATAGTATGTATTGTCAATATATTTCACTTAGCACGCCTGCTCCCGCTATCTTTATGAGAAAACGCCTCGTTTCTGTGGTATTTACGTTTCATTGTGAATATGTTATACTATCTGTGTAAAAAACGCGGCAAGGAGTGTTTTCATGAATATGCGCAACAAGCTCGCTTCTTTTATGTACGATCGAAACGGGATGGACGCTTTGTATTATTTCATTCTTGGGATTTTAGGCGTATTGATGATCGTCAATGCTTTTTTGCATTGGATTGCACTGATCCTGATAGAATTTTTGTTGCTTGTCTATCTGATTTTTCGGGTTTTATCCAAAAATACCCGCCAAAGACAGCGGGAAAATGCAAGATTTCTGCAAATCAAACGGAAACTCATCCGGTTTTTCAAATTGCAGAAAGCAAAAATTCGAGATCGCAAGACCCATGTGTTCAAAGCCTGCCCGATCTGTAAAGCAGTTCTTCGCCTTCCCAAAACCAAAGGCACCCACACCGTCCGGTGCCCTCGATGTCAACAAGTGTTTGATGTCAAAATATAATAAAGATATGTCAGATGGAAGCAAACCACCCCTCTGAACCGCACCCCACCCGGTAGACGACGTGAAATCATGTCTAACAGGTAGGGTGATTTTATACCAAAAGGAATAAAAAAAACACACCGCCCCGGCATGTATGATGTGTGAAACAAGATAAAAAGCGGACAAATTCAAATAAAATTGAACAATATAGATAGTTTTTTTCCGTTTAGGACGCCTCCGTTTTGTGCGCACATACAAATGTGAATATATGATTAAAAAACTATATATAAACCTTGCGAAATCCGGGGCATTGTGATAAAATATGTTACATATATCAAAATTACGGTAAACGTATCAAAAGACGGAGGTAAGTTATGAATAAAAGCTACATCAAAAAGGTGGTTTTGGCGTATTCGGGCGGATTGGATACTTCCATCATCATTCCGTGGCTGAAAGAAAACTATAACAATTGCGAGGTCATCGCCGTTTCCGGCAACGTGGGTCAGGCCGACGAACTGGAAGGTCTGGAAGAAAAAGCCCTAAAAACCGGTGCCTCCAAAATATACATAGAAGACATCACCAATGAATTTGTCGATGACTTCATCATTCCCACCGTCAAAGCGGGTGCCTTGTATGAAGGATACATGCTGGGCACCTCTTTTGCCCGCCCCGTCATAGCCAAACGTTTGGTGGAAATCGCCTTGGCAGAAGGGGCGGACGCCATTTGCCACGGCTGTACCGGCAAAGGAAACGACCAGGTTCGTTTTGAATTGACGGTGAAAGCCTTTGCTCCCGATATGAAAATCATCGCCCCCTGGCGTGAATGGAGCATCAAATCCAGAGAAGAAGAAATCGAATATGCCGAAGCCCATAACATTCCTTTGAAAATCACCCGGGAAACCAATTACTCCAAAGACAAGAACCTGTGGCATCTGTCCCATGAAGGCTTGGATCTGGAAGACACAGGCAACGAACCTCAGTATGAAAAAGAAGGCTTCTTGGAAATGAGCGTTTCCCCCTTGCAAGCCCCCGACACTCCCACCTATCTTACCCTGGATTTTGAAGCCGGTATTCCCGTCGCTTTGAATGATGAAAAAATGAGTGCCAAAGAAATCATTTTCAAGCTCAACGAAATAGGCGGTGCCAACGGCATCGGTCTGCTGGACATCGTAGAAAATCGTCTGGTGGGCATGAAGTGCCGCGGTGTGTACGAAACGCCCGGCGGCACCATTTTGTACTTTGCCCACAATTATCTGGAAAGCATTTGCCTGGATAAAATGACCTCCCACAAAAAGCAGGAATTGTCCATCACCTTTGCGGAACTGGTATACAACGGCCAATGGTATACTCCCTTGCGGGAAGCTTTGTCCGCTTTCGTGGACAAAACGCAGGAAAATGTCACCGGCAAGGTGAAACTCAAGCTGTACAAAGGCAATATCATCAAAGCCGGCGTATGGAGCACGTATTCACTGTATTCTGAAAAAATTGCCACTTTTGGCGAAGACAACGAATACAATCAGGCAGATAGCGCCGGATTCATCAACCTGTTCGGTCTGCCCATTCAGGTACAGGCGCAGGTCAATGCAAAAAACAAGAAAAAATAATTTAGAGGTATTACATGGAAAAGCTATGGGCAGGCAGGTTTTCAAAAGAATTGGATCAAACGGCGGACGATTTCAATTCCTCCATCCTGTTTGATTCCAGAATGTACAGACAGGATATTCAAGGATCCATAGAGCATGCCGCCATGCTGGCAAAACAGAACATCATTTCATCAGACGACTGTCGGCAAATCGTATCGGAATTGCTCCGGATACAAAAGGAACTTGAAGAAGGTACCCTGTCCATCGACCCCAACGCGGAAGATATCCATATGTTCATCGAATCAGTATTGACCAAGCGCATCGGGGATGCGGGAAAAAGACTGCATACCGCCCGCAGCCGGAACGATCAGGTGGCTCTGGACTTACGTCTGTATTTGCGGGAAGAGTGTGAAACCATCCTATCCCTCATACGTTCTTTGGTGGACGCCATTGTGGAAAAGGCACAGGACAATCTAGTTGCCCTCCTGCCGGGATACACCCATCTCCAACGCGCCCAACCCATTTCCTTTGCCCATCACCTGTTGGCGTACGGCATGATGTTTAGCCGGGATATTTCCCGCTTGCAGGATGCCGTCAAGCGCATGAATGTATCCCCCTTGGGAAGCTGTGCCCTGGCAGGCACCACCTATCCCATCGACCGTGCTTTTGTAGCGGACAAATTAGGCTTTGACGGGTATACCCTCAATAGCCTGGACGGGGTTTCCGATCGGGACTTCTGCGTGGAAATCGGCGCGGCGCTGTCAGTGGTGATGATGCATTTGTCCCGCTTCTCCGAAGAACTCATCCTTTGGACCAGCTGGGAATTTGGTTTTGTGGAACTGGATGATTCTTTCACCACCGGATCCAGCATCATGCCCCAGAAGAAAAATTCCGATATGGCAGAATTGGTGCGGGGAAAGACCGGGCGGGTGTACGGCAACCTCATGGGAACGCTGACCATGCTCAAAGGTCTGCCTTTGGCATACAACAAAGACATGCAGGAAGACAAAGAGGCAATCTTTGACAGCGTGGATACGGTGAAAAAATGTTTGGAAGTCTTTGCTCCCATGATTTTGACCATGAAAGTCAACCGGGAGGCCATGTACAACGCCGCCCAAAAAGGTTTCATCAATGCCACCGACTTGGCGGATTACCTCACCAAAAAGGGGCTTCCATTCCGAAGAGCCTATCAAATGGTGGGACAAATCGTATCCCACTGCTTGCAGAACAACCTCGTGTTGGACACACTCCCCCTCGAAACATACAAAAATTTTTCTCCTTTGTTTGAACAGGATTTATATGCTGAAATTTCTCTGGAAACCTGTGTGAGCAAACGAACCTCCCCCGGGGGAACAGGGACTCAATCCCTTTTGGATCAAATCAAATATTTACGTGGAGTTGTTACGAATTGAAACTGTTTATTGACGGCAAAACCGGAACCACCGGCTTAAGAATATTAGAACGAATTCAAAACCGGAAAGACATAAAACTGATTTCTCTGTCTGAAGAAGAGCGCAAAGATGCCAAGCGGCGAAGATGGGCACTGAACCATTGCGACATCGCTATGCTTTGCCTCCCTGACGATGCGGCCAGAGAAGCCATCCGTCTCATTGAAAACCCTGCCGTCAAAGTCATAGACGCCTCTACCGCACACCGTACCCGGGAGGGGTGGTCATACGGTTTTCCCGAGTTAAGCCCCACCTTCAGACAAAACATTCAAAACGGTAGCCGCATTGCGGTTCCCGGGTGCTATGCCAGCGGTTTTGTCGCCCTGGTATACCCTCTGGTGGAGGCGGGCATTCTAGACCCTTCCGTTCGCCTGACCTGCCATGCCGTATCAGGTTACAGCGGCGGCGGCAAGAAAATGATCGGGGAATATGAGGCTTCTCAGCGCAGCCCGCTATTGGATGCGCCCCGTCAATATGCCCTGACCCAAGGGCATAAGCATTTGCCGGAAATGAAATACATCACCCGCTTGAACACCACCCCCATTTTCTGTCCCTGGGTGTCGGACTATTACAGCGGCATGGTGGTCACCGTACCTTTGTTCCGGGAAGATGCGGCGGGGGATACAGATGCCATTCGCCGCGTGTATCAAACTCACTATAACGGTCCCGTGGTGTTTTATCAAGAATCTTTTTCCGAAGAGGGCTTATTGTCCGCCTGCGCCTTAAGTGGGTTGGATCGGATGGAAATTTCCGTGGAAGGCAATGCGGACCGCATTTTGCTGCTGGCGCGTTTTGACAATTTGGGCAAAGGTGCTTCCGGTGCTGCTGTCCAGTGCTTGAATTTGATGACGGGTCAAAAGGAAACCGAAGGACTCAGCCTATAAGAACAAGGAGAAAAACATGACTCACATAGATGGCGGCGTTTGCGCCGCAAAAGGATTCGTTGCCGGGGGAATTCACTGCGGCATACGAAAAAACAAAACTAAAAAAGACCTTGCCTTAATTTTCTCTGCAACCCCGGCAAACGCAGCCGCCGTGTATACCAAAAACCTGGTGAAAGGCGCACCCTTGCTGGTGACCAAAGAAAACATACAAAACGGAAAAGCCAGAGCCATCCTATGCAACAGCGGCAATGCCAACACCTGCAACGCCAACGGCATTGACATGGCAAACGCCATGTGCCAATTGGCAGCAGATGGTTTGCACATTCCTGCGGATGACGTGATCGTGGCTTCTACCGGTGTCATCGGTCAGCCCTTAAGCATCGCCCCCATTCAAGCCGGCATGCCGGCGCTGGTGGCAAGCTTGGGGCAAAACAGCCGGGATGCGGCAGAAGGTATCATGACCACCGACACCGTGTTAAAGGAAACTGCCGTAGCCTTTACGTTGGGCGGAAAAACCTGCCACCTCGGCGGTATCGCCAAAGGGTCGGGTATGATTCATCCCGATATGGCTACCATGCTGGTGTTTCTCACCACCGACGCCGCCATCAGCCCCGCCCTGCTCCAAAAAGCCTTGTCCACCGATGTACAAAGCACCTTCAACATGGTCAGCGTGGACGGAGATACCTCCACCAACGATATGGTTGCGATTCTGGCAAACGGGCAAGCAGGAAACCCCGAAATCACCGAAGAAAATCAGGATTTTGCTGCTTTCATGGCAGCTTTGAATACCGTGACCGTGTATCTGTGCCGCATGATCGTCGCCGACGGAGAAGGGGCAACTAAACTGCTGGAGTGCATCGTTAACGGCGCGGCGGATGACCAAAACGCCAAAATGGTTGCCAAATCCATCGTTTGTTCTTCCTTGTTAAAAGCGGCGATGTTCGGTGCCGATGCCAACTGGGGTCGGGTGCTGTGCGCCATTGGATACAGCAAAGCCAATGTGGATATCCACAAAGTGGACGTTTCCTTTGCATCTGCCAAAGGCACTGTAGTCGTCTGTAAAAACGGTGCAGGCGTTCCTTTTTCCGAAGAAAAAGCCAAGGAGATCCTGCTGGAAAAAGAAATCATCCTTCACGTGACCCTCCGAGACGGAGAGGGATCTGCCACCGCCTGGGGCTGTGATTTGACCTACGATTATGTCAAAATCAACGGCGACTACAGAAGCTGAGGTACACAATATGAACATCACAAACGCACAACGTGCCGAAATATTAACGCAAGCGCTGCCATACATACAAAATTACTATAACAAAGTTGTGGTCATCAAATACGGCGGAAACGCCATGGTCAATCAGGAACTGAAAGAACAGGTCATGGGGGATTTGGTTCTTTTGTCTCTGGTGGGCATGAAAGTGGTGCTTGTCCATGGCGGTGGCCCCGAAATCACCGAATTGCTTCACCGTATGGGTAAAAAAAGCGAATTCGTGGACGGCCTGCGGGTAACGGATCAAGAAACTGCCGATGTGGTTCAAATGGTGCTGGCAGGTAAAATCAGCAAAAGCCTTGTGAACCTTTTGGAAATGAAGGGCGGCAAGGCGATGGGCATTTCGGGTATGGACGGCAGAATGATCGAGGCAAAAATGAAAGACCCCCGCCTGGGTTATGTGGGGGAAATTACCCACGTCAATGTGGAGCCCATTTACGACTTATTGGAAAAAGGATACATCCCCGTAATTTCCACGGTGGGCTGTGATCGGGAAGGCAATGTATATAACATCAACGCCGACACGGCAGCCGCCTGGATCGCAGGGGCTTTGCAGGCGGAAAGTCTCATTACTATGACCGATATTGCCGGCATTTTGGCGGATCCAAGCGATCCGGATTCCCTCATTAAAAAAATCGATTTAGACGATGCCAAAGAGTTGTTCAAAAAAGGCATTGTATCCGGCGGCATGATTCCAAAAGTCGAGTGTTGCGTGAATGCCATTATCCGGGGCGTTTCCAAAGTGTTTATTTTGGACGGCAGGATTCCCCATGCCATTTTGCTGGAAACTTTGACCGACGAAGGCGCCGGAACTATGGTGGTGAAAAAGAAAAGATGAATATAAAAGAACTGGATCAAACCTATGTGGCGGGTACTTATGCCCGCTTCCCGTTGCAGATTGTCAAAGGAAACGGGTCTGTTGTCACCGACGAAAAGGGAAAAGAATACATCGATTTGGGCACCGGCATTGCGGTGAACACCTTTGGTGTTTCGGATGAGGCATGGGTGGAAGCGGTGATAGCACAATTGAAAACCCTACAGCACACTTCCAATTTATATTATACCGAACCTTGCGCCCGCCTTGCCCACATGTTGTGTGAAAGAACCGGCATGAAGAAAGTGTTTTTCTCCAATTCCGGGGCGGAAGCCAACGAATGCGCCATCAAAACCGCCCGCAAATATGCGGAAAATACATACGGCTCTGCCCGCCAACACATCGTCACCCTGAAAAACAGCTTTCACGGCAGAACCATCACCACCCTGGCGGCCACGGGACAGGATACCTTTCATCAGGATTTTCTTCCCCTGACCGAAGGTTTTCTCTATGCCACTCCCAACGACTGTGATGAAATCACCCGCTTGTTGTCCCAAGGCAACGTGGCGGCTGTACTGTTTGAAGTGGTGCAGGGTGAAGGCGGCGTCAACCCCTTGGATCATTCTTTTGTACAAACCATGGTCTCTTTGGCAAAGGAACACGACATTCTCCTCCTCGCCGATGAAGTCCAGTGCGGCAACGGACGGACCGGTGAATTGTTTGGCTATATGCATTACGGCATCACCCCGGACATTGTTTCCACCGCCAAGGGATTGGGCGGCGGACTGCCTCTGGGTGCCACCTTACTGGGCACAAACGTGCAAGATGTCTTGACTCCCGGTTCCCACGGCTCTACCTTCGGGGGAAATCCCGTGTGCTGTGCCGGCGCCATCAACATGGTAAGCCGCCTTGACCGGACGCTCCTGGATGAAGTGAAAGAAAAATCCAACTTCATCCGACGAGAAC
This sequence comes from Clostridiales bacterium UBA5448, assembly GCA_002427425.1. Classification (GTDB taxonomy): domain Bacteria; phylum Bacillota; class Clostridia; order Oscillospirales; family SIG627; genus UBA5448. The sequence goes on along the minus strand of DIRA01000006.1, from coordinate 4,492 downwards.
TGACCGGAGTCCGCGGCGTGAAGTCGGTGTCGGGTTTGGGTCTGATGCTGGGCGTGGAAACCGAAAAAGATGCCGGCGAAATCATTCGCTTGTGCATGGACCAAGGCGTTTTGGTCATCAAAGCAAAAAACAAGATACGCCTGCTCCCCGCCCTCAATATTCCCTGGGATTTACTCAAGCGCGCTTTGAGCGTATTGAAAGAAGCCTGTGCAACGGAGACGTGATATGAACTTAAAAGGTAAACACTTTTTAAAGCTGCTGGATTTTACTCCCGATGAAATTACGGGGTTGTTGGATTTGGCGGCGGATTTGAAAGATAAGAAGAAAAAAGGAATTCCCCACGCTTTGTGTGCCGGGAAAAACATTGCGCTTATTTTTGAAAAAACCAGCACCCGTACCCGCTGTAGTTTTGAAGTGGCGGCGCATGATTTGGGCATGCAGGTCACATACCTGGATCCCTTGGGTTCTCAGATCGGAAAAAAAGAAAGCATCGCCGACACCGCCCGGGTTTTGGGCAGAATTTTTGATGGCATTGAGTACCGGGGATACGGACAGGACCTGGTGGAAACCCTGGCAAAACACGCCGGTGTTCCCGTGTGGAACGGATTGACCAATGAATTTCATCCCACCCAAATTTTGGCGGATTTACTCACCATCCGGGAACAATTCGGTACGTTACAGGGAATCAAACTGGTGTATATGGGGGACGCCCGCTATAACATGGGCAATTCTCTCATGGTGGGCTGCGCCAAAATGGGCATGCACTTTGTTGCCTGCGCCCCCCGAAAGTATTTCCCCGATGAACACCTGATTGCCACCAGCCGGCAAATCGCCAAAGGAACCGGGGCTGTCCTGCACTTTGAAGAATCGGTGGACAAAGCCGTAAAAGATGCCCATGTCGTCTATACGGATGTGTGGGTTTCCATGGGTGAACCCGCCGCTGTTTGGGAAGAACGGATTCGGGAACTGCTTCCGTATCAGGTCAATCAATCGGTCATGCAAAAAGCAGGCAAACAGGCGATGTTTATGCATTGTCTTCCTGCTTTTCACGATAAAAAAACCGAAATCGGACGGGAAATCGGTGCAATATATGGGCTGAATGCGTTGGAAGTCACCGATGACGTGTTTGAAAGTACGCAATCCATCGTATTTGATGAAGCCGAAAACCGGATGCATACCATCAAAGCCGTGATGGCGGCGACTTTATAAAGTGGGTATAACAGATGACAAAAAGGACAGACGTGCAAAAAATATTGATTATCGGCTCAGGCCCCATCGTCATTGGACAAGCCTGTGAATTTGATTATTCTGGAACGCAGGCTTGTAAAGCCCTGCGTTCTTTGGGTTATGATATTGTGCTGGTCAACTCCAACCCGGCGACCATCATGACCGACCCCGGTATGGCGGATGCCACCTACATCGAACCACTCAACGCCGCCCGGTTAGAACAGATCATTGAAAAAGAAAAGCCCGAAGCCATCCTGCCCAATTTGGGGGGACAATCGGGGTTGAACCTATGCTTGGAACTCCATGAAAAAGGCATTTTAAACAAATACGGCATCAAAGTGATCGGTATCGAAATCGATGCCATCAAACGGGGCGAAGACAGGGTTGCATTCAAGAAAACCATGAACCGCCTGGGCATTGCAATGGCGCGCAGTGAAGTGGCTTATAGCGTGAAAGATGCTTTGGCGATTGCAAACAAGCTGGGTTATCCCGTGGTTTTGCGCCCCGCCTATACCATGGGCGGTGTCGGGGGTGGCCTTGTGTATACACCTGACGAATTGGAAGAGGTTTGCCAGCGGGGTATCCAGGCCAGCCTGGTGGGTCAAGTGTTGGTGGAAGAGTCCCTTCTGGGCTGGGAAGAACTGGAACTGGAAGTGGTACGGGATGCCAAAGGGCAGATGATCACCGTCTGTTTCATTGAAAATATCGACCCTCTGGGCGTTCACACCGGGGATTCTTTCTGTTCCGCGCCCATGCTGACCATTTCCCATAGCGTACAAAAGCGCCTGCAAGAAACCGCCTATCAAATCGTCAACGACATCCGGGTTATCGGGGGAACCAACGTGCAATTTGCGCACGATCCTGTCAGCGACCGCATCATCGTCATTGAAATCAACCCGCGCACTTCACGTTCTTCCGCCCTGGCATCCAAAGCCACCGGTTTCCCCATTGCATGGATTTCCGCTTTGCTTGCCTGTGGATTGACTTTGGATGAGCTCCCCTGCGGCAAACACGGCACGCTGGACAAATACGTTCCCGGCGGCGACTATGTGGTCATCAAATTCGCCCGCTGGGCGTTTGAAAAATTCCGGGGCGTCAAAGACCATTTGGGTACCCAAATGCGGGCAGTGGGCGAAGTCATGAGCATCGGCAAAACCTATCAGGAAGCCTTCCAGAAAGCCATCCGTTCTCTGGAAACGGGGCGGTATGGACTGGGCTTTGCCAAAGATTATCACCAGAAAACCAAAGAAGAGCTGCTTTCTTTACTCCAATCTCCCACCAGTGAACGGCAATTTATCCTGTATGAAGCCATCCGCAAAGGGGCCACTTCCGATGAATTGTACGCCCTGACAAAAATCAAACATTATTTTTTGGATCAAATGCGGGCATTGGTGGAAGAGGAAAATACACTTTTGACATACAAAAACGCGCTTCCGGATCCCTCTACCCTCCTCCGGGCTAAACAGCACGGATTTTCCGACAAATATCTGGCAAAATTGTGGAATCAACAGGAAGAAACGGTGCGCCATTACCGTTTGTCCTTGGGGATTGAACAAGCCTGGGAACCCATCCATGTCAGCGGCACCCCCAACAGCGCCTACTATTATTCCACCTACTGCGCCAAAGACCAAAGCCCGGTAAGCAGCAAGCAGAAAATCATGATCCTCGGGGGCGGCCCCAACCGTATTGGTCAAGGCATTGAATTTGACTATTGCTGTGTCCATGCGGCGCTTGCCTTGAAAAAGATGGGTTTTGAAACCATCATGGTCAACTGCAATCCAGAAACTGTTTCTACCGATTACGATACCTCGGACAAACTGTATTTTGAGCCTTTGACAGCCGAAGATGTGTTGAGCATCTATCAAAAAGAATCGCCCGTCGGCGTCATCGTGCAATTCGGGGGACAAACCCCCTTGAATCTGGCAGGAGAACTGGAAAAAAACGGTGTGAAGGTTTTGGGTACACCACCCTCTGCCATCGATTTGGCAGAAGACCGGGATTTGTTCCGGGCGATGATGGAAAAACTCATGATTCCCATGCCGGAATCGGGTATGGCAGTCACCGTGGAAGAAGCCATCGAAACCGCCAAGCGCATCGGATATCCGGTGATGGTCCGTCCTTCTTACGTGTTGGGAGGACGAGGGATGGAAGTGGTGTATAGCGATGAAATCATGGTTAAATACATGGAAGCCGCCGTGGGTGTCACCCCGGACCGTCCCATCCTCATCGACCGTTTTCTCCGCCACGCCACCGAATGTGAAGCCGATGCCATTTGCGACGGCTCTCTTGCCTATGTGCCCGCCGTCATGGAACACATTGAGCTTGCCGGGATCCATTCCGGAGATTCCGCCTGCATCATTCCATCCAAAAACATCTCTGAAGCCAATTTGAAAACCATTCGGTACTATACCAAAAAAATCGCAGAGGAATTGCATGTTGTGGGTCTGATGAACATCCAATACGCCATTGAAAATGAAATCGTCTATGCGTTGGAAGCCAATCCCCGCGCTTCCCGTACCGTGCCTTTGGTTTCTAAAGTATGCAATGTGCAGATGGTCCCCATCGCCGTTGAACGCATGTGCGCTTCCTTGACTGGAATATCTCCCCCCATCGGCAAGCCGGAAGAAAAACACATTCCCTACTACGGGGTCAAAGAAGCGGTCTTCCCATTCAACATGTTTCCGGAAGTGGATCCTGTTTTGGGACCGGAAATGCGCTCCACCGGTGAAGTGCTGGGTCTGGCGGATAACTTCGGCGAAGCCTTTTTAAAAGCCGAAGAAGCCACCCAATTCCCCCTTCCCCGCAGCGGCAACATTTTTTTCCGCTTTGACACCTTGGATAAAGAAGACGCTTTGGTTGTGGCGAAAAAACTATCCGGGGCAGGCTTTGGACTATATTCCACCGGTCCTTCCGTGACAATTCTACAGGAATTGGGTTGTCAGGAAATCAAAGAAGATGAACAGTCAGTATCGATTCTGTTCCAAGAAAACAGCATTCGCCTGATCATCGATACCATGCAGGCCGAAACCCGCTTTGACAGCCTTGTCCGCAAAGAAGCCATCCGTACCCAAACCCCCTACATCACCACCATGGCAGCCGCTATGGCAACCGCGGAAGGCTTGTGGGTGTGCAAAGAAAGTACCCGGCAGCCCGTACATTCCCTGCAGGAACTACACCGCCGCATTATCTGAAATACAATCCGAATCTGATAAAACACGATTCGGATTTGTTTTTTCGACCAATGTATAGAGTACAATGATATGGT
>DIRA01000011.1:10898-11127 GCA_002427425.1 Clostridiales bacterium UBA5448 | reverse complement strand
GGAATAAAAGGTGTGAAACCTCAGCGCAAACCCCGACACCGCCGATGCCCTGATGAACCCAGTACCTTATACCTTCGGCACCCTCCACAGAAGGGATAAATGGAAGCTGGAACCGGTGCCAAGCGGATTCCATGAAATGGAGATCCAATCCGACGGCTATTATGAATGTGCCGACTGCGGCTATCGCGTAAAATCACCGAGTGGGCGCATGACTGCGATCATGCTTTTT
>DIRA01000011.1:518-10701 GCA_002427425.1 Clostridiales bacterium UBA5448 | reverse complement strand
CATCGATTCCAACTGCGTTCATATATTACCTCCGATCAATTTTGTAATTGGCGTGCATCTTTTACTCATTGCCGATTCATTTTGTTGGGTGACACGAACGCCGCACGGATTCCGTGTTGGTTCAACCTACCGAAACCGAACGCTGCAATAAGAGGATGGCTGACTGTTTCATTTCCGGACGTGATAAGTCCAAAGGAGGTGCCGTCAGAGCAATTGCTTCTCTTATTGTAGCTTAGGAATGAGAACAAATAAAGCACACCTGGTTTGGTGTGCTTTACCCGGCAAATTTATTGTAACAAAGGAAGTGATCTGATAAAATGTAAGAAACTTTGCTTGGCCATTCTCCTTTCCCTCTTTTTTATACTGCAATCCAGTACGATGACCATTGAAAACGCCCTCGAATTCACTACCATGGATCAATTTACTATTTCAATGTTATGTGATGTTAAAAATGTAGATTTAAGTAACATAGAAATAAAAGTATAACAATGATTTCAATTACGAAAAAATAACAAGAACATTCCAAAACCAAACCACTTTTGGATTTCATCTGCAAGACCCTTCTATGCTATCGTTCGGATCGATGAAATCGCCAATTTTCGTCTATATAAAGATGAAGTGCCTCACAGAAAAATATTGTGTTATGTACATTACTATACCACAAATACGGGCGAATTTTCCTTAAATGCATATGTAGACGCCCGTACAACTGACCCGTTCACCAAACCGCATCGCTGTATATCACTGAAAATGCTATGAATAAAATAAAAATAAGTGAATCTATACTTTTAAATGTAGATTTTAATAACGCATACGGAAAAACTGTCTTTTATCCTCTATATTTTTATCTATGCCCCTTGATGATATCAATCGCTATTTGAAAGGAACATATGAGCCATATCCCATTCAAGCGCTTACGAGTGGCATGACCATTTGCGGGGTGATAGAGTTTTTTCGGGCAGTCGACAAAGCGCGCAATGAGTGGTTAACGAATGCAAGTTATTCAAACATTACAAGCAACGTTTGAAAAGACATTCTCAACTATTAAGCACCTGCCATGCTCCCCTTGGGTTCTTGACAAATAGAATCATCTGTGATAAAATGCAAACAATCATTCACCGAAAAAGAGGTGTGTATATGGCATTTCAAGCGGAAAAAGTAAAAAATGACATGGTACAATGGATCCGTAACTGGTTTGAAGAAAACGGCAAGGGATGCAATGCCATTGTAGGCATTTCAGGCGGCAAGGACAGCTCAGTGGTAGCGGCCTTATGTGTGGAAGCTTTGGGAAAAGATCGCGTGATTGGCATATTGATGCCCAATGGCGACCAATTTGATATTGATATCTCCAAACAACTGGTGGATTATCTTGAGATCCGCTCCTATGAATTGAATATCCATGGTGCTTATCAGACGATGGTGAGCCAGCTGGGGGATAAACTGGGAGATATTTCCATCCAAACCATCAACAATCTGCCATCCCGTCTGCGAATGACAACCTTATATGCCTTTTCCCAGTCCTTAAACGGCCGGGTGGCGAACACCTCTAATTTGAGTGAGGACTGGGTGGGATATTCCACCCGCTATGGCGATAATGCCGGGGATTTCAGTCCCCTTTCCATGCTGACGGTGCAGGAAGTGAAAGCAATCGGTCGGGTACTGGGTCTTCCCGTCCACTTTGTGGATAAAGTGCCCATTGACGGTCTTTGCGGAAAAACCGACGAAGACAATCTTGGCTTTTCCTATGCCACTTTGGATCGTTATATCCGGAAAGGCATCATCGATGATGAACAGGTTAAAGAGCGCATTGACCGCCTCCATAAACAAAACCTGTTCAAATTGTCCTATATGCCGGTGTTCCCGTATCAACCCGATTAAATCCATAAACACCACAACGGAAAAACAAACAAAAAAGCCGTACAAAGTGCGGCTTTTTTGCTTATTTAATCAATAATACCAGACCAAGAAAAATGGTGCAGGCCGAGGTGCAGCGTTTTACAAATAAGGGCGCATACCCACTGTATGTAACCATTTTACGATGGTCTCAAAGCCGCATTTTATGCGGCTTTTGTTATTTACGGTAAAGGAATGTCTTCCATATCGATGCGATAAATTTGTCGGGAACCTTCATGGACAGAATCAAAAGTAATGAAACTGCCATCCGGACTGAAGCGGGCATGGAGATCACAGCGCATATCTACATCGTCTAAATAAAGCGGATTTTCCGAACGCAATACCGCCAGTTCCACCGACTTATCCTTTTCCACATCATGCAAATATAGTTTCCTGTATCCGTTGCGGTAGTAGGTATCGTTTAAGAAAAACTTCCTATCAGGGGAATAGTTGCAATGCCCGTCCCCTTCCTGCATGGGATGATATTCGATATAATTATGGGTCTTATCTTCAAACAAATAAAAACCACGGGTGGGACAATCAAAGGGATTGGCAAAAAACAAAATGTGAGAAGGATCCCGCCAGGAATAGTGAGAACCCATGATATTTAACAGCAAATAGGGTTCGCTGCCATCCCGATTGGCGGTAAAGGTCAGTGTTTTCCATCCCTTTCTCTTTGGATCCGTGGATTTACAGCGGAAAAGTACCACAAAACGACTACCGTCTGTGTTGAACGTGATATGGTTGACCACATATTTATGGGTATGATATTCTTCTTCGGTCAGGTATTCCTTCGCCAATTCCCGCATGGTTTGGGCGGACAAAACCAATTCGGATTCCCCGGTTTCCATATTCATTAAAAACACACCGTCATCCGCAGGGCACAAATCGGTAAAAGGATCGGGGGCACAGGCATAACCATACCCTCCGCGGAACCAAAATATACGGGCAAAATTGATGGACAGTCCCCACTTTCCATCCGGGCTAACAGATGCTACGGGGCGGGGCAAATACCGCTTTTCGCTGGTATGGACATGCTGGACCACCGTACATAAACCGTGATTGGCTGAAACGTTATAGATAATCTCTTCGTTGGGACAAGCGGGATTCCACTGGAGCATGGTACCTTGCTGAAAATTCCAGGCGTAGGTAGTAGATAGAGGAATATACCCATGATCCCCCAGACGAATCATGCCGATTTCGCACCGGTCGGTAGCAGTCTGCATGCGATCGGCACTGTCTATCCGATGGGTCAAATGATAGTTGCCGTCTTGGGATACGGCAGCTAAATCATAGTATCCGAAAAAATAACGCTTGCTGTCATAGCCGGTAAGCCGCTCGATGGGAACGGTTTGACGCAAAATGGGTTTCATCCTTATGCCTCCCTTTTCTTAAGCCACTGTAAAAACACACCGAATCGATTCTGTACTTCACCGATTATGGTGAAATCCGTATACAATGGCGATAACGTCTCTTTGGTGAACTCGCTGAGGATCTTTGCTTTTTCCGCCCAGGAGGCCAGCGCCTGATCATCCAAGACTTCTCTGGTCAGTTCTTTGGCCAATTCACAATAAAATTCCAGTACATCGCAAGCCCAGTACCACAAAGAAAGATGAAATTGCTGTTCCTCATTTTGAGGCGTGGCACGGTGCAGGTAATTTCGGGTAGTGTTTACAGTTTCCTGCAAAGCATGGAAACGCTCTGCCACGGCTTTTGCATTTTCCCGAATGATAGGCATACGGGCTTTATAAAAGAGGGAATCGCTGTCCCAAGGGGGTGAAAAGAAATTTCCGGTTTGATAGTCAGAATATTCGCACTGGCTGGAGAGAAGATGGCCAAGTTTAGTGGCATGTTCCGACGCTTTACCAAGAAGTTCGGGCAGCATGCCGAGATACTGATCTTCATTGCCGAAACAATACTTGGAATAGGCTCTGCCGATTTCATCCCAAGTGACTGTCCCGTTTTCATAGGCCATAGAGGCAGTGATCAAACCAAACCAGGTCAGGGAAAACGGGGCACGACGCACCGACCAGCTGGTGACCATAAACCCGTCCAACTTGGAATCCACCGCTTTCCGAACACAGGCTTTCACGTTGGCAGGATGAAAAGCCGCGGGAACGCAAAAACTATCCCCCGAACAACGGGTCGCGCAGGCGGCAATGACCGTAAAGCCTTTAGACTTTAAATAATCCGCATAAAAATATGGGTTAAACACAGTGGGTTCCTGCAAAAAGGCAAATTTGCGAAGTTCCTGTTTATCTTCCGGCCACAAATCCGGCTGGTGCATGATGTTGGAAGGTACGCCCCAGACCCGTCCCCCTTTTCGCCCTTCTACAGTGGAAACATAGTCCCAATCCATAACCGTGACCCGACCGGTCAAGGCATCCATGGTTTCTTGATATGCTAATAACACATCGCACCACATGATGGGTTGTACACCGTTGGAGGCAACGATATCGATACAATCTACATAATGACGGGTAATCAAATGTTCCAGGGTGGCATTTTCCAATGCCTGGCTGCAGGCAGGGCAATCCCGATTCATACGGATTTCATCCCCGCCGATGTGAAAATGCCCGGAATGGGGATGCATGGCCATCACTTGGGATACCATTTTTCCGTATAGTTCTTTTCCATCTGGTTTGGAGGGGCAGAGAGTACATAATCTCATGATACCGGCATCATCATGAATTTCATTTTCCGGCATCCCTACATAATACCCTTCCGATAAATGAACAAATTCATCATGGCGCAAAATCCAATACGAATGACCGAAACACTGCAAAAGGGGAATAATTTCAATCTCCAACGCATGGGCTTTTTCCACAAATTGCTTCATTTCTTCTTTGGTCATGGCATCTTCCCCCGCCAAACAGGCAAGTTCTCCCTCAAAGGGAAACCCGTCCATATATTCAGCCAGCACCGTATTGAATCCCCAACTTTTGAGTTGATCCAACAAGGCAAGGAGGGGTTTGATTTTCATCTTCTGGGCGCGGAAATCAATATGTACGCCTTTAATCATTATTTTCACCTCGGGTGTATTGTATCACAGCCCAATGCTATAAACCATGATTATTTTGACATTTTTATTTATAAAAGGAACATTTTTACATTACATTATGGATACATTTGGGCGGATTGTCGAATTCTACCCTTCATTTCATCCACAACATCTTGAGGGGATGTGATTTTCATCCGGGGGGAAAAGCCCCACACCCAGGATAAAAAAACAGGACTGACAAAAACACTGACGGTGACTTTCAAGCCCGTGGGGGTTTCGGTGAGGATGATATCTTTTCCGAATCGGTCAATGAGTACCCCTGCCAAATCGCGATCGCATTCCAAGGTGACTCTCCGTTCGTCTCCCCCGAACATGCCAAACATTTTTTTGGAATATACCGCCATGTCAAACTGGGAAAACCATTCCCGCCCTTGTCGATGATCATCCAGCACTGTAATATGCAGCATTTTATCCACGCGAAAATGCTTGATGCCGCCGCTTTGCGCTTCAAAGGCCACCAGATAATAATTATCATCATCCCATGTCAACGCCCAAGGACTGACCACATACAGATTGCCGTCACGGCGCAACTGTTTTTCCTTTTTGGCGTTCCAATCAAAATATATAAAAGAAATCTGTTGATTGGCAGTGATGGCGGTATGAATATAGTCTACATTATAATAAATGCTTTCGTTCATAGTTTTGATACGGTTGGCAACATATACCTGACGATTCAATTGACCCGCTTCGTATTTACTGCCCAAAGAGACGATTTTGCGAATCAGTTCCTCACTTTTTTTTCGGGTGATAAATTTGGATGATTGTACCGCATCAACGAGAAGCTTCAGTTCCGGTAATTCAAATTCTCGATCCCCTATATAATAGCGCACCCCATTTTCCCGCTTGGATTCCACAGAGATGCCAAACTGATTTAATGCCAAAAAATCATCGTACATACTTTTTCTCTCGGCAGTAATCCCGTATCGATTCAATTCCGTTAAAATCTCTTTCATCGTCATACCGTGATTATCATCGGTCATTTCCGTTAGAATTTTCCAAAGGTACAAAACTTTCATTTTTTGATTTGAACTTTTTGCCATATAAACCCGCCCCTTCTTTTTTCAACACCAATAAAATCTGTCCATTGAGTTGCTTGCCTGGAAGAAATATGATATACTACCCCCTAATGAGAGGTGTCGACATGGATCATACTCCTACGATGCAGGAAAAAATCAAAACAGCCATTGACTATATCATTCAAATACGCTCATCCCATCCTTTTTTGACCGTTGCCATTGACGGGCGATGCGGATCGGGAAAAACCACTCTTGCCAATGGATTGTGTGATTATTTTTCCTGTCCTGTGGTGCATATGGATGATTTTTATCTATCCTTCCATCGGCAAACCTTGCACTCTTGTTCCACCTTTGCCGGACACATGGATTTGGATCGTATTCAAAATGAGGTTATCCTCCCCCGAAATCAAAACAAAAGCTTTACCTATTCTATCTTTGATTGCCGCTCTCAAACCTTTACCAAAACCATCTCGGTGGATGCCCTGCCGCTATTGATCATCGAAGGAACCTATTCCCACCATCCCCAACTGGGAAACTATGCGGGGGCCAAACTTTTTTCTGACATCCCCCCCCCCGAACAACAGCAGCGCATTTTTCAACGGGAAGGAACGGATGGGCTCCATCGATTCAATCAATTGTGGATTCCCCGAGAAGAAGCCTATTTTTTCACTTATAAAATCCGAGAAAACAGCCACCTGGTTTTATAAAAAAGGCACCGTTTCCGGCGCCTTATGAAGCAAAATGTTTTTTCAGTTTTTCCCGATCTACCACGATGATGGCACCACGCTGGAGTTCCACGGCACCCTCGTCGGAAAACTTTTTCAAAGTCCGCGTCACCACTTCCCGGGCTGACCCGATATTCTTGGCGATTCGCTCATGGGTGGTCGCAATGCGAGTGTCGTTTCCCTCCCCCAATTCATCCAATAAATATAGGGCAAGCCGCTTGTCAAATCCCATGAACAAAGACTGCTGAAGCATCGATATGATTTGACCGAAGACCCGATTGGCGGATTCCAAGGCAAAACATTTCACATCTGTATTGTTCCGAAACAGTTCATCAAAGCCAAGACAGGAAATCACCAACAGTTCGCTGGGGGTTTCACTTTCAAAATGCACGTCAAAATCGATGTGACGGATGACGCAGGCGGCGGAAAGCATATACAGCTCTCCTTCTTTCAGGCGGAACATGGTCAGTTCCCGCCCTTCTTCCGAAGAGAGGAGGATACGCAATATCCCTTTTTTCACGTATATAATACCCAGACAATCATCACCACATCTATGTACCGTTGCGCCCCGGGGATACTTGACCATGCGGGAACATGCAACCAAAAGATCCTTTTGAGACTCTTTCAATTTAGACCAAAATGGCAAAGCCCGCGAAAGCAATTCCTGCATGTTTTGCATATTTCTCCCCCTTTCATGATAAGCTTCTTTTAATTATACAGCAAAACCAATGAATGTCAAGACAATTTCAAAATTTTGCCGCAATTACTCGGCAATTTGATGACATTTTAGTAATTTCATGTCTTTTTTTTAGTGATTTAGCACAATAGAATTATATTTAATACGGGGGTTCATATGAAAGATATCATCATCATCGGTTCCGGTCCGGGTGGCATGACTGCCGCCATATACGCCTTGCGTGCCGGTATGAATGTAACCGTCGTGGAAGCTTCCATGTACGGCGGACAAATGGCAACTACACCGGATGTGCAGAATTTTCCTGCATTCCAAAAGATATCGGGGTTTGATCTGGCTCAAAACATGTATGATCAAATGATGGCATTGGGAGCAGAATTTCTCTTTCAATCGGTCATTTCTGTGGAAAAAGAAGATAACATTTTTAAAGTGGTTACCGATGAAAATACCCATCATACCAAGGCTATCATTTTTGCCAACGGCGCAAAAAGGCGCAGACTTCATTGCCCCGGAGAAGAAGAATTCATCGGACGAGGTGTATCCTATTGTGCCACCTGTGATGGTGCTTTCTTCCAGAATCAGGTGACAGCGGTCATCGGTGGCGGCAACACTGCCTTGGAAGACGCTTTGTATCTATCAAACCTATGTAAAAAAATATATTTAGTGCATCGAAGAGATACCTTCCGCGGGGAAGCCCATCTGGTGAACCAGGTGAAGAATACCCCCCATATCGAAATCATGTATAACCAAGTTCCCGTGTCCGTGCAGGGAGAAAAACGGGTCTATTCCATCACCCTTCAAAACAGAGTGACCAATCAACACACCGAAATCCCCGTCAACGGCGTTTTCGTTGCCGTAGGTTTGGAACCGGACAACAGTCGTTTTTCCAATATAGTAAAGTTGGATCCATACGGCTATATCATTGCTGGCGAAAACTGTGAGACCTCCACCTCGGGGGTATATGCCGTTGGGGATACCCGCACCAAAACCCTCAGACAAATCGTCACCGCCGCTGCAGACGGCGCCGTTGCAGGCGCTGCAGCGGCTCACTATATACAAAAGTAAAGGAGTGCAATATGATGAATCAAGAGGCCATAGATGCGATTCATACCTGTTATCATGGAAAAACGTTGTTTCGGGGCGATATGCATGAGCATGCCCAAACCGGTGGTACCAGCGATGGGAAAGTGCCCCTGTCCCAATGGAAAAATGAACTCAAGAGCCTCAATATGGATTTCGCCGCCATTCTGGATCATCGGCAAGTTCGTCACATGTATTTAGAAGACTGGGATGAAACCATGTTTCTCTGCGGCAGCGAACCGGGAACCTCGGTAGACTGTGCCGACGGGGTTCGCCGCCGTCTGCACTATAACATGCTTCTCCCCCGAAAAGAGGATTTACCAAACGTTCTGGCTGTGTTCCCCGAATTTCGCTTTTCCGGCGGAGCGGACGGGCACTTTTCATACCCGGGATTCAAGCGGGAACGTCTATCCCAACTGACCGGTATCATCCTGGGATTGGGTGGTATGTTTACCCATGCACACCCCAAACAAATCATGGATTCGCAAAACCCACTGGACTATTATTTTCATGAACATATGTGCCTCGAAGTGGTGTACGAATCCATTACCTCCGCTGCCACCATACAAAATTATGCGCTGTGGAAAGACCTTTTGGCACGGGGAAAAAAGGTCTACGCCTCCGCCGGCGCCGATACCCATAATCTGCCTGTGGATCGGGCGCTGACCACTTTATACGCCAAACGGCGACACAACACCGCCTTTATGGAGGAAATTCATCGGGGAAATTTCACGGCAGGATCTGCCGCCATCCGTATGGTACTCAACGGACAGGTAACAGGAAGCACCGTTGCCGCAAAGTCCGGCGACCTTCTTTGTATCGTCATCTCCGATGTGCTAGAAACAGATATCCACGCCGATCACAGCTATGCGGTATGCATTTGGGGAGGAAATGAAGTTATTTGGAAAAATGAAATCTCCATTCGGGAACCTTTCTCATTCTCCCTGCCCATTGCAAACCATCCCTTTTACCGTGTCACGTTACTGGACACCACCCTGAATATCCCTCTTGCCTACGGCAATCCTATTTTTGTAACATACGAACCGTAACACGAATTAAGTAAAAGGTTGTTTGACAGGTCTGCCTGACCAGCCCCTATCCTCACTGGTAGGTCACGAAAACGGCAGGAGTAAACCCCTCACTTCATAAAGGACAGGCAGAAGATTAATCCGTACCAGAATGGGCAAACAAATAAGCCCTTTGATAAAATTTATCGAATAGACATATACGATTTCACTTTTACGTGATATAATAAATGCAATACTCTTGGAGGTGCAATATGGCAGTCAGCTACAAGAAATTCATTCAACGTTCCAAAAGTTCTTCCCCGTGTTCCCTCAACCAAGGCAGAACTTCATCAACGGTCATTCCGTCAATTCCTGCTGCTCCCTTGTTTGATTTTACTCGCTTGTAAGCACTGTTCATATTGTCTTTTGACAGTATCTTTTCAAGCAAGTTTCCTACATCTTCCGTTACTTTGATTTCCCGACTGTCAAGGCTATGCGCTCCTGCATACTCTTCGTGTTCCACACTATCCCTTTGCAGGAAGCCCGCGTTTCCGCGGTATTCTGCTATCATTGCTTTGACCTTCCTTTCCTCAATTTCCGGAATTGCGATTGTTCGACCCTTCATGTTTCCATGCTACTATGGTCTCTGCTGACTTCTCAAGGTTCGTTGTTACTACGCTTTTTTTCGAATAATGTCTACTCGTCAG
>DIRA01000011.1:0-128 GCA_002427425.1 Clostridiales bacterium UBA5448 | reverse complement strand
TAAACCTCCGCATCCGGCTTCCTTCAGACTCCGCCTCACGACGGACGCCCTTGCCTTCGGCTAACACTTCCTACTGCCAAGCGTGTAGCGGACTTTCACCGCCAAGTTGTCGCCCATCCCGGGCGCAC
>DIRA01000038.1 GCA_002427425.1 Clostridiales bacterium UBA5448 | reverse complement strand
AAAGCCCTCGGAAACTCCGAGGGCTTTTGCATGTAAATTTTTCTGTCTTCAGTTCAGATTACTGCCGGAAGGCGTTCCCCAGCCGGGCAGCAGGCCACCAAAGTTGTCACCGTAGCTGACGGTCATAATTACATACTCTTCAAAGGTGACTGTCGAAAACACGGGGGATTCATACGTTTTTTTCATAGGTCAGTACTCCTTTCTCACCCACCATTTTTCACTGCAACGCATCCCAGACGTTTTGAATGCTTCTGGCAATGGTCGCAGAGTAGTAAATGGTACCGTCTTCCAATACATAGTAAGCCCGCGCCGTAAACTCAATGTCTTTCCAAACATCGAGCCATTCCGTAGAAGAAGATGTATTGGTGGGATCATCCGTCAATACCCCGGTAAACACATCGGGCTGGGTAGCGGAAAGAACGGAAGCGACCGGAATAATCAATGCCTCTGCCGTGTTTATGCTCAAGGATCCTGTGAGAAGCTGGGTCGGAATGATCAGTACGCCAACAGAGGAAACCGGGTTGCCCAGCATATATCCCAATGTTTCTCCATTCAATTCAAATCCAAAACGGATGCCGTAGGGAGCTGTGGTTCTGATAGAAGCGCCCAGAACCGCACCTGCGTTTTGGGAATTGGACCATGCTTCTCCGTTCCAAACACTAAACCCGGAAGCCGGCGTTATGGCTGCTCCCAGTTTTTCGCCGGAGGAGTAGTTAGATGTAATGCCCTGAATGAAAACACCGGAAAAGGAAGAGAAATCGTCTTGATAGGCAATGCCATTGGAGTTAGCCTTCATGACAATATTCTTTCCTGTGAAGATCACGGTGGATCCGTTGATAAAGGACAGATTATCCAGGCCGTTTGCGTTGAAATTGACTGCCAGGTGATCATAATTGACAGAACCGATGTAGCCGTCAAACACCAAAGTACGCACTAAATTTTCACAGTACGGTACGGTTCTGTTTGCATGGTTCTGATCGCTTTCCCTATTATAATCTAATATTTTATTAATGATTCCGCCCTTGACCACATACGTGAGAGAACCTGTTACAACACGACCATTGGGATTTTTGGTGCTATCTATGTTATCAATAGATGCCACATGCAAATTTGTAACAGTACCGGAATGGATGTATGCAAGGGACTTGCTTCTGGATGTAATGTTGTTGATAGCAATCAAGTTTACCGTAAGATCACTTTCTCCGGTACCTACGTAGAAGGTTTCAGATCTTGCTGCTGATGAAGAACCCAGATAGAAAAAATCCCATATGCCGCCATACACCCGGCCGATAAAATTAGCATTTGTATGCGATTGAGAATCAATGCCAACCGATTGCGCCGGGTTGCCTGTGGTTAACGCGGTATTGGAAACCGAGAAGTTTGGTCCAAAGTACAGATCATATCTGGGAACAAAACGAGTTCCTCTCATTGTAACCATTCTGAAAGTTAGACCGTCAAATCCGGTTTCGTCTAAAGTTGCAAAATAAAAAACGGTTTTGGTTTCGTTTGAATCCCAGAAGCTGAGAATAATATCATCCGAAACGCCACGATACAGGATGGGCTGATTGGCAGCGGCCAAATTGATCTGATAGGTTGCGGAGCTGGGAACCGTTGCCAGGGTGCTGTTTCTTGCATCCCATACATAGTCGGTCTTAAAGCATATGATCCCATACAAATAGGAAGAATTGGCAGACCAAACGGCATTCAATGCACCATGGGTCAAATCGGCATTGGTAAAGGGCTTATCGAAAGTCCCATCACTGTCTTCTCCCGTATAGGTGGAATCCACGAATACAACAGGGACCCAAACAGCATTGACAGTAGTCGTGGCGGAATTCACTTGGATTGAATCACCTGCATGGTAGAATTTATTGTCCACCATCCAACCGTAGAAGCCAAGTTCCTGCCCATTGTCATTGACAAAGGTATGGCGCAAATCATTGGACAATATCGCATGACCACCTATGACATAGGCTTTGTCGTCGACCAAAGAAACAGGGGTGGAAGCGGATTCATAGCCGGTGATATAGTTGATTTTATACCCCCACACGGCTTCAAACCGGTTAACGCCCTGGGTCATGGCATATGTATCTCCCGGCCAATACACAATCGTTGTACTCACATTTTTCCAACCGGCAAAAAACCGTCCGTCATTCAATACAGTCTGATCCAAAGCAGGCAGAGTAATGGTTTGACCGCTATTATATTCACGGCTGTCCACTGGCACGGTGATCGTTTCACCGGTGCCGGAAGCAGAGTAAATCACAGTACTCACTGGAATTTCAAAGTAAACGGTCATTTCATCTTCGTAGTAAACCAATTTCCCTACTGATGTAAGATTACTTTCTATCGTCAGATAATTCAGAATATCAGGATTATCACAAAACGCGACCGGGATTTGTTTGGAATACCAGTCGGAACCGGTTTTTTCGATATAAATTGTTATGGGCATAGTAGGCAAATAATCATACCACAATAGTGTATCTTCATCATCTTCTATGATGATTTCAGAATAGCCAATAGGAGGTAACAGGGAATGATCAAAAGAAATGCTATCCATGTTGACAAGTTTTAAGGTGTTGAAGCCTTTGAGAAAGTATTTGCTCTGATAAGCATCCGGACCGTCCAGTATAAGGTTATATGTGCCCATATTGGGAGCGGTTACATAGTCCAAATAGCAATTGGCGTTAAAGGTAACATTTTTAGAACGCATCACCACATATACATCCATAGGTGAAATGGGTTTGTGATTGCCATCTTTTATAGAGGCCATACGGGTTGCGAACAAATCGACAACAGTTACATTGGCAGATTGGTCAAAAATAATCGTATACGTTTCTCCTGCTATTCCAACATTGGTAAAAGGTCCGGAAAAACGGATGAAAGAGGGAGAGTTTTTGATCGTGACGGTCGTTCCGTCGACAGGGGGACTGGTGTTATACCCAAACATAGAACCCCAGCTTCCCGCACCGAGTGTTACCTGTCCGCTGGGATGAATATATATCGAACCTACATCATTGGCAAAACCCGTAACATCGGCGAATAGGGGGTGTTTATTTTTGGCGTTGTCCGTAGCGTTAATCACCTCCCAGGTAGCATGGCCGGTGACTTCGAAAATATCATTTCCGTGGGGGAAAAAGCGAAGCTGTTCCACGCGGCGGAAGAATTGTCTGACGGATGTTTCCGTACCATAGGGAACAGGGGTTGCAACCACCGTGCCGGATACTTTGGTAAAGGTGTAGTTGGCATAGAAGGGGTCACCTTGTATAAATGTGTACGAAGCGGTTCCGCCCTCCGTCAATTTGACCGTGGCGGTGTAATCTTTATCAAAATATAACAAGTTGTCGTAGTCGGGACGGAAGCGCACATTGATATAATCATAGGTTTCTGGTCCGTTAAATATAATATATGGAGTTTGCCCTAAAAATCGTTTTTCGTAACCAGCGGGTGAATAGTTGCAGCTCAAAGACACCTCAAATGTTTTCGGACTGCTCGGATCACTGGTAAACACAATGTGGCGTGTATGCACTGAGGTGAAATCCACGATTGCTGATGCGGTAGTATTCTTAATCGTATGTACATAGTTTGTCTGGAAAAAAACCGTGCCAGTGGTTTGGACATCCCCAGTTTCCAGCAATGAAATTGCTTTTTCCAGGGTTTTAACAGGAGATGCAGACGTACCTGTGTTGGTATCTTTGCCGCTGGTACTGTTCACATATACGGTATCTATCCCGGTTGCACTTACGGTCAAAAGACCCGCTGGTAAAACAGCCAGCATCATGATCATGGCTAATATGACTGCAATCGCTCGCTTTTTCATTTTATATACCTCCATTTATATTTAATATATTCATTATAAATTTTTATCAGTAAAAAGTCAATATGGGTTATTAACTTTCTACAAATCAAACAAAATATTAAAATATTTTTGTAAAAACAACCAATTGCCAACGATTTTAATATATATTTTTATCATATACGGTCAGATATTTCAACTCTCGGCCAATATGCAGGGATTCCATGAGGGTGATTGTATGGCAAGTCATCGAAAGTGGTTTGATGGAGGGAAATTCCACCTGTTCCATTTCCCTGGCAAGGGTGATATGGGCTTTATAGGGGCGATTCTCCACGGAAAATCCCATGTTCCGCAAGTTGTCTGTCAATGTATACACAAGATTTTCCAATATTGGATTTTTTTCAATACCTGCCCAGACAACATCCCCCCCTTCCCTTTGAAACCGCCCGCAGGATGACAGTTTCAGGTCAAAAGGAGTCGTTTCAAGCATATCCATAGCCTTTTTGATATCATTCACCCGATTGGTTTTTCCCAAAAAGACAAGAGTTAAATGATAATTTTCCCGTAAGGGAAACCGTCCTCTTCCCCGGGTTTTCAAAACACAGGTTGATTTTTCCAGCTCATCTTTCATTTCATCCGACAAATCTATCGCAATAAACAATCGCATAGCATCACTATCTTTCTATCTATTGAATTAATTATCTTGCATCCCGGCTCCTGTTATGCTATAATGCATCCGTTGTATAAAATAGGGGTGTATAAAATGAAACAGAGAGAATATTTGGTCATTTCCATTGAAGGTGACTACGCACGCATACAAGATCAAAAAGATCACAGTGAAATTTTCATCGCCATGGCACTTTTGCCTGAAGGCACAAATCTGAAAAGTCGTCTGAGATGGGAAAATTTCACCTATACTTTATTAGACTCAACATATGCTCGTTTTCTGCCTATATGAAATATTAAGGAAGTATCATGACAATCGTTGAATTGATTTTTCTTGCCATCGGCCTTTCCATGGACGCGTTCACCGTGTCCATTTGTAAAGGGTTAACGATGCGGCGCAAATCATGGAAAGCTGCCTTGGTGGTTGGTTTGTGGTTTGGCATTTTTCAGGCGCTTATGCCCACCGTCGGTTATTTTCTAGCAGCCGCTTTTGAAGAAAAAATCCAATCCTTCGATCATTGGGTCGCCTTCGGCCTGTTGTGCATCATCGGTTTCAATATGATACGAGAAGCTTTTTTGAAAAAAGAAAATAATGCCGATGGCTCTTTGGCGGTGGGAAAAATGTTCGTTCTTGCCGTCGCCACCAGTATTGACGCTTTGGCAGTCGGCATCACCTTTGCTCTGATTTCCGACATTCATCTGGGCATATCCGTGGGTATCATTGGGGTTATCACCTTTTTCGTTTGCGCCTGCGGCGTTTATATCGGGAACATTTTCGGTGCCAAATACAAGGAAAAAGCCCAGATTTTCGGCGGAATTCTATTGATTTTACTTGGATTTAAAATATTCTTTGACGGAATACAGGTGTTTTGAGTTATTTTTCTTCCATTAATATGAATCGCCACAACCTGTCCCGATCAAAAGGATGCGCATACTCAATTCCCACCCGCTTTGCCGTTTTATACGATGATTCATATCCGTCGTCTTCCAGCCACAGCTTATTAGATTTAGAAAAGTTTTCCCCATTCAATGAGCGGTCAATGTGCAACGCTTTGGTCAATTTTCCGGGACCCGCATATCCTTGCACCCCTCGAATCAGCACCGCTTCGGGAAATCCTTCTGGGCCGCTGACTACATTGAGCATGGAATGGATGCCATAACATACATACACATACGCACATCCTCCCTGTCGATACAATGTCTCGGTACGGGGCGTTTTCCCTTTATGGGCATGGCAAGCCGTATCGATTTCCCCGTAATAACACTCGGTTTCGGTGATACGCAGCCGAATAATTTCATCCTCAATATTCCGGCAAAGGAATTTCCCCAACAAAGCGGGCGCCAATTCCGTTGCCGGCAAAAGATACTCTGTTTTATCCAATCTGTAAGCCATACTTCTCCTCCTTTTTCTTATAGTATATCCAATGTAACAGCCCTCGTCAAAAAGATAAATTATTTTTTTAAAAAAACCCTTGACAATTCTATGTGTACATGTTACTATGGTATCACTTTAATACGGTAAAGTGTTAGAGGTACATTATAGTAAGAAAATTGAAAGGGATTGAAGAGATGAAAAAACTGATTGCGCTTTTACTGATAGCTGTATTCTGTCTTCCCATGTTTGCTTCCTGCGGAAAAATGGTCATCGTAGCGGAAAAAGAATCGGCTGGTGAAGAAGTTGTTACAAAAGACGATTATTTTTCCGATATGGATTACACCGCCGTGGATTCACAGGCCAAGGCATTGATGGAAGTAAAATCCGGTACCGCCGACGGTTGCGTAGTGGACTATGTTTGCTCCATCGGTATGATAGGAGAAGGCACTGACTACGCGGATCTGACGGTTGTAAAGAACCTTTCCTTTGCCGATGAACAGTACGGCATCGCATTCCGCAAAGGCAGCTCTGCCACCGTTGCCCGGGTCAACGCCGCCATCAAAACGCTGCTTGACAATGGCACATTGGCCACCATTGCATCCAAGTATAAGCTGTCCGAACAATTGATCACCGCCGTGGATACTACCGCTACATACGATGAAAACGCCACCGATGCGGAATGGGAATATTTACAGGAAAAAGGCGAACTGATCATTGGCATCACCCTTTTTGCTCCCATGAACTATAAAGATAACAACAACGAACTGACCGGATTTGAAACCGAATTCTCCAAAGCCGTTTGCGAAATATTGGGTCTGCAATACAAATTCCAGGAAATCACCTGGTCAGCCAAAGAAACCGAATTGAGCGCAAAAAACATTGACTGCATTTGGAATGGTATGACCATCAACGAAGAACGTGCTACCAACATGGCAATCTCCGTTCCCTACCTTGCAAATAAACAGGTTTTGGTTGTAAAATCCGGAAACGAAGGTAAGTATTCGGCAAAATAAGGAACAACAATAGACTGTAAGGTGGGAATTTCAATCATGGGCTTTACCCAGGTGACCCTCGATTTATTAATATCGTTCAAAGAGAACTGTACCATCTTTGCGGCAACGCTTTTATTTGCGTTGCCGCTTGGTCTGCTTATTTCCATGGGCTCCATGAACAAGTTTTTTCCCTTAAGGTGGGTAACAAAAACGTTTGTATGGATCATCCGCGGCACGCCGCTGATGCTTCAGCTTTTCATTGTTTTTTACGTCCCCGGCATTATGTTTAACGCCCCTATGCGGGATCGTATGCTGGCCACTCTCATTGCTTTCATCATCAACTATGCCTGTTATTTTTCCGAAATCTACCGGGGCGGCATAGAAAGCATTGCCCAAGGGCAATACGAAGCCGGACAAGTTTTGGGCATGACCAAAGCCCAGATATTTTTTAAGGTTATTCTATTACAGGTCATCAAGCGGATCGTTCCCCCCATGGGCAATGAAATCATCACACTGGTGAAAGATACCTCTCTTGCCCGGATCATTGCCGTGGGTGAAATTCTGTTTGCTGCGGAACGATATGCCGGCAGAGGGCTCATTTGGCCCATGTTTTACATAGGAGTATATTTTCTGCTATTCTGCGGAGGATTGACACTTCTTTTTAACTATGTCGAAAAGAAATTGGATTATTTCAGAGGGTAACAGATATGGCTTTTTTGGAAGTAATGGGTATCTATAAAAATTTCGGAAAAACCGAAGTGCTGAAGGGCATTGATTTTTCTCTGGAAAAAGGCGAGGTGCTGGCCATCATCGGTTCTTCCGGTAGCGGAAAAACCACCCTACTGCGCTGTCTGAATTTTTTGGAAACACCGGATTCGGGCTGCATTACCTTAAACAAAGAAGTGTTGTTTGATGGCCGCCAATACAAGAACATGCGGGAAGATGAAATCCGCAAAAAACGACTTCATTTCGGCCTGGTGTTTCAATCTTTCAATTTATTTCCCCAGTATACAGCGCTGCAAAATGTGAAATTAGCAGCGGAACTCATGATAAAGGATGAACGAAAAGAGATAGTAGCCGCCAAAGCACAATGGACGGCCGCTCTGGAGGAAGTGAATCAAGAGGCACAAAATCTTTTGATCCGCGTGGGTCTTGAAGATAAAATGCACAATTATCCCTGGGAACTTTCGGGCGGTCAACAGCAACGAGTTGCCATCGCCCGGGCACTGTCCATGAAACCGGACATTTTATGTTTTGATGAACCCACTTCCGCTCTGGACCCGGAACTGACCGGAGAAGTGCTGAAGGTAATCAAAGGCTTAAAATCCTCCGACCGCACCATGATCGTGGTGACGCACGAAATGGAATTTGCCAAAAATGTTGCGGATAAAGTCATTTTTATGGCAAACGGCGTGATCGAAGAAGAAGGAACGCCGGAACAGGTCTTTGAACATCCCAAAAGCCCCTTGACCCAGGCTTTTTTGAACAAATCTTTCGAGTCTATCTGATTGATATGAAAAGAAAAAGCGCAGTCTGAAATCCATAGTCTGCTAAGTGTTTTAAAAACAAAACCCAGCCGGGACGGAAACAAATTTTTCCTTCCCGGCTGGTTTCATAAAATTATCAATATACGAATATGCTCATTGTGTTCGGTGGTCAGGTGGTATTCATATATCGGTTCGCTCTAATAGATAGTCGATAGATGTTTGATAAAAATCTGCAAGTTTATTTAATATTTGTGTCGGAATATCGTTTTCACCTGTTTCATATTTTGAATATCCTGTCTGAGACATTCCAAGCATCTCAGCTATTTACGATTGGGACAGATCATTATCTTCCTGTAAATTTCGAATTCTTTTGTACATTCGTCAACACTTCATAAAAACTATATAACACCCTAAAACATGCTATTGATTTTTTTCCTGAAACAGGTTGAAATAGATTATGAGGTGATTCAAATGGAACTATACAAAGAGATTCTTGCTAAGATTTTGGAAAAAGAAGAATTACAAATTACATTTACAAATTTAAAAATTAACTTAACTAGGTTGTGTCGACAATAGATTTGTGATATAATAGAGAAAACACAATAGGAGGTTTTCTCTATGCTTGCTGAATATTATCGACACGACATAACCGACGAAGTCTGGGCGCTTTTAGAGCCGCACTTAATTGGCGAAAAAGGGACATGGGGAGGAAATGCAAAGGATACTCGGCAATTTATCAATGCGGTGTTTTGGATTTTGCGAACTGGCGCACCATGGCGCGATTTGCCGCCCGATTACGGCAACTGGAACAATGTCAATCGCCGTTTTTGCCGTTGGAGAGATAAGGGGATATGGGAAAAACTGCTTGAAAAGCTGATAGTCGAACCTGACTTTGAATGGCTAATGATAGATGCGAGTCATATCAAGGTGCCCCCGCACGCCGCAGGGGCAAAAGGCGGGAATCAAGATATGGAGCGCACAAAAGGGGGCTCAACTCCAAAATACATTTGGCCGTGGATGCGAATGGTATGCCGGTCAGAATATTTGTTACAGCAGGTACCATCCACGATTGCAAACAAGCTATAC
>DIRA01000024.1 GCA_002427425.1 Clostridiales bacterium UBA5448 | reverse complement strand
GTATGAGCATTTGTTTGTGGACGGTACCAAGATTGAAGCCAACGCCAATAAATACAGCTTCGTATGGAAAAAGAGCGTTACAAAATATGAAGTACGGCTGCTTGAAAGGCTGGAGACGGTGGTGCAGGAAATCAGCAACCAACATGGCATTCTGCCATCCTCGGCAGAAAAGCTGCCGGAGACACTGGAGCAGCAGATGACCGAATTTGCCAGTTCAGAATCATTAAAAAGATGGATGACTTAGAATTCAACGAAGTAGAGCATCTTGATGATAAAAATCGTGGTGGGTTTGGTTCGACAGGAACAAATTAAGAGGTGTTCATCTGAAAAGTTTAGTATTCATTGTAAAAGAAGTATCCGAAATAATACATACAAATCAAACTTATGTGTACACGCTTATAAAGACAGGGTTACTACCTGCTTTAAAGCTTGGATCGTACAAGATTAGGAAAGAAACATTTATGCGGTTTCTTGAAGAATAAATATGAGGGATATGACTTGACAAACCCACTTGATTTACAGTATAATGACGAAAACGGTGGGCAAGATTAATTTGTCCACATTTCGCCCACGCAAGCCAAGTTTACCGCAGTTAAAATAAGTTACGATGAGTCAAACATAGTTGTACATCATCGTGATATACGCTCTATTCCTCAATAAAATACGGAAAAATAAGTGATAATGAGTTATGATAAATGACGATATTAAAAACGCAACTGGAACGGGCAACAACCCGATGGTTGGTGCGACCGTTGCTTGTGCGGTTGCGGTGGAAGAGGCTTGTCGGTATATTTCAGCAGGGATAGAGATGTAATTTGATAATTCACTATGTTTTGTCCACATTTAGAAATAAATGTGGACAAATTATTAGGGAGGGTAGGATGGAGTATTCTCGCTTAGAAACATATATAGATGATTTATGTACCCTAAAAGGCGTTCCTGGGTGTGAAGCGGTGATACACCGGGGATATGAGGAAATATTTCGGTATCGAGCGGGATGTAGTGACTATGAGAAAAAAGTACCCATGAAAGGGGAAGAGATTTTCATCCTCTACTCCTGCACCAAACCCATTACGGCGGTAGCGGGGATGCGATTGGTGGAAGAAGGAAAACTGGGATTGGACGATCCGGTTTCCAAGTACCTGCCCCCCTTTGCAGATGTGTACTTACGCAAAGAGGGGCAAAAGGTGAAACCCCAAAAGCCCATGCTCATCCGTCATTTGTTTACCATGACTGCCGGGATGGATTATAATTTACATTCTTCCCCGATGAGGGAATTGGTTCGCTCCACGCAGGGAAAGGCGGGGAATCGGGAGATTGCCTGCGCAAAGGCACAAGAACCTTTGCACTTTGAACCGGGTGAAAGGTATTTATATAGTTTTTGTCATGACGTGCTGGCGGCGGTCATTGAGGTGGTTGTCAATCAATCGTTTGGTGATTACTTACAACAACTTGTGTTTTTGCCTCTCGGTATGGCAGATACCTATTTTTGTGTTCCGGAAGAGAAAAAGCATCGCATCGCAGCCCAGTTTATGTACCAAGAAAGGGAGGGTTTGGTACCCTTAGAACGAAACAACCGTTTACAGATTACCCCCAACCATGAAAGCGGGGGAGCGGGCTTGTTTTCCACAGTCAATGATTATGCAGCCTTTGCTGTGACCATGGCAAACGGCGGTGTATCCCCAAATGGCTATCGGTTATTGAAGAAAGAAACGGTGGATTTACTGCGTACTGAGCAGCTCAGCAGTTTTGCCAAGGATACCACTTTTTCCTGTTCCGCCGGTCCCGGATATGGCTATGGATTGGGTGTGCGCACGTTGATTGACCGTTCCGGGGGACAAAGAAGCTCATTGGGTGAATTCGGTTGGTGTGGTGCGGCAGGTTCTTATATATTGATGGATCCGGCACAAAAAATATCCATCGTATTTGCCATGCACGTGAACAATTGGCCCAAAATGGTAGGAAGCTACTATACCCCCATACGAGACATGGTGTATGATATTTTGGAGATAAATCTATGAAATACTACTCGATTGCCAACATGAATGGTTCCGCCTTGATACAGGGATGCATGCGGATGCGGAATTTGGATGCGGATCAGTGCGACCGTATGGTCATGACTGCCATGGAAAATGGTATCAACTTCTTTGATCACGCCGATATTTACGGGGCGGGAAAATCTGAAGAGCTGTTTGGGCAGGTGTTAAAATCCCATCCGGGGTTGCGGGATAAGATGATAATACAGTCCAAATGCGCCATCAGCAAAGGCATGTATGACTTTTCCAAAGATCACATCCTTTCCTCGGTCGATGGCAGTCTACGGCGACTGGGTGTGGATTATTTGGATAGTTTACTCCTTCATCGTCCGGATACCTTGATGGATGAAGAAGTGGCAGAAGCCTTTGACGCATTGCAGTCGTCCGGTAAAGTGAAAGCTTTTGGTGTGAGCAACCAAAGTTCGCATCAGATGAAACTGCTGCAATCTCTGGTCAGCCAACCCCTATTGTTCAATCAACTGCAATTGAGTTTGATGCATACGGGAATGATCGATGCCGGGATGCATGTGAATATGCAAGAGACAGCATCCCTTGATCATGACGGCGGCATTCTGGAACATTGTCGGCTCCATGGAGTGACCATACAGGCATGGTCGCCGGTACAGTACGGATTTTTCAGCGGCACGTTTTTGGGGAACGCTCAATTTCCCGCCTTAAATCAAAAACTTGAGGAATTGGCGCAACGCAATGAGGTTACACCCGGTGCCATTGCCATTGCCTGGATTTTGCGCCATCCGGCTCGTATGCAGGTCGTTCTCGGTACCACCAACCCCCAGCGGATTGCAGACTATGCCAAAGCTGCCGACGTCACATTGTCACGGAGAGAATGGTACGATTTGTATAAATCAGCAGGAAACACATTACCATAAGAACATAAAAAAGGGGCTGTCGCAAAACACAGCCCCTTTTGCTTGATTTGAATTTTCAATTCTCCTTTTTCATAAATATTTCATGATAAGAATAAAATTTTTTACAGATTAGCGGCAAGCACAATACTTGCCGCTAATCTCGTTTTGTTTTCTACAGATAATCCTGGGATACAATGGAATAGTCACGAATGATTTTTCAAAAACCGCTCACTTTATCCTCATATTGAAATTTTCATAAAACTGCTTTTCGGTTAGTACATAGTTTCCATCTTCATTTTTATGATAGCACAATACCAACAAGCCGTCCTTTTAAAGATGCTTTGAGTTAAAAATGTCTGCTTCGTATTTTTTGGCAATGCTCTTCCAAGCTGTTGCTACGGGATCTATGGCTTCAATGTTTTCGATGACATCCCGGATTTATCTATGCATCAAAACCCCTCCTATTTTTCAAGCCAGCGGGGCACAGGCGCCCCGTGATGATCATGCTTCTTTTCCTTTCGTTTCCAGCGTATTGGAGCTTTGATTTTTGTTGGACCATCCCCACCAAGCGGCCAGTCCTTTTTTGATGAGGATGATCAGATAGCCGTCCAGAATGACGGTGCCGAAAAAGCAGAGGATATTCGCTGTCGGTTGGTACAGGCAGATGATCGAACAGGCGAGTGCTACAAGGGGTGCATATCGCCGTTTTTCTCCCGCGATCCAAAGCGACAGCGCGGGCAGGGTCAAAAGCGGGGTGATCCAGCGGAGCAAGCCCCAAAACCAGCCGGCATCGGTGTAAAACATCCAGGGAACAGGCAAAAAGAACAGCACAAAAAAGATCCAGTAGCTTTTAAATAAAAGCCCGTGATATACAACGCGTTTTTGGGGTGTATGGCAAAGGGCTTCTATGGATGGGTGCTTTTTGAATAGCGTGATCCATGCCGCTGTAACGAGAATTGGCAGGCAAGCGACCAAGGCCAAGCCGGCAAGGGAAGATCCGGCGGGGATGAAGGGCATAAACGGCGATGAGTAGCCCCGGTCAAATCGGATCAGCTTTTTTGTATCCGCATGGTCTTCAAAGGAGCGCACCGAGCCATCATGAAAGGTGACCGATGGCTTTATCAGGCCGATGACATGCAAATTTCCCGTGGGGAAAGAATCATCTTCCAGATTGAGCATGACATCATCACTGCGGA
>DIRA01000023.1 GCA_002427425.1 Clostridiales bacterium UBA5448 | reverse complement strand
GGGGTTGTTATTGCAACAGCCCCTTGTTTTTTTATTCGGGTAAATAGCGTTTGGGACGGAGTTTTAAACCCACCATGCACTGACGGAAGCCTTCGGCGTATTTCACGCCGCACTGCATGCCCCGGAAGGACGCCAAAACACGGGTAGACTGTGTATAATCGTTGCGGTCGTGTTCCCACAGCCATTTCGCCTGGGATTCATGGCACAGCAGCATTTCGATCTTCTGATCAAAAACATCGGTGATGTCCACATATTCGGTGGGCTGGAAGTTCACGCCTTGGGCGGCATCCATGTAAAAGATGGGAACCACGTCGTTGGTGGCGGGATAGTTGGTTTCATAATGGGGAACAGTGGCCATAAAAGCGGCGTCAAAGGTTAACTTGGATGTTGCCTCATGGTCGCACATATAATCATCGGGATACATGGTGATGATGAAATCGGGATTCACCTGACGGATGATATCTACCAGGAGATCTTTTTGTTCCTTGTTCTGATAGTAGGCATCCAAATCGCCGATGTTGCAGGTCAAATGAGTAAAACCTGCCAAGTTACAGGAACGGCGGGCTTCATTTGTACGCATCACACCCAACGCATCGGGCATGATTTCAAAATGTCCCATATCCCCGTTGTTCACATGGCAGACAAACACGTCATCACCTCTGGCTTTACACTTCAAAAGAGTGCCGGCGCAGTTAATTTCCATATCATCGGGATGGGCGCTGATACACAGAACTCTCATGTTTTTTACTCCTCCAAAAATCATATTTGCAGGAGTATCATAGCATGTTTGATCCGCCCTGTCAAGCGTTTACAAGAGATTGGTCAGGTGAGGAATTTCGTATTCCAACAGAACTTTCAAGGCATCGATCATCCTGTTTTTGGCGGCAATATACTCATCATAATTTTTCACCTTGACATAGGACAGGGTATCCAAAATGGTAATCATTGCCACCTGGGAATGGTGAATGGGGACGGATAAGTTCATGGAAAAGTGTACATCTTCAAATCGATTCCGTATTTTTTCTACTTGATTGGGGGAAAGCGTATCAAACGTTTCCCGGTTCTCCGGCAATGCCCGTGCCATGGCAAGCATTTCATCACAAACATGGGTTAAATAGAGACTGTTCCAAACCACCAGAACGATTACCAGACAAAGCAACACGATGGATATGATCAACTGTTTCATGAAGATTCCTTTCTGACGAAATACAATGTTCCGCCATCGCTGACTGCCAACAGAAAAAGTTCCTCGGGTGATTTGATACCGTTGGCAACCATGGTTTTTTCCAACCAACGGATGTTTTTCAAGGCATCCGACAATGCAATGTCGTTGATTTTACCGTCGTCGATGATGGCGTGACAGATACCGTCTTCAGGCACGGAGAGGGACATATCTTTGCGGGTGGGAGGAATCTCGTCTGCTTTTACCATGACGCTTACCTGTCCGTTGGGTTCCAGAATGGCATAAAAGGCCTTGGAAATATCGGGACAGTTGTTTTGCCTGAGTTGTGAAATCAATTCATCCAGGGTGATTCTGTTTTTCAATAATTCCTCTTGCATTAATTTTCCCCGTTTGATCAGAAATGCCGGTTTGTCATCAAATACTTTTTTCATGATTGGGATTTTAATCGAGCAAAAGGAAAGGATGACTTCTGCTGCCAACAGGGTGATCACCGGCAGGATACCAAAGGTGAGGGGAATATCGCTGTTGGTCACGGGATAGGTTGCCAGTTCCGAAATGAAAATGGCACTGACCAGTTCCGACAGCTGTAATTGCCCCAACTGCCGTTTCCCCATGATACGCATGGAAAACACGGTTACAAAATAGATGATCAGCAAACGTATTATCAGTACGGACATAAAAAAACTCCTTTGGGGATAGTATGTACTCCCAGAGGAATTTTATGCTAAATATGTTCGGAGGGCGGATAGCCGAACCTCTTTTTATAGGCTCTGAAAAAGGTGGAATATTCAGAAAATCCACTTTGCATGGAAGCAGCTACCGCCGAGCAACCCGAGCGAAGAAGTTTTTGCGCCAGTGTCAGTCGTTTTAACAGAATGTAATCCCAAACCGTGGATCCCGTGGCATCCCGAAACAACCGCTGCAAATGGGATTTACTCAAATAAAACTCGTTACACAATCGTTCCAGACTCAGAGATTGGACGAGATTGCGGTTGATGTAATCCACAATTGCCATGACCAGCGGATTAACATCGGCAGAAGTGGCGGTTTTTTCTTTATATAAATCTGAAAGAATGCATAATATACGGCAGAATTGCGTGTGGACACGAATGCCGTTGTCATATTTGTCTTCGTCGGATTTTGCCAGTGTGTCAAAACAGTCCGTCAATCCGCTTTCTCGGGTCACATGGGGCGCATATAAATTGTTTTGCCCCAAAGGCCGTTCGTCAAAGGGGATTAATAAACGGCGCTCGGGATCGAAGGTATCCACCGCCTCGGGCCGAAAATGAATGCAAACACGTTCATAAAGCGATGAATCATGTAAAATGGGGCGGTGGGCTTCATTGGCGCGGATGGTCAACAGGGTGTAGGGCTGTAGATGATTGGATACACCCTCCACCGTATACTCACAGTTGCCGGAAATAAAATAATACAATTCATAGGTGGCATGGGAATGCATGGGTATGGAAGAAGCGGGGTCGGGTACGCTGAATCCGCGGGAGTAATTCATATAGGGAGTCGAATAATAGATCATAATCCATTCCTCACTCGCTTTGTAATTGATTTGATTATAACATAAATTGGTTTTTTTTGCAATGTTAATGAGTTTTTTTTGCAATTCGTTTGTAAAAAAATGATTTATACTATAGGTATGTAAAAAAATGTAAACCAAGGGAGGTATTACAATGAAACTGGGAGCACAACTGTACACGCTTCGCAACGCATGCAAAACAACCGAGGGTTTGGAAGAAACTCTTAAACGCGTCTCCGACATGGGATATTCGGCGGTTCAATTGTCCGGGGTTTGCGAATATGATCCTGCCTGGATGAGGGATACCCTCAGAAAATACAATCTGACGGCACCTCTGACCCACATCAATCCCGCGTTGGTGAAGGATGAAACGGACAAGGTGATTGCAGACCATAAAACCTTTGGCTGCCCATACATCGGGATCGGCGGCATGCCCACTCACTATCGCAATTGCAAAGAGGAAGTGATGCAATTTATTGTTGATTTTAAACCCGCAGCCCAGGCGATCAAAGCGGCCGGATGCAAATTGTGTTATCACAATCATGCCTTTGAGTTCAGAAAATTTGACGGAAAAATAATACTGGATTATATCATAGAACAATTTGATGCCGATTTATTGAACTTCACGTTGGATACATATTGGGTGCAGGCAGGCGGCGGCGATCCTGCCCGGTGGATTCAAACGTTGTCCGGTCGCGTGGATTGTATTCATTTCAAAGACATGGCGCACGACGGCAAGGCTGCCGTGTATGCCCCTATTTACGAAGGCAATATGAACTTTGACGCCATTGTGGCAGCGTCCAAAGAAGCCGGTGTTTCCTATGCCTTTGTAGAACTGGATGATTGCTACGGCGCAGATCCGTTTGAATCCATGAAAATCAGCTATGATAACGTGGTTTCCCGTTATCCTGCATTGGCATAAGGAGGGAGTATTGGTATGGATAAAGTGCGTATTGGCATCATTGGTATCGGCAACATGGGAACCTCTCATGCAAAAGCCATCATAGAGGGAAAAGTACCCAGCGGGGTACTGACGGCGGTTGCCGATATCAATCCTGCCCGCTTACAGTTCATGCGTGAAACCTATGGCGACAGCGTGGCTTGCTTTGCCTCGGGTACAAAGTTGATGGACAGCGGTTTGGTGGATGCAATCATCATCGCAACCCCGCACTACGATCATCCCCCTTTGGCGATCGAAGCGTTTCAGAGAAAACTGCATGTGTTGTCTGAAAAACCTGCCGGGGTGTATACCAAACAGGTGAGAAAAATGAATGCCGCAGCCGACAAAGCCGGTGTGGTGTTTGCCCTGATGTTTAACCAGAGAACTTTGGCAGCCTACCGGTGGATCAAAGAGGTGATCGACAGCGGAAAATACGGCAGAATACGCAGAAGCGTTTGGCATATAACCAAATGGTATCGCAGTCAGGGATATTATAATTCCGGTGCATGGCGTGCCACCTGGGCAGGAGAAGGCGGCGGCGTGCTTTTAAACCAGTGCCCCCACAATTTGGATTTGTGGCAATGGATTTGCGGTATGCCTGCTAAAATTCAAGCGCACTGCCATGTAGGCAAATGGCATGATGTGGAGATTGAAGACGACGTAACCGCCTATATGGAATATGAAAACGGTGCCACCGGCACCTTTATCACTTCTACTGGGGATTGTCCGGGTACCAACCGACTGGAAATTGTATTAGACGGCGCCACCATTGTTTGCGAAGATTATAAGAAAGTCACCGTGTACGAATTGGAAATTTCCGAACCTGAATTTGCCAAGTTGTCCATTCAGGCAAACTCCGCCAACTTCGGTCAGCCCAAATACAAGACCATTATACCGGATTTGCCCGGGACCAATTTTCCCCATTCCATCGTGATGGAAACGTTTGCTTCTGCCATTTTGAACAGCACGCCACTGGTTGCCGACGGCAGAGAGGGGATCAATAGCTTGACATTGTCCAATGCCATGTACTTATCTTCTTGGCTTAACCAAGAAATCGCCTTGCCTTTGGATGAAGACATGTTTTATAAAGAACTCAAAAAAAGAATCGCAACTTCCAAACACAAAGAAGGGTCTTCTTCTGTGGAAAGCGATATGTCCTCAACCTTCTGATGAAACTGAAAAGCTGTGTTCTAAACGGACACAGCTTTTATGATTGAATATGAAAATTAAAGGTAAGGATGAAAATATAATTTAATAATTTATGTAAAAAACAAAAAACAGTGTTCCATTTATTAAAATTTATGATATACTCTCGTTGTATACTCCAGAAAAATTACATAGGTGAGGTGTAGAACATGTTGAAATGCGGATTTTCTGCGCTTGCGTTTACCCCGGTGCTGGGAACGGAGATGCCCGGATATTTCAATTCCAGAAAAGCGACAGGGATCAAGGATGAGTTGTATGCGAAAGCCATGGTAGCATCCGATGGTGAACATTGTGTTGCCGTTGTGGGATGCGACATCATTCAGGTGACTTCCTATATGCTTAAGCGCATTCGCGCTCGCGCCGAAAAGCTGACGGGGATTCCCGGTGAAAACATCATGGTGGGTGCCATTCACAGCCATACTGCCTGTGCTTCCGATGTGCCTTTGTACGGTTCTCCTGCCGAGAAAGACTGTGCGGAATGGGTCAGCGACAAAATTGCCGATGCCATACAGGTTGCCTTTCATACAATGGTGCCTGCCAAAGTGGGTTATGGGGAAGAAAAAGAAGATACCATCGCATTTATTCGCCGTTTTTATATGAAAGACGGCGGCGTTACCATGAACCCCGCCTTCAACGACCCCAACATCCTGGAACGGGAAGGATCCATCGATCCTCAGGTAGGCGTTCTTCGCTTTGATGCGCTGGATTCAGGCAAACCACTGGGATTGATTGTCAACTATGCCTGCCATTGCGATTGTGTTTCGGGAACGGAATTTTCCGCCGATTATCCGGGAGAACTTTCCAAAGAGTTGAAGAAGAACCTGGGACAAGATGTGGTATGCGTATTTTTGAACGGTTGCTGCGGCAACATCAATCACATTGATTTTACCGCCACATATATATATTGGAAAGAAAAAGACTATTATAAAAAGATGGGACGGATTTTAGCCGGAAAAGTGTTGTCCGCTTACCATCGTATTGTTCTACAGGAAGACGTGAAAGTGGAAAGTGTTTCCATGCCTTTGTCTTTGCCCCGTCGTCAGCCCTCGGAAGAGGAGTTGGCATGGAGTGAACAAATCGCTACCCAAAAAGAAGCGACGTTGAAGAATCAGGTGTTTGCCACGGCTTTGAAGGAACTGTATGAAAATCCCATTTATACCAACGAAGGAGTTCAGCAGGTCATCCGCATCGGCAATACGGCTATCTGTGCTTTGCCCGGAGAAATCTTTGTGGAAATAGGAAAAGACATTAAAGCCGCTTCTCCCTTTGCTCATACCATGACCAGCGAACTGACCAACGGGAACATGGGGTACATAGCATCCAATTTGGCCCATAAAAATCGCCTCAACGCCCCCAGCATGGAAATTCAAACCCACGCGTATGAAACCAGGCTATCGAAATATACCAACTGTGCGCCGGAATCCCATGATATTCTGGTACAAAACGCCATTGATATGATGAAACAACTGTTGGAAGAGTGAATGTTATGTTGTGCTGTGGAACGGCCGAGGTTGTTATCACCCCAAATTGGGTTCGCCCCAGCCGGGCGGATTTGCCGCCTCCTATGGAGAAACCGTGTTGGATGAACTGTATGCAAAAGCCGCCGTTTTTTCCAGTGATTCCCTGACCCTCGCCACGGTGGTACTGGATGTGATCCAGGTATCTGGTGCCATGGCCCAAATCATACGGGAAAAGTATTGGCTGCCTATGAAAAAGCCGAGCCGATAGAAGATGCAACCATTGGCGTGGCAGGCAGTTACATCCAAGTGCCCCGACGCCAGCCGGATGTGGTGACATTACAATGGGCGGATAAAATTTTAATCGATGAAAAATCTGCATTACATCATCGTGTGGTTGCCCGGGGAAATTTTCTGTCAAGTGGGATTGGATATAAAAGAAGCTTCTCCTTTTGCCCACACCATGGCGGCGGAACTGACCAATGGCAATATGGGATATGTGGCATCAACGATTGCGCATGAAAACAGAAAAAAGGTACTACCCGATTATGACCTGGCCGAGATGAGTTATGAAACCCGATTGTCCCTATATACTAACTGTGTACCGGAAACCCATGCCCAGATGGTGGAAACTGCCAGAATGTTAATGAAACAGCTGAAAAGATAAGCGTATAAAAAGGATTATGCCCGTAAACAATGGTGTTTACGGGCATTTTCATATTAAAACAAATAGCAGATAATATGCAAAAAATACCCACGTTTGGA
This sequence comes from Clostridiales bacterium UBA5448, assembly GCA_002427425.1. Classification (GTDB taxonomy): domain Bacteria; phylum Bacillota; class Clostridia; order Oscillospirales; family SIG627; genus UBA5448. The sequence goes on along the minus strand of DIRA01000023.1, from coordinate 137 downwards.
AAACTTTAAAAATTGCGAAAAAAGTTGAAAAAAGGGTTGACAGGATAAAAGGGATGTGATAGGATATGAAGGCTGTCACAACAGGCAGGGCGAAAAAAGCCGACGAGTGGAGAAAAAAACATTTCAAGAAAAGGCAA
>DIRA01000018.1 GCA_002427425.1 Clostridiales bacterium UBA5448 | reverse complement strand
CAAGGTTTCCAAAGATTGAAGAAAGTCTGTATAAACCGGATAATAGCACCGTGTGGTGACAGGCGCCGGATCCAACTGGTTTTTCAGGGAAATGGGGACAACTTTGTCTTCCGGTTCTACCTTATCATTGGGATTTTCGGTATTGTTTCCCGGGTCTTGGGTATCGGGAGGATTTATTTTGGGTATTTCGGTTTCTTTGCAAGACACCAAGATGCTTGTAAACAGTAGAGCCAGCACCAAACAAAGTGATAAAATACGTTTCATAATCAAATACTCCTATAAAAAAATTAATACACGTTAACCAATAATTCAGGTGTCCCGGAAATACCCCACAAGTTTTTACCCACAATCAATCTGGGTACCCTGGAACCTTGGTAGTCATATAAATTAGTAAAATATTGAGAACGGTATCCATATATGGCGTTGTTATAAAAGGTACGGTCGGCTGTGGTAATGCCGCGGATGGTATAAGGAGGACGCAGACCTAAAAAGGTATTGTTATAGATATAGACATATTCACCGCCAATATCAGTACCGTCGTTCCGATCCCAGCCGCCATGCATATCAAAATAGTGCCCGAGGCTTTCACCAAATTCTATATTACAGTATGCGGTATATCCGCTTTGAGCCTGTCCGCTGCCTGCGATGGAGTGACGGTTGTAGTTAAACATATTTCCGTAAATTTCAGAATATCCGTAGCCGTGGGAAACACCATATCCCAAACCTTTTATCTGGTTGTGATGAATATAATTGTGGTGTATCTTTGCCATTTTACTGGGTTTTTCAGCCGAACCGCCAAGTGAAATAGCAGAAGAATTGAAACCGGAAATTTCGCAGTTATCACATTCGAAATTCATACCGATGACGGAAATGCCGGAGACCATGACTAAATTGTAGTAATAAGGATGACCAAGCAAAGGACCGCCGGATTTGAAACAACGATCCCACAATGCAAGATGTTGTGCGGGATCGGGTCCCTGGATCACAAGCCCGCTGATTCGAATGTTATCATTGGCTACAGTGATCATAGGCCTAGATGCAAAAGCGGTGGATTTAATGATCGCACCGGTGGAAACGCTGCCATCTTCATAAACATAACCCCGGTTGGACGCCAAAGTCACACCAGCAGGAAGAGTGAGTGATGTCAGAGTTTCACTGGTGGCATCAGAAATATCGATGACGGCATTTCCTTCAATGAAAATGATTTCGCCTGATTTTACTTTGGATATCGCCAACAACAATTCCGATTTGTCTTTGACCACATAATCGCCGGTGGTGAAGATGCTCTCATAACCTTTTCCGCCACCGATGGGATTCCCGTCGTTTTCATGGGCTCCATAGGTTTCCTTGTTCACAACATATGATATTTTACCATTTACATAGGCAGGATAATGAGTATATGCGCCCAACATGGTAATACAAGCCTGCAGTGAATTGACGATGAGTGTATGGCTCTGCTTTCCCGGCAGTTTTAACAATTCGCTAATGAACACATAGGGAGAATCGTTGTCCATAGAATAATAGGTTACAGATAACACAAGAGGCTGGATGATTTCCTTATAACCTGGATCTACCGCCGGTTTGGAAGTAATTTCAAACGGTGTCAAGGAAACGGATTGCTTAGTGGAATAAGGAACTTCAGAGGTTTTAGTGTGGGATGAAGCGCGGGAGAACACCTGCGGCGACAGGATATCAAAAACATTCTGCTGCATATTGATTCTGCCGTCATAAATGCTTGCGGTCACACTGTTTATTTTCAAAGGATTGAATCGATATACTTCTTCGCTGTAGGCAAACAAATTATGTTCGATGATCATTTCTTTTGCCAAGGATTTCATATCCGCCAAAGCAATGGGAGAAAGAAATGTATTGTTCCGAATGATACATTGATCTATGCCCAACCTGGCTTTTGTATATTCAGTATCATATGTATTAGTCGGATTCATTAAGAAATACGAATTTGTAATATTACCGCAATCCATGTTATGTTCAAAGGTGATTTGGGTTTTATCACCGTTGGCGGAAACCAGACGGCTGCAATTTGAAAAGAGATTATGGTGAAGGTTGATTTCGGAATTGTTTGCATAGATGGCAATGCCGGTTTCTCTGCCCAGAATATGATGGATGTAATTATAAGAAATTTCGACCCCAGTTACGTTCTGGGCAGAAATGCCCATACGGTAAAATCCGGAAATCTCACAATTGAGGATGCGTGCGTTATTCCCACGGATTTCAATGCCGCTGGACAAATTGGTAGGCTCATTGTTAACATTATCCCACGTATCGGGTCCTTGGAGAACGACACCCACCATGGTAGCGCCTTCTTCCAATACCACAACGATGTTGGTATAGGATGTCACCTTAATCATGCCGCCTTTATAGCCGGTTTCCCCACGGAAACCGGTCAGGGTAACACCGGCAGGAATTTTCATTTCATACTTGATTTTACCAATTGTATTCTTTTGTCCAGACTGCGCTCCGGAGGAAACGCCGGGCTGAAATACCGATTCATACCCAGTGGTGTCACCGGCCTGAATAAAGTCGGACATATCGATGACTACATTATCCGCAATGCAGATGACATCCCCGCTTTTGGCTTTTTGTAATGTTTCTTTCAGGGTATTATCATCATATACCAATTTGATATTGTTCTTTAGGTTCGAACGAAACTTATCCCCACCACCAAGGGCATACTCGCCTTCGATGACACCATACACTGTGTCACCGTCCTGATAATGGGTATGTTGATAATAATCATAATACAGCCCCAAACCCTCTGCATTCCGCATGGCGGCTCTCAATTCGGATGTAACGGCATCGGAGGAAATCTCTTTTTTCGACACAGCGTTTTTAAGCGTTTCCAGTTTGCTCAGAAACGCGTTTGTGTCGGGGTAATAGCTTCGGGTATTCAGGGGAACGCCGTCTATATTGTTTTGCAGTACGATGCGCGTATAAGAAGGTAGCGATTCTTCTTCCTTTTCCTTTTCCTTTTTGTTTTGATTGTCATTGCCCTTATCAGGTTTCTGATTATCATGGGAAGATGAATCATCCTCGGGTGTTTTGCCATCGCAAGCAATACAAGTCAAACAAATGCACATCATAAGACAAAAGGCAAAAAATCGAACGTTACGTTTAGTCATAGCATTACCTCATATATATTTCTATTGTTAAGGAGTTATCATTGGATGCAATCATTGTTTTTTGTCTCAACTACTCAAATCCTATGATCCGTTGTTCAAGTCATACGTTGGTTTGGTATTTCCGGCTTGTAAGTTCCAGATGTTATACCCAATGGTCACGTTATCTCGTTTCAAACTGTTTTCGGAAAAGGCCGTTCGGGGATTATATACAATGTTAAAATAGAAATACTGATGACTGGTAGGAACCCCGCGCATGGTATAGGGAGGTTTGTTTCCTAAAAAGGTGTTGTTGTAAATTTCTACATATTCACCGGCAATATCGGTGCCGTCCCGACGGTCGCCGCCGCCATGCATATCAAAGTAGTGACCAACGGATTCTCCCATTTCAATGTTGGAATAGGCTTTGTAACCACTTTCTGGCTGACCACCTCCTGCAATGGAGTGGCGGTTATAATTGAAAAGGTTACAGTAGATTTCACTGTATCCCAATCCATGGGTAACACCATATCCCAATGCTTTCATTTGATTGTGATGAATGTAACTGTGATGCACTTTGAGACCGCGGCTGGAAAAATTATTCTGATTGGTAGATACCGAAATAGCACTGGAAGAAAACCCCGACGCTTCGCAGTTATCGATGACAATGTTATCTCCGCGCACCAAAAGTCCCACAGAGGGGGTTGCGTTTGCCAGATAATCATGCCCCGGCTGATGTCCTCTGCCGCTTGTTTTTCCTTTGAAGCATCTGTCCCACAACTGCAAATGGCTTGCCGGGTCAGGACCCCGGATGACCAATCCCGTGACACGGGTTTCGTCCAGCAAGCGAATGATACCCAATCTTTGTACCATACTGCAGCGGATGACACCGCCGGTGGACACCGTGCCGTCTTCATGGACATACCCGCGGTTAGAAGCAAGAATGATCCCTTGCCGCAAAACAATCGTATCCACAGTACCCGCGGAGTTGTCAGACATTTCAATCATGACACCTTCCGGCACATAAATCACTTCACCGGGCTTGGCTATAGACGCAGCAAGTTTGAGGTCAGTCAGACTATAAACAATATAATCGCCTGTGGTGTAAATATCTTTGTACCCGACACCGCCTCCAATGGCGTTGGAATCAATCGGATAGGCACCATAGGTCTTATCATCATCAACAATGGTAATAAAATCTTGGTACTTATAATAATTGGCGTATCCCGCCATACTGTCAATGCAATCCTGTAAATAGGTTTCAAGGGCACCCCCCATATGGGTGGTTTTGAGTTCGCCGTACACTTGAGCCACGAATTCCATGGTGTCAAACCCAACGTCGTTGTTATCTCCATAATAGTTGGCGCTGATTACTTGAGGGATTATCATTTGTGAATAGGAAATATCCGGCAGCTTAGATACCGGAATCTTGGGGGCTGTCAAGCCGTCTTGATCAAGAACAGTATGAAAACCCAGACGTGTATCCTCTTGATCGGTGTTTTCACCGATTTTGGATGCAATATACGGGGAGGTAATGTCATAACAGTTGTTTTGGATCACAAATCGATTTTTGAAAATAGAGGGGGTAACCCCGATCATGTCCAAAAAGGGGTATGTATAGGCACTTTCCTGATAGCCCAGCAAATTGTTGGTCATGTGTACGGATGCCGGAATCCCTTTACAAACGAAGAGATGGGCGGCTGACAGCATGGTATTGTTTTCACACACCAATTTTGCAATGCTCTTGGCTGCGGAGATATATTCTTCGTCTTTGTTTTGAGTGCCATTCAACTGAAAATAACAAAGTTTGATATTTCCCGCGTCCACATTATTCTGATATGTGACCTGTGTTGTGTCACCAACGGCGGAAATCACCCGGCGAATCTGGCTGAATACAGTCTCTTCTACAGTTACCGAGCCGTTGTTCACATACACAGCAACCCCTGTATCCCAGCCCAATACATGGTGTATATAGTTATGATCAATCTGTATATTTTGTGCGTTTTCTACCGCAATGGCAAATTTATAAAAACCAGAGATCTCGCAATTGTCCACTCTAGCATCGTTGCCAATGATACGAATGCCGGCTGAATGGTTGCCTGGGGTATTCGAGGCATTTTCCGGGGTGTCGCAGCCTTGTATAACCAGTCCCGTTACCCGCGCGCCTTCCTCCAGGGTCAGCATGAAATTCACATATGAGGTGGTTTTTAAAACAGCGCCTTTGCTTGTTCCAATCCCCCGTTCACCCATAATAGTAACCCCTGCAGGAACTGTAAAATCCAATTGGATTCTGGATAAATCGGCACCTTCGTTCATAAAATCAACCATGTCACCGGGCAATATCCAGTCTGCCAGGTCGATAACCACGTCTCCTTTTACCAGAATTACATCACCGGATTTGGCGTTTTTCAATGCTTCATAAAATCCGTTGTCTTCGTTAACCGTATACTTCACTGGTCCGGTCACCTTGTGATTATACCCCGTTCCGCCGCCGATCAAAGTATGGTCGGTTCCGTAAATTTTTTCCCCGTTTTTGATGGAGGTATGTTTGGCATAATCATAATATAAATCCAAACCCGTCGCATCATGCAAAAGATGATACAGGATTTGAGATAATTGTGATGTGTTTTTGATATCCGTTCCCAAAGATGCTTTTAAGGTAAATAACGTCGTCAAAAATGAATTGTAATCAGGATAAAAAGAACGGGTCAGAATGGGTGAGGAAGCAATGAGGTTTTTAGATTCCAATTTTGCAACCGGCCACTCTACCACTTGCTCTTTGATGGGTCCCGTACTGGTATACTTCATGGGGAATAGGATATCGTCCTTCTTGTTGTCGGCATTATTACCATTTTTATCGGTATTATCCGGTTCAGGTTCTTCATTTCGGCAAGCAACAAAAGTTGAAAAAAGAAAACAAAGAACTAAAAAAATACTGAGGATGGATAAAAATTTATTCATACTGCCTCCTGTTTGCATGATTTGCTTATATAAATTCATTCATTTTTATTATACAATAAAAATAATTTTGTGCATATTGTCAAATTCAATAATAATCTTTATAAATATTAGTTGGAATAGATAAAAAATTTATATTTCATAGTTATTAACATCCCTCTGTTTCTGTGATGAATCCAATAAAGCAATATGAAGGTAATTTTTGTTCCATGCATAAAATTTCCGGTATATATCATTTATATATAGATTTAACCCAAAAAAACACCCTGATTTTCAGTTTCAGGGTGTTTTTTTAAATGATTAATTAATGCCGTTTAATATGATATATTTTGCACCGTAATTCCAGATGTTCTTACCGATGGTAAAGTTTTGACCGGTCATTCTGCTGGCAGCACCGTATATTTCGGGCATATAATAACAGATATTATTATCGAAAGTCTGTCTGGTCAGAGGAACGCCACGAACGTTATATGGACGTTGTGCGGTATAGGAACCTAAGAACGTATTGTTGTGAACATCGATGATGTCACCGGCAATATCGGTACCGTCCCGACGGTCGCCGCCGCCGTGCATATCGAAGTAGTGACCGATGGATTCACCCATTTCTACGTTGCAGTATGTATCGTAGCCGCTGGCAGGCTGTCCGCCGCCGGCGATGGAGTGACGGTTGAAATTAAACAGATTGGCATAGATGATGCTATATCCTTCGCCGTGGCAAACACCGTAGCCCAAGGAATTCATCTGATTGTGATGGATATAACAATGGTGTACTTTCAAACCTCTGGAAGAAATTCCGGTATCTGCGTTTGTTCCCACGCTGATGGCGGAGCTGGAGAAACCGGAGAATTCACAGTTATCAATTTCGATATTGTCACCGCGAATAGCAATGCCGGAAGAAGGATATGCGTTGTAGGAATATTTATGACCAGGCTGACTTCCTCTGCCATCGGTTTTTCCTTTAAACGCACGATCCCACAATCTCAAATGGCGAGCAGGATCGGGACCTTCAATGATCATTCCGGTAACATGGCAATCGTCGACCAAGGTAATAATGGTACCCTGATAGGTTTTGGTGTTTTTAATCATACCGCCGGTGGAAAACGTTCCATCAGCGTGTAAATAGCCGCGATCTGAAGCCAAGGTGACGCCTTTTTCAAGTTTGATGGTGTCAACGGTATTGGTTTCGATGTTAGCCATATCGATCACTACGCCCTCGGGAACATAAATGATATCCCCTGCTTTCGCTACTTTGGATGCTGCAATCAAATATTCTTTGGAGGTAACAATATAAACAGATTTTCCGTTTTCGGTCAAGGTGATGGCAGTTTTTTGATCATAGTGAATGATATTATTATATCCATAACCGCCGCCAAAGGGATTATCGTCTACCTTGTAAGCACCGTAAACTTTACCGTCTATTTCCACGGAGAGCTTATCGTAGTAATCAAGATAATCGCAATATTGACCCATATCACGAATCATATTTGTCAAATAATTGAGGCTAGTATCGGATAGTTTTTTATCACCCAAAGAAGAAAACGTGCTGATAATGGCATCGGGAATCAAATAAGGATAATCATCGTAGTCTGTGTGATAAGAACCGGATATTACCAGAGGCTGCAGAATGGTTGCGTAGGTCACTTCGGGCAAAGTCACCGCTTCTACACCGAAAGCAGACAGAGTCACATTTTCTTTCACACTGTATGCACCCAGAGTAGTATCGGAGGGGGTTGCTGAACCGCTGGATGATTTGCTTGCCACATAAGGATTTTCGACATCATACACATTGTTTTTCATCACAAAGCGGGAATTAAAAACAGAAGCATCCACGCTGTTGATGGTCAACAAGGAAGGAGCATAGCAGAAATCGGCATAACCAAACACATTGTTTTCAATGGTTGCGGACAGAGGCAATCCTCTAATATTCAACACGCGCACCGGGGACAATAAAGTATTGTTTTTGCAAATCAAGGATTTGATACCCAATCTGGCTTTCGTAAAATCGTTGTCATAGGTAGCAGTCTGGTTCAGAAGGAAATATTCGGAAACCAGGTTACCTGCGTCAATGTTGTTGGTAAAGGTGATTTCGGTATCATTGCCTGAAGCGGAAATCAAGCGGTTTACTTTAGAAAATACGTTGTTGTTAATGGTAACGGAAGAGTTGTTGATAAAAAATGCCATGCCGGTATCCGCACCCAGAATGTGGTGAATATAGTTGCTTGCCACGGTGACATTTTTGGAATCCATGATTGTAATGCCAGAACGATAGAAACCGGAAATTTCACAATTATCAATCATGACATTATCACCAGCAACCGCAATACCCAAAGAAAGGTTTCCGGAAGGGCTGTTGATATAATTGGCATTGTCTGCACCCTGTATGACAAGACCGGACAATCTGGAGCCTGCTTTCAGCGTCAACATGGTATTCACATATGAGGTGGTTTTCAAAACAGCGCCTTCGCCGTTTTCACCGCGAATACCCTTGAGAGTAACACCTTCGGGAACGGTAAAAAAGAGAGGAATACGAGAATGGTCGGCATCGGGATTCATAAAATCAATCAAGTCGCCTGGAACAATCCAGTCGGACAAGTCGATGACAATTTCACCAAATACATAAATGACATCACCGCTTTTCGCCATTTTTAATGCTTCATAAAAATCATCATCATTATATACGGTATAGGGGACTTTTTTTGGGGAAGGTTTATCGGTATAGCCGAAACCACCTCCCAAAGGTTTGCCTTTTTCGGCTTTGGCACCGTACGTATTGGTATCGTCCGTCACATAGGAATGATTGTAATAATCGTACAGCAAGTTCAAATCCGTGTAGGAATATGTAAGCTTGTACATTTCGTTGATCAAATCGTTATAGGTCTTCAATTCCTTGCCGATGGCATTGCGCATGGTCATTAATTTGGAAATGACTTTATTGTTGTCAGGATAGTAAGAACGGGTGGCAATCATTTCGGTTACTTTTTGATTTTTCACCGTCAAAATGGGCAGAGGCCAACTTTCTTCCTTCGGCTCTTCCTCCTTGTCATTATCCTTTTCGTCATCCTGATTGTCCGGTTCTTCTATAGGGGGGGGCTCTTCTACCGGTTCCACATCATTGCCGCAGGATACCATGGATACTATCATGGAAAAAATGAGCAGGAGCGAAAGAATGATGCTTAATTTTTTCATATTTTCACCTCAAAGTCTGTATTTATTAACAGTTTATCATAATTTATATGTAATGTAAAGAGAGGAATTGCACAAATACACAAAAATTTATTTGTAAGTACCGATAACAAATTCAGATTTTTTCTCTATATTCCAGATGTATTTTTTGAACAAACCAAAGACTACGCATCCGGAAACCCTTCTTTGACTTCTATGATTCCACTGTTATAATTCCAAATGTTTTTGCCGATATAAAAGCGCTCTCCGGTAAGACGCGTAGGATTGAAATCCGTGGCATTCCTATAATGTATATTATGTTCAAAGATTTGGATATCCACAGGTTCTCCCCGGACCACATATGGCAACCATGTACCCAAAAAGCTGTTATGGAACATTTCAATACGATCACCAGCAATATTGGTACCGTCTCTCCGGTCTCCCCCGCCGTGCATATCGAAATAATGGCCGATACTTTCGCCCATTTCCACATTATCGTGGGCAACATAGCCGCTTTCAGGCTGACCGCCCCCGGCGATGGAATGACGGTTATAGTTGAATAGGTTGCAATAAATATTCGTGTAGGCTCTGCCATGGCAAAAACCATATCCCAACGCATTAATTTGATTATGATGAACAAAATTATGATGCAGGCGAATGTTTCGAATGGGAGGTTTATTACGAGGGGCACCAATGCCCACTGCAGCGGAAGTCCATCCGCACAGTTCACAATTATCCACTTCACAATCATCTGCGCGAATGTCAAGACCATGGGAAGGTGCTGCTTTATTTAAGAATTTATGCCCCGGCTGTCCACCCCGTCCCGAGCATTTTCCCCTAAAACATCTATCCCACAACCTCAAATGCCGGGCAGGATCGGGACCTTTGAAAATCAAACCCGTCATGCGGATACCAGGGGCATTGAATCGAATCACGGAACTTACGTAGGGTAGATTGCTGCGAATGATCCCACCCACACAAACCGTCCCGTCAGGACGGATAAAGCCCCGATTGGAGGCGATGGTAACAGGGGTATTCACATCGATTTCGATCCGGCTTTCATCTTGGGGGTTGGACAGATCAATGATTACGTCATCGGGAATATAAATGATATCGCCTTCTTTGGCATTTTCAATAGCCGCTTTCAATTCCAAAGCGGTGGTAACCGTAACATTGCCTTCGGTGATGATGCGGGAATAATGCATACCGCCGCCAATGGGATTTTCATCGTCTTTCGCACCATACCGTACACCGTCCACCGTCACATGAATGCCGGTGGAGTTTTTGAATCGATAATAATTGACGTAATTGCCGATTTCGTCAATTACATCGGAAACAGCAGCCTTCAATTCCTGTAAAGGCATATCGGAAGCTTTTTCCAATAAATCATACAGCATACAATAAGCCTTATCGTCTCGGTCGTTGTAATAACAGCCCGATAAGATTTCCAACCGTTCCAAGGGCAACGAATCCAGAATTTTATTTCCTTCCGGATCGAAAGTGGGTTCAAAAATTTTATTTTCTTCTTCGTGAATACCTTCAGAAGAAAACACAGGGTGATTCACCCGATAAAAGGTATTACGTATATATCTGACCTGGCTGTTTTCGGCTTTCAAGCCATACCCGCAGCCGATACCGCTGATATCATGGATATAACAATCGGTTACATAAGCCGACGGGCAATTTTCTACCATGATCGCCACGTTGCCAAAGCCTGCGATTTCGCAGTTATCCACGCCGGCGTCATCCCCGATGATGCGGATGCCAGATGATTGCTGCTCCTGTGTTCCGCAAAAAGCCCCGGGACCATCGGGACCTTGGATAGAAAGCCCTGTAAGCCGAGCATCCGTGGACAACGTTAAAATGCTTTGAATGTAGGAGGGGCATTTCAAGATTGCACCCTTACAGCCACCGATTCCCCGGTCGCCGTACACAACCACTCCTTCCGGAATGACAAAATCAAAGGGGATTCTATTCTCCTGTACCAAACTTTCCAATTTTCCGGGACGAAGTATATCGGACAAATCGATGACCACATCGCCGGCGATATGAATCAAATCCCCTCGGCGGGCAAAAAACATAGCGGCATGAAACTCATCGTCATTACGTACGGTAAACGTTGGATTATAATGGGAAAAGGTATGATGGACGGATTCTCCTTTGGGAGCCACTTGGTCGGCAGCAGCACGCAGCGCTGATAGCAGATCTTCTTTATTCATTTGATCGGCCACTTTCACCAGTGCGTTGAGATACATGATGGTTTTTTCTCTGTCGGGGTAAAAGAAACGGCTTAAGGGAATGGTGTTGGTAATTTCATAAGAATGGTTCATACTCTTTCTTCCTTTCATTGTCTCCATAGAAAATAGTTCCATTTTTTGTTTGCGGCAACAAAAAAAGCCCATTTGCCCTAAAGTAATTAGGACAAACGGGTATGAAGATACACAGATTGATAGGGACACGTAAAGGGACAGTTAAAAAAGACGAACTGTCCAAGCAGGATCAACCGGTAAGTTTTTTTCAGGTGAAGTGCAACGTACGAAATCATCGTTACGGCCTCCCATCCTACGGGTTTTCTGGTGACGTTCCAAATTATAGCATCCATTATTTAGCAAGTCAATACATATTAATAAAATTTAATTTATTTTCTTTCATTGAAAAAAATCGAAAAACATGGTATACTGCTGGAAAAGTATAGGGAGTGAAAACGATGAGCCGTGCCGATGAGATATTCATTCAAAATATCCGTGACATACTGGAAAATGGTTTTTTGGATACCGATTTGCCTGTTCGCCCCCAATGGGAAGACGGCACCCCTGCCCATACAGTCAAGAAATTCGGAATTGTCAATCGCTACAATTTGCAGGACGAATTTCCGGTATTAACGTTACGAAAAACAGCTTTCAAAAGCGCACTGGATGAATTACTTTGGATCTGGCAAAAAAAGTCCAACAATATCAAAGAATTAAACAGCCATATTTGGGATCAGTGGGCAGACGAAACAGGATCCATCGGTAAAGCATACGGGTATCAGTTGGGGGTCAAGCATGCATACAAAGAAGGCATGTTCGATCAGGTAGATCGGGTTATTTATGATTTGAAGCACAATCCCTCCAGCCGCCGTATCATGACCAACATTTATAACCACAACGATTTACATGCAATGCATCTCTATCCTTGTGCTTATAGCATGACGTTCAACATAACCGGAAAAACCCTCAATGCCATCCTCCACCAAAGAAGCAACGATATGCTGGTGGCAAACAACTGGAACGTGGTGCAATACTCTTTGCTGGTTTTCATGTTGGCACAAGTGTCGGATTTGGTTCCCGGGGAATTGGTCCACGTTATTGCAGATGCTCATATTTATGACCGCCACATTCCTTTGGCGGAAGAATTACTCAAAGGCACCCCTTACCCTGCCCCCAAATTAATTGCGGACACATCTATCCGTGATTTTTATCAGTTTACCACCGACTCCTTTCGACTTGACAATTATCACTATAATCCCTTTGCCGTTAAATTGCCAGTGGCAGAGTAATCAGTTCTTTTCTTGTTTCTGTGAAAAGTTAATGAAAGAGAGCCGGGCGGGAAAGCTTGAGTTTGCCAACAACAAGAATAATAGCAGCAGTATATCCCTCAATAGTACGAAATCCCCTTGCGCGGCGTTTTGCGGATTGAATTTTGCTATTAATGCCTTCGGCGATTGCGTTTGTTAGACGATGATAGAAACAGGAATACATTGTATCCAAACTTTGAACCATGCGGAATGATCTTCCTATTTTCGAAAACCCCTTGCCAATTGCTTGAAGTCTCGCTTTGCTGCTCTGTCATCCGCGTTTTGAAAAGATAACCACATCACCGTGTCTCCATACTTGTTCTTTGTCCTCGTCGTCATATCGCTCGCAAAACTCCCCGTATTCGGGGCCACGATTAATGATACCACTTCACGGACTTAGGAAAAGAGCCAGTAATCATAAAAATCGAGTAGGAGGCTACCAATTAATTGGTAGCCTCCTACTTAATTCGTTACTCTTGTTTTTTCAGTCGGGCAGTGGTTTTAGCTCGCAGTTCTGTATTTAGAATCTTTTTCCGCAGCCGCATATTTTTAGGGGTCACTTCTAACAACTCATCGTCCGCAATGAATTCTAGGCATTTTTCCAGGCTCATTTGTCTGGGCGGAACCAGACGCAAAGCTTCGTCTGCACCGTCGGAACGGATGGCGGTCAAATGTTTTTTCTTGCAAACATTCAGGGTCAAGTCATTGCCATCGTTGGATTCGCCCACCACCTGTCCTTCATATACGGGAACCGATGCGCCGATAAACAAGGTACCCCGTTCCTGGGAATTATATAAACCATAGGACGTGGTAATACCATTTTCCCAAGCAACCAGAGATCCGCGGGTACGGGAGGATATTTTTCCCTTCTGGGGGAAATACCCTTCAAATATCGTACTAATTACCGCATTTCCTTTGGTGGCGGTCATCAACTCGCTGCGGCAGCCGATCAGCACCCGGGAAGCGATGAGGAATTCTAGGCGGGCAAAGTTACCGGGAATGGTGTTCATTTGCTGCAACTCACCTTTTCTTCGGGTGATATTTTCAATGATTGCGCCACTGTATTCATCCGGTGCATCCACCAGCAATCTTTCATAAGGTTCGCACAGTTCACCACCGATTTTTTTGGTAATGACGACGGGGTTGGACACCTGAAACTCATATCCCTCTCTGCGCATATTCTCAATGAGAACCGACAAATGCAGTTCCCCTCTCCCCGATATTTTCATGGTATCGGTGGTATCGGTATCTTCCACTTTTAGCGAAATATTCTTTTCCAGTTCTCTATATAACCGTTCTCGTAGATGACGGGAGGTGACATACTGTCCATCCGTTCCCGCAAACGGTGAAGTGTTGACCGAAATGAACATGGACAATACAGGCTGCTCAATTTCTACAAAAGGCAAAGGAGCGGGTTGTTCAAAAGCACAAATGGTATCGCCGATATTGATATCCGAAATGCCGGACAAAGAGATGATCTCCCCCGCTTCCGCATAAACGACAGGCGTGCGTTTTAATGCATCAAAGATATACAGGGAGCCGACTTTTGTGTTTTCTATGTTGCCTTCTCTGCGGCATACGGTGACGGGGGTTTTTTCCCTGATGTTGCCACGATTGATTTTACCCACTGCAATTCGACCCGTATATTCGTTGAAATCAATGTTGGAAACCATCATTTGAAAGGGTGCATCGATTTCCACATCGGGAGCGGGAATTCTGTCCAGAATGGCATCAAACAGGGGTTTTAAATCACCTGAACGGACTTCAGGATTCAACGATGCATATTGGTCACGACCGGAGGCGTATAAAATGGGGGCGTCCAACTGCTCTTCCGAAGCATCCAGATCAATCATTAAATCGTAAATCTCGTTTAAAACTTCTTTCGCCCGTGCATGGGGACGATCGATTTTATTGATTACCACAATGGGGTGTAAGCCGATAGCCAGTGCTTTTTTCAATACGGTTCTGGTTTGGGGCATACAACCTTCAAAGGCATCTACCAACAGAATGACACCGTCCACCATAGACAAGCTGCGTTCCACTTCTCCGCCAAAATCCACGTGTCCGGGGGTATCAACAATATTGATTTTGTGGTCTTTATAAAACAACGAGGTGTTTTTGGCCAATATGGTAATACCTCGTTCCTTTTCCAACTGATCGGAGTCCATAACACGTTCGGCTACCTGCTCATTCTCTCTGAAAACACCGCTTTGTCTGAGCATCCCATCCACCAATGTGGTTTTTCCGTGATCAACATGGGCTACTATGGCAATATTTCTTATTTTTTCATTATTCATTCGTTTGCATCTCCAACATAAATTACAAGAATGTATTATACCACTTTATTTATGTTTTTGCAATTCTTTTTATACAATTATACAAATAAATTTTATACAATTATACAAATAAATAGAATCATTGACTTTTTTACAAAATAATGGTATTCTATATCTATCAATTGAAAAAGGAATTGAATTATGAAAAATACCATTGCCATTGGCGGCAACTTGATTGTAGATATGGTAAAAACCATTGATGTCTATCCCACCCCAGGGATGTTGACCAATATTCACGCTGTCAGCAGTTGTATCGGTGGTTGTGCTGGCAATACCCTTACCGATGTCGCGATCATCGATTCCTCCCTCTCCCTTCGCTGCTACGGCAGGGTGGGCAACGATGATAATGGCCGTTACATTCGGGACTTTATGGCTGGAAAAGGCATTGATATGAGCGCAGTTATCACCGATCCCGATCAGCCCACCTCCTTTACCGATGTCATGACCACCCCGGAAGAAAGAACCTTCTTCCATGCCAGAGGTGCCAATGCCAACTTCACCATGGACGATCTGCCTTTTGACAACATGGACGATGTGGCGATTTTACATATGGGGTATGTTTTACTGTTGGATGCTTTCGACCGGGAAGATCCCCAATTCGGCACGGTCATGGCAAAAACATTGGCAAAGGCACAAAAAAAGGGGATCAAAACCTCTATTGACGTGGTCAGCGAAGTGGGCGAACGGTTCAAAAAAATTGTCAATCCCTGTCTGCCCTACTGCAACTATATCATCATCAATGAAATAGAAGCTTCTCAAATCAGCGGCATTCCTTTGCGCAACACAAACGGAAAAATGGATGAAAAAGCGGTCCATGCATCCATTAATTACTTGTTTGATCACGGCGTGGGGGATGTTGTATGCATTCATTGCCCCGAAGGCGGTTGGTACGGAACCAAACACGGCCAGGTTGCCTATTATCCTTCCCTGAATCTGCCCAAAGAATTTATCAAAGGAAAAGTAGGTGCCGGAGATGCTTTTTGTGCCGGAATTCTCTATTCCTTATTCAAAGGGTTCTCGCCAGACAAATCCCTTCGTGTGGCTTCTGCATCGGCTGCCAGTAATCTGCGGGAAAAGAATTCGGTAGACGGTATGCTTCCCTATGAAGAAATGATGAAACTGGATAATATTTATGGGCTGCAATAATCAGATATTCATCACAATAAATAAACTCGGACAATTTTTGTCCGAGTTTTCCTTATTTTTTGCCAAGTTCTTTTGTTTTTTGATGTGCTTTACACACAGCATTCATGGCACAATTGCGGAAACCACCGGTTTCCAGCGCGTGTACTCCGGCGATGGTGGTGCCGCCGGGACTGCAAACCGCATCTTTCAGTTCACCCGGATGTTTTTTGCTTTCCAATACCAGCTTTGAAGCACCGTACAAGGTTTGGGCGGCATACAGCAACGCTTTGTCCCGCGGCAAACCACATTCCACGCCTCCGTCAGCCAAAGCTTCAATAAACATGTATACGAACGCAGGACCGCACCCGGAAACGGCGCAACCTGCATCGATGTATTGTTCCGGCAGTAGATCCAAAACGCCGGCGCACTGCATTTTTTCTTGGAACGTCTTCACCATATCCGGTGTAACTTCTTCGCTGACAGTGTACAAAATCATCCCTTCTCCCACAGATACGGGAGTGTTGGGCATGATGCGAATGACGGGATACTTTCCACCCGCCATGGTCTGAATATCCCGGATGGTAATGCCTGCCGCCATGGAAACCAAAACGAATTCATCGGCTCTTTCAAGCAAAAACGGTGCGATCTCAAAAAGCATGTCTGCCATTATTTGGGGCTTCACGCCCAAAAAGATATATTGGCATTTCCTTGCAATGTCCTGATTGGTAGAAGGAATTCCACCGATTTCTCGGGCAAGGGCAAGGGATTTTTCCGCATTAAAATCGGCTAAATACATATGAACAGGATATGCTGCTTTTGCGGCGGCTTTTGCCAAAGCGCCGCCCATATTCCCGGTTCCAATAAAGCCAAAGGTCAATGTATTCATTTTTATATCCTCAACGAATTTGTCCATTTCCATACATGATATATTTGTAGGTATTCAACTCTTCCAGCCCCAAAGGTCCTCTGGCATGGAGTTTTTGGGTGGAAATACCCATTTCACAGCCCAATCCAAACTCTCCCCCGTCGGTGAATCGGGTGGAAGCGTTCACATAAACCGCCGCGCTGTCCACTGCCATGGAGAAAGTTTTTGCCGCTTTCTCGTCCATGGTCAGAATGGCTTCGCTGTGTCCAGTGGAATGGCGACCGATATGGTCAATGGCTTCATGTATATTCTCCACCACTTTTATGGCTAAGATATAGTCTAAAAATTCGGTATCAAAATCCGTATTGCCGGCAGGTGTTCCGGGAATGATGGCATATGCTTTTTCATCCAGACGCAATTCCACGGGGATTTTTTCCATCTCCATTCGTTTTGTAACCAGCTGTTCCTGTAATAGGGGTAAAAAGGTTTTGGCAATGCTTTGATGTACCAAACATACTTCCGCTGCGTTACATACAGAAGGGCGGCTTGTCTTGGCGTTATCCAAAATGCTGCATGCCATTTCTACATCCGCCGAGGCATCCACATAAATATGACATATGCCCGTGCCGGTTTGAATGCAGGGAACTTTGGCATTTTCCGTGCAGACGCGGATCAATCCGGCACCGCCACGCGGAATCAACAAATCAATATAACCCACCCCGGTCATCAGTTCACGAGCGCTCTGTCTGGTAATATCCTGCACCAACTGAACGGATTGACGGGGAAATCCTGCCTGTTCCAGCCCTTCCTGCATGGCGCTGACAATGGCTTGGGAGGAACGAAATGCTTCTTTGCCGCTCCGCAAAATACAAACATTTCCCGATTTGATGGTCAAAGCGGCCGCATCCGAGGTTACATTGGGTCTGCTTTCATAAATAATGGCAATGACGCCCATGGGAACAGATGTTTTTTCAATGACCAATCCGTTGGGTCGGATTTCCCGATGAAGAATTTTTCCCACGGGATCGGGCAAAGAACAGACCTGGCGAATCCCTTCCGCCATGCCTTCAATACGGGATGGGTTCAATTTCAACCTATCGATCATGGCATCGGATATGATACCCGCAGATGCTTGTACATCCAGCGCATTGGCTGCCAAAATATTTTCCCTATGCTGCATAATGGAGTCGGACATGGCAAACAACGCCTTGTTCTTATCATCCGAAGATGCCTTAGCAAGACGGGGGCAAACGGCTTTCGCCTGCTGCATGATTGTAAGGGTTGTCATCTGTTCATCTCCTGCCTAAAAAACGGGTGCCGATGTTTTGACCATCCAAAATATTATATAGGATTTCGGGATGATCACCATTAGCAATGATCACGTCCATGCCGGCTTTGGTAGAAATCTGGGCTGCATGCAATTTGGTAATCATGCCTCCTGTGCCCAGTTCGGAACCCTTTTCCCCCGCAAGTGCAAGGATCTCGGGGGTAATTTCTGGAACCTCGGATATCAAGGTGGCAGTGGCATCCTTGTGCGGATCGGCCGTAAATAACCCTTCAATATCCGAAAGAATCACAAGGAGGTCAGCTTTGACATGGATGGCAACAATGGCGGCTAATGTATCGTTATCACCAAAAACGATTTCTTCCGTCGCCACAGTGTCGTTCTCGTTGATGATAGGCAATGCACCCAATTCCAAAAGGCGGTACATGGTATTTTGAAAGTTGACTTTTCTTTCCTCTTGCTCGATGTCACTGCGGGTTAATAAGATTTGGGCGACCGTATGATTATACGCGGAAAACAATTGATCATAAATGTACATCAATTCGCATTGCCCGATGGCGGCTACCGCCTGTTTGGTAGGAATATCCGTTGGGCGGCAAGGAAGAGATAGTTTTCCCACTCCCATGCCGATGGCACCGGAAGAGACCAACACGATTTCATTGCCGGCGTTTTTTAAATCGCTTAACACTTTGCACAAGGTTTCTACGCGGCGAATATTGAATCTGCCGGTTCCGTGGGTCAAGGTTGAAGTGCCTATTTTAATCACAATTCTCATGGATACGTCTACCTTTTTCTACTATTTATAGGAATATTATGAGTTTTTCATCAATACTTCTTCTACGGCATCCGCCACTTTTTCACAAGCATCACTGCAGTCTTCCAAGCAGGTGTAAATATCACGCCAGCCAATGACTTCGGCGACAGCGTTGCCATCCGTGCTCAGCTTTCTCATAGCCTCGAAATACAAGTTATCCACAACTTCTTCCAAGGTGTTGACTTTGATAATGTGTGGCATGAGATTTTCGGGTTTTTTAAATCCTTCAAATTTGATAATCAAAGCATGCAGTTCATTTGTGGCATCCAAAACCGCCGATGCCATTTCCACCGCGTCGGGTCGGCAGGATTTAATGTCGTTCATATACATCATTTCTACAACTTCTTCCACGCAATCGCAAATTTCATCCAGCAAATGAGATATGTTCACAATATCCTGCCGCTCGATGGGAGGTAAAAACTCCTTCATCAACTGTTCCATGATCGTATGTTTGATCAAATCGGCGGAATGTTCAATGAGATGAATTTCTTCTTTATACTTTTTGATGTTGTGATAATCGTACTCCTGTAAAATTGTTTTCAACATTTCCGCACAATTGCAGGCACAATCCATCATTTCGATGAAATGCTTAAAATAATTGGTATCTCTTGCCATGTTTGTTCTCCAGTCCTTTTATTAGAAAATCTTCATAAAGAGTATCGCCATGAGATAACCCACAAGTCCGCAACCCGGGAAGGTCAGGATCCATGTCAGTACCATCTCACGCACAACACCCCAGTTGACTTTTTTTAAACCACGGGCGGAACCAACTCCCATAATGGACGTGGTTTTCGTATGGGTGGTGGAAACGGGAGTGCCGGTTATCGACGATATCAACAGACATCCTGCCGCTGCAAGGTCTGCTGAAAACCCTTGGTATTTTTCCAGCTTAACCATATCCATTCCCACGGATTTAATAATTCTGTACCCGCCGATGGAGGTACCCAATCCCATGATTACGGCGCAAAGCACCATCAACCAAATGGGAATGTGAACATCACCGGCATTCGATTGTCCTTGTGCAAGAAACATACCAAGCAAAAAAACACTGATAAATTTCTGACCGTCTTGCGCTCCATGCATAAAAGCCATGGCCGCCGCACCGGTATTTTGAGCACCCATAAAAAACTTGTCCGCCTTATATCGATTGACATGTTTAAAGAGATACTCGGTTAATTTGGCAATCAGAAATCCCATACCAAAACCAAGTACGGTGGACAGTCCCAGACCATAGATAACTTTCAACCATTCTGTTCCGTTGATACCGGACATTCCCCCCTGTAAAGCAATGGCAGCGCCGGACAAACCGGCAATCAGCGCATGGCTCTCGCTGGTAGGAATACCAAATTTCCACGCTGCCGTTGCCCACAGAACAATGGCAACCAGGGCTGCGCACAGAGCGATGAGCGCATCCTCCGCGTTTCCCTGGAAATCCACCATTTTATAAACGGTTTCCGCCACCTTTTGGTTGACCAAGGTCATGACCAACACACCAAAAAAGTTGAATATGGCAGCCATGATGATGGCGGGGGTGGGTTTCATGGAACGGGTGGAAACACAGGTGGCAATGGCGTTGGGGGCATCGGTCCACCCATTCACTAAAATCACACATAAGGTAAGAAGGGTGGTAACGATCAGGGCGGGATATTGAACCAGCATGGAAAAAAAGTCTTGTAATGATACCATATCTATTGTTCTTTCTTCATTGTATTTTTCGCTTGCATCTCACTTATTTTCGATTCTTTTTAGGTTTGGTCATCCAGTTGAGTAAAAAAGTAACCACGATAATCACGCCGATGACCAAAAAAACACCCAGCATTCCCATGCCCATGTAATATAAATTATCAAAAAATGCTTTGGGATTCATATTATTTCCTCACTTTCCAAAAAAGAAATTCAAGATCAGACCGCCCGCAATCACCGATGCAATCTGACCGGAAACATTGACGCCGATGGATTGCATCAACAGGAAGTTCTGATTGTCTTCCTTCAGACCCATCTTATGGACAACTCGCCCCGACATGGGGAAAGCGGAAATACCGGCGGCACCGATCATGGGATTGATTTTTTCTTTCAAAAACAGGTTCAATACTTTGGCAAATATCACGCCGCCAGCGGTATCAAAGATAAACGCTACCAAACCCAGACCCAAAATGATCAGGGTTTCTTTCTTCAAAAAATCTTCCGCCTGCATTTTGGAAGCAATGGTGATCCCCAAAAAAATGGTGACCAAATTTGCCAACGTCTTTTGCGCGGTTTCGGACAAAGAGTTCAGTACACCGCATTCCCGGATCAAGTTGCCGAACATCAAAAATCCCACCAGAGAAACCGAGGCAGGAGCCACCATACCCGATATGATGGTGATGACGATGGGGAATAAAATACGGGTGGTTTGAGAAACTTCCTTAGGTTTATAGGGCATACGGATCATTCTTTCCTTCTTCGTGGTCAGCAAACGGATCACCGGAGGCTGAATGATGGGTACCAATGCCATATAGGAGTAGGCGGCAACCATGATGGCGCCCAAATACGATGAATTCAATTTCTGTGCCACTACGATGGAAGTTGGGCCGTCAGCGGCACCGATCACGGCGATGGATGCCGCATCGTTCAGATCGAAAAACATGGAGGCGGTGCACAAGGTAAAGAAAATGCCAAACTGGGCGGCAGCACCGAAAATCATGAGTTTCGGATTGGAGAGCAGAGGACCGAAATCGATCATGGCGCCGATGCCAATGAACAAAATCAAGGGGAACAGTTCGTTCGAAATACCGGCATCATAGAGAACGCTCAATGCGCCTTCTTCCAAACTTCCGTTTATGAGCTGGGTCACTGCGCCAGAAAATGGAAAGTTGACGAGGATTGCACCGAAGCCGATGGGTAAAAGAAGGGTGGGTTCCATGTCTTTTTTGATGGCAAGATAAATCAATATCCCGCCGATGGCCCACATGATAAGTTGTTGCCAATGAAATTCGCCGATATACCTAAAAAGTTCGTCCATGTTTTGCATTCCTTTCGTTTAAACCTTTTCTTTTCAGGACAAGGATGAAGTCAATATGTTCATTTTCGCTTCATTTCGCTTCGTTACTTTTCATAAAAAATAACAGAACCTATAAAAAGTTCTGTCATATCATGTCATATCGTTTATGCAGCGAGAGCTATAAACAAGGATTGAAATGACAAAACTGACCTCAACATTCAGAGCTGCTCGCAGGCAGTTCCATGACAGATTTCACTTATTACAATTAATTTCAGTATATACTAACATAACATGAAAATATTGTCAATATCAAATGAAAAATAAGAGGACAAAATCGCTGATTTCAACGATTTTGCTTAATATAAGAACGATAAAAAGCACAGCCGGACGACTATGCTTTTACCATGGTTTGATTTGTGTTTTTTGACTATCAACCCTTATCTTCAAACAAAGGTTCCACATCGATTTCAAGTTTCTTTTCCTCGGGATGATCCGCATAATAAGGATCGATCATCAACCGCTTGATCACTGGATATGCCGAATAGGTTGCGATAAACGACAACAGGGATAAAGTGATGATAAACGGCAAAAGCGCCCCTACCGGCATGAGATAGACAAAAAGGACGATGTTCAGCAGAATGGTGAAAACAATGAAAAAGGTGGCTGCCATGTTTCTCTTAAATCCAAGGGTAGCAAACAACCAGGCATTCTTAAACAGTTTGAAGGTTTTTAGGTTGAACGTGACCAGCATCAAATATATATAATATCGCATAAAGATATAAATGAACGCGATGAATAACGCCACGAAAAACATGAAAGAGGTGATAATACTGGTACCCGCAACAAAATTATAGTAATAAAACATGACGGCGTAGGCAATGACAAACAACAAACCCAAATCCAGAATCCCTACAAAAAAAGCTTGTCTGAAATTTTTCTTGATGGCTCCGAAAAAGTCATGGGCCAATTCGGAGTACTCTCCTTTAGCAAGGTTGCGATTGACTAACGTGAGGGCTGCCGTGGAAACACCAAAGGTCAACAGAACCAATAGGGTCAAATAGTACAACACCGTTGAGGTGGTTCCGGGGTAGGAAGACGTGGTCATATGACCATGCAACCCTTCCATTACCACTGCGGCGGGATCAAAAACATAGTGAGAAAGACCACTGATGGTTTGATACCCAGTGGTTGCGGGGGTTTGATAGGGAATATTAAATCGTCCACTCAGAGCGATCGCGCCGAAAAAAAGAGGGAAATTCATGGAAAGGTATAGTAAATTCAGACCCATCAATTTGGAAAACTTTCGGCCGATTTGGACAAACATGTTGCCATATGAATAATTTTCCATTTCTTTCTTCTTGGCAATTCCGGGGCCCGGCTTGGTATAGTTGAACAATCCGAAAAATCCAGCCACAGTTTACTCCTTTTTATTTTCCGAAATTTTATGCACGAGGGTGATGTTTGATATAGTTTGTACGCATTTTCTCTTTTAAGTACTTGGTATAGACATGCATGGAGGAAATATCGCTATGGCCTAATATTTCTCTCAAATCATGGATATCCGCCCCATTTTCCAATAGATGGGTGGCAAACGAATGACGCAGGGTGTGCGGCGTGATGTTGGCAGGAATGCCGGCGTCGGTGGCATAGCGTTTTAACACCTTCCAGAACCCTTGCCTGGACAATTCCTCTCCCCCGGTATTTAAAAACAAAACAGGATTTTTTGTCTGTCCTTTCAACAATGTGGGACGGGCGTTTTCAATATAGTTTTTCAAGCAATCGACCGCAATGGGATAAATCGGTATGACTCTCTCTTTACCTCCAGTATGACAGAATATGTAGCTGTGTTTGAGATTCACATCTTTCAATCCCAAAGAGCAGACTTCACTGACACGCATGCCGGTGGCATACAACACTTCCAGCATAGCTCTGTCCCGAAGCCCTTTGGGTGTGGAAAGATTGGGCTGCGCCAACAGCAATTCAATTTCATCGTGGGACATGATTTCAAAGCTCTGGTTTTTAGGTTTTTCCGCTTTGATGCCGATGGCGGGGTTTTCTTCTACCAATCCGCTTTCCAAAAAGAAGCGATACATGGAACGAATACAGGAAATCTTTCTGGCGACGGAGGATTTTGCCAAGGCTTCTTCCCGCAATTCGTTTTGGAAAGCCAGCACATCTTCATCATCCACGTTGTATAATGAGGTAATTCCGGAAGATGACAAATAATCTACGAAGCCTCTTAAATCGCGTTCGTAGGCGTCAAGGGTATTTGGTTTGGCTTTGCTGTCTTTCAAATAGGATAAATATCCATTGAGCTGAGTTTGCATTTTGTCAATCCTTCCATTTTTAGCACGCAGAGATATTGCGTCACGGTCAATACATTTTCAAAAGTACGCCACATAATACGGATGCGGCAAAGTGTAAAAAAATCAATAAGAGCATGATGGATATGTACGAAAATAAAAAGCGCACATTGATTAAGTTGCGAAAATACGGTGCGTTGAACAAACTTCCGCCGAACATTTTTTTTTCATCTTTTTCGGGTTCAAACAAATAGTATGAAACGCAGGTACAAAACGAAACGCCCATACATAAAATCCAAAACCGCAGGGCTATATACAAAGACATACAGACAAAGAACATCACAAAGCGGTCGGAAGAAGCCAACAACAAAGCCCTGATGATATAGCCGCTTTTCATTCCTAAAAGGAATATGCAAACGCCGGAAACGAAAGGACCGAACAACGTAAAGCTGAACACAAAAGGGAATACATATAGCCACAAAACGGACAACAGACTGTTCCGAGAAAACAACCATACGGAATGATCTATCATCGAAAGGCTGTTTTCGTCCGGATAATCATGGCTTGCCAGAATGACTCCCGGAACCAAACCAAACAAAAAAAACAATGCGTACAAAAGAAAGGTTCTTTGATACAGATCAAATTTTTCACTGTATGTTTTTTTAATCCATGCTTTGATCATCTTGTTCACTCGCTTTCATACGTATTGTATGAAAAACAAGGATAAGATATGATTTACTTTTCCATCTCGTCTGCCCGTTCTGAACAGGCAATCATAGCCTGAATCACCCCGCTGCGAAACCCTTCTTTCTCCAACACATGCAAGGAAGCCAAATTGGTTTCATAAGAGAGCGCGGCCAGCTGCACCAGATCCACGGCAGATTTCTGCCCTTCCTGCAGCATCAGGGAGGCACCATGAAACACATTGGCAATTAGTTTTTGGGCATCCCGGGGATCAAATAAAAAAGATTCCGCACCCTCGCACAGGGCGGATGCCAACATATAGAGAAAGGCAGGTCCTGCCGTGATGAGGAAAATCGCCGCATTGAGCATTTCTTCGTCAAATACACGCACCAAACCCAGATCAGAAAAAATATCCAGAATGGTTTGAAGGTCGCCAATATCCGTGTAGGCGTTAGAACTCCAAATCGTTACAATGTCACCCATAACCAGCGGCATATTTGAGAACGCCCGCACGACCGCTGTTCCCATCCAAACATGTTCTCCCCACCTTTCCTTGTTACGGTACAACAAAAACATCAAAAACAGCGTTATGTAAACCATCAATGGCGTTATGTAAACCAATATAAGCAGAGATGTACTATGCTGACACTTCATATCATAAATCAAAATACCTGCAAATTCAAGTGAATTTTGGAAATAATATCATTTTCGTCACATCCCACGAAAGCACTTTTCACCCCTTGCCAACCAACCAACTTCGATAGAACATACGTCAACATCATGTGGTACAGATATTTGGTTATGTATACCCCATGTTGTGTCAAGTGTATCGAGCGTCCCGGTGGTGACTTTCTCTCGTTTTCGGCAAATTGCACAAACCTCCCTTTTTTTGGTAAAATCCCAATCTTAATTCGCTTTACGTGCTTTCGTAAAACTATAATCATAAAAAAGAGCGGAACTTTTTCCGCTCTTTTGCAATTACGATGTTTCGTTATATCTTACACAACGTGGATTTTGTCTTGTATGCTGCTGTTTTCACCGTCAAAATTATATCTTTCGTTTCTACGTTTTATGAAAAAGCGGGTGGCGACTTGCTCGAAAAGCGCATAGGACAAAACGTCTTCATCCTGCTCGATATATTCTTTCATTTCGCTTCTGAGTTTTTCCAACTCGGGTTTCAGCGCATCCGCAGGGCGGCCGCTGATGGATTCGTCGTCGCCAATGATTTGCTTTCTGAATGCGGGAGAGATTTGCGCAGGGGTCTTCCCGTATTCTCCCCGAATCAATCCTTTGAACTCCTTGGTTATCGTCCTATACCGCTCACCCATTATGACGTTGAACACGGCTTGGGTGCCAACGATCTGAGAGGTAGGTGTAACCAATGGAGGATAGCCGGCATCTTCTCTGACGCGGGGTACTTCTTCCAGTACTTTGGCGAGCTTGTCGGATTGACCTGCCTGCTTCATTTGGGAAACCAGATTGGAGAGCATGCCGCCGGGAACCTGATACATCAAAGCATTTACGTCCACTTTCAGCACTTTGGTATCCAACAGACCGCTTTCGATGTATTGATCGCGCAAAGGCGAGAAGTATTTGCACACTTCATCCAGTTTGCTTACATGCAAACCGGTATCATAGGGCGTGCCGGACAAGGTAGCCACAAGGGGTTCTGTGGGAGGCTGGGAAGTACCCATAGCAAAAGGAGAAATGGCGGTATCCACGATATCCACGCCGGCTTCGATAGCTTTCAAAACAGTCATAGAAGCCAGACCGGAGGTATAGTGGGTATGCAACTGAACGGGAATGGAAATGGTTTCCTTCAGGGTCTTGACCAGTTCAAAGGCATCATAAGGCTTCAGTAAACCCGCCATATCTTTGATACAAATCGAATCAGCACCCATTTCTTGAAGCTCTTTTGCATATTGGGCAAAATATGCATTGTTGTGTACGGGGCTGGTGGTATAGCTGAACGCTGCCTGTACATGACCGCCTTCCTTTTTGGTGGCATCAATGGAAACGCGCAGGTTTCTCTTGTCATTCAACGCATCGAATATGCGCATGATGTTGATACCGTTGGCGATGGATTTCTGTACGAAATATTCCACCACATCATCGGCATAGTGACGATAACCCAAAATATTCTGCCCGCGGAAGAGCATCTGGAGTTTGGTGTTTTTGACATGATCCCGGATGATTCTCAATCTTTTCCAGGGATCTTCGTTGAGAAAGCGAAGGCAGGCATCGAAGGTTGCGCCGCCCCAGCATTCCAATGAATGGTACCCGACTTCGTCCATTTTTTTGAGGATAGGGACCATTTGCTCTGTTGTCATGCGGGTAGCAAGCAATGATTGATGGGAGTCACGCAGTACGGTTTCAGTAATTTTTATTCCCATATTAGTATCCTTTCCATGTAAACTCACAGTACGGCATCGGATATATGCCCGTATTATATGCCCGTATTAACCGATGAGAATCAAAACGTCGCCAGCATTGACAGAAGAACCCTTGGATACCCGGACGGCAACAACCTGACCGTCAGCGGGAGACACCACGTCGTTTTCCATCTTCATGGCTTCGAGAATCACCAGCACGTCGCCTTTCTTTACGGTCACGCCCACGGATACCTTCACATCCAAAATCGAACCGGGCATGGGAGCGGTAACGGGATAACCGTTTGCAGGAACGGCCTTTTGAGGAACAGGCGCAGGTTCCGCCTTAGGAGCGGCAGGAGAGGCAAAAGTGGCGGCTTTGGGAGCCGCGGCAGGTGCGGGCGAGGCAAAAGAATCGACTTCTTCCACAGTGACTTCATATAAAACATTATTGACGGTAACATTGTATTTTTTCATACTTTTTATCCTCCATCAGATTGATTATAACCGTTTACCGGTTCGTTTTAAGGCAACAACCCGGAAGCCGCCGCTTTGATTGTCCGATCCCCTGGCAGCGGCGATGGCAGCGGTGATCACGGCGATCAATGCCGTGTCATCCATGCATTCAGGTTCACGATGAAGTACGGGGTTGATTTCAGTGGCAGGGGCAACTTTTCCTTCCGCTTGATTCCCACAAAGAATGGTAATCCTACCGCAGGCTTTCAATATCATAAATACAGCGATGAGGCAAGCAAAAATAATCCCCATACTGAGAAGATACAGTTTGCCGGAAATGGACATATCCTCCAGCCAGGAAGGAATTTCGGACGTGCCTGCCGTGGTAGCCAGTGTTTCTTCCTCAATATGCGCTGCCTGATTTTCCACGGCCATGCTTGTCGACAACAAGGTTTTCTTTACCGTTTTACTAAGTCTGGTGTTTTCGTTCTCCATGGTTGCTTTCCTTTCTCATATTTTGGAAGAGAGCATGTCAAACGCTGCGATTAAACGCTGCCGTATTTCGCCGGGTGATAAAATGGCGTCAATCTTACCATCGTAAGCAGCGGCGATGGGGGAAGCAACGGTATTGTTCCATAGGTTGACCAGTGTATCTTTATCTGTAATGGGGTTGTTCAGAGCGGCAATTTTATCATTCCACAAGAATTCCACAGCGGATAGAGGATTCATTAAGGAAATCAAGGCGTTTTCCAGGGAAAAGGCCAGGTCTGCGCCAATGGCTTTGGAAGCAAACAACGGGAAAGCGGCTCCCCAAACTTTCCCAATCACCACGCTGACCAAAGGAGCGGAAAAGGAAGAGAACACATTTGCCAAGGTGGATGCGGCAGTGATCAGGGGGCTTCCGGTCGCTTCTGCTTTGGCGTCAAATCCTTTGGTATTCACCAAAACCAATGCGGGCAAGCCCATCCGTTCCAAAGCTTGTGCAAACTTTGCAGCCACAAATAAATCATCGGGCAACAAATAGCCGTCATTCACCCGGATGTCGGTTGCGATGATCCCCACGGTCTGGAATCCCAGCGTTACAAAACAAGTAGCAACGGAACCGGATATATATACAGGCAATACGTTACCATCGTCTGCCAAGGATGTTATGGCGGCATCCAAATCAAAAGAATCGTCTACGGTTTCAAAACCGCTTGCAGGGCGATTGAGATCATCTTCACTTTCGGTATAAAATGCACCTTTTCCGCAACGTGTAGGCAAAAAACCCAACAGACGACGCGCGTTGGAAAGAACAGCATTTTCCCCTTTTGCCATCAAAGCTGCATTGCCGTTTTGTAGGCAAGCGGAAGCGGTACCGAAATCGGCAGCATCTTTATGCAGAACTTTGGCAACGGAAGGAGGGGTGATAAACAACCGGCCGTTTTGTTCATCCATGATCATAAAATCACAGGCGTTGGCATACAAAGCAGCAGAACCGCCGCAGACACCCATCACCAATGCAATCTGTGGAGCCGCGCCTCGGTAAGTACTGGCACGGCGAACGATCTCACCGTATCCATACAGTGCATCCAACAGACCTTCGGTCAATTTCGCACCGTTGGAGTCCAGCATGGCAACGACAGGAGCGGGATTCTTTTCCGCCATATCGTATAGAGCAAGAATTTTTTTAAATTGAGCGGCGCCCACGGCACCGTTCATGACGGAATAATCTTGTGAAAAAGCATATACCAAGCGTCCGTCAACAGCACCGTATCCGGCAACAATGCCTTCAAAATCGGATGGTTCCGCATCGGCGTTTCGTTTGATGAAAGCGCCGATCTCGGTAAAACTCTGTTCATCAAAGAATGTTGTAAGGCGTTCTCTGGCTGTTAGTTTTCCAAAGGGGAATAATTTCGCTTTTTTATCCGACTCGGAAGCTTTCAGACGAGCAAGCACTTTCTGTACGCTATCCATCGCCTGTTTGTTATCCATGGATAATACCTCCTGAAAGAGATTGTTTGCATGTGAAAGATGGGTTGGGTGAAAAACACAATATAGTATTTAACCATTTTCCCCCCATTATACTTGAATATTAGCACAACGAGAGTAATAAAGCAACAATAAATATAGAGTATTAATCAAAAATCCGACAAGTATTCAAAATGATTTCCTGTCGGATTTCGTTATGTTACAATGATGAATATACGTTCACCCAGACGCCTTTTTCATCGGATTCATAGGCAGACAAAAGCAAGCGGCAAATATCCAGTCCTTCCTGCAAAGTGGGGCAAGCTTCTTCTCCCTCGAAAACGGCACGAAGCAAGGAATACACAGAATGTAAATGCGTCCGTTCCCAGCCAAAGGGCGCCTTCGCGCTTGGAAATATACCGCCGGGAAATGGCATTTTTCCGACACAGTCGATGCGTGTATAGCCTCTATTCCCCCCCAGCAGCTCTCCAGGCTGTAGATTGTCATAAAAATACAGGTAATTGGGATCCATCAAAGAAAATTTCAATGCCCCCTGGGTACCCCGCAATGCAATGGAAAGAGAATCATTGGTTCCCAGCGCCAGCTTATTGGCTTCCACGGTACCGCATGCCCCGGTTTCGGTTTTAGCCAGCATATAAAAAGCTTCATCGGCGTTGGTTTCCCACTCGTTTCCGTCCATCCCTTGGCGGAAGGGGAACCCAATCTGAGATTTCCCGCATACCGAGACGATTTTCTCCCCGGAAATAAACTGTACCAGATCCGCGGCATGACTGCCCAAATCAAACAAAACACCACCGCCGAAATCGCTGTTTTGTTTCCAGCCAATGGGCTTGAAGGGATTGGTGGAGGAATTGTGCAGATAGGCACTGCGGAAGGTCAAAAGACGTCCCAATTTCCCTTCTTCCACCAGCTGTTTTGCCCGCATGACAGCGGGAACAAACCGATAATTGAACACAGTCATACGTACGGCGTGTTTTGCCTTTTTCAACGCCAGTTCCACTTCTTCAATTTCTTTCCGGCTGATGACTACGGGTTTTTCGCAATAAATATGCTTTCCCGCCTGCAACGCCGCAAGCAAGGCATCCTTATGACAAACATTGGGGGTAGAGATATCCACCACATCGATGGAAGGATCCAGGAAAATATCCCTGGAATCCGTTGTTGCGTTTTCAAATCCGAAGACGGCTTTTGCTTTTTGTGCGCTTTCTACCCGGGAGGTACAAATTATTTTTAATACTGCTTCAAAAGGCAGGGAATCATAGTATAAAGGTAGATTTTTATATGCGTAGGTATGGGTTCTGCCCATAAAACCGCCGCCAAGCAACCCGATGTTGATTCTTTTCATCGACTATCCCCCTTTTTCGTTCATGGTAACACAGAAGTTACCAAAATGCAAGATATCTTCCGAATTTATGTAAAAGCCTTGACTTTATAAGGAAATTTATGTAAAATCAATTTTGGTTTCAGATTGAAGAAAATAGGGAGGATAAAAGTATGTTTAGAGTTGGTATTCTTGGCACGGAGAATTCTCATGCCACCAAATTTGCAAGTATTTTCAATACCCCGGATGCAGCCGGAAACTTTGTTTACCCCGATTTCAAAGTGACAGCCCTGTATGCTATGGAAAAGGAACCCAGCGAAAAAATTAAAAACGATATTGACCCTTCCATTACCATCGTGAATTCCATAGAAGAAATGATTTCCCTGGTAGACTGTATCATGGTCACCGCCCGTCATGGCAAATACCACGCTGAAATGGCTCTTCCTTTCATTGAAAAAGGAATGCCTGCGTTTATTGACAAACCCTTTACCATCGACATCGCCGAAGGCAGAAAAATTCTGGAAACTGCCCGCAAGAACAACGTCCCTCTCTGTGGCGGTTCCGGCTGTAAATTTGCTCCCCAAATTCTGGACAACTACAATACCATACAAGCAGGTACATACGGCCTTCCTACCTTTGGTTTTATCGACTTCCCCGGTAACCTGGAAGGCGATTACGGCGGCATTTATTTCTACGGTGTGCACGCGGTAGAAATGGCTCTGTTCTCCTTTGGTATGGACGTGAAAGCCGTGACAGCGCATATCAACGGAAACAATCTGATGTCCGTTTTACACTATGAAAAGTTTGACGTAGTTTTAAACTTTGCCACCGCCAGAAAAAACCAGGTGATTACTTTTTATGCGAAAAATACCATTTACAATCCTCTTGATATTTCCAAAATATTCGATGTGGAATGCGAGATGTTTGTGAATATGGTCAGAAGCGGCAAATCTCCCATGACCGATGATCAGCTGCTGGCTCCCGTGGTGGTATTGAATGCGATTGATCGTTCCGCCCGCCAAGGCAGAAAAGTCAATATTACCGAATTGAATTGATATTCTTTTTGAATGCATGCGCGCTTTCTAAAAACGGAATGTAACGATGGGCGTATCATTCTTGAAATCAATCCTTATCTTAACATATGGATATGAAAGGAATACCTTTATGAACATCATGATTATGACCGATCTTGAGGGTATCAGCGGCGTGGATTCCATCGATATGATGGACAGAGAACACGAAGGGTATAAAAGAGCCTGTTCCTACCTGTCGGGTGATATCCATGCAGCGGTTAAAGGGTGCCTGGACGCGGGCGCGGACAAGGTGTTCGTGGTAGACGGCCACGGCGGCGGAAACAATCTCGACCCTTCCCTGCTGGATCCAAGAGCCTATTTTTGCCAAAAAAAAGAATGGCTTCAACTGATAGAATCCGGAGAAATAAATGGATATATGGAAGTGGGCTGTCATGCCAAGCCCGGAACCTATCATGGTTTTTTAGATCATACCCAAAATTCCAAGAAAATCTTCGCCTACCTATACAATGGCGTTGAGCAAGGAGAAATTTATCAAGGTGCCGTGTATGTAGGGGCTTACGACGTTCCTTTTATCATGGTCGCGGGGGATTTATCCGCCTGTGTGGAAGGCAGAGCGCTTTTGGGCGACATCGAAACTGCCATCGTTAAGGAAGGAATTGGCCGGAATCAGGCGAGATGCCTCCCCTTGGAAGAAGCATGGATCCGCATTGAGAAAGCGGCTTTTTCTGCATGCAAACATCTTTCTCAATACAAACCTTATAAAGCCATATTGCCTTTGGAAGTGAAAGTGGTCTTTTGTCGCACGGATTTTTGCGATGAAGTCAACATGTCGGTTCGCGGAAGAGAACGGCTGGATGCCAGAACCGTTCGCCGGTTTGTGCCGGAAATCAAAACATACTCGGATATCATGATTTGAAAGGACTCTCAAAATTTTATGAAAACCCCATTTGTCTCTTTGGAGAAACTGCGTGAAATCACACAAACCTATCCGACCCCCTTTCACATTTACGATGAAAATGGAATTCGTGAAAACGCGCGGAAACTCAACCGCGCGTTTTCATGGAATGAAGGATACCGTGAATATTTCGCAGTAAAAGCTACCCCCAACCCTTATATCTTGCAGATTCTCAAAGAAGAAGGCTGCGGCGCCGACTGTTCTTCCTATACGGAATTGTTGATGGCAAAAGTTGTCGGTTTTACGGGGGATGACATCATGTTTTCTTCCAACGTTACTCCGGCAGAAGATTTTATTCTTGCCAATAACATGAATGCCATAATTAATTTCGACGATATTACACATATTGACTTTGCTTCCCGCCTGTTTTCCTTTCCGGAAAAAATGTGCATACGGTACAATCCCGGCGGATATTTCACCATATCCAATGCCATTATGGATAATCCGGGCGAAGCAAAATATGGGTTTACCAGAGTACAGATGTTTGAGGGCGTAAAAAAACTCATGTCCCTAGGCGTGAAAGAAATCGGGCTTCATGCGTTTTTGTCCAGCAACACTTTCTCTGCATATTATTATCCCACCCTCGCCAATGTACTGTGTCAAATGGCCGTGGCTTTGGCGGAAAAAACCGGAGTTAAAATTGCCTTTATTAACTTATCCGGCGGTATCGGTATCCCCTATCGTCCCGATGATAAGCCGGTGGATATTTTCCGGGTGGGCGATAACACCCGGAAGGTGTTTAAAGAAATCCTCACTCCCGCCGGTTTGAACAACATTCCTTTGTACACCGAACTAGGCAGATTCATGTTGGCTCCTTACGGCGCTTTGGTCTCAACCGCCATTCATGAAAAGCATATCCACAAGGAATATATCGGGTTGGATGCCTGCGCAGCGAACCTTATGCGCCCTGCCATGTACGGCGCATATCACCACATCACCGTCATGGGGAAAGAACATGAACCCCACGATCAGATCTATGATGTGACTGGCGGTCTTTGCGAAAACAATGATAAATTTGCCGTGGATCGCAATCTTCCCAAAATCGATATCGGCGATTTAATTTATATCCACGATACCGGTGCTCACGGTTATTCCATGGGATATAACTATAACGGCAAGCTGCGTTCTGCCGAAATTCTTTTGACCGAATCCGGCGAAGCTAAACTCATTCGCCGGGCAGAAACACCTGATGATTATTTTGCCACATTTGATTTTACTTCGTTTTTCAAGGAAAAAAAATATGGTCGAAAATAAAAAGATTACCCAATCGCAGATTTTGATCATTGTTGGTATTGTTTTGGTTACCACAGCATTGGGGTTTCTCTGCTGGCGTATGGAATTTTTCGGACTCTTTCAAGAGGAATCGAACACAGAAAAAGGGTATTTACTTGCAGATGGCAAAAAAATAATCCCCGATCGCGTATTCACCATCGGGGATTATGAGATATCTTTTGATGAGTATCGCTATTATTATCTGAATTGCAAACGTGAATTGGATGGTGGAAACGAAACCTTTTTTCAAACCTATCCCCAATATGAATCCGTATTGAAAGATAAGGTTATGAAAAAAATCATGCATAGTTATGGTGCATTGGAACTTGCCAGACTGAACAATGTAAAATTAACCGCCGAGCAATTGACGGCTGCAAACCAGGCGGTGGATCACTTTATTGCCGATCAGGGTCAAGAAGCCTTTGTCAAGATGCTCAACGAAGGGTATCTCAATGAAGAAGTCTATCGGGAATTGTTTAAAAAATCTTGCATTTGTGAAAATGCCTACGATTACTTTTTTGGCGAAAAAGGTAAATACGCTATGTCCAAAGAGGAGTATTTAGAATACTTTGATAAAAATTACCTGGCAGTATACCACATCTTCATCGATTATGTGGATAAAGAGGATCCCTATAGTTGTGAAAAGACCATGGAAAAAGCGATGGGCATGTATGATCTTGCCCTTGCCGAAGAGGCTGATTTTTTCGATTTGTACAAACAGTATAATGAAAATGATGAAATGAATATCTCTGAAAAAGGTTGTTATTTTACCCGGGATAACGCCCCTTATCAAGTCTATTATACCACAGCCCTTGAAACGGAATTCGGGAAGATTTCAAAGCCATTTGCTACCTATGCGGGTATCTGTATTCTGAAACGGATTGCTTTGGATGATGAGGTTGCTTTGGATGGGATGAATGATATTCTCAACGGGACCGGAAGCGATGCGGGATACTACGAATTACAGTTTGAGAACATGTATAATCAGGTCGCGGAAAAAATGATTATTGTCTTGGATGATTGTTATGAAATGATTTCAACTTCTACTTTATTCTAATTGCAGTTGCTTGATGAATCGATCCGTAAACATTTCTTTTGCCTTGAAATCCATATGGGCGGAATAAATACTTTCCAGCTTCATATGGTTTTCTTTGGCCAAGCCGAATTGTTCGACGGCACCTGCTAATAATGCCATGCGACATTTCTGCGCAAAGCGGATGCGGTTTTTCCCGACGCCGGAGATATTTTTATTGATAAACCTCCCCATATTGATATAATGTTCATAGGATTCATTTCCTTTTTCCTCTGCCACTCTGATGCAGATTTTTTCTTTCACAAAGAAAATCCCGTTCAGACGATCCGGAAACAAGGGATCGTAACTGATGAGCACTTTTTTATTCATTTCCTTAGCAATTCTATAGACTTCACGCAGAAAAAGCCAGGAAAGCCCCTTTGAATTGTCAACACCGCATACGATTGTTGCTTCTGCGTCATAGGAGTCCAGCATCATAAACCCAACATGATTCACCGCTGAGATTAAACGGATATCCTCTGAAAACACTGCTTCTTCTTTTAAGTATTTATGACAAAAACGATACGCGGCGCTTTCCATTTTGGTATAAAGAATATCATTTTCAACCGAGTGATAGATTTCTTTTTCCACTTCGCCGGCTGCCCTTAGAAAACTGTATGCCCGCTTGAAAGCATTGGCTTTTTGCTTGTTCAGGTCGCGGATCTTTTCTTTTTTTGCCTTCAGCGGTATGGGATCACAAAAGTCCGCCAAGTTTAGTATGCGTTCAACGGCCACCGGATAAACCGGGTCTTTCATATGGGGCGCTGTTCCGTCGATGATGGCTTTCTTGATACCTTCGATCAAAATACCATCCAAGCTTTGTGGATCGGATGAACAAAGGAAATATGTGACCTTTTCACCTATGCTTTCATAATATGCTGCAATATCTCTTAAAAAACGGGATTTACCTGTGCCGGGGCCTCCTTTGATAATCAATATTTCATCCAATGCGTCCGGAGAAAACACTTCTGAAAAAAAACTGACAAATCCCCGCGTAGAATTCGCGGCTGCAAAATATGTATTTCTATACAAGTTTTCCAATAGCGACACCCCCCTTTGTTTCATTTTCATTTTATGCGTTCCGGCACATTGTGTGCTATCAATCATGAAAGGACATAAGATATGAAAACAATTATCCTGGCTGCAGGAAAAGGAAGCCGTTTGAAAAGCGAGGAAACCCACACTCCCAAGGTGCTGCGGAAAGCCTGCGGCAGACCTCTCCTTTCCTATGTGATATCCGCACTCCCCCCTCACGACGATGACGACATTTATTTGGTTATCGGATATGAAAAGGAAAAAGTTATAAAAGCTTTTCCCCGTTACCACCATGTGGTGCAGGAAGAACTACTGGGTACAGGTCATGCCGTTCTCTGCGCAAAAGAAGTATTGAAAGATTACGATGGCGAACTGATTGTCATATGCGGTGATACTCCTTTGACCAGGCGGGAATCCATCGATGCCATGATCGAACATCATCGCAAACTCGCAAATGCCTGCACCCTTTTATCCTGCAGGCTGCCAAAAGATACGGTTCTGGGACGAATTATGCGGGATGAAAATGGACGGTTTACAGAAATCGTGGAAAATGCCGAATGTACCCCCGAACAGAAAAAAATCCATGAATACAATACAGCCACCTATATTTTTGATGCCAAACTCCTGTTTCCTGCTTTGGATATTATCGTGAAAAATAGCACGAAACGTGAAATATACTTAACAGATGTGCCTGAACTGTTATTGAAACAAGGTTATAAGGTGGACGCTATCCCCTGCAAATACCCTTATGAAATTTATGGTGTGAACACCGAGGCGGATTTAGCTCTGGTGGAAAAAACCATGATGCTCCACAAACTGGTATAAGAATAATCGAGTAGGAGGCCACCCATTGGTTAAGTGGCCGTCCTCTCTCACACCACCGTGCGTACCGTTCGGTACACAGCGGTTCAATCGCATGAGTGCAGAGACTCGTACCGGTCAAGGATACTGAAGTATCCGGCTTGTGCGAGTCTTTTGTTTGTTATCGTGTAAGTGAGAATACCGCTTCCGGCAACCGCCTAATATCCTTTGCGCGTGTTCCCGTTCCGATAAGCCTGCCAACCCGACACACTCGTTTGCGTTTGCGAGACCTCCCCGGATACTCACACATTCTTTCTCTCCATTTTTCCGCCTCATTTACCGCAAATGATTCCGTGTAGCTATTGGGCTTCGACTTGCTGTGCAGTCTTACCCTCATTTGCAGCCTGGTGAGATTTCTGTTCGTCAGACCGGAGATTTGCCTGCACCTTTCTCCAGATTCCATCTCACGATGGACACCCTTGGTGTTCGGCTATACCCTTCCCGCCACCGGGTGGGTTCGGGACTTTCACCCTTTAGAACGTGCGCTCACCGAGCGCATACAATGGGGCTGTATGACAATGAAAATTGTGAACAGCCCTTTTTGTATAAGCAAAATCAGTGGATATTGTAAAAAACATTTGTTTTCAGCCTAGCAAAACTTGTGTTTGATTCGTTCTAAATCTTGTGGTAATAGGTAATTGACAAATTTTATTGGATCATCGTTACATACGGCATCTTTTACAATCCGATGC
Organism: Clostridiales bacterium UBA5448; assembly: GCA_002427425.1. Lineage (GTDB taxonomy): Bacteria > Bacillota > Clostridia > Oscillospirales > SIG627 > UBA5448. The sequence goes on along the minus strand of DIRA01000018.1, from coordinate 77 downwards.
CTTACCAATTTACACTCTATTTGGTCACTAAAACGATTCCTAAAAAGAGATTTAAGTCAAGTCCAAATTAGTGTGTA
>DIRA01000031.1 GCA_002427425.1 Clostridiales bacterium UBA5448 | reverse complement strand
AACATAATTAGCATATCACTGCTACTAGTATAAAAATTATATCATAATATTTTACACATTGTCAATCGTTTTTTGATAGAAAAACCTATTCGTTTTTTGTATATATTACACATTTAGATAATTTTTAAGAAGAAATCGTGTGCAGAGCGAATAAATTCCAGTTTCATTTCTTTGATTTTCATGGGGCATTTTCTCTCACCGGGTATCTCCAGATTATATATTCCGCCGTATCCCACCTCTCTCAACGCCTTTACCACTTCCGTAAAGTCAACATTGCCTCTGCCAAATGGCATCATATGCTGATCGGTACAATAATCATTGTCAGATATATGCAGAGCCTTCAGCTTTGTTCCGGCCGTCCGGATAAAATGACCGGGATTTCTGTCTGATAAATTCAAATGACTGGTGTCTAGGCAGATACCCAAATGATTATCCTGCACCCGATTCACCACTTCCATCAAGCTTTCCACAGACCGAAACCCTTCGATGAGGTTTTCCAGGCAGATGGTCATGTCCGTTCCGTGAAGATGCTGGCAAAAAATTCGAAGCATTTCAGCGTTTTTGGCAATTACCTCTTTTTCGGAATATGTTACGTGAACTCCGTTGGCATCCACTATATCTCTCATGGAATCACAATGAAGCACGGCATTTTTTATACCGCAGGCAAGGAAAAGATCCAGCCAATCCAACATGGTTTTGATCACCTGTTCCCGCTCGGGGGCGCAGATTCTGCATTTCAGCCACAAATGTCCCTGGGGAAAATACACTTCATTGGCATCCGCAAAAGCCTTGAATTTTCGGCCGGTTTCTTTCACGTCGCCGCCACGATTGATGAGCATCCAACCATGTTCATCAGATAACTCGGAATAATGGAACCCGTTTTTTTTGAAAGCAAGCACCATATCTTCGGGGGAAAGTTCGCAAAAATAACTGGACCATACCGCTGTTTCCATACGTTACTCCTTTTCTTTCTATTGCAATCATAGTGAAATAGACATATTGAAAATGTTATCATAAGCGATATGTCGCGTTCAAGCGTTATTTATTTCGTGGTTTGCACTTCCACCAGTCTGCCGCCGCAGTACTTCTCCCTCAATTTCGTCTTTTCAATTTTTCCGGTGGGATTGCGGGGAACTTTGTCAAATATGATTTTACGGGGGCGTTTATATCGGGGCAATTCGATACAGAAATCCATGATTTCTTGCTCGGAACAGACATCCCTCTCTTTTAATTCAATGATAGCAGCAGCAATTTCACCCAAACGTTGATCGGGAATACCGATTACAGCCACATCCTTGATGGCAGAATGGGCCCGCAGATAATCTTCAATCTGTACAGGATAGAGGTTTTCTCCTCCGGTAATGATCACGTCTTTTTTACGGTCAACCAGATAAATGAACCCATCTTCATCCATTTTAGCCATATCGCCGGTATAGAGCCATTCTCCTTTGAGAATCTCTTCAGTGGCTTTAGGATTTTTATAATAACACTTCATGACACCGGGCCCTTTGACGGTAAGCTCACCCACAGCATCCCCCTGTACGGGATTACCTTTTTTATCCACTATCTTCGTTTCCCATAAATAGCCGGCCTTACCGATGGCGCCCACTTTGTTTGTATTCTTCACCCCCAGATGCACGCAGCCGGGACCGATGGATTCACTGAGCCCGTAATTGGTATCATATTGATGATGGGGAAATACTTTCAGCCAGCGTTTGATCAGACTGGGGGGTACGGGTTGGGCACCGATGTGCATCAATCTCCACTGGGAAAGGCGATACTCTTCCGGTTTCACTTCACCACAATCGATCGCATCCAAAATATCCTGTACCCAGGGCACCAAAAGCCAGACGATGGTGGCTTTTTCTTCCGAAACGGTTTGCAGCACCCATTCCGGCTTCACGCCCCGCAGCAATACTGCCCGGCTGCCCGAAAGCAGGGAACCAAACCAATGCATTTTTGCACCGGTGTGATACAACGGAGGAATACATAAAAAGACATCGTCATGTTTTTGTCCATGGTGATGCAGTTCTGTCCGGCAGGAACTCATCAGTGCCTTGTGAGAATGCAAAATGGCTTTGGGAAATCCGGTGGTGCCGGAGGAAAAATAGATCGCCGCATCGTCCTCTTCGGTCAAATCCACAGCCGGCGAGGTGGATGAGCAATAGGTAACCAAGCAATCGTAACTGTCGGCAAATGAAGGCGTTTCTTCCCCTACATAAAAATAATGGTTGATATCATGAAGCTGGTCACGAACAGATTCCACCCGCCCGGTAAATTCCGGCCCGAAAATCAAGGTGATGGAATCGGACAACTCCAGGCAATACTTGATTTCCTCACTCGTGTAACGATAATTCATGGGAACAGCCAAAGCCCCGGTTTTCAGAATACCGAAATATATCGGGAGCCATTCCAGACAGTTCATCAGCAAAATGGCTACTTTATCGCCTTTTTTAATCCCTCTGGTCAAAAGGAGATTGGCAAACCGGTTGGCCTTGATGTCAAACTCCTTCCAGGTCATTTCCCGTCTGTATTTTTCTCCGGGCGCGGTTTCGATCAAACTGTATTCCCGCCAGGTAATGGTGGGGTCGGGGCGAACGGCAGGGTTGATTTCAACCAAACTGACTTCATGGGGATACAACTTTGCATTCTTTTCCAATACTTCTGTAATGATCATGGTATAAATCCTTTCGAAAAAATAAAAACCGCCCTCACATATATGAGGGCGGAAAGTTCCGCGGTACCACCTCGGGTTTTATCATTTTCTTGCAAAAATGACCTTTACGGGCACACAACAATGCCCTGTCGCTGTAACGGGCGCATCCGTCGCAATCTACACACCGCCGAAGCGATTTTCGGTGCGCGGCTCACGGAATGTATTCAACTGAGGTACTTTGTCGGCTCGCACCGCCCGCCGACTCTCTGGAAAAGCCACCACCGTCTACTTGTTTCCGGTCACTGCCTTTTATCTTTTGTACCTTACCATAAGACGAACAATTTGTCAAGACTTTTCACGGTTTTTTTCATTTCTCTGGTTTTTTCATTTCTCTTTCCAACAGCGCGGCGGCATCCGACACAAAAGTATAACAGGGTGATTCCGCCGTATGGGGCAAAGCACCTTTTTCCCCTTCACCGTTTTCATCCAAATCCAGTAAAGTGCGGCAAACCAGACTGCCGTTCTTTTTTTTAAAGGCATGTAACAACTTTTTGGACAGCGCAAAGGTTTCCCCTTTTTCTGCCGGGTCTGTGTAACCGTAAACGGCGCCCACCGCCATGAGCATACCGGTGACGGCCCCGCATACATTGCGGGTTTTTCCCATGCCGGCTCCGAAAGGAGAAGCCAGTTTCATAGCAATCTCCGGGTCTATACCCGCTTCTTCACAAAACGCGCCAAACACCGCCATGGCGCAATTGTTGCCCTGCAAAAACAAATCTTGCGCTCTTTTGGTTTTCTTCATGACTATTTCATCATGGCCACTTCCATGGCATCGCTCATGGAATCCAGCCAATTACCACTAAACAATTCCATCATCCCTTTGTCCCCGGCAGAAGCCAGAGCAAAATCGATGGGCAGCTTCGCCACGTTTTGAATGCCATAGCGGGCAGCAATTTCATCTACGTGACTGTTTCCAAACACGTTGTGGCTCTTCCCACAGTCGGGACACTGAAAATAAGACATGTTTTCCACAATCCCAAGCACGGGAATATGCATCATGTTGGCCATTTTCACGGCTTTTTCCACAATCATGGAAACCAGTTCCTGGGGGGAAGTGACCACAATGATTCCCTTCATCGGCATGGATTGGAACACCGTCAGGGGCACATCCCCCGTTCCGGGAGGCATATCTACATACATGAAATCAATGTTTTTCCAAACCACATCGGTCCAGAACTGTTTGACCGTTCCTGCAATAACGGGACCTCGCCAAACCACCGGATCGGTTTCGTTTTCCAACAAAAGGTTGACCGACATTAACTGAATACCCGTTTTTGTCAAAACAGGAAAAATGCCGTGTTCATCCCCCTCTGCCTTCTCTTGGATCCCAAACATCCGGGGCACAGAAGGTCCGGTGACATCCGCATCCAAAACAGCAGTTTCCAGTCCTTTTCTGCGAGATAAAACCGCCAGCATGGAAGTCACCATGGATTTCCCCACGCCGCCTTTTCCGCTGATAACACCGATAATATTTTTTACACTTGCCATGGGGTGGCAATGTTCGATCATACTTTCTTTGTTGTAATTGCTGGGACATCCAGCTCCGCAGTTGTTGCAATCATGACTGCATTCTTGACTCATATGAACGCTCCTTTATCAATTTCTTCCCTTATTATACCCCTCTTTGCGGGAAAGTCAACACTTGATCCAAAAAGTCTAATCACAAAAACGCGGCAAGAAGCCGCGTTTTATCTCACTGTTTTTCATTGACAATCCGTCTTCCCATGAGAACACCCATGACGGAAGCCATCATCAATCCGCGGGTCCAACCGCTGGAATCCCCCAGACAATGGAGTCCCCGGATGCTGGTATTGAAATCCTGGTCCATTTTGACCCGGTTACTGTAAAATTTCAGTTCCGGAGAATATAAAAGCGTTTCCGGGGAAGCAAATCCCGGCACCACCTGATCAACCGCCTGCATGAAATTGATGATATTCACCATGGAACGGTAAGGCATGGCAGCGGTGATATCACCGGCGACGGCATCGGGCAACGTAGGACGAAGGTTGGAGAAAGATAATTCTTTCTGCCAAGTCCGTTTGCCGTCCAATATATCGCCGAAACGCTGTACCAAAATGTGTCCGTTGCCCAGCATGTTGGTCAGTTCTCCCACTTTTTGGGCATAGGAGATGGGTTGATTGAAAGGTACGCTGAAGTTGTGAGAACACAAAATGGCAAGGTTGGTATTATTGGATTTCAAATCCTTATAGGAATGTCCGTTGACAACCGCCAAATCGTTGTCGTAATTTTCCTGTGCCACAAAACCGCCAGGGTTTTGACAGAACGTACGCACTTTATTCTTAAAGGGCTTGGGATATCCAATGAGTTTGGATTCATACAAAACGTCATTGATTTTTTCCATGACTTCATTTCTGACTTCCACACGGACACCTATATCCACCGTGCCGGGCTGATGGGCAATGTTGTGCTGGGCACAAATTTTTTCCAGCCAGTCCGCCCCTCTGCGGCCGGTTGCCACCACGGTTTTGCTTGCGTTAATTTCTAAATCCTGTTTACCGTTGGTCACATAAACCCCTTTGCATACATCCCCATCCAAAATCAAGTTGGTGCATTCGTATCCGAAAAACATCTCCACCCCATGTTCATACAAATACCGTTCAATGGACAGGTAGATGTCATGGGCCTTTTCGGTTCCCATATGACGAATGGGACAATCCACCAGTTTCAAACCGGCGCGAATGGCGCGGGCACGAATGTTTTTGACTTCTTCGGTGTTGCTAATACCCTCAATATGGGTATCGGCCCCGAATTCCAGATAAATATCGTCGGCGTAATGAATGAGGTCCTGGGCCAAATCTTCCCCGATCAAAGTGGGCAAATCTCCCCCCACTTCATAGCTCAAAGACAATTTTCCATCGGAAAAAGCACCTGCGCCGGCAAAGCCTGTGGTAATATGGCAATACGGTTTGCAGTTCACGCATTTTCCCGTCTTGTCTTTGGGACAATGACGTTTTTCAATGGCTGCCCCTTTTTCCACAATCAATATATTTTGTTTGCTGCCGTTGCGTATCATTTCAAGTGCCGTAAAAATACCCGCAGGCCCCGCTCCGACAATGACAACATCTTTTTTCATATCGTTCCTCCGTTTGAACATCTATATATTTTAACATACCTATCAATATACCATACTTGTGTATTGTACCAAGGAATGTCAACTTTTGTCAAGCCTGTACCATAGGAAAAGGCAACCGATCGATCAAACCGATTGCCTTTTATTTTAACCTTGTTGTTCTTTGCTTTTCAAATAGGTATCTATGGCTTGAGCGGCTTCTTTTCCTGCCCCCATGGCCAGAATTACGGTGGCGGCACCGGTGACCGCATCGCCGCCGGCAAAGACTCCTTCTCGGCTGGTGGTCACGCCGTCGCTGGTTTCCACACATCCCCATTGGTTGGTTTCCAACCCGGGTGTGGTCATCCGAATCAAAGGATTGGGCGTGGTGCCCACCGCAATGATGACTGCTTCCACCTGTAATGTCATCTGCTCTCCCGTGGGCATGGGGCGTCTGCGCCCGGAAGCATCCGGTTCACCCAGTGTCATCACATCACACCGCATAGACGTCACATTTCCATTCTCATCGGCAAAAATTTCCACGGGATTGGTAAGAAGCTGCAACCGTATTCCCTCTTCTTTAGCATGGTGAATTTCTTCCCGACGGGCAGGCATTTCTTCCTCACTGCGGCGATACACAATGGAAACGGTTTCGGCCCCCAATCGTTTGGCACATCTGGCTGCATCCATGGCAACGTTGCCGCCTCCCACCACCGCCACATGTTTGGAACGCAAAATGGGGGTATCATACTCGTTCAAATAGGCTTTCATCAAATTAACCCGGGTCAAATATTCATTGGCGGAATATACCCCGCAACTATTCTCACCGGGAATCCCCAGAAAAGCGGGCAGTCCCGCCCCGCTTCCGATGAATACGGCGCCATACCCGAGTTCAAACAAATCATCAATGGTCAGTGTCTGACCGATGATGGTGTTCAGTTGGATATTTACCCCTAAGTTTTTCACTTGTTGAATTTCATAGTCCACAATGTCTTTCGGAAGACGGAATGCAGGTATCCCGTATTGCAAAACCCCGCCGGCGGTATGAAGAGATTCAAATACCGTAACTTCATATCCCAGTTTAGCCAAATCTCCCGCACAGGATAAACCTGCAGGTCCCGCCCCGCAGACGGCAACTTTCTTACCGTTAGAAGCCCGTGTTTGTTGGGTTATCGGTTGGTTGTTTGCCTGTTCCCGATGCCGGTCGGCACAGAAACGCTCCAACCGCCCGATTGCCACACTTTCTCCTTTGATTCCCCGTACGCATTTGGCTTCACACTGGCTTTCCTGGGGGCAAACACGACCGCAAACTGCAGGTAATGAGTTGGTTTCTGTGATGATTTGATAAGCTTCATTAAAAGCGCCTTTTTCCACCGCATGAATGAATGCGGGGATTTGAACGTTGACGGGGCACCCCGAAACACAGGGGCGATGTTTACACTGGAGACACCGCTGGGCTTCCAGCATGGCATCCTCATCGTTGTAACCCAAAGTCACTTCCTGAAAGTTTTCGATCCGGATTTTTGGGTCTTGTTCCGGCATAGGAACTTTATTTTTCTGCATGTTAGCCATGATATTTTCCTCAATCCTGTGTAATGGTAACTGATTGTTTCAATAAATTGCAGTGTTCATCCCTGCCGGGACCTCTTTCCTGGGCAAGATACATGCGGTTTCTTCGCATAAGTTCATCAAAATCCACCGCGTGCCCGTCAAAGTCGGGACCGTCCACGCAGGCAAATTTGATTTTCCCTCCCACGGTTACACGGCAGCAGCCGCACATACCCGTGCCGTCAATCATGATGGGATTCATGCTGACAAATGTTTTGATTCCGAAATCTTTGGTGAGCAAGGATACAAATTTCATCATCATCGGCGGTCCGATGGCGATGACCAGCTCATAGGTTTCGCCCTGTTGGATACAGCCACGAAGCCCATCGGTGACCAATCCTTTGTTTCCGTTGGAACCGTCGTCGGTTAGGACATGAAGATGGCTGCAGCAGGCTTTCATTTCCTGTTCCAAAATGATATGTTCCCGGGAACGGAATCCGGCAAACACGGTCACATCGCAGCCGTGATCAAAGAGATATTTGGCCTGAGGGTAAGCAATGGCACAGCCCAATCCGCCGCCAACCACCGCCACTTTTGTATATCCGTCCAATGCGGTGGGTTTTCCCAAAGGACCTGCCAAATCCAAAATGGCATCCCCTTCCATCAAAGCACCCAACGCTTTGGTGGAATGTCCGATTTTCTGATAAATCAGGGAAATGGTTCCCTGTTCCTTGTCATATCCGGCAATGGTCAGAGGAATTCTTTCACTTTTTTCGTCTGTCCGTAAAATGATAAACTGCCCCGGTTTTGCCTTGTTGGCAATCAAGGGTGCCTCCACCGTAATATGATCCGTCGTTTCATTTAAAATGTTCTTTTTTACAATCCGAAACATGCTCATCCACCTCGCATAGGATCATTTTCTGATCATCGTTAGAATGTGTACATAAGAAAATAATACGCAATTAAAATATTTGACAATAATTTTCGATATCAAACCCATCCAGCAAAGAATCTTTTTTCAAGTACAAAGGATGATGGGGATGGCCCTTTTTCGTTTTTGCCCCGGCACAAAACCACCGAACCCCGTATTTGTTTGAAAGTTTCACCATATCCATCACACAGGAAAAAAGATACCCCCTCTTTTCAATGATGGTACCCCAAGCCGCCCAAACCGAGGGCTTGCCTTGTTTGCAGAGACTTAAAGCATAGGAAAAGGCCTCCAGATTTTCCCGATGGAGAGCCGCGTTCAATTCCTTCTCCATATTGTCGGGATTGGTGGCGCGCTGGGGATACACATTCAGCATGATAAAACTGTCAAATCCGTTTCCCAAGGCAATCCGTTCCACAGATTTGAGGGTGTTGTCCAAACCGTCGGGCCGCGCGGTGGAGGGATTGATACCGATACATATCAGAGGGTTTTTTCCCCGTGTCCCCAGGATATAACGGTAATCTGTGTATGTATGGGGTATGTATAGCCATTTGCGAACATCATATTCGTCATTTTCCCTGTTGGCTCTAAGCAGAGCTTGTTTGAATGCTATGTTTTTGTATTCTTTGGTGGGCTTACTGGGTATATGCATAGAAGGCTCCTTTGGTTATTAACATCCTATTAAAAAGGTTCTTTGATTACATCGCTTAAAAAGCAGGGCTTGTATCCATGTTCAGTTGCCCAGGAAACAGCCGTACGGATTTTTTCTTCATAATCCGGCTGATATTGTGAGTAAAAGGAATAAAAATACTGCTCGTGGGTCACAAAATTCATGGTTCCCGCTTCGGTTTTTCTGTTTTCCAGAATCCAATCCAGTTTCGGTCGGATTTTTTCTAATGTAAAAGAATCGATTACCATTTTATCCTTGGAAAAAATAATATTTTCTTTACGATCCACCCAAAAATCCCGGTCAAAACAATGGCGGGTTTGTTCGGAATTCAAATAATAGGATACGTAGGGATCACCGGCGGAATCAAAAATAAAGTACCCCACCAGACAACGGATACCACAGTCCCGTAAAGCCCGCGCCCCCTGGACGGTGGTTTCCGCAAAATGAAGTCCGTTCACATCGGTTTGCATGGTTTCTTTCCCTGCAAATCGGATGATTTCGTTGGTTACCAGATGATAATCCCGATACACTTGGAAATACGGAGAATACCGATAAATGCGGGGGGGATCGTTGGCATAGGCATGAAAAGTGAATTTGAGCCAATGGCTGTTTTCGAGAAATTCTTCCTTATACCGATCGGGCATTTGAGTCAAATCAAACCCGTTTTGATCAGTAAAATAAATATTCATGTGAACACAGGTAGAAAAATCCCGATGCAGCCGTTTGAAAATGCCGAAAAACGGACAATCAAAAATGGATGTATAGTCATGCTCCGCCAAATCCCGCATGGACCAGATGATATCATCGATGGCAAGGCGGTACTTACCGTAGGCTTCTTTAAAACGGTACACAAAAATATGGGTGGATGTGGTATTGCCCTTTTCGTCCGTCGCCACTGCTTCCAAGGTGTTGCGATTATTGTCTACGGGTAAATTTATTTCATATGCTTCATTGACAAATGCCGCTGTCTGTTCATTCACCGTGACCCGGCAATGGGCGGGTGCCAGCACCCGGATACGAACGAGGAGACTCTCCCCCTCCATAACGCCGTCGGCAGGTGTCAACACATCCCCATCCAAGGGAAAAATAAAACGCAGCGAATCCATATATACCCCATCCTCGCAAACTGCACTTAAAAACATCGTTCCTTTTTGTTTTTTCTGCAATCTTTTTTTGCCCTTTCCGTTTCGCATAGATAGCATACTTCGTTGGGCATCAAATCCCCGGTAAAAAAGGCTTCCAGGTTCGATAGAGTGACAACCGCAATGTTATGCAGGGCTTCTTCGGTCAAAAAAGCCTGGTGGGAAGTCAACAGCACATTGGGTCTGGAAACCAGCAGAGCCAGAATATTGTCCTTGATGATGGTATCCGATTTGTCTTCATAAAACAAATCTGCTTCTTCTTCATAAACATCCAGTCCGGCACCCTTGACTTTGCCCGTGTTCAATGCCTCTAGAAGCGCTGCGCTGTCAATGAGCCCGCCCCGGGAAGTATTGATAACAAACACCCTATTTCGCATCTTTTGAAAAGCTTCCCGATTCAAAATATGTTTGGTCTTATCGGTAAGGGGGCAATGGAGGGAAACAATGTGGCTTTCCTGAAATAAGGTATCCAAATCCACATACTGCACATGTTCCAAATTGGATGGATAGACATCATAAGCGATGACATTCATGCCGAATCCACGGCAAATATCCATAAATACACGCCCAATACGGCCGGTTCCGATGACCCCGACGGTTTTGCCGTGCAAATCCATGCCCGTCAGGCTGACAATGGAAAAATTGAAATCCCGGGTGCGGTTGTATGCTTTGTGCAGTTTGCGATTCAAGGTCAAAAGCAGCGCCATGGCATGTTCCGCCACGGCATAGGGAGAATAACCAGGAACCCGGACAATATTGATTTTTTTGTACGCTGCTTTTACATCCACATTATTATAGCCGGAACATCGCATGGCAATCACTTTTACGCCGTTTTCATACAAGCGTTCAATAGCCTGTTCGTTGATATCGTCATTGACAAAGGCGCAGACCGCGTCAAACCCCTCGGTCAATTTGGCTGTATGTTGATTGAGTTTTTCTTCGAAATATATGATTTCATATGTGTCGTTGAGTTTTTCGAACCAAATTTTATCATAGGGTTTTGTATCAAAAAAGGCGATTTTTTTCATGGCTACTTCTCCCGATTTGTTTTTCCTTTTTTCAATCCTAACATATTTATATCCATTTTTCAATCTTTTTCAATAAGAAAAAAGGTCTTAAAGCTAAAAGACCTTTTTTTACTTTATGGCATGCACATTTTTATGAGCTTTTTTCTGTCCGAGATACGGATTTTTCCCCTGGTATATTCCACCAGACCTTCCCGCTCAAAATATTTCATCATTTTGGAAACTACTTCTCTGGCACTCCCCATGAGCCTGGCAATATCCTCATGGGTCAAATGGAGTATATCCATTTGATTTCGTCCCGATTCTTCCAACAAGAACCGTGCCAGCCGCTGATCAAATCGGATGAACAGCAATTGCTGCATCGCCCACATCACATCGGAAAATCGCTTCATGGACTGGCGGTAGATAAAATTCTCAAACCGCAGACTGGTTTCCATCAAATGGTTCACCACGGAAGTGGGAATCAAAACACAGGTAGTATCGGATTCCGCGTTAATAAACACTTCAAACGTGATTTCTTCCAACACACAGGAGGAAGAAAGGGTGCAGATTTCGCCGGTATACAAACGATATAGGGTAATTTCCCGCCCTTCTTCCGACAACATGTATACCCGCAGTTGTCCAGATTTGACCATCACCAAACCGGAACAGTCCTCATCCCCTCGATGAAGAAGCTGTCCTCCTTGTAAAGTTTTGGTCGTAACGTTGTGAACAATGGTGTTTTTATCAACCGGGCTCAATGTGTTCCACACAGGATCTAACATGGATGCCATGAAATCCGTCATGTATATGCACCGCCTTATTCAATGGTTATGATTCACAGCTCTTTTAATCTCCCGGCATCTAAAAAAATCAGATCAGCCGGACAATGTCTGACACCGATACCGTACCTAAGCATCGACGATTCCATACCCGCTATACATCAAAAAGCAGCAAACGGTTACCCTGTTTATAGTTTCAGTATGCCCCTATCGTGATTCCATGGTACGCTGATCCATGGGTACATACTCCCGTCTGGGATGTACGTTCATATAAGCCGGACGGATAATCTTGCCTGCATTGATCAGTTCCTCCAAGCGGTGGGCGCTCCAGCCCGCAATCCGGGCAATGGCAAAAATAGGGGTGTACAATTCCATGGGAAGACCTAGCATATCATAAACAAATCCGCTGTAAAAGTCAATGTTGGCGCTGACCCCTTTATACATTTTTCGCTCCCGGGCAATGACTTTCGGTGCAATCTTTTCCACCGCGGCATACAGCTTATATTCATTCTGCATTTTTTTCTCTCTGGACAGTTTTTTCACATAACGATTCAGAATGGTTGCTCTGGGATCGGATAAGGAATAAATCGCATGTCCGATACCGTAAATCAAGCCGGAACGATCAAAAGCTTCTTTGTGGAGAATTTTCTTCAAGTAGGCTTCGATTTCTTCCTGATCGTTCCAGTCTTTTACATTCCCTTTGATGTCACGGAACATCTGACATACTTTGATATTGGCACCGCCGTGTTTGGGTCCCTTCAAAGAACCCAGTGCCGCCGCGATGGCGGAATAGGTATCGGTGCCCGAAGAAGATACCACACGGGTGGTGAAGGTGGAGTTATTGCCGCCCCCGTGTTCCGCATGCAAAACCAGCGCCAAGTCCAAAATCCGGGCTTCCAGTTTGGTATACCGGCTATCGATGCGCAGCATGTGCAAAATGTTTTCTGCCGTAGAAAGTTCCGGTTCCGGTTCATGCATGAAAAAGCTGCGGCTGCCATCGATATAATAATCGTAAGCCTGATATCCGTACACAGCCATCATGGGGAAAGTGGCAATCAGCTGCAAGCACTGGCGCAAAACATTGGGGATACTGGTATCGTCGGGATTTTTATCGTAAGAATACATGGTCAACACACTGCGAGCCATGGAATTCATCATGTTCTCGCTGGGTGCTTTCATGATCAAATCTCGTACAAAGGAATTGGGCAGAGAGCGATAGCCCGTAAGGACAGATGTAAAGGTTGTTAACTCCTCGGTAGAGGGAAGCGTCCCAAACAGCAGCAAATAGGTAATTTCTTCAAAGCCAAACCGTTTTTCTCGAATAAATCCGTTCACCAGATCCTGAATGTGATAGCCTCTGTAATACAGCTTGCCTTTGCAGGGAACTTCCTTTCCTTTGACTTTTTTTTTGGATTGAATCTCAGAAATTTCAGTCAGACCCGTCAGAACACCTTTCCCGTTTATATCCCTAAGCCCTCTGTACACATTGTACAGTACATACATAGACGGCTCGATGACATTATCGCTGATACATAGATCGGCCATTCTCTTGACTTCGGGGATAATTTCTGCATAGTTTCTTTTTGTTGACATTATTGGAATACCTCCTTCAGAAATGAAAACCTCCCGCAAAAATGCGAGAGGGCTCATCGTCCGATCGTATCATGATATGGATCATTATGTACTTTTCGGTCTTACTCCCCTCAGGCACCTTTCATTGTGGAAGATACATACATGGTATGCATATTACCAAAAAAAATTGAATTATTTATGAATTTTTCCTGAATTTTAAAAATAAGGCATAGTATTGCCGGCATTATCTTCAAGTTATTTTATCATATATGCAAATAAATATCAACTATTTTTAATGAGCATACTACAAAATCAGCTATGCATCTGTTTTTTTGGGCATAGATACGATCATCTGCAAATGCTGGTGTGGATCGTTTCGCCGGTTACAGCGTTGATCTGAACGAAAAACGAACATATGTTGCCATCATCCAATTCAATGCTGTTGATATGAACAGACCAAATCGTGTTTTTTTCAAATGCAAACAGCTCCGTCGAATATGCACACACCAAATGTTTAGATTTGAGGTCTTCGTGATATATTTCCATGTTATGATGTAATAGTAAGTATTCGGAAATCGCTTTGTATGAAAGCTCAATGGCTTGCCCTTCCGTCACCGTCATATCATAGGGAGATTTTTCTTCCACCGATAAAAACATAAGACATGCCTGGCCGCAAGAATCCATGATAACATCATACCGCTGGAGAATCACGCCCTCAGCATCCATATACACCAAATTGAACTCCCAGGGTGTATTGACGGTTTGCTGGGTATTGATGGATAAAGTCCAGCCGTAGTCCGAAAATTGCGGGTCGTTGATATAATATGTAAGTTCCGTCATGGCAAGATTGTAAGCCTGATCCAGCGTGAATACGATTAATTCCTGTTTACAGTTATTTATCAGTACACGGCTGATTAATAGGCCTTTTTGATTGAACCAATAGGAATATTTTTCATCTGTATAATTGGCTGCGCCACTCGTTTTGCTGACATCCACATATGTCAGCGGACCGAATCTTTTTTCTTGTGAAATCACATCGAAACTTCTTTTGTCACCTTGCATATTGAACTCATCTCTTTCTTTCAACATAAACAAAATCACTCCTATCACAATCCCGATGGCTAGTATAATCACCAGCATATAAAACCATGTTTGCCCGGACGATCGATTTCGGTGTTTTTCTTTTTGAAAACCGCTGTTGATAAAATCACCTATGTCCATTCCCGGTTTCCGGATACTCATACAACCTGCCTCCCCTATCTGATACCAAACGCTGCCGGATTGATGACCACGTTGCCGTTTCCGTAAACAGCCGCGGTATCCACGTTGGAAGTAGCATACTTGTCTTGAAAATGCGCCTGGGCATCTGCTTTTGCAAGATGCACGGCAGTTTGAACATCATAGCCGGCAAGCAAGCGGTCAAACAAAACAGCTTCAAAGTGAGAAGCCACTTGATTACTGACAGAACCGGAAAACCCGATCACGGCAGTTGCCCGCAGGGAATTGGCGGTGTAAGTCGTCAATCGTCCGTAGGTTTGGCTGTCGGAATCAGAAAAACAGCTGCCATAATATACAAGCCTCACTTTGGATAATTTGGTTTCCGTATTTGAAAATTGTGCCTGCAATGAATAAAACATATCATTGTCCGGAACGGTCAATGCGGAAATCTGTTGTGTGCCGGTACACGATAGTATCCCCGGACTCCCATGCCCGACGTATACAAAGACTGCACACTGATCCATAATTTCTAAAATTTGTTTTGCATTCCAATCTTTTTCCAAGAATGCAGTATATCCCATAGCGGTGAGGTCTTTGTAAATGGTTTCTGTCCCTCCAATGCCCAGGTTGGTAAAATAGAAAACATAGGCAGGATATATGGGTTCGGCGCGTACGAATGTAACGGATGAAAGCAGCAACGATAGAATGATAATCATCTTAAAAAATTGAAACCTTTTTCTACATTTCATAGACTGATTCCTTTCGGTTTAAACTTTTTCTTGTAAAAATATATATGAAAACAGGAAGAAATATGCAACAAAGCGTGATGTTGATAATACCGTCAGACCAATTACTTCTCTTATTGTAGCTTAGGAATGAGAACGAATAAAGAGGCTGTCGCAAAATGAAAAATTTT
>DIRA01000019.1:6148-6493 GCA_002427425.1 Clostridiales bacterium UBA5448 | reverse complement strand
TTCCAATTGGCAAGACCATAGGCTGCAATCTTCATTGAATCAGCCTTGTCGGTTTTGACCTTGCGGATGGTGTTATTGCCGAAGTCGTGAATCAATTGGGCATGGACGGTACTGACATACAGTCCCACCTCATGGAGGGCATAGGCAATTGGTTCATAATAGCTGCCTGTATACTCCATAATTACTCTGGTTTCACCGTCAATCTTGAGGATGAATCTTGCCAACTCATCCAGTTCTGCGGCGGTGTGACCGACTTCAAACGGCACGGCGACAACCTCACCGAGTGGACGCATGACTGCGATCATGCTTTTTCCCTTGGAAACATCGATTCCAACTGCGTTCATA
>DIRA01000019.1:0-5936 GCA_002427425.1 Clostridiales bacterium UBA5448 | reverse complement strand
GTAACCTCCGATCAATTTTTGTAATTGGCGTGCATCTTTTACTCATTGCCGATTTATTTTGTTGGGTGACACGAACGCCGCACGGATTCCGTGTTGGTTCAACCTGCCGAAACCGAACGCTGCAATAAGAGGATGGCTGACTGTTTCATTTCCGGACGTGATTAGTCCAAAGGAGGTGCCGTCAGACCAATTACTTCTCTTATTGTAGCTTAGGAATGAGAACGAATAAAGCACACCTGGTTTGGTGTGCTTTACCCGGCAAATTTATTGTAACAAAGGATGAACATACATGTCCAACGCTATCACCCAAGCTCAATACTATAAGGGGTTTCCTATGATCAAGAGCGGCGGTATCCTGTGTGTGGGAGATCCGGCAGATGGTGCCGTTCTCATTTTGACCACGTTGACCACGACCCAGCTTATGGGTGAAGAAATACCTGAATTGATTTTCCTCCAGATTCAAAACACCGATAAGAATTCATCTGATTGCGGTACGATCATTAAGCAAACCGATAAAACCGGTCTTTATAACGCATTAGATATCGGCCTTATTTGGCTCAGCCGTGAACTGAAAAAGTGAGGAATATCGAAACCCGCACAGCGAACACTGGCTGAGTGGGTTTCTTTTGGTTCGGAGGTTTTATGAATATCAAACTGCATGATAAACTGGAAATGAAAAAGAGCCATCCCTGCGGGGGCAAAACCTTCACCGTCCTGCGTTTAGGTAGTGATTTGAAGGTGAAGTGCGATACCTGTGGTCATGAAATGCTCGTTTCCCGGATAAAATTAGAAAAACATATCAAAAGTATCAAGTCAATGGGGTAATATATGCTGAATAAATTGCAGGAAGCAGCAAAAAAGTACGATGAAATTTCCTATCAGTTGACCACGCCCGAAGTGATCAGCGATATGGAACTGTATAAGAAATACATGCGTGATCATAAAAACCTCACGCCCATTATGGAAAAATACAGAGTGCTGGAAAAATGCATTGCGGAAATAAAAGAGGCTCAAGCTATTTTGGCCGATAAACCCGACGCGGATTTGAAGACGTTGGCGGAAGAACAATTGTACGATGCTAAAAAGAAAGCGGCGGAAACCGAAGAAGAATTGAAAATCCTTCTTCTCCCCAAAGATCCGGATGATGATAAAAACGTCATCGTGGAAATCCGCGGCGGTGCCGGCGGGGAAGAAGCTGCTTTGTTTTCTGCGGTTTTGTATCGTATGTATACCATGTATGCCGAATCGGTGGGCTGGAAAATGGAACTTATTTATTTCAACGAAACCGAATTGGGAGGATTTAAGGAAGTATCTTTTATGATCATCGGCGACGGCGCCTATTCCAAACTCAAGTTTGAAAGCGGTGTTCACCGTGTGCAGAGAGTCCCCGAAACCGAAGCGTCGGGGCGTATCCATACATCCACGGTGACGGTGGCAGTTTTGCCCGAGGTGGAAGAGGTGGAAGTGGAAATCAATCCGGCGGATTTGCAGATCGATACCCACAGAGCATCGGGGGCAGGCGGTCAGCATGTAAACAAGACCGATTCCGCCATTCGGATCCTCCATATCCCCACCGGAATCGTGGTGGAGTGTCAGGATGAGCGCAGCCAGTATAAAAACCGGGACAAGGCAATGAAAGTGCTGCGTTCCAAGTTATATGAAGCCCAGTTGCGGGAAAAAATCGATGAAGTGGCCAGCAAGCGGAAAAGCCAGGTGGGGACGGGGGATCGTAGCGAGCGTATCCGCACGTACAATTATCCCCAAGGGCGTGTCACCGATCACAGAATCGGGCTGACTTTGCATGCGCTGGAAAACTTTTTAAATGGAAAAATAGAAGATATGCTGGAGGCTTTGGCTACGGCAGAACGGACCGAAATGCTTAATAACGGTGAATTCTGATGATGGAAACAAAAATCATTGTGTGGCGATCTGCCGCTGATGATCATGTATTAAAAGAGGCGGCCGATGCGCTGAAACGGGGAGAGTTGGTGGCGTTCCCTACGGAAACCGTCTATGGTTTGGGTGCGGACGCTTTGAATCCTGTTGCCTGTAAAGCCATATACGAAGCAAAGGAAAGACCGGGGGATAATCCTTTGATTGTCCATGTGGACACCCCGTCTGCAATTTCCACATATACGGACATTCCCAACTTGTCTTTGTTCACCCATTTGGCCCATGCGTTTATGCCGGGGCCTTTGACGGTGATTCTTCCGAAAAAAACCGTAATTTCCGATGAGGTAACGGCAGGACTTGGTACGGTTGCCATGCGCTGTCCTTCCAATGGAGTAGCTCATGCACTGTTGAGAATGGCAGGTATTCCGGTGGCTGCGCCTTCTGCTAATACTTCCGGCAGACCCAGTCCCACCACGGCACAGCATGTGATTGACGATTTGTTTGGGAAAATTCCCTACATCATCGATGGAGGAAATTGTCAGGTGGGTCTGGAATCCACCATCGTGTTACCCCATGAAAGTGAAAATAGTGTGACGTTGCTGCGCCCGGGTGGGATTACGGTGGAGGATTTATATACCGTTTGTGAGAAGGTGTATTTGGATCAGGCCTTACAAGGACGATTGCAATCCGATGCACAACCCTTGGCACCCGGGATGAAATACCGCCATTATGCGCCCAAATCCCCTATGACGGGGGTCGTGGGCGAAGACAGAAACGTCAGGTCGTTTTTTACCCAAAAACTTAAAAATGGTTTTGGAGTTTTGTGTTTTGATGAAGATGTTCCCTTTCTGCCGGAATCGGATAAACTGATCACATTGGGCGGTAAAAGGGAATATGATAAACAGGCCCAGGATTTATTTGCCTGTTTGAGACGATTCGATGTTATGGATGTATCTGCCATCTATACCCGGGTTCCTGAAGACGATTCGTTGGGGCTGGCAGTGAAAAACAGATTGCTGAAAGCTTGTGCCTTTACGGTTTTGGCTGTCTAAGGAGGAAACTATGATCATACTGGGCGTTTGTGGCAGAACGGGTTCCGGGAAAACCACCGTTTGCTCTTTGCTTGACCAGCACGGATGGGCTTGTCTGGATACCGACCGGGTGGCACGGGATGTGGTGAAAAAGGGTCAGCCTTGTTTGCAGGAACTGACGGTACAGTTCGGTACCGATATTTTGCGGGGATGCGGTGCACTGAATCGCAAACGATTGGGAAATATAGCTTTCACATCCAAAGAAAATCAGCTGGCATTGAATGCCATTACCCATAAATATATCATGGAATCGGTGAAGGTCTGGCTGAAAAAACAGGAAAAACGAGGCGTAGCGGTTGCGGTTATCGATGCGCCCCTTCTCTTTGAATCGGGAGCAAATGCGTTGTGCCATAAAACGCTTGTGGTCATTTCCTCCACGGATCATAGTCGCGCCCGTATTGAAAGCAGGGATAAGATTACATCAGACACAGCGGATGCCCGTCTTCGTCATCAAAAAAGCAATGAAGAGTTATTATCTCTTTGTGATTATGCGATTGAAAACCATGGAACTTTGGAAGAATTAAAGGAGTCCGTTCGTTCCTTTATCGAGACTTTTGAAGGGGAGATGAAATGAAAAAGCGGCTGAAAGTGCTTTTTTTGCTTGCGGTGATTGCAGTGTCGGTTGTCGCAGCCACCTATTTCATCGATATGTGGTATACTCGATTTACCCACCCGCTTTCTTATTTGGATCTTGTTCGTGAGGCATCCCAAAACTTTGCAGTGCCGGAAGCGATTGTTTTAGCGGTGATCAAAAATGAAAGCGGATTTCAGGAGGATGCGGTGTCTGCAGCCGGCGCAACCGGGCTGATGCAGATTATGCCGGATACCTTTACGTATCTGTGTTCTAAACGGAATCTGGAGGCAATGGACCCTGTTCGTTTGATTGAACCGGACGTGAACATTGAATTCGGAACCTATTATTTGTCTTTGCTATTTGCTCGCTTTGAGGACTGGGATGTGACTCTTGCCGCATACAATGCCGGTCAGGGCAGAGTCGGTCAGTGGCTGAAAAACGAAGAATATGCAAAAGATGGCAAATTGTTTTATATCCCCATTGAAGAGACCAGAAATTATCTAAAACGTGTCAATGATTCCATTACAGTATACGAAAGCCTCTTGGCTTCCGATCATTGAAATAAGGAGTGTACGATGAGCAATCAAAAAGACAATACTTTTGTGTATAAGAAAAAATCCGGTTTTGCGGCTCCTAATTTTAATCAGGATGTGGTTTTTGCATTTGCCGAGGACTACAAAGCCTTCATGAATGCAGGCAAAACCGAGCGGGAATGTGTGGCGATCACCGAAACAATGGTCCGAAAAGCAGGGTATGTGCCTTTTGTTTACGGGACCCGATACAATCGGGGTGATAAAGTATATTATCAAAATCGAGGCAAAGCCATGGTTTTGGTCCATATGGGGCAAAAACCCTTGGAAGAAGGGCTCCGGGTTTCCGCCGCCCATATCGATGCGCCCCGTATTGATTTGAAATCCCAACCCATTTACGATGATGGCGGAATGGTTTTGTGTAAGACGCATTATTACGGTGGGATCAAGAAATATCAATGGCTGACGATTCCTTTGGCACTTCATGGCACAGTCATTCGTGGGGATAGCACCCGGGTGGATATTTGTGTGGGAGAAGAGAAATTGGATCCCGTTTTCAGTATCACCGACTTGCCTCCTCATTTGGCAAAAGAGCAGTCTGCCAAAACATTGGGAGACGGGATTCCGGGCGAATCCCTTACCCCTGTGATTGGCAGCGAACCCATGGACGCACGTGATGAAGACGGCAAACTTAAAGAAAAACTCTTGTCCTTGCTGCATGAAAAGTATGGTGTTTGCGAAGAGGATTTGCTGTCTGCCGAACTGATGTTTGTTCCGGCATACAAAGCTAGGGACGTGGGTTTTGACCGTTCCATGATCGGTGCATACGGACAGGATGACCGTGTTTGTGCCTATCCTTCTTTGCGTGCTTTGCTGGATATGCAAACAATTCCCCCTCATACCTCTTGCGTCATTCTTGCCGATAAGGAAGAAATCGGCAGCGTGGGCAATACGGGATTGGAAAGCAACTTTTTCTTTGATATGATGGATGATATGGCAGAAGCCAGGGGAGAGAACAAGCGGAAAATGTATGCCGCATCCAAGTGTCTCTCGGCAGATGTCAGCGTATGCTATGATCCGAATTATTCCAGCGTGTTTGATAAATATAACATTGCACAGATCAACCAAGGAGCGGTCATCTGCAAATATGTGGGTGCCAGGGGAAAAACCGGTACTTCTGACGCCTCCGCCGAATATATGGGATGGATACGCAATTTATTCAATCAGGCCGGCGTTGTCTGGCAAACCTCCGAGATCGGAAAAGTAGATCAGGGCGGTGGCGGTACTGTTGCCAAGTTTTTGGCATCCAAAAATATGGATATTGTAGATTTCGGCGTTCCCGTTCTATCGATGCATGCGCCTTATGAATTGACATCAAAAGTGGATTTATATAACACTTATCTTGGAGTAGCGGCATTATTCCAATCGTAAATTTTTAAAGAAATTTGCTTTTTAAAGAAATTTGCTTTTTCCTATTGAAAAAAATTACAAGCTATGCTATAATACCATTCGCTGACGTTCACACGGCAGCGTTTGGAGGCATAGCCCAGTTGGTTAGAGCGCTTGCTTGACATGCAAGAGGTCACAAGTTCAAATCTTGTTGTCTCCACCAAAAAGAAATGTCGCGACAGCGACATTTCTCATAGGGGGGTATGGCTCAGTTGGTTAGAGCGTTCGCTTCACATGCGAGAGGCCGTGGGTTCAAATCCCTCTACCCCCACCATAAAGAGGTAACAATATAGATGACTCACGAAAGACTCCGATTCTGTCGGGGTTTTTCGCATTTTGGTGCGCCCGGCATGGGCAATAACTTGGGTAAGCGTGGTAAGCGTCAAATAGGATATGAAC
>DIRA01000037.1 GCA_002427425.1 Clostridiales bacterium UBA5448 | reverse complement strand
TTCCCCCGCCGCCGGGGTTGCCGCCACCGTGTCCGCTATCGCCTCCGCCGGGATTGTCGCCACCGTGTCCGCTATCGCCGCCGCCGGGGTTACCGCCACCGTGTCCGCTATCGCCGCCACCGGAGTTATCGCCACCGTGTCCGCCACCGGAGTTTCCGCCGCCGCCAAAAAGGTTTAATAACTTTATACCGGTAGTTTCATCCGATTTTCCTAAGAATTTTACCTTATTCAAGTTTACCCTCCTTTCACAAGTTAGATTGCTACATCATATGTGTTTTTAAAACAATCGGTGTTACCTGTGAAACCATGGAATGAGGGGAAACTCTAAAAACCCATAAATCTTTCTGCTTTTCTTTCATGGAAAACAGTTTTTTGTAGAAAAATTTTTTTTTTAAAAAAAGTCGGCAGCATCTGCCGGGAGGCTTGTTAATCATTTATGTAGTATTTTACCAGGGTCAAGCGATTGGTTTGGTTTACGCGGGTATAATGCATCTCATCCGTCAATTTTTTGCATAGATACAACCCCCATCCGCCAATTTGCTTTTGGGTGGAGGGAGTCACTTTTATGGGGTCAAAGGGGATGCCGTTATCCCAAATTGAGAGGAAAATACGCCCTTTTTCATACCGGCACTGTACCCGGGCAAGGGTTGCACGACTGTGGCAGCACAGATTGGCAAGAATTTCATCCGTAACAGTAAAAAGGACATACAGTACTTGCTTTTCCATGGTAGCAGGGAGACAGGTACGGATGTATGCCGAGAGGGTTTCGGTCTGGACTTGACGGGGATCAAAGGACAAATGCAATTCGTTCACGACTCCAAAAGGGATGGGCTTTTTCCCATTCTATATATTTTTTTTATTATAATATAGGATTGTGACCATTGTCAATTTCCATTGCGTTTTTTCATTCTTCATTGTATACTGGATAATAATGGAGGGATGGGACCATGAAAAAAACCAAAGCCAAAAAAATCGGAAAGCCAAACGCCTTACTTTTATGGACGGCGGGGTTGGTGCTGATACCCTATTATTTCCTGCGATACGGTATGAAAATTGATCGTTCGGGTCTGAAAGGTATTTCCGGACCTGCGTTGGTTCTCTGTCCCCATATTTCGGGGAACGATCATCTCATCACCGCCATGGCGTTGTATCCCAAACGCCCCACCTATGTGGTCAGCGAGCATTTTATGACTCGTCCTAAACTCCGCCCTTATTTAAAACTCATGCATGTGATCACCAAAAAAATGTATACCGTCGACGTGTCCGCCATCATGAATATCCTCAAAGCCAAGCGGGAAAACAACATCCTTGTTTTATTCCCCGAAGGGCGGCTTTCCTGCTTTGGGCATTCTTTGCCCGTCACCGTAGGCACAGCGGAATTGGTGAAAAAACTGGGTGTGGACGTGTACACCATCACGGGGAACGGGGCATATTTGACCTTTCCTAAATGGAGCCCTCTTTCCCGTCGGGGAAAAATCTATGTCACCACTGAAAAATTGTTCCATAAAGAAGATATTCTCACGCTCTCTTTGGAAGAAATTCGCGGAAAAATCGATGCATCTATCCTCCATGACGACGAAAAAGCCATGGAAGGGGTGACCTACCGCTGTCAAGACATGACCTTGGGGCTGGACGGAATTTTGTACCGCTGTCCGAACTGTATGGGGGAGGGAACTTTGAAAGGCGGCAACAATCATATGGTTTGTACCTGCGGACTGGATGTGACTTTAGATGCCGCCTACCATTTTGACCATTCCTCTCCGTTTCCCACCATCAACGCCTGGTATTTCTGGCAGGAATCCCTGCTGGATCCTGAAACCCTGCGACTGGAAAGCAAGGTGAAGGTGGGTACCCCCGATGGGAACAATGAGATGAATTCCGATGCCGGGCAGGGAGAAATCTCCCTGGACAAGGACGTTTTTACCTTCCGGGGTGTGGTGGACGGGAAGGCGCTATCCTTTGAAACACCCACAAAAAACATCGGCGCATTTCCCATCACCGTGGGTAAAGAGTTTGATTTGTACCACAACGGACGGCTGTATTATTTTTATCCCCTTCCCGACGGAAGGGCGGCGGTGAAATGGGTTTCCTTTATGGATGTTCTTACCCGATATTATAAAGAAAAACAATAAAAATACGGAGCTGTTGCCCCGTATTTTTCATTATTATTTTGATTTCGTAGTATCCTATGTAAATTGGTACGAAGAAACGTTCATACCAAGAAATCAACAGAGTGCCGGTTGATCTTTTTTTGAAGTGTATTACATTATATTTAAGTAAACCAGTTGACAAATGTATGAAAATCAGTGTAAACTATGAAGGGAAGAATCACTATTTTTCGTCCTTCTTCTTTGATAACCACCCTGGATGATATTCACCCAAGCTTTGGATAGGAGGAACTATGAAACGATTTTTCTATGGGTGTTTGATATTGATACTACTTGGTTCTTTTTGTATGCCTTTCCCTGTGTCTGCCAAAAACGTTCCGACTAAAAAGCAAGAATATACCCTGAGCGGTGTACCGGAAAATACGAATAGAAACAATGACGCGCCGCCTCCTGATAAGGATAAGAAGGAGGGATGGAAGGCGACGGCGGTATATGGTTCCTTTGCTTTGCTTTTTCTTTTTCCTCTGTTCATTTTCCTGATGGAAACCGTGGGCAAAAAAAACGTTTCCCCCAACACAGTGGTTTTGTTATTCATATTGTTTCTCCTGGCTGGGGCAGGGTGTACCTATTGTCAGGTTGTCTTTTTCACCCGCTCCTGGATGCGGTTTCTTCTTCTGGTCTATTGGATGGGCGGTATTTTGTATTTTATTCAAATGCGCAAAAAACCCGATAATTTTCCGCCTGAACGTTAAAAAATTACCCCGCACATGTAAGGAGGACATAATGAAACGAATTGTCTGCTTGTATATGGTTTTGATGCTTGTATTCTCTTGGTTTGTTCCTTGCTCCGTGTCTGCCTATTCGTTAAAAAGCTATGAGCTGGAAGAAGTGGGCCTGACCATCACCTTTCCCATGATTACCGATGTCTTTACCCGGGAAAATGCAAAAAGGCAGTCCAAAATACTGAAATGGTACGGGTACACCCCGCAAGCATTGTTGGGGGAGATGAAAACCAAAAACCGATATCTGGTGGCGATGGATGAAGAGGAACGCTTTACCATGCAGGTGAGTATGGCGGATTCTTCCCGGCAGGATTACGCCCACATCAGCGACTGGGAATTGTTGTGGCAGAATGCAAAAACTCACCCGGAGCATCTCTATTCCCAAATATATTATCACCCCCAGGCGAAGTTTGTGTTCAACATTGATATGTATGACGATGAACCCGGCATAGAACAAAATGTCTATGAATACACGATGGTTACGGTTCGGGACGGCAAAGAAATTTGCCTCTCGTTTCAGAAAGCCTGTCATGGTGATTTGCTGTTGCGGGTTTCTCACGGCATGAACGATCTCGTCAATATGTATACCGGCTATGCGGACATACGGACGATCATGGATAATCTTGTATTTCATACCGCGGATGTCACAGAACAGGATATCCAGATTCCCGCAAGCGAATTCTCCTATGAAAACAAGGAAACCGGCATTTCTTTTTCCCTTCCTGCTGGATGGGTCGAAACAGACCGTTATGCCGGGGACGAATCTCTGCTGCTTTCCCTGCGTGATGGAAATCATCCGGAAAACGAGGTCTTTTTATTGAAAATCGATGTTTGGGAACACCTGACCGAAGAGGAAAAAAGCAAGCTTATACGGGAGACGATTTCTGAAAAGATTTTCACACGCATCCGGCTTTCGGAGTTAATGTCCGCCCCCGTCGAACATATCAAGAAAACGGTTTACGATCAAAATACCTACTATGAATATTCGGGGTTTTCAACGCCCGGTCTGATGGGGGAAGCCCTTAAAAAGAGCACCGCTTTCGGTCTTTTTCCGGATAAGGGTTATGCCTATGTATTTTATTACACGGGAGATTCCATCCAAAGCAGTTATCAGGAGTATCTTTCCTTGTTGAAAACTGCCCATCTTACCAATCAACCCGATGCCGATTTTCTCACGATGGATACGGGTGAAACGAACAAGCTGGTTTCCGGTATATCCGATGATACCACGGTGGGGGACAATGATGAGCCACGCCTTGCCGCGAAAGCCAAATCCGTCGCTTTGGTGATCGCCTATGTGACATTGACGTTATTTCCTCTGCTGGCTGCCTTGAATCGGCTTTTTCTTCGAAAGCAGGCCTATGGCAATAAAACTGTTCTGTGTCTGGTGTGTCTTTTTGTCTTTCTTTGCTCGTTTACGTTTGGATTTTTAGTTTCACTGAAAATCGACGTCTTGTTGATGGCGGGAATTCCTTTCCTGCTTGCCAGCGGCGTTCTCTGGCTGCTTTCAACGGGGAAACACGATCCCTTTTCCGCTTCCTTTTTTTCGGGAGGAAGGATGAAAACAATCATTTGTATCTGTCTTGCTTTTTGTTTACTTCATGGTGTGGTGATGCCGATTTCGGGAAGGGCGGATTTCCATACGACGGATATCAAAGAACTGGGCATGTCCTTTGTTCTTCCCGCATCCCTGGAGTACTTTACCCGGGATACGTGTAAGGATGACCCTTCAAACATAGCCAAATACCTCATGACCGTAGAACAGATGCAAACACGTATGAAGAAAAAGAACGCCTATGTCATGGGATTTGATAATCATAATTATGTATATCAAAATCCCTTTGAGCATTGGTATGATGTTTATGTCACCATGGTGAAAAGCAAGGAAAAAACTTGCAACCTGTGTACCGATTCGGAGCTGCTGAAAGCCAATGCTGGGAAGCAAAAAAAAGACCGGGATCGGTTTGATCTGTGGGTGGATGCCCGTGTGTTTGCAACAAGAGAGTTGAAATTTGTACGGAATACGTATTTGAATGTATCCCGCACCTATTTCGCGATGGAATACACCACCGTTCATGACGGAAAAGAAATCGGTTTTTTGGTGGAAATCACTAAAAATCAAAAGAATGGGGAATGTTTGCAGCTACCGCTGCTGGAAGAAGAAACGGCCGACTATATTGAATCCATCCTGCGTACCATTACTCTTCAGGTGCCTGCCCCTGCACACGAAAAAGACATTGTCGCAGCACCGAGCCATACCTATGAAAACATCCAAACCAGCGTTACGCTGACCATGCTCCCCGGCTGGGCAAAAAACAAAACCGATCCAGAGGATCCATCCCTGCTCTTGTCTCTAGCTCATATCGAAGATCCTGATTGTCAGATAAAGGTGCAGTGTGTGGATTTGTGGGAACAAGTATCTTGTGATGAAAAGCAGGGAATCAGTCGCGAAGAGTTGTCCTATGAAAAAGTCAAAGGGAAGTGGGTGGCTGAGAAAATCGGGGAGCAAGATGCCTACTTTGTACGGATGGCATATGGTAACAACGAGTATTTTGTATCCGATGGGACGACTGCCCGAACTGAGCAGAACAAAACCGTGGTCTCGGACAGACTGTTATGTGTCTGGATTCACAACGGCTATGCCTATGTCTTCCGCTTTGGCGGAGGGAAAGAAAGCCGATACTATGTTGCATTCAAAGATATGCTGATGCATGCGGTGCTGCCGGGTCAAACGGGACTCACCGAAAAGCCCGCCGATGAATCCCTTGAAAAACATGTGGGTGAATCTGATAATCAGCCTGCCGGAAAAATAAACAATATCACTGAAGAAGATTCCGGACACAGGGTTCAAAACCAAGAAAAAAAGATGCTTATTTTAATGGGATCATATGTACTGCTGTTGCTGTTCCCTTTCATTTGTTTGTTGATCTTGTTGAGTCGAAAAAATGCGTTTTCTAAAAAAACAATTTGTTTATTACTGTTGATATACACTCTTCTTGCTATCGGGTGCGGAACCTGTGTGCGTCTCTCGGACTGTGAGCGCGTCCTTTTTGGAATCGTACCCATCCAGTATTTGTGCGGGATTGCCTTTCTGTCGGTACTGCCAAAACTCCGGGGCAAACCTTGTGCACAAGCAATCTCTGTTGAAAATGATTCATTTGATGGCAAGTCAAATCAACTTGGGGATTTCCAAGACTGAGGTGTTTTACAGACGAAAGCGCCAAAAAACAGAGAAATAACGCGTTAAATAATAAGTTTTCCCCAAATTCATAGTTTTTTTGGGAAGAGACTGTTCTTGTTTTGATATTCTTTTGAATATTCGCAACTTATTTTTATAAAAACTGTTTTAACACGAAACAAACTATGATATACTGTGAATGTACTATTTTGCATCAATTGGTAGGGGAAATCGGGATTTTCTGCAAAATAATTGTATGTTTTTCATATAATCACCCGTCAACCGTGTAACCATCGGTCATCTTTTGAATGACCCAAGATTTTAGGAGGAAACATGAAAAAAGTTTGCAGTTTATGTTTAGCCGTTGTTTTTCTGTTTGGTCTTGCATTACCCTTTTTTGTTTTGGCCGGTCCTCAGACTACGTGTCATTTGAAAGATGTGGGGATTACCATCACCATGCCGCAAAACAGTGAGGTCATCACCCGTGAAAATATCAAGTTCAAAAAACCGTTCATTGAGACTGCATATGATATGACAGTGGAGAAATTTTTCAAAATGATGAAAAAAACCAATGGATACCTCATTTGTTGGGACGATGTACACTTTTGTCAGGTGTATGTCAACATGAAAATAAGCAAAGAGGAAGATTACAATTTATATACCGATTCTGAGCTTTTGTCCATGGTTTTTTTGAATTTCAATAAAGATAATGAAAACACGGAGGAGTTAGAATGGGTTGTTTCCGAAATCTATACAGCGGGAAACTGTAAATTTATTAAAACCTATTACACAGATTACAGAGAATATGCAGATTATATCGCGGAATATATCGTGGAATATACCACGGTCATCAATGGCAAACAAATCGACATCATATTTTTTCCCTATGATTATATGTTTGTAAAACCATTTTCACACCCCTTTGGCAGGCCGCTAAACGATGAGTGGGAACAGTATATGTGTTCCATCGTGGATACGATTGTGTTTGATCAGGAGCCCGTACAGCCTGAAATTGATTTTGGCAAGGCAAAAGAACCGTTTGTCTATTCTAACGATGCCGGCGGCATGCAGTTTACGGTCCCTGCCGGATGGGTAAAGACCGATACATATAAAGATAACAAAGACGTGCAGCTTTCATTTGCCCATGTGGAAGATCCCGACTGTGAAATCATTTTCCGCGGAATTGATTTGTGGGAATTGATGTCGGAACTGGAAAAAAAGGATAAAACGCGGGAACAAATCAATTTCAATGGGATTCGCACCGACCAGCTCGCTTCTCTGCTGGAAATGGATGAACGCTTCATGAGCAAAACCAAGTATAAGAACAACAAATATTTTGAGTGCGAATATGTATATTTGGACACCTTCATGGGGCAGGAAGTACCCCAATGGAGATATAATTGTATTTGGGTCCACAACGGGTATGCCTATATTTTTGATTTTACCGGGCATAGAATCAGTCGGTATTTTCCTGGTTTTAAATCCGTTCTTTCCAATGCGGTGCTTCCCGGTTTGGTTTATCCCACCGAAAAACCTGCGGTGAAAGAACCGAATGACGTCCCCGTCGAGTGCCCGAAAGAATCCGATCAATCGGAAGTGACCGATGAACCGAAGAAAATAGAACCCATTGACCGGAGACTCTATCTCATCCTGGGATTGTTTGTGATTTTCTGCCTCTATCCGCTGCCCATCGTGTTATACCGCATGTGGATCAAGAAAGGTCCCGTTTCCCGAAAAAAAGCCGTTTCAATCGCTTTGTTTTACGGGCTTCTGGGGCTTGCCTGTATGAGCCCTGTGGTGTATTATTATGAATGGATCGCCGCTGTGGCGGGATTACCTCTGATTTGCTGGAGCATCCTCCATTATTTGGTGTTGACAGCCCCCAATGCTACGCTCATGCCTGCTTCTGCCTGCAAAAAGAAGGTGCCGGCGGATGAAGAGGGGGTCACCTGCCAGACCGTTCCCGGAACGGAAAAAATGTGCGATGAGGAAGGGGTGGTTGCCGGAACCAATGTGATTCCCAACAAGACATTGTTCGAAACAGATGGCAGCACGGTGGTAGATATTCTGGAAGAACACCCCGAAATCGTATCAGCGGTGGAGGGGGAACCCCACAGGGAACCGGTTGGCATCGCCGATGATATAGATATGGATGCCCTGGGGGAAGAATTTCCCGCCATGGCCCAAGAAAAGGAAACAGATGTTCCCACTCAAGAGGAAAGTGAAAATGAGCTATCAGAAAATGGCGGTGGAAAAACGGTTTTGACCCAAACAGAAAGCATCGATGGGGAAGGAAAAACCGAAGCGTGAGAATGGGTGGATGAAGGGATACGGGTACTATAAAAAAGGCTTGCTGACATGCGAGCCTTTTTTGTCATCATCCCTCATCCCCAGTACTTTTTATGCAGGATGGATGGAGTGGGATACAATGTAACAAAAAATAGGGCGATTTGATTATATGTATACCAATTTCATGGAGATTTATTGCAATATGTAAAAAAATATGTTATGATTAAAAAAATAATGATTAGCTTATTTACGTTATTTTAACAGACTAAAAGGGGTAGATGTTTATGCACCGCATCCATCAAAAACAGCGGGTTTATTTGTCCTCTCCCACCATGCACGGAGATGAACAGAGATTTGTGCAGGAAGCCTTTGACACCAACTGGGTTGCTCCTTTGGGCGCCAATGTGGACGGCTTTGAAAAAGAAATCTGCGCATATACCGGTTCAGTCGCCGCCGCCGCTTTGACTGCCGGTACCGCTGCATTGCATCTGGCTATAAAACTGGCCGGGGTGGAGCAAGGGGACATTGTTTTTTGCTCCGATTTGACCTTTTCCGCGACCGTGAATCCTGTATCCTATGAAAAGGGAACGCAGGTTCTCATTGACAGCGAGCGAGACACCTGGAATATGGACCCCAACGCATTGAAAAAAGCGTTCCAATTCTACGACGGTGTAAAAAAACCCCGTCCCAAAGCGGTGGTGCTGGTGCATTTGTACGGTACGCCTGCTAAACTAGCGGACATCATGGCACTTTGCGAGGAATACAACGTGCCTCTCATTGAAGATGCCGCGGAAAGCTTGTCCGCTACCTATCGGGGAAAACAAACCGGTACCTTTGGGAAATACGGGGTTTATTCCTTCAACGGCAATAAAATTATCACCTCCTCCGGCGGGGGCATGTTGGTTTCCGACCGGGTGCAAGATATTCAAAAGGCAAGGTTTTGGTCCACCCAGTCCAGGGATCCCGCCCCCCATTATCAGCACAGCGAGCTGGGGTACAACTACCGCATGAGCAACATTGTTGCCGGGATCGGGCGGGGGCAACTGCTGCACATAGAAGAACACAGAGATAAAAAAGAAGAAATTTATCGCCGCTATGCCCGGGGACTCGAGGATATTTCCTGTTTATCCCTGAATCCCTACGATGCAGCCAATTCCAAACCAAACTTTTGGCTGTCCTGTTTGCTGTTGGACAAAAATTGTCCCGTAACTCCCACCCAAATCATGGAAGCATTGGGCAAAGAAAATATCGAAGCCCGTCCCATTTGGAAACCCATGCATATGCAACCTTTCTTTTCCGACAAACCCTTTATTTCCATGGAAGAGGGGGATGGGGTCGGAGGCGATATTTTCCATCGCGGACTGTGTTTGCCCAGCGATATCAAAATGACTGCTCACGCACAGGATAACGTGATTAAAATAATCAACAGTCTTTTCTAAGAGGAAAATTGAACTATGTACAAAAACGGTATCAAACGGATTTTAGATATTACATTGACCCTGCCGGCACTGATTGTTCTTGCCCCCGCATTGATTGCGGTGGCAATTTTGGTGCGGATCAAGCTGGGGGCTCCTGTGATTTTCAAACAAAAGCGACCCGGCAAGGATGAAAAAGTCTTTATGCTATATAAATTCCGCACCATGACCAATGAGCGGGATGAAAAGGGAAATTTGCTCCCGGATGATGTGCGGCTCACGTCTTTCGGGCAGTTTTTGCGCAGCACCAGTTTAGACGAGCTGCCGGAACTGTTTAATATTCTCCGGGGGGATATGGCCATCATTGGACCCCGCCCCCAATTGGTGCGGGATATGGTGTTCATGTCACAAGATGTGCGTAAGCGCCATTCGGTGCGTCCCGGTTTATCCGGTTTGGCTCAGATTAACGGGCGCAACGATATTTCCTGGGAAGCCAAGTTTCAATATGATTTGCAATACATAGAAAACATCACCTTAGTGAACGATATGAAAATCATGTTCAAAACTGTGACAAAGGTGTTTGCCCGGGAAGATGTACAGACCCAGGGCATGGCCACTGCCGAGGATTACGGCGATTATCTGTTGCGTGTAGGAAAAGTGGATTGTGACACCTACTGCATGAAGCAAGACGAAGCCAAACAATTGCTGTGAGGACATGATGAAAGAATACATATCCGTTTCCCTGGTGATTCCCGTGCGGAACGAGGAACATTACATCGTCGCCTGCATGGAGTCCATTCTGAACCAAAGCTATCCCAAAGACAAGATGGAAATTTTGTTTGTGGACGGAGCTTCCACCGACAAAACTAAGGACACAATCGCTTCTTTTGCCCAAGACCACGGGTTGGAGATGATAGTTCTGGACAACCCAAAAAGAATTGCCCCCGTGGCGATGAACATCGGGATCCGGGTAGCCAAACATGATATCCTCGTCCGCTTGGATGCCCATTCCGCCTATCCTGCTACCTATGTAGAAGATTGCGTAAAAACCCTTCTTTCTACCGGGGCGGACAATGCGGGGGGACTGGTGCGCACCCGTGGGAAGGGGCCCATCGGGCGTGCCTTTTCCCAGGTTCTTTCCTCCAAGTTTGGGGTGGGCAATTCGGGATTTCGTACTAATGCCCAGTCGGGTTTTACGGATACGGTGCCTTTTGGTGCGTTCAGACGGGAAGCTTTTGAGAAATACGGGCTGTATGACGAGCGGCTTTGCCGGAATCAGGATTATGAATTGAATCAGCGTATCCGAAAAAACGGGGGCAAAATTTATTTGAATGCTGATATCATGCTGGACTATTTTTGCCGGAACACCTTATCGGGGATTTGCAAACAATCCTTTGAAAACGGCAAATGGAATGTCATTACCAACAAATTGTGCCCCGGCTCCATGAGTGTGCGACATTTTATCCCTCTTGCTTTTGTGCTGTCGGTGATTGGTTTGAGCATCATTTCTATCTTTTTGAGACCCTTTGCATATTTACTGTTGTTGGAGCTTGGGCTGTATACCCTTCTGGATGTGGTTTTTTCTTTTAAAAATGCCGATCCCGGTCAGCCCAACCCGTGGTTATTGAAATTGATTCTTTTTCCGCTGTTTCATATTTCCTATGGCATCGGATCTCTGTATGGACTTGTAAGCATGCACAAATATAAATAATCCAAGAGGTACATATATGGGTATTAAAAAATACATATATAAGCTGGGTGTCAAGGTACAGCGGCCCCGTTTATTTGAAGAATATGCCTTCTTGAAAAGAACGGAAAAGTGGTCCATTGAACAGTTGAAGGCATTGCAGCTCAACAAACTTCGCCATCAGCTACGTACGGCATATGACCAAACTGTGTATTACAAAAACTTGTTCGATCGTATGCATATGCTTCCGGAAGAAATAGATTGTTTGGATAAACTGTCCCTGCTTCCTATTATAAACAAGCGTTTTGTCATCAACCATTTGGATGAAATGACCAATATCCACGCAGGAAAATCCTACTATGCAGAAACATCCGGCAGTACTGGAGAGGCATTGTGCCTTGACCGCAATGAAAAATGGGATACTTCCGCCCGTGCTGCCCAACTGCGGGGATATTCCTGGTATGGTGTGAACCCCTGGGAAAAGAACGGGTATTTTTGGGGTTATTCCAACCATTTTGCCAAAACATGCAAAGTCAGGCTGATGGATGGTTTGATGAATCGGTTTCGCCTTTTTTCCTATCAAGAGGAGGAAATTATCGCCTTTGCAAACAAGCTTTGTAAAGCGGTCTATATTGAAGGCTATGCTTCCATGATTTATGAGGTGGCCAAGGTCATCAATCGCCTGAAACTGGGCCCCTATCATCTGAAAATGGTGAAGGGAACATCGGAACAGATTTACGACTATTATCAGGATGAAGTGCAAAAAGCCTTTGGACAGAAAATGATCAGCGAATACGGTTCTATGGAAACGGGGCTAATCGCCTATGAATGTACATATGGGCGGCAGCACATCATCATGGAAAATGTGATTGTGGAAGAAATTAAGGGGGAAGCAGTTATCACCAATCTGAATTCTTTTTCCGTTCCTTTGATCCGCTATCAACTGGGGGACGGCATCGTGTTGGATCGCTCATCCCATTGCCCTTGCGGTATGCAGCATACATGCATCGGGGAAATTTCGGGTCGGGTTGGCAAGCTGATTTACGGAAAAGAAGATTCAT
This sequence comes from Clostridiales bacterium UBA5448, assembly GCA_002427425.1. Classification (GTDB taxonomy): domain Bacteria; phylum Bacillota; class Clostridia; order Oscillospirales; family SIG627; genus UBA5448. The sequence goes on along the minus strand of DIRA01000037.1, from coordinate 91,040 downwards.
ATCCCGGTTTGACATTGTACTATATATTTAAAAATTACACCCGGACTTACGGACACATGTGGAATTATCAGGCTGTGCAGACAGTTCCGGGAAAACTGACCATCAACCTGGAACAGGAAATTGACGAGGAAAATAAACACAGAATCCTGGAAGAATGCCGTCGTTATTTTCATGATGATATAGAGGTGGCGATCTGCTCTAAGGCATTGAAACGGGATTACACAAAAAAATTTTGTGATTTTATTTCGGACTTACATTAAGCAGGTGTCTATTATGACAGTGGAAGTATTGGTAGCGTCCATGCATCAAACAAACCATGGGCTGTTACAAAAAATGAATATACAATCTGATGCCATCATCGGCAATCAGTGTGACAGAAATGAAATCGAGAATTTTATTTATCAGGGTCACAAAATCAGATATCTTTCCTTTTGTGAGCGGGGGGTGGGGCTGAATCGAAACAACGCCCTCATGCGAGCTACGGCGGACATTTGCATCCTGGCAGATGACGATATGGTCTTCGACGACGGATACGAACAGAAAGTCAAAACCTGGTTTGCTCGATACCCTCAAGCGGACATTCTCATTTTCAACATCGAACGAACAGCCTCAACGGGATATTCCAATCCAAAGGTGAAACGGATTCGCTTCTGGAATTTCATGCGGTATGGCGCCGCCCGCATTGCCTTTCGCAGAAAAAGTATTTCCGAATACGGGATTTTCTTTAATCAGAATTTTGGGGGCGGAACCCCCCATTCCAGCGGGGAAGACACTTTGTTTTTACACAGCTGTTTGCAAAAAGGCTTGAAAATCTATGCCGTTCCCGACAGCATCGCCACCCTTTCCGATGAAAGAGAGTCTACCTGGTTTCGTGGATACAATGAAAAATACTACTACGACAAAGGAGTTTTGTTTGCCGCCGTGTCAAAATTTTGGGCACCTTTTTTGTGCGTGCAGGATGTGATTCGGCATAGGCATGGTGATATTTCCCTTGGAGATGCCCTGAGATATTCTTTTAAAGGCGTGAGGAATTTTTGTAAACCTGTAAACCGAATTGAAAAAGAAACCAAGTAAACGGAGAAAGTAATCTATGGAGCCATTCCCTCGCGTTTTGGTCATCAGCCATACAGCCTTTACAACATCGGATTCGATGGGAAGTACGCTGGCGGCGTATTTTCATCAGTATCCGCCGGAAAAGGTAGCTCAGTTTTTCATTAAGGACATGAGGCCGGATATCCCGGTTTGTTTTCGTTATTACTGCGTCACTGACAACGAGGTGGTCAATAAGTTGACCAATCCTTTTTTCAAACCTATTGGGAAAAGCATGCTTTTTACTGCTGAGGAACTGAAGGATACCCCCGGTGCCGCCGCAAAAGCAGATAAGATCGGAAAAAAACACCGCCCCTGGATGCATTTGGTCCGGAATATGGTCTGGGCATCCAAGGTTTGGAACAATCGGCGTTTCAAAACATGGATCCTTGATTTTGATCCCCAAATCATTGTATTACAGCCGGGGGATTTTACCTACCTGTATCAACTGGCTCGAACCCTCGCGAAAAAGCTGCAGATTCCCCTGATGATCCATCAATCGGAAGCTTACTACTTAAAGGATGAAGAGGAACATTCCCTTCTTTACAAAATTTACCGCAAGGCATACAAAAGAGAATTTGAAAAAACCATGCAATATGCTTCTCACTGTGTGTATCTCTGCGATGCCCTGAAGCGGGATTATGAACAATATTTTACCACGTCGGGGACTGTCATCATGAAACCCACTGTGTTGGAACCCCGTCGCACAGAAAAGGCATTTGACAAGCAGGCTGTTTCCTTTACCTATGCCGGGAACTTAGGCCCCGCCGTCGGACGATGCGAACCGTTGGTGGAAATGGGCCGGGCGATCAAAAGCTTGGGGTATCATATCGATGTGTATACCGCTTCCCGGGGGGATCATTTGTCAGAGCTGACCGAGCAAAACGGCATTCGGATGCATGGTGCGGTTTCCTATGACGAGGTGCAGCGGATTTTAAAGCAAAGCGATTTTGTGCTGCATATGGAAAATCAATCCGCGTGGCATAAAAAAGAAATCAAATATGCCTTTTCCACCAAAATTGCCGATATGCTTTCAAGCGGATGCTGCAGTATCCTGTACGGTTCCCCCGACATTGCAAGCATTGCGTATTTCAAAGACAACCATCTGGGCTGTGTCATAGAAAATCAAGCCGAGTTGTATGATAAAATCAAAGAGCTGATCGATGAAGAAGCTCTGCGTGAAAGTTATATTGACGCTGCGCTGAAACAGGCCCGGGTATTCCATCATCTGAACACCAATGGGAAACAGATGAATGCCATCATCCGCAGCATCTGTGAGGGAAATACATGAAAATATTACAAATCAACAGTGTGTATGCTGAAAAAAGCACGGGAAGAACCTGCCTCGAAGTGGAACAGGCTCTTGTCAAAGCCGGACACGAATGCCGCACCGCTTACGGGGTGGGGCAACATGATTCCCCCAACGCCTATAAAATCGGAACGAAAGCAGAATATTATGTTTCCAACATTCTCGGTAGGATCACGGGGTATCACGGGCATTGTATGTATTTTGCCACCAAACGGCTGCTTCGGTACATACGGCGGTTTGATCCCGATATCATTCATCTGCGTAATCTTCATGCCCATTATCTTCACTACCCGCTGCTGTTTCGCTATCTGAAAAAAGCGGGAAAACCCGTGGTTTACAATCTCCACGACTGCTGGATCTTAACCGGAAAATGCGCCCATTATACGGTACGGGGCTGTTATAAATGGAAAGAAACCTGTTACCGCTGTCCCAAAGAGGTGGTACATCAGTATCCCCACAGCTATTTCTTTGATTTCACCCGGAAAATGCACCGGGAGAAAAAAGCTTGGCTTGCCGGCATTCCCAATCTTACGGTGGTGGGTGTATCCGATTGGACAGCGGATCAGGCCAGACAGTCGTATCTGAAAGACCGCCGCATTGAGCGTATCTACAACTGGATCAATCTGCAGGTGTTTTATCCCAGAGAAGAAAACGTCCTTGCCCGGTTTGGGGCAGATCCCGAAAAATTTACCGTTATCTGTGTGTCCGTGTCCTGGGCAGAGGGGTCCGTGCGGTATGAATACTTAAAGCAACTCATACAAAGGGTGGATGAAAACACCCAGTTTATTGTGGTGGGGCAGTGTGACCGTCCCATAAAATCAGAAAAAGTTTTCCATGTGGCATATGTCAGCGATACGGGATTGCTGGCAAAACTCTATTCCAGTGCCCATGTATACGTTCATTTTTCCCTGGAAGATACCTTTGGCAAGGTGATTGCCGAGGCCATGGCCTGCGGAACCCCCGCGGTGGTGTTTCGTTCCACCGGATGCCCCGAACTGGTGGCAAAGGGCGGTGGCTATGCCGCCGATCCCGGGGATATGGATCAGGTATATAAATATGTACAGGAGATTTTTAAAAACGGCAAGGATTACTACAGGGATGCCTGCGTGAAAACCACCCGGGAGTCTTTCAGTTATGAAACCAATGTGGGTCAATTGATGGGGCTATATGAGGATATTTTGAACAAAGCACAACAGGAGTCATATCCATGAAACAGAACAACTATCCCCGGGATATTCTGGGGTTCACGCTGGAAAACAGCATTTGGCGCATCAATATCTGGATTGCCGGGGGGATTGCTTTGACCTCCATGTTTGGATATACCGCCATTACCTCCCTCTTGTTTATGCTTTCTTTTGTGGTCACCTTTTTGCTGCTGGTGCTTTTTGCCACCCGCCATACCTATATCACCGAGGAAAACAGGTTTTTGCTCATCACCCTGTTTTGCATCGCCATACTTTCGTTTGTATCGGTATTCCGGGGGAAAGTTTCTTTTGATTATATAAAAAAGTACATCATTTATCTCACCACCCTAATTTCGTTTTATTTGGCGGTAAATTTGCCTCCGGAAAAAAAGAGTATCAGGCTGCTCTTGAATTTGAATCTGGTCATCAGCACCGCATATGTGATCCGTTTCTTCTTTCCCGGTGTGTACACGCCCGGTGGACGTCTGACTTTTGATTTTTCCAACTCAAACTTTGTGGCGATGTGGCTTTTTGTATCCGCGCTTTTATTGATTTATACTTTTGTAACGATGAAAACCCGCCGTTCCCGTTTTTATGTGGCGGTCCTTCTGGGATTTTTGTGCTATTTTATTTATAAAACTGAAGCGCGGAATATCTGGATTGCTTTGGGGATTGCTGCCTTTTTTATTTTATATAAAGTGTTTGAAAAGAAATATCCCTATAACAAGGTCAGTATTGTGGCCATGATGCTGTATCCTATGTTGTTTGCTTTGGGTTATATATTTTTATTCGAAGCGGGCATTTTGGAAAGCAACCGGGAAATGATCGAATACGGGGAAAAAGCCAACGATAGCCGCATTGAAATTTGGAAGTACGCCCTTGCTTATTTTGAAGCTCACCCTATCATCGGCGGATACAGCATCATTGAAGGAGGAAGAGGATCTTTTCAACTGCATAACACCCATCTTGACACCTTGGCCTCCTATGGAATCATCAACTATTTGCTTTTTGCCTATTATCATATTAAAATCTGTTTACAAGCCAACAGCAAATGTACCACTCTTTTGACTTCTTTTGCTTTGGCGGGATTTATCGGGCTCATAGCATCGGGGGCAGCGGAGGCTTCTTTGTATGCCAACGGTATGGGTTTGTATATTTTTGTGGCATCGTTTCTCATGATGTCTAACTTTCGGGATAACGAGGAGGGGGTATAACGGTGAAAGTGGTTTTTGTATCCAATGCCCTCACTCCCCATCAAATTCCCTTTTGTCAAGCCATGTATGCCTTGCTGGGGGAGGGGTTTACCTTTGTGCAGGAAGAGGATCGGGGAGATACCTTTGTTTCTAAGGGTGCCCGGGTTTCTCTTTCTGACTACCCTTTTGTAAAGAAAGGGTATGAAGAACGGGAGGTTTGCCTTTCTCTGATTGGGGAGGCGGATGCGGCGATCATCGGTTTTGCATCCGATGACTGGATGATAAAACGGCTGAAAAATGGCAAGCTGACGTTTCGCTATCTGGAACGGCTCTATCGTGACGGGCTGGGATGGAGGCGGTATCTTCGTGCCCGTATCGGCACCTATCTCCATCATGGCCGGTTTCAATCCTACCCTTTATATATGCTCTGCGCCAGCGGATACAACGCGGGGGATTGTGCCAGATTCCGCCATTATAAAGAAAAAACGTTCAAATGGGGATATTTTCCCCTTATGCGCACCTATGATCCCTCTACGCTCATGGCTCAAAAAACCACCGAACCGGTGGATATCCTTTGGGCGGGGCGGTTACTTTTCTTCAAGCGTCCCTTGGATGGGGTGGCGGTGATAGAACGGCTCGCCAAGGAGGGATATTCCTTCCGATTCCATGTGGTGGGGAGTGGAGAAGAAGAAGAAAATTCGCGAAAACAAGTCAAGGACGCATCTTTGGAGAAGTGTGTCAGGTTTTATGGGGAAAAAAGCACTGCGGAAGTTCGTGATTTGATGGAAAAAGCTGCGATATTCCTCTTCACCAGCGATTATCGGGAAGGATGGGGCGCGGTTCTCAACGAGGCCATGAATTCCGGCTGCGCCGTGGTGGCATCGGTGGCTGCCGGAGCGGTCCCCTTTTTAATCCAAGATGGGGTCAACGGTTTTGTGTATCCCAGCGGCGATCGGGACGCGTTGTATCACCACATCAAAACGTTATTGGAAAATCCAAAACAGCGGTATGATATGGGACTTGCGGCTTACAATACCATCACTTCGGAGTGGAACGGGGAAAATGCTGCCAAACGTCTGCTGGAACTGGTCAGATATCTCACGGTAGGGGAAGGGGACATTCCCCCCTCGGGTCCTTGCAGCCGGGCAAAGCCTATTTCACAGGATCAAATGTACTTGGCTGTGAAAAGGAATGAACTATGAACATATTATTTGCTTCCACCCAATTTCCCCAGGAAAATCGCCCCTATTACTGTGTATATCTTTATCAGCAAGCCAAAGCGCTCATGGATTTGGGACATCGGGTGGATGTGCTGATCCCTTGGGAGGGGGGGGATACCTCACACGTAATAAAAGAGCATTTTAGAGGATTGGATATGTACCGCATCGGGTTTACACGTACAAAAGCATCCCTGCTGACCTATGGAATTAAAGGCTCCTTTGCATCATTGGCAACTCAATTGCTGGGGGGATATGATTGCTTGTCCATCCATTTGGCCCCCGACTGCATCAAGCATTCTCTCATTTCGTGTGCCAAACAAGCCGGCGTGAAAACTTTTCTCCATTTCCACGGTCAAAACGTGTGGCATGATTACAACGAAGCCCATCCTATGCTGGGAAAGGTGTTGGCATGGCGAAGAAAATTCCTGCTCCAAAGTGTCGATGGGTTGATTGGCGTCAGTCAAAAGGTATGTGACCGGATCCGGGAAGGATTGCCCCACACAAATTCTCATGTGGTGTACAACGGGGTTGATCCCGATTTGTTTGTGCCCGGAGAAAAAGCAAATGTTTTTACCGTTTCCATTGTTGCCAACCTCATTCCCATCAAGGGGCATTTGCCATTGTTCCATGCCTTTTCTTACTTGAAAAACATCCATTCCGATGTGCAGCTGGTGGTGGTGGGAACGGGTCCCATGGAGGGAACACTCAAAACCTTGGCCGTGGAGCTTGGGATTGAAAAACAAACTGTTTTTACCGGCGCCATGGACTATCCAAAGGTGGCAAACTGTCTGAGCAGGTCCCATGTGTTTGCCATGCCTTCTTATTTTGAGGCATTGGGTTGCGTGTATCTGGAAGCCATGGCTTGCGGGACCCCCGTGGTAGGGTGTGCGGGACAGGGAATCGAGGAGATCATTTTTTCCGGTGAAAACGGCTATTTGGTAAAACCACAGGAAAGCAAGGAACTGGGAGAACGTTTGTGCTATCTCTATGAATACCCCGAAAAGCGGGAACAAATGGGGCGTGCGGGACGGAAAACCGTATTCAATGGGTATACATGGAAGCATTCTGCCCAAAGCTTATTTCAGGTGTATCAATCAAAACAGTAAAGGGAAATCAACATGGAACAGTATGCAATTTGCGGACACGATATCCGGGATGTGCAAGCGGTGATCTTATCCATCATGACCGATATTGATGCCCTATGCCGGGAACACAAGATTGAGTATTTCTTATACGGCGGCACCTTGCTGGGGGCGGTGCGACACGGGGGATTCATTCCCTGGGACGACGACCTGGATATTGCCATGACCCGTAAAAATTATAATAAATTTAAAAGAGTGGTTAAAAAATATCTGTCAAAAGAGTATTATGCGGAAGATTATTTTGCAAACATAAACAATCCTTTGTCTATTTTAAAAATTAAGTTGAATGGTACCCGGTATGTGGAAGCCATTTTTTCTCATTTGAATATCCATCAGGGCGTGTATGTGGACGTGTTCCCTCTGGATAAGGTGTGGAAACCGGTTTTTAAACTGCAAACCGCTTTATTGATAAAACTACAATCTGTTCGGAATTATAAGCTCCTACCCCGTGGGAAAAAAAACGGGGGATGGGGCAAAAGAATCCTGTACGGTTGGATGCCCTTGCGGCTTTGCCGCGCATTGACCGAAGGCATCATGCGGTTTTTGAATTTGTTTCCTTTGCATACGGTCAATCAGCTTTGCCATCGGGGGAGACACTGGCCCCTTTTTGACATAGGAGACGTGACAGACTTGGTTGATATCCCCTTTGAATGCCAGACCTTCCCTGCCCCCAGAAAAAAGGAAAAAATCCTGACCATGTGCTATCATGATTACATGCGGATGCCGCCCATCGAAAAGCGGCAACCCACCCACGGGATCATAGAGTGTGATTTGGGGGATAGATATGGCAAATAAAATCAAATGGCCCCAGGGGAAAACCTTTGCCTTTACCGTGGTGGACGATACCGACGGAGCAACGGTGGAAAACGTCCGGCCGGTATATCAATACCTGTTTGAAAAAGGGATTTTTACCACCAAAACCGTGTGGGTGTATCCCTCCCGGGACCATTACCAAGGGGAGTCTTTGTCGGATGAAGGATATCGGCATTTTGTGCAGGATTTATCCAAAAAAGGGTTTGAAATCGGGTTTCACAATGCCGGGTCGGGCGGTTTTACCCGAGACGAAACCTTGGCGGCCTTGGAATTTTTCAAAGAAACGTTGGGGTTTTATCCCAAATTACATATCAATCATGGGGAAAACGAGGAAAATTTGTACTGGGGTTCCAAGCGGTTTTCACCCCTGTTTCAAAAGTTGTACGGACGATTCAAACCCACCGTCCATTCCCGGGGGGATGAAAAAGACAGCCCTTATTTCTGGGGGGACAAAGCCAAAGAACATATTACATACATCCGAAACCGGGTGTTTCGTCAGGTGAATACCTTACAAGCGGACAACCGCTTTCCCACCCGGGAGTACGGAAAAGATACGTATTCCAATCTGTGGTTTTCCTCTTCCGATGGCCTGCGCCTATCCACCTTTTTATCCCTGCTCTCAAAAAAGAATCTGGATACGTTGGAAAAAGAGGGGGGTGTCTGCATCGTCTACACCCATTTCGGGTATGATTTTGTGGACGAAGAGGGACATTTGAACCAAGGGTTCAAGGACACCATTGATGATTTGTCCGCTCGAAACGGGTGGTTTGTTCCCGCAAGTGAACTGCTGGATTTTTTGCAGCCCAGGGTAGATACCTCCCCAAGCCGGTTTCATGCATGGAAACTGGATGTAAAATGGCTGTTTCAACGGGCCATACATTGGCCAAGGAGTAAAGAATGAAAGATCTGCATCTTTTTTTGAACATAGTACGTTCTCTCTATCCCACGGGAGAATGGCGCGCCTACCCCATGTGTCCCCAAGACATGGTATTTGAGGAACGGGTAAAGCTCAATTGCTTTTACTGCCCCAAATACAATGTGAACTGGAAATGCCCGCCCCGGATTCCGGCACTGGATTATAGGCAAGTCTTATCCGAATACGAGCATTGCGTCCTCATTACCCTGGCTCTCCCTCTGATTGGACAGGATTTTGCGGATGTGCGGGTGAATTCGTCTTTGTTTCTCCATAAAGGGCTGTTGGCGCTGGAAAAAGAATTGTGGGAGCATGACAATGCCACCGCCGTGTCTTTCATCGGCGGGTCCTGCAAATTGTGTAAAAACGGCTGCGGCATCGAGAAATGCAATAATCCCGCCATGGCGAGAATGTCCCTGGAAGCCGCTGGGATCAATGTGGTGAAAACTGCCGCCAAGGTGGGCTGTATCGTCGAATTCCCCCCAAAAGAGTCCATACTGCGTGTGGGCGCCATTGTTTGGTAAAAGAAAGGAGTGTCATACATGACCTATATCATTTTAGTGGCAGGAAAAGGTTCCCGCCTCCATCCTCTGACTTTGAAAACACCCAAATCCATGTATAAGTTGGATAAAAACACCACTGTGTTGCAGCGGATGGTGGGTTTTATCCGTAAATATGACCGGGGCGCCCGCATCGTGGCGGTGACGGGCTTTGCCCATGAAACCCTGGAACATGGGGTGGAAGGGGCTTCCTTCCTGTTCAATCCCTTTTTCGCGGTGACCAATTCCATCGCTTCCTTGTGGTTTGCTCGAGAATATATGGATGATGAACAGATCACCATCATCAACGGGGATGTGGTGCTGGAAGAAAAACTTATTGCCGAAAAGCTGTGCAAACCCGTGGATCGTCCCATGGTATTCTTAGACAGTTCCATCAAAAACGATGGGGATTATAATGTACAGGTCAACGGGGACAACGTGGTGGTCATGAGCAAAGAGCTTCAAGTCTATTACGGAGAATATGCCGGTATCACAAAACTGGACCGGGATTCCGCTAAGTTGCTCAAAGAAGAAGTTTGCACCATGGTGGAAAACAGCATGTATGACCAATGGTATGAAAATGCCCTGGTACAAATGATTTTCAATCATGATTTTTCTCTGAAATACGAAGATATTTGTACGTATTCCTGGACCGAAGTGGATTGCGTGGGGGATTTGCTCATGGCGAAAAAAATCCATCTGTCCGATTTAAAATAAAGTTTGGAGTAACACATACATGTCAAATCGTGAAAATGTGGTGTCGGGTCTGTTCTGGCAGTTTGGAGAACGGTTCGGTGCCCAGGCAATGTCTTTTGTCATTTCTCTCATTCTCGCCCGTCTGCTGATTCCGGAAGATTACGGTCTGGTGGCCCTTCTTTTGGTGTTTATCGCTCTTGCCAACGTTTTTGTGACCAGCAGCTTCGGCTCTGCGCTCATTCAGAAAAAGAATGCGGACGAACTGGATTTTTCTTCGGTTTTTTATTTCAATGTCGCGTTTTCTTTGATCTTGTTCGGTATCGTTTATGCCTGCGCTCCCGCCATTGCGGTATACTATCACAGTCCTTTGGTCGTGCCCACCCTGCGGGTGTTGGCTCTGCGTATTCCGTTGATTGCCGTCAGCAATGTCCAGCATGCCTATGTCTCCAAGCACATGATGTTCAAGAAATATTTCTTTTCCACCCTCGCCGGCACCTTGGTGTCAGGGGTGGTAGGAATTGCCCTGGCGTATCTGGGATTCGGCGTCTGGGCCTTGGTTGTCAATTATCTGGTTCACACCGTGATGGACATTTGCGTGCTGTTTTTCACGGTGAAGTGGCGTCCGAAGTGGATGTTTTCCTGGCAGCGGCTACAACATCTGATCGGATACGGCTGGAAAATGGTTGCCGCGGGTTTTTTGGAAGTGGGATACAACGAATTGCGGACTCTCATCATCGGCAAAGTGTATTCCTCCGGGGATCTGGCGTATTATAACAAAGGGGAAAGTTTTCCCCGTCTGGTCATCGACACCATCAACACGTCCATCAGCGGCGTTCTCTTTCCCGCTATGTCCCGGGAACAGGATAACCGGGAAGCCATCCGTGCCATGGTCAAGCGGGGCATAAAAACCAGCACCTATCTGCTGACCCCCCTACTGGTGGGGATGGCTATGGTGGCAAAGCCGTTCGTGGTGCTTTTACTTACCGAAAAATGGCTTCCCTGCGTGCCATATCTCCAGGTTTTTTGCTTTGTCTACATCCTCATACCCCTTCAGACCATCAACATCCAGACCATCAAAAGCACCGGGCGGAGTGATTTTTATCTCATCCTCCAAACAGTGAAAAAAGTGGTATCGGTGGCGGCTCTTCTACTGGTCATGCACAAAGGGGTGATGATGATCTCCATCGTGGTATTGATCATCGCCATTCTAGAATTTTTTATCAATGCATATCCCAACTATATCCTCATCGGATACGGCCCTCTCAAACAATTGCAGGATGTTATGCCCAATTTGCTATTATCCACCGTCATGGGTGGGGCTGTCTATCTCACAGGTTATCTGCCTTTGCCTGTTCTTCCTTTGCTGTGTATCCAAATTCTGGTGGGTTTGGGGGTTTATGGAGGGGTGTCTGTCTTGTTTCGCATGGAAAGCTATACCTTTTCAAAGGAAGTTATCAAACAATTTGTTGCAAGAAAACAGATATGAATATATTAGAATCAACCAAAGGGGAGAAAAATATGTTTGCCAATAAAACGCTCATGATCACCGGGGGAACCGGGAGTTTTGGCAATGCCATACTCAACCGCTTCCTGAAAACCGACTTAAAAGAAATCCGTATTTTTTCCCGGGATGAAAAAAAGCAGGATGATATGCGCCATATGTATCAGTCTCTGTACGCCGACTGTGTGGATAAAATCAAGTTTATCATCGGGGACGTGCGGGATCTGGCTTCGGTGAAAAACGCTATCCACGGGGTGGATTTTATATTTCATGCCGCCGCTTTAAAACAGGTGCCTTCCTGTGAATTTTTCCCGATGGAAGCGGTGAAAACCAATATTATCGGCACTGATCATGTGCTGACTGCCGCCATCGACGGGGGCGTCAAAAAGGTCATTTGCCTGTCCACCGATAAGGCGGCCTATCCCGTCAACGCTATGGGGACCTCTAAAGCCATGATGGAAAAGGTCATTGTTGCCAAGTCCCGTACCGTGCCGCCGGAAAAAACAACCATTTGCTGTACCCGTTACGGCAATGTCATGTGTTCCCGCGGTTCGGTCATCCCTTTATTTATCCGGCAAATTAAAAGCGGCAACCCTCTTACCGTCACCGAACCTTCTATGACCCGGTTTATGATGTCTTTGGACGAAGCGGTGGATCTGGTGCTGTTTGCTTTTGAACAAGGAAAATCGGGGGATATTCTGGTGCAAAAAGCACCCGCCTGTACCATCGGCATCCTGGCACAGGCGGTAAAATCATTGTTTTCATCAGAGAATCCCATTAATGTCATCGGCATTCGTCATGGGGAAAAAATGTACGAAACTCTCCTGACCAATGAAGAATGCACCCATGCCATGGATTTGGGTGATTTCTATCGGGTTCCCTGTGACAAACGAGATTTGAATTACGATAAATTCTTTGATAATGGCGATGTAACCCGTAATCCATTGCGGGAATTCAATTCCAACAATACCACCCTGTTGACCGTGGAAGAAGTGAAAGACAAATTATTGGCTTTGGAGTATATGCAAGAGGAACTGAAAGGATGGGGAAACAAATGAACATCCTCATCACCGGCGCCAAGGGGTTTATCGGGAAAAATCTCACGGCGCAGCTGCATAACATCCAGAAAGGCAATGAAAAAAACGCCTTCATTTCCTTCGATTTGACCATATTTCCTTTTGATGTGGACACCGACCCCGCTTTGCTTGATATCTACTGTAAAGAGGCGGACTTTGTATTTCATCTGGCGGGGGTCAACCGTCCTAAAGACCCATCAGAATTTATGGCAGGCAATTTTGGATTCACCTCTGTGTTATTGGATACCTTGAAAAAACATAACAACACCTGTCCTGTTTTGTTGTCCTCCTCCATCCAGGCGGCGCTGGGCAATCCGTATGGCCAGTCCAAAAAAGCCGGAGAAGATCTTCTTTTTTCCTATGCAAAAGAAACGGGTGCCAACGTCTTTATTTATCGGTTCCCCAACGTGTTCGGAAAGTGGTGTAAACCCAATTACAACAGTGTTGTTGCCACTTTTTGTTACAATATTGCAAACAACCTGCCCATCACCGTCCATGATCCGCATGTGGTGATGAATCTGGTATATATCGACGATGTGGTGGAAGAATTGATTCGGGCGCTGTCGGGGCAGGCTCACCAAATCGGGGATTACTGCCATGTTCCTACAGTCCACACCATCCCCTTGGGACAAATTGCCGATTTGATCCGTTCTTTTCAAGGGTGCCGCGAAAACAAACGCATTCCCGATATGGGGAATGCGTTTACCAAAAAACTGTATGCCACGTATTTATCCTATTTACCCACCGACGGATTTTCCTACCCGCTCCAAAGCCACGAGGATCACCGGGGGAGTTTTACCGAGGTGTTTCGCACCGCTGAGCGGGGACAGGTTTCGGTGAATATTTCCAAACCTCATATCACCAAGGGTAATCACTGGCATCATACCAAAAACGAGAAGTTTTTGGTGGTCAGCGGACAGGGAGTCATCCGATTCCGCAAACCGGATGATAGTACGGTTTTTTCCTACTATGTATCGGGAGATATGCTGGAAGTGGTGGATATCCCGGTAGGATATACCCATAACATCGAAAACATAGGAGATACAGACATGGTCACTCTGATGTGGGCCAGCGAATGTTTTGATCCCGCCTATCCCGATACGTACTTTTTGGAAGTATAAAAAAGCAGACAGAAAGCATTTGCTTTCTGTCTGCTTTTTGTTAATCCAAGGGATTGCACAATTTGCAAGGCTCATACCCTTCCTCCAACAGTTCTTTGTAAGAAAGGGAGGATATGCTGGTGTTCCATTTGATGCACCCGCAAGTGTTACGGTGAAATTTTTTGCCGGCAGTGGTAACCCAAAATTTGGTATCACCCGTTACCACGGTATGAGATGCCTCCATAACAAGAAAGAAGGTTAACAGAATGGAGAGAACCGTGACGCACAAGACTGCCGCTATGAAGTAAGGCTTTTTTTGGGGAATACGCAGTAGCTCCAGTGCAAATTCATTGGCTTCCTTTTCCCGAAGGATACCTTCAGTGCCCGAGCACTTCTTGTCGGTATGCTTTAAGACAATATGCCCCAATTCGTGAGCCAACAATACTTTTTGTTCTTCATCCGATAAGTTTTCTAAAATAAAAACCAGCCGAAATTGACAATCTTTGTAAGTGAAGGCATTCACGGTCATGGCATAGGTCGTTAAACCTAAGGCAAGAAGTAGTTTAGCCACCGGCTCCGAGTTGGTTAAATGGCTGAAATAAACCAAAGTGTAGCCATGATTGCTCAGAGTTTTTTTTAGACTGCAGGGGGTTATCTCCTTTAAAGCATATTCATGTTTAAAAGATTTCACCAGTTTTCTTGTTGTCATCATACTTACTCATCGATTTTTTTAATTTCTCTGAGTGCCTCGGCAGCTTCTGCCTGGTCCTGCTGGGATACGAAGGTTTCTAAACCCATACCCTCATATGCGGCGGCCAACCCGATCACACTGCCTTTGCAGCGGAGGAGTTCAACCGTGATGATAGAGTCTACCGTATGACGGCCAATGGGATCCAGTTCGTAATATGCAGAGGTTATCGTGACGGGGGGATTCTGTTGACCTGCCGGGGAATAATCGAAAGGGTTCAACTCTAAAAGCTTGCATATATACATAACCGTATCATATGATGTGCCGCCGAAACCCTTTTTCAGAGCACTGACCAAGGTAGACTGGGGTATGCCGGATTCGATGGAAAACCGACGTACGCTTTTGTAACGAAGAGCGATTTCCTTTTTGATGGCTGCAGTGAGTAAATCCATTTTTTTCACCTCAACTTTCACAATATTTTTCAGGTTATTCTAACATAGAAATGACGAAATGTCAATGATTTTTTTATGAATTTTGCTATTTTTCTATTAAATATTAAATGTTTCATCTTTAATCATCTTAAAAATAGCGTTTACCGCTCTCAGCCCTTTGGTATCCAACAACTCCAGGCGGTCCAGCAGCTTTCCCTCGTCTTGATATAGATCTATCGGTTGAATGGATAGAGCATTACACACAGTGACCACGGTATTAAAAGAGCAATAGTTGATACCGTGCATGATGAGACAGTTAACGGTAGAGAGGGGAATGCCTGTGCGAGAAGAAAATTGCCGCAGACTTCCATACTGTCTAAAAAGCTCTATGCGGATCAGATCGTGCAATGTAATCATCTCATCATCTCCTATGCGGTTTATAGTTATAATATCAAACAATTGTCTCATTGTCAATCGATATAACAAAAAATCGCATACGAATTTATATAATGTTCATCAGAATGTGTAGTATTTCGTCTAATCATGACCGGTTTAGTATATTTTCAGGGGAAGGGGTGATTAACTTATGGTTTGTTGGGGCCTGTAAGGATGGTTTGGATATCAAATGAGAGGGAGAGGTAGGATACATCATCCCTTACGGTTCTATTATGAAAACTTCCCATTTCATTTTTCATATAATATAAGTAATTATGCGTTTTTTATACTAATTTAAAAATTTACTATTGATCGCCTACCTTCATTTTCTATTATATATAGACCATCATGAGGGTTGAAAAGGTAAAAATATTCCACACCATCACAAAATGGTGTGGAACATGTTCGTATTTTATGTAATGCGTGGTTTTAATCACCAGCGAGCCGCCTATAACAAGGAGAGGGCAAGCATCTGCCATAAGGTGACTATGGGTTTGCTCGATTGCCTTTATCAAATGAAAGGGATTATAATACCAGCGAACCGCCGATGGGGGTATAAATGTCTGCGCCCATGGGGAGATTGCGCTTTTCATAATACAGTTTTTGCAGGGTGGAAAGCAGATTTTTGGCATGGGCATGGTGAACCAGAATTAAAATGCAACCGCCCAATCCGGCTCCTGCCAGTTCCGATCCCACAACCCCATCGCAGTTGTTGACGAAATCTATCATTTCATCGATGGTTGAGGTGGAGCAACCGTAGGCGCCGGGCTGGTAGTACAACTGTGCCCGCTCTACCCGGACGGGATCCCCACTGCGGATGTCTGCAATGAGCCCTTCCAGATATTCGTCGCTGACCTGATAGGAAAAGGGTTTTCCGTTTTTATTGACCCGATCGCCGTCATGGGAAATGTTCATCAGTCTGCCCAAGGAGGGGTAATCTCCGTTGTCCAGCATATCGATGCATTTTTTTGCCCGCATGCACTCCGCTATGCCGTACAATGCCACGCCCCGGATGTCATAGTGATCGGGTATGCGGTGGCATTTTTGCACTTCTTCGATTTCTTCTCTGCATTCCGGCAGCATAGAGTAAAGTTCTTGATGGGTGACCCGTTCCGGCAAAGCCAACAGCATGCTGTATATTTTGTCCTGTCCGACCCGCAGGGTATCCGGATTGATGTCTCTGAAATAATGTAAGTTCGGGGCATGATGGGGAAACATTTTCTTGATCATCATGAGCGCAAAGACGTAACATGCCACTTTCTGATTGAAAATGTCTTTGGCACCCGCGCTTTTTTTGGCTTCCTCAAAGCTGTTTGCCACAATCAGCTGGTAATCTCCGGGGAAAGTAACAGATTTTCCAATGGAAAAGGGGAAAAAGTTTAAATGGGTGATCTTCCCCCGTAAGCCGCATTTCATCGCCCCGTGATCGCCGGCGCCGCCCCGGGAGCCCACAAACCATTCTCCTTCACCACACAACTCCACAAAATCCTTGTCGCTGATAGGAATTTGGTTTAATGCCACGGCCGCTTCCATGGTAGATACCACCATGGCGGAAGAAGATGAAACCCCCGCTGCACAGGGAATATCGCCGCTGAACATCATGTCCATGCCCCGCATGGGAATGTGGGGATATGCCATTTGCAGTCGCAGCACCGCCGCCCGGATATAGTTAATCCACTCCCCCTTACTTTGCTGTACCAAGGAGAGAATGGGTTCACTTTCGATAAAGTGTTTCCAGTTGTTTGTTTGGTATAAATTGTAGTCCCGGTTAATGGAAAATGAATTATCGAAAAACCGCGGGCAAAGATCTGACAAATGCACCCTATCGTCGTTGCGGGGGGAGGCTGCCAACAACACTTCCCGATTGATGCAAATCACATTGATGCTACCGCCACGGTGTTCTATGTGTCTTCCCATTAAATTGGCCCGACCCGTGCTGCGGGCGATGATGACGTTTTTATTTCCGTACTTTTCCTGAAACGCTTTTAATAAGGATATGTATGCTTCCCGGCGATTGTCCAAAGCGGTGGGACTGGTGCCATATATTTGCTCAAACTGCTCTCTGGTATACCGATTCCAGATTTGAATGCGCTCAATCCATTTGGATGCAGGCAGTAGAATGCTCATATTTCTCTCCCTCGATAGTAGTCACTGATTGTTTCGATATCTTCCAAGGTGCTGAAAGAGAGCATTTCCATTTGGTCTTCTAAAGGAACGATATCACAGCCGCCATCCATGCTTAGGCGGTTGACCCCGTCGGTTAAATAAATTTCCCCTTGGGCATTGTCATCATCGACCTGTTCCAGGGCCGTTTTCAATGACGTCGTATCGAATAAATAGGTGGCGGTATTTACAAAGGGGGTGGATTCGATTTCCGTATGGGTAAAGAATTCTCCGGCTAATGATACGGAAGAGGGGATGATGGCCATGTTTGTCGCTTTGGATAGCAAGAGTTCCTTTTTCTTAGGGTTCAATGGCATGGTATCCACGGCAGTTCGGATCTCTTCCAGAGAGCGACAGCCAGAGAGGGAAAGCAAATAACTGTCCATCATTTCATAAATGCCGTAAACCCGGCCGTTTTTCATGACAATTCTCCCGCCGGAGGGATTATATGCTTTGGGTTGAACGGCAAACACCACTTTTTTTCTGTTGTTCCGGGCTTTTTCAATCAAATCCCGAATGACCCGGGGCGCAATGAGTTTATCCCCCATTGCTACGATAACCAGGCCCTCGTATCCTGTTTTTTCCAAAAATTCCAAAGCGCACAAGGTGGCGTGCCCCGTGCCTTTTTGTTCGGCTTGAAACGCAAACTGCACACCGGGCTCGCCGGAAAGGCAGTCCATGACCAGTGCGGCTTTGTATCCCACTACCACCAAAAACCGCTCCACCCCTGCCCGGCGAAAATGGGAAAGGGAACGCCGGATGGCAGGGATCCCTGCGATTTCATAACAAACCTTGTGGGTGCGGTTATCATGCATGCGGCTGCCCTGACCTGCACAAAGAAGAATGGCGATGGGAGATGTATGGGTCATAGAAACCTCCGTTAACAGTTGGGATGATAGGTGGGGACTATTTTTTGCACGTATGCCCGAATGTCGGGATCTTCCCGATTGGCCGCCCGATCTAGTTCTTCCAGGGCGGCAAACAGAGTATCTTCTTGGATATCAATGGGTTTTCCGATGTAAATGAGTTTGTTTTCCGTACTTTGAAGACCTTCTTCGTTCATCAAAAGTTCTTCATACAGCTTTTCACCAGGCCGCAACCCCGTAAACACGATGTTGATGTCTTTGTAGGGTTCAAATCCTGACAGACGAATGAGATTTTCCGCCAGATCTATAATCCGAACGGGTTTTCCCATGTCCAGCACGAAAATTTCCCCGCCCTTGGCCGTGGCTCCTGCTTGGAGTACCAGGGAAACCGCTTCGGGAATGGTCATGAAATACCGGATAATTTCCCGATGGGTTACAGTCAACGGACCACCCTCTTCGATCTGCCGTTTGAACAAAGGGATCACCGAGCCGTTGGAGCCCAGCACGTTGCCAAAGCGCACCGCTACAAATTCTGTTTCGCTCTTTTGATTATAGCACTGGATGATCATTTCACAAATGCGTTTGGTCGCCCCCATGATATTGGTGGGGTTCACCGCTTTATCGGTGGAAATGAGGACAAACCGATTCACTTTGTAATGATCCGACATGCGGACGATACGCAACGTGCCAAGCACGTTATTTTTCACCGATTCGTTGGGGCTGTCCTCCATGAGGGGTACATGCTTATGCGCCGCCGCGTGGTACACGATTTGGGGTTGAAAGGTGGCAAACAGCCGATCCAGCAGCACTTCGTCCCGAACGGATCCGATCCACGCTTTCACATCCAGTGAGGGGTAAGTACGTTTTAATTCCTGTAAAATTTCATAGGTGGTGTTTTCATATACGTCAAATAAAATCAATTGTTTGGGATGATGAGAGGCGATCTGACGGGACAATTCGCTGCCGATGCTGCCGCCCGCCCCCGTCACCAGGATGGTTTTTCCTTCCACATAGCCTGCCACGGTATCTACATCGATTGCAATGGGATCCCTGCCCAGCAAATCGTCCAATTCCACTTTCCTCACATCGGATATGCGGATTTGCCCGTCTAGCATCTGATCGATGGAGGGAAGAAGTTTCAGTTCGCATTTCGTACGGGAACAGATGTTCAATATTTCTGTTTTATCTTTGGACGGACAGGAAGGGATGGCGAAAATAATGGTTTTGATTTCATATTCTTCGACCGCTTTCATGATGGCGTAGCGGTTGCCCACCACGGGAATACCGTATACCTGCCGCCCGATTTTGGAACAGGAATCGTCAACGAAGCAAACGATTTGGTAATTGTATTCGGGATGGTTGGCAAAGTTGCGGTACAAATTCGCCCCCGCGTCACCCGCGCCGATGATCATGACAGGATGGTTTTTCTCCGTCTTGGATTTACTGGTGCTTTTGCGGCGGATGCACATTCTTAGCGCAAGTATAAACACCACCGCCAACAAAATTGCCAGAGGATATGACCAGCCGGATACTTTCATCATTCCCCGATGGGTGGGTTTCAGCAGGTCGTAGGTCACTTCCTGAAACACAAATTGGAAAACGAAGGGCAACAGGACTGCCACCACGGTTTTCACCACGTCATTGATGGCGGCATACGCCCACATGATTTTATAAATCCCCACGGAATAAAATATGATCATGACTGACAAAGCAAGGAGGGGAATACCATACACAAAGTGGGTCATCATGGGTCGGATGCTATCAAAATCAAAATCAAGACGGAGGCAAATTCCCAAAAACGATGCCATGATGGCAAGAAAAGCATCCGCCATCATCATGGGTACATTGGGAAAGTATGTCTGTATGAAATTCTTTTGCTTCATGGGTACATCTCCGGTTATATCGATGTATTTTTTGCATTTTAGCATATTTTTAGGGATAACGCAATTATTTAATAAAACGAATGAGTAAGTTAGATTAAAAACTAAGGTTAAAAGCCTCGGTGGGTCATCGAAGTTTGATAGTTTGTCTGAAAGGGGGGATTTATAGAAATTGACGTCGCAGTTCATTTCCTGAAAGGGGAGACAGATACGCCGGGGGGATATCAAACAAGGTGATAGCGCCGGTTTTTCCTTCCTGTTTCATACGGTATACCGCCCGGGCGGCTGCCACCAGCACGGAAGAAGTGAATTCCGGGTTGCTGTCCAGTTTTAGGCTGTATTCGATGATGTGTTTGCTGCCGCTGAACGTTTTGCCGCTGTGGATTACAAAGCCGCCGTGGGGCATGGCAGTATGGTTGGCATCGAACTCTTCCTCGGTGATAAAATGCACCTGGGTATGATAGTCGGAAAAATAGGCGGGCATGGTTTGGATAGTGCGGGTGATAGCGTCTAAATCCGCTCCTTTCCGGGGTACCACATAGCAAACCCGGATATGTTTATCCCGGGTGGATAAGAGGGGATGTTCCCCACTGCGGACTCTATGCATGGCATCTTCTACCGGCACGGTGTACTGTATGCCTTTTTTCACGCCGCTCACACGGCGGATGGCATCGGAATGACCCTGGCTCACCCCTTTGCCCCAGAAGGTATACGTATTGCCCACGGGTAAAATGCTTTTTGCATATAAACGATTCAAAGAAAACAGACCCGGATCCCATCCGACGGAAATGGCGGACAAATGACCCGTTTCCTTGGCGGCACGGTTCACCACTTCGAAGTATTCCGGGATTTTGGCGTGGGTATCAAAGGAATCCACCGTATTAAACAACCGAGTAAAGGCAGGAGTTTGGTTTGGCAAATCCGTGGCGGATCCGCCGCACACCAACAGGACGTCCACATCGTTTGTCATGTTCTTTGCTTCATCGATGTGTTTACCCACCACGTGGTCGGGTAACTGCAGGGAGGCGGGATCACGACGGGAGAACACACAAATCAAATGGGTATCGGGAGATTGCCAAATGGCTTGACACGCCCCTTTTCCCAAATTACCCCAACCGGCAATGGCGATGCGAATTTTCTTTGCCAAAGTCATAGGGTTACTCCTTTCAATGTTGTGTAGATTGATGATTCTAACACATTTTTCATAAATTGTCAATTATTTTTACAATACTTAATTAAACAAGCACAGCAATAACCGCATTCATCGGCAATGCCGTGCTTGTTTTCAAAGGAGTCAGCGTTCTTCCCGAAAGTAATTGAGCCCCAGCCCGGAAGGTTCAGCATTTTTTCTTTTCAACACACCTGCCAGAATCAGTACCAAAGCGGTGAAGGCAAAGGGGAGCAGGTTGTAAAAATCATCCGGTATGTCATTCAAAAAGGATAGTCCGGGGAATTCTTCTACCAAATTTCCTTTTCTCACGGTCAATTCCTGAAGCATACCAAAGAAGAAAGAACCGAAAATGGCGATGAGGGGGTTCCAGTTGGCGAATATAACCAGAGCCACAGCAATCCAGCCGGTGCCGTTGATCCAACTTTCGTTCCAACTGCCGTTGGTCACAAGACCCAGATACAAACCGCCGATGCCGCAAATGCCGCCGCCGATGATGTCGTGGATATAACGGTATCGGCCTACGTTGACTCCGGCTGCGTCCGCCGCCGAAGGATTTTCTCCCACGGCACGGAGTTTTAAACCGTTTTTGGTTTTGAAAATATACAACCAGCACAAAACAGAAACGCAAACAGCGAAATACACAAGAAGGTTATGGGAAAAAAGCAAAGGACCTACGTAGGGGATATCTCGTAGCACGGGAATGCCTTGGATACGCAGGACTCCGGTCAAATGGGGAAATTTGCTTGCCACGGGAAAACCGCCGTCCCATTGGGTCATACGGTTGCCGATGAATTTATACAAGGCAACACCGAAGGTGGATAGGGCAATCCCGGTGACGTTTTGGTTGGACTGGAGGGTCACGGTCAAAAAGGCATACAACAATCCGCATAAAGCGGCACCGATGAAGGATGCTACGATCCCCAGAAGCAGGTTGTCGAAAGTCACCGCTGCCAAATATCCGGTGATGGCGCCTACTGCCATCATGCCTTCTACACCGAGGTTTAAGGAGCCTCCTTTTTCCGTCATGATTTCCCCGGTGGTACCCATCAGAAGGGGGGTGCTGCGGGCGATGGCGGCAAATAAATAAGCAATCAAGGCACTCATGCTTCTTTGCCTCCTTTCGTCTGAAATGGAGGGAGAACAACAAGCTTATATTTCATAAAGAAGTCTGTTGCCAACAGGGTAAATAGGAAAAGAGCGATGAAAATGTTGGAAACCGAGGAAGGCATGGTGGGGAAATTGGATTCCACGCTGGTGGCTCCTTTCTGGAGGACCACAATCAGCAAAGACAAAATGGCGATAGCCACGGGATTCAATTTTGCCAGCCATGCCACGATGATGCCTGTCCAGCCCACGTCGGCGGTGATGTTGCCGCCCAGCCGGTGACCTGCCGCAAAGCCGGAAACCTGAAGCATGCCCCCCAAACCCACAATGGCGGCGGATAAAAACATGGTGCGGAAAACGATGCGTTTCACGTTCATGCCGGCATAGCGGGCGGTGTTGCGGCTGTCACCCACCACGGTGATTTCATATCCCTGTTTAGTAAATTTAAAATATATAAAAATAATGATAATCAATACCAGTGCCACAAACAGGGAATTGTCTACGGTAACACTCCCCAAATCGGTGGTGCCCAGCCAGGCATTTTCAGGGAGGGTTTCATAGTCGCGGTTATTGGGTACGCCGGCAAAATTGAGTTTACCGAAGGTATAGGTTTTTTTCAGATAAAACAGCACATACATGGCGATGTAGTTGAACATCAAGGTCAACAGAGTTTCGCTGGTGCCGAAATATTCTTTGCACAGTGCGGGAATCAAGCCCAGGATACCCGTACCCACGATGGCCACCAGCGCCATCAGGAGCATGACCGCCCAGTGGGGGAGAGAATCGCCCCATATCAGACCCACCCAGGCACCCAGCATACAGCCCACGGTGAACTGTCCGTTGGCACCGATGTTCCAGAACTTCATCTTAAAAGCACAAGCGATGCCTAAAGATGTGATCACCAGAGGTATGTACATGCGAAGGGTGTTTTGTAGGTTGATATTATTGGATAAGGTGATACCCTGGGGCATCATAAAGCACTTTTCGATCAATGCTTTGAAATATTCCAGAGGATTCACATGGTTCAAGCTGATGACCAAAGACCCCATCAGAACGGCAACCAGTATACCCACGGTATAGGTCAAAACCGTTTGATACCAGGTCAGATCGGGGCGGCGCACCAAATGAAGCAAAGGACGGCGGGTTTTTTTTGAAGCTTTGATATTAATGGCAGGGGGGGTGTAGGAAACCGCCACGCTCCCATCGGAATCTTCTTTTAAGTTTACGGCGTTGTTGGCATCGGTCATCAACAGACCCAGCTCTTCCTTGGAAGATTCCCGTGCATTGACAATGCCCGTGAGCTTACCGTGGCACAGCACCAGAATCCGGTCGCATAGCTCCAGCATCACGTCCAAATCTTCCCCCACGTACAACACGCCGGTGCCTTTTTCTTTTTCTCGATTGAGAATGTTATAAATAGTATAGGAAGAGTTGATATCCAGTCCACGGACGGGATAAGCCGTAATCATGACCTGAGGGGCGGAGAGCATTTCACGACCCAGCAGGACTTTCTGCACGTTGCCGCCGGAAAGGCGGCGGACGGGGGTGGAAATGGAGGGGGTGATGATGCCCAATTCACGCACTACATGCCGGGCTTCCTTGATGGCTTTGCGGCGGTTGACCAGGGGAGAATGCCCGTCCCGGTAATTTTTTAGCATCATGTTGTTGGTGATATCCAAAGACGCCGCTAGGCCCATACCTAACCGGTCCTCGGGGATAAAACTCATGGAAATACCCCGATGAATGATATCCCGAGGGCTTTTTCCTTCGATGGATTCCCCTTTAAAAAGAATTTTTCCGTTTTCCAGTGCCTGTAAGCCGGCAATGGCATCGCAGAGTTCTTTTTGTCCGCAGCCGGAAACCCCCGCAACACCTAAGATTTCTCCGCTTTTCAATTCGAAGGACACGTTGTCCAGCGCCAAGGTGCCTTCTTCCCCTTTGACGGTGACCCCGTCCAGTTCCAGCAGGATCTCTCCGGGGGTGACTTCGGGATGTTCGATGGACAAGTTGATGGCGTGCCCCATCATGAGATCCGTCAATTCCTTGGCGGTGGTGGCAGAAGTTTCCACCGTCGCCACGCTTTTGCCTTTCCGCAAAATGGTGACACGGTCGGAAATATCCATCACCTCATTCAATTTATGGGTGATGATGATAATTGCACAGCCGGCATCCCGCATTTTCCGCAGAATGGCAAAAAGCTTCTTGGTTTCCTGCAGGGTCAGCACGGCGGTGGGTTCGTCTAAAATTAAGATATCCGCACCGTTATACAATACTTTTAAAATTTCAACGGTCTGTTTTTCACTGACAGCCATATCGCCTACGATTTTTTTAGGGTCGATTTCAAAACCAAAACTGTCACAAATAGTGCGGATTTTTTCATACCGTTCCCCAGTTAACAGGGGATAGTTTTCATGGGCTGCCGAAATCCAGATATTGTCGGCTGCGGTAAAGGATTCCACCAGCTTATAATGCTGGTAAACCATACCGATTTTCAAACGTTTAGAGTCTTCGGGAGAGTTTATGATCACCGATTGCCCGTTAACAAAAATCTCACCGCCGTCGGGTTTATAAATGCCCGACAGCATGTTCATCAGGGTGGTCTTGCCGGAACCGTTTTCGCCCAAAAGGGCCAGAATCTCGCCTTTATAAGCGATCAAATCAATGCTGTCATTGGCAAGGACTGTTCCGAATACTTTGGTGATGCCTCTCAATTCGATGGCAGTTGTTTTTTCTTTCATATACAAACTCTCTTAGGTTCATGAAACTTTACGAAGGGCACCGCGGTATGCAGTGCCCTTTCGCACAAAGATGTATTTAGGATTGTTACAATTATTTCAGGTCAACGCCTGCGACAAAGTAGTTCATGGAGCCCTGGAGGACGGAATCAGCCACGGAGGCACCGCCGGTTGCCACGATCACTTTGCCTTGATTGTCTTTCAGATCGGCGTCGGTTTTTACCAGAGCGCCGTTTTCATCAAAGGAGAGTTTTACGCCGGAGAACACATCCCATTCACCGGTAATGATGAGGGCTTTCACAGCGTCGATTTTGTCCTGTGTACCTTCCACGCAGTTGTCGGACAGGGGGGATACATCCACAAAGCCTTCCTTCAAACCGCCATAGTAGTTACCCATTTCGGAGAACTTGCCGTCGATGGCAGCCTGGGCTGCGGTGGTGTAATACACATCCCAATTCCAGATGGGAGCGGTCAGATGGGCATTGGGGGCCTGCGGGGTCATATTGCTGTTGTAGCCGCAGCCGAACACGCCGCTGGTCTGGGCAGCAATCTGGGGGTTGGCGGTATCGCAGTGTTGGGCAATGACTTCACATCCCATATCGATGAGAGAATTGGCACAAGCGGTTTCCATTCCAGGATCATACCAGGAACTGAGGGATTTTACATACACAACCGCGGTGGGGTTTACAGACTGAACGCCCAGAGCGAACGCGTTGATACCGGAGCAGGTTTCGGCCAATTCGGTGCCGTATGCAGACACATAACCCACTTTGCCACCCTGGGTTGCTTTCAGACCGGCAGCGATACCAGCCAGGTATCTGGCCTGGTAAATGCGGCCAAAGTAGTTGTTGAAGTTGTAATCATTGGACATGTAACCGGTGCCATGGGAGAAAAGAACTTCGGGGAATTGTTTGGCCAAATCATTCATGGGTTGCATATAGCCGTAGGAAGTACCGAAAATCAGGTTGCATCCGTCCGTGATGCATTCTTCGATGGCGGTACGGATGGCTGTGGTGTCACCATCGTCTACGTTGAGCTTGCGAACGATTTGATTGTCGGACAAACCTAGATTTCTCTGCATGCCCTGGATGCCCAGATCATGGGTATAAGAATAGCCGGAACCGTCTGCGGGATCACCGATATGGATCACGCCGATTTTCAGGTTTTCTTTGGAAATGGCCGGGAACGAGGTAGGTTTTTCGTCGTCTTTTTCGTTGTTTTTGCCTTTATTGTTGTCTCCGTCGCCCGTGTTGTCTTTGCCGTTGTCGTTGTCTTTGTCGCCGCAGCTGACCAGCATAGTCATGGATGCGACCAAACAGATGACCAACAGCAGGGAAAGCAGTTTCTTCATGTTTTTACCTCCGTTTATTTGTATTCATATCTATTTACAAAGCTTAATTGCTTTATAAACCTACATTAAGGTACAAAGGTGATTCCATCCGCGGGGGACATGGAAGCCACTCTGGCCAAGGATTCTACGCGAACACCCGTTTGGCGAATCCGTTCGCCTCCGGGCTGAAAGGCTTTTTCCACACAAATGCCACATCCTACCACTGTGGCGCCGGCCCGGTAACACAAATTCAACAGACCCTTTATAGCCGCGCCGTTGGCAAGAAAATCATCGATGATCAGCACCCGATCATGTTCGCTCAGGTAGTCCCTGGACACCAAAATGGTGTTGGTCACGCAGTGGGTAAAGGATTCAACTTGAGAGGCGTACACCTGATCCGAAATATTCTTCGACTTGCTTTTTTTTGCAAATACAACGGGGCAATCAAAAAACTGCGCCGTAATGCAAGCGATACCGATCCCCGAAGCTTCGATGGTCAGTATTTTGTTGACGGTGCAGTTATGGTATAGCCGAAAAAATTCTTTTCCCAATTCTTGCAGAAGAGTTACATCGATTTGATGGTTGAGAAATCCATCCACCTTCAATACGCCGCCTTCCAACACTTTCCCTTCGGTACGGATTCGCTCTTCCAAAAGGCGCATATTGATCATTCCTTTCCGCATTCAAATGACAGTCATTTTTAGAATTTACTCAAGAAAAAATACAAGTTTAGTCTAACAGAAATCGACAATATATGCAATGGTGATATGTTACAAAATTTTAACGGTTATGTTAACAAAAAATTGTAAATTGTTCATACACGTATGCGAACTTCATACGTTTTTCACTGATTATGGACATATGACCCCATTTTTTATTCTATATCTTGTGGTTGGAAATTTTCACATATTTTTTTAAAAAAGTTGGTATATATGGCAATTGACAGAATTCTGTAAAAAAATGTATAATGTTTGTCAAATCGCACTTGTATATAATAATTGTGTAAAAAAGGACAGCGTATGGAATATAACATCAACGGTATTCTTGTTACCATCATTCAAAAAAACAACATCCGAAATGTCAATGTATGTATCAAAGTGCCCCACGGTAAGGTAATCATCACAGCACCGAAAATAATACCCATAGAAGAAATAAAAAAAATCGTTTTGGGCAGAGAAGACTGGATTCGTCAACAAGTGGAGAAAATACGTGCCGTGACACTGTTGGAGATCCCGGTTTGTGAAACCGGGGCTGCCCTGCGGGTGTGGGGAAAAATGTATATCCTGGAAGTCAAAGAGGGACAACCCATCAATCACCTTGAGCTATCGGAGGAAAAAGCGGTTTTGTCGTTGAAAGCGAACACTACTGACCGGCAAAGAGAAGCCTTTGTCCAAAAATGGTACCGGGAACAATGTAAGAATGCCATTAGGGAAAAGCTGTCCTTCTGGGAAAAAGTGACGGGGCTTCCCTGCGCCTCCTGGCAAGTAAGGGCGATGAAAACGCGGTGGGGAAGCTGCAATGTCCGAAAGCGAAAAATCAATTTCAATTTTTGGTTGGTTCAGGCGGACGAAACTTGTCTGGACTATGTGATTCTCCATGAGCTGGTCCACCTGGCAGAAGCCAATCATGGAGCAAGATTTGTCCAAATTATGGACAGCCATATGCCCAACTGGCGAAGAAAAAAGGAAATTCTTGACGGCTTATCCCCGATAAAATAATCATGGGGCTGTGGTAAAACGATGTTGCGACAACACAATCACTCATAAGCTAAGAAATGCGCCTTGATTGGACTTTGAAAAGCCCAATCAAGGCGCATTTACGGCAGATACCTCATCAAAGGAAAAGGCTCACAATATAACCGTATCCGTCAAGATGCGGTTTGCGTGTGATTACTTTCGATACGTATCAAACAGGCATTGCATCCATTTCATGTGGGTGTCATCCAGCCGGATATGGTCGTATCCGGGAATCTTCTTAATTTCCCGGTTTTCCGTGGGGACTACATACAACGGGCGGCAGGGGGGGATTGTATCGTTGATTACAACCAGGTATTCTTTTCCGGTTTCCATGGGCAGGACGTTTTTGCCATCGTACAGAATATAGGAAATCCCCTCATATAGTTTCACTTCATATTGCCCGTCTGCCAGTTCAAATGATAAGGGCTTACCTCCGGTGGTATAATACACAACCCCGCCCAACCCCTCAATATAGCGGGCGAAATCCATATCGTTTTCGAAACAAAAATAATAATCCTGTACCAGGTTTAGCTCGGTGTTTTCTTCCGCTCCGATGGTATGGTTAGCATCCAGCACCTTCTTCACTTTCACCGTGGTCAGTGTCCGCCCGTCCATGCGGTTACCTTCCCGTACAAATTGGTGAACCACATCCAATATTTCCACCGATAAAATCAATTCCCCGTCTCCTAAAACGTCGGAAACTTCTTCTGCTTTGCCATCCGTTGCCTGTTTTGCTGGGAAATATTCAATGCGACAGGCCATTTTCTCCTGAAAGGTCAAGGGAGGGTGGGAGCGCAGCCCGCATCCTGCCAATATCAGGATACACATTATCCATATAAGGGCACAGGCGACTTTTTTTCCATGGTAAAATGATATGAACCCTCTCATGGTATTTCTCTCCAGGGTAGGATCTTTTTTTCTTTGTTTTTTTATATGCTAAAAAATGCAAAAGGGGGGAATGTTTGAGCCTGGATGTGTGAAGATCGGTATTTATAATTGTTTTTTCACACTTCTCACGGAAATAAAGTGAAAAAAACCATTTCGAACCTTCTGTCGGAGGAATACTATGGTATGATAACGCAGCGAATGGTATGTGAAAGAACGTCATTGGGTATAGAATTTCCTTTTTTTGGTCAAGTTATTCAAAAACCTTTTCCTCTGATCTTAAGTATGATATACTCATTTTATTATGTGTTAGGAGTGTTTGCCGATATGAAATTGGAAGTGAAAGACCTATACAAAAACTTTGGGGACAAGCAGGTTCTCCAAGGGGTCGACTTTTCGGTGGAAAGTGGGACGGCGCTGGGGCTTTTGGGCAGAAACGGCGCAGGAAAAACCACCGCCATCCGTATCATCATGGGTGTCTTTGGCGGCGAGGGGGAAGTTCTTTTAGACGGAAAATCTATCAACCGACGTGAAATCAATTTCGGTTATCTCCCCGAAGAGCGGGGGTTGTATCCCAAAAAGAAAATTTCAGAACAATTGACATACTTTGGTATGTTGCGGGGCATGTCAAAAAAGAACGCCAAAGAATCCGTCCTATCCTGGCTTGACCGTCTGGAAATGACCCAGTATGCCGATGCGCGTCTGGATACCCTTTCCAAAGGAAATCAGCAGAAGATCCAGCTTGCTTGCGCCTTGGTGACGGATCCCGACATCATCATTTTGGACGAGCCTTTTTCGGGACTGGATCCCGTGAATGCCATGCTCTTAAAAGGCGTGGTGGCGGAAGTGATAAAAAAAGGCAGGATTTTGCTTTTTTCCAGCCACATGATGAACTATGTCGAAGAGTTTTGTGAAAAAATTGCCATCATGCGGGATGGAAAAGTTGTGCTGGAAGGGAAAATCAAGGACATCAAGCGGAGCACTGATCGGAAAAAGTTGGTGATTGCCTCCCCTGAAGCGCCTAAACTGGCAAGCGCCATCGGAGAACGGTTGGCGGACTATATCGCCTGCAAAGAGGTGCAGGGGGATCATGTGGCGGTGTGTCTGCGTGCCGAAGGGCACAAGGTAAAGTTTATTTCTGCCATGGCCGCTCTTGGTATTGATTTTGACGGGGTGCAGGTGTTTGAACCCACCCTGCAAGATATTTTTGTCAAATATACGGAGGTGTAGACATGAAGCGATTTTGGAGTATCTTTCAATTTGAAAGTATGAATTACATCAAAAATAAAGTTTTTTTGGGAATCACCCTGTTTTTGATTGTGGTGATCGGCATTGTGCTGTCTTTTCCGCGGATTTCCGAATTTTTCGCCTCCGATACAACCACCGAGGAAAAAGCCGTGATTGCCTTAGGGGGGGTGACCGACGCGGGGGACTTGGCCTATTTTCAACACGCCATGCCGGATAAGACCGTTGAAATGGTGGAAAAATCCGCGGACGAGTTGAAACAAGATGTGGACAAGGGCGTATACGAATCCGCCGTTTTTATTCTGGAGGATCATTCCTATCAATATATTGTGAAAAACATCGGGATGTATGATACCACCCAGACTGTGGTGAATGAGGTCATGAAAACCCGATACCAGGCATTGGCTCTTTCACAGTTGGGGGCAAACGAAGAAGAAATTGCCGCCTTTTTGTCTGCCGCCGTATCCGGCGAGGTGGTCCAGACCCATGGTGGTAAAGATCAGCTGAACACCTTTTTTTATACCTACATTCTGATGATCGCGTTGTATATGCTGATTCTTCTGTACGGGCAGTTTGTTGCCATGAGCGTTGCCACAGAAAAAAGTAGCCGTGCCATGGAATTGTTGATCACTTCCGCCAATCCCAAGCATTTCATGTTCGGCAAAATCCTGGGTGCCGGCTGTGCGGGTCTTATGCAATTTATCCTGATTTTCGGCAGCGCCTATGGGTTTTATCAACTCAATGCCGGCTATTATGCGGATCAACCTATGATCCAATCTATTTTCAATATGCCTTTATCCATTTTGTTGTATGCGCTTATGTTTTTGGTGCTGGGATTTTTCCTGTACGCCTTTTTATACGGGGCACTGGGTTCGATGGTCAGTCGCATCGAACAAATGAATACGGCGGTGATGCCCGTGACCTTTTTGTTCGTTTTTGCCTTTATGGCGGTGGTGTTTTCCATGTCGGGAGGAGCGGTGGATAGCACTTTCATGAAAGTCCTTTCCTATATTCCCTTTACCTCGCCCATGGCCATGTTTGTCCGTATTGCCATGGGAAATGTGACTGCTTTGGGCATTGTTTTTTCTGTTGTCTTTTTAATGGCGACCGCCCTGTTGGTGGGTTATTTGGCGGCGGGGATCTATCGGATGGGGGTACTCATGTACGGGCAGCCGCCTAAAATCAAGGAAATGGTGAAGATGCTGAAGGAATCAAAACAATAGCATGAAAAAAGGAGGGAAAAAAATTCCCTCCTGTTTTTTGGGGATTTGCGCAAAGAATGCGGGGACATTCTTTGTTTTTGACAGACAATGCGGGGACATTCTGTCGGGGTGAAAAAAGAGAGTAAGCAGTGTGTCTTGGGGGGCATTGGTGAAGCGCAGCGAAATATGAGATGGGGGAAAATAAACCCCTGCACCTAACATGGTTGCAGGGGAGATATCCGTTGGTCAGTGAATTTGACAACTTAAATATTCCACCAGTTGTTCGGGTGTGGGGATTTGCCCTTCTCCGATCGCATCCCATATTTCTGTGAGTTCGGGGTCGGTCATAGCCAGCTGAATGGCAAAGATGATTTCATTTCGGACTTCTTCTTCCGATACGCCTTCCTGTATTGCTATGGCTTCAAACAGTTCGTTCATTTCTATCATCTCCTTTTCTTTGAACTTGTGTACACCTATTTAAGCACAGGGAGATGAAATATTATGTCGAAGAGAGGCGAAGGAATAAAATATTTTTTTATTATTCGTCAAAAAATTTTTGTACAAGATACTATTTCCCATGGGAAAAATCAATTTCGTGACGAATAAACTTGAAATGGACCAAAAATCGTAAAATCAGCAACAATGCAACCGTTATATCCTGTTTATTCTGTGCAATGTGCCAAAGTTTGCAGTTTTTTTCTAGAAGCGGGAGCGATGGGGAAGAAAACGGAGCCTTCCCTGGGGGGAAGGCTCATGAAGATATGGTTTATTCGGCGTCGGAGGGGGCGTAGAGTTTGACCAGTCTTTCCAGATGTTCTCTCTGCGCTTTGGCGTTTTCGGACGCTTTGTTGAACAGTTCTTCCGCTCTTTCGGGGAAGGATCTGGTCAAAGATGAGTATCGGGCTTCGTTCAAAATGAACTCTTTGTAGTCGCCGGTCGCGGGCTTGCTGTCCAAGGTCAAGGGATTCTTTCCTGCAGACTTCAAAACGGGATTAAAGCGGAACATGTTCCAATAGCCGCTTTCCACAGCCTTCTTCATTTCGCTCTGGCAGTTTGCCATGCCACCCTTGATGGAGTGCATTTCGCAAGGAGCGTAACCGATGATGAGAGATGGTCCGTGATAGGCTTCCGCTTCCTGGATTGCCTTCAATGTCTGGTTCAGGTCGGCACCCATGGCAACTTGTGCCACGTACACATACCCGTAAGACATGGCGATTTCCGCCAATGATTTCTTGGCGATGGATTTACCCGCCGCTGCAAACTGGGCAACCTGACCTATCTGGGATGCCTTGGAGGCTTGTCCGCCGGTGTTGGAGTATACTTCGGTATCGAACACGAAGACGTTGACGTCTGCGCCGGATGCTAAAACGTGATCCAATCCGCCGAAGCCGATGTCATATGCCCAGCCGTCGCCGCCAAAGATCCAGACGGACTTCTTGGACAGGAATTCTTTGTTCTCCAAAATGCTATGGCAGTTGTCGCACTTGTCGGCAACCTTTACCAGTTCGGCAACCAGTTTATCGGTGGCTTTCACGTTGGTATCGCCGTTGTCCACAGTGGCGAGATAGCCTTCGGCAGCGGCTTTCAAATCGGCGTTGGCCGCGTCGGAAGCCACGATCTTCTTCACTTTCTCGATCTGTCTGTCCCGGAGGGCTTTCTGACCTAAGAACATACCCATACCGTGTTCGGCGTTGTCTTCAAATAGGGAGTTTGCCCAGGCAGGACCACGGCCGTCTTTGTTGACGGTATACGGAGAAGTGGCCGCAGGGCCGCCCCAGATGGAGGAACAGCCGGTGGCATTGGAGATATACATTCTGTCACCGAACAACTGGGTGACCAGTCTGGCGTAGGAGGTTTCGGCACAACCTGCACAGGAGCCGGAGAATTCTAGCAACGGTTTCTTGAACTGGCTGGTCAAAAGAGTGAGCTTTTCAGTGATTTCGGGTTTTTCGCTGACGTTTTCTACGCAGTAGTCAAAGACTTCCTGCTGATCCAACTGAGATTCCCTCGGAACCATCTTCAATGAATCGGTGGGGCAAACACCCACACAAACGGTACATCCCATACAGTCGGCAGGAGAAATCGCCAGGCTGTAGGTATAGTTGGTTTTCACAACGGGTTTGGGAGCCTTTTTCAGCTGGGCGGGAGCAGCTGCCAATTCTTCTTCGTTCAGTGCATAAGGACGAATGGTGGCGTGAGGACATACGTAAGAACAGCGGTTGCACTTGGCGCAGGACTCGGGGTCCCATTCGGGCACGGTGACGGCAACGCCGCGTTTTTCATAGGCGGCAGCACCCAGTTCAAAGGTACCGTCCGCATGATCGATGAAGGCGGAAACGGGGAGAGAGTCGCCGTTCATCAAAGCCACGGGCTTCATGAGGTTGTTGATCATCTTCACCAGTTTGGAGGCGCCTTTTTCTTCGTCGGCAATGACTTCGTCCACGGCGTTTGCCCAATCGGCGGGAACGTCGATCTTTACAAAGGCACTCACGCCGGCTTCAATGGCCTTGTGGTTCATGTCTACAATGTCCTGCCCCTTTCGAGCATAGGACTTGGTGGCGGCTTTCTTCATGTATTCAATCGCTTCTTCGATGGGCATGACTTTTGACAGCGCAAAGAAAGAAGCCTGCAGAATGGTATTGGTACGCTTTCCCATGCCGATTTTGTCGGCAATGTCAATGGCGTTGACGGTATAAAGCCGGATGTCGTTTTTGGCGATATAGCGCTTTGCTTGGGCATTAAGCTGTTCAGCCAATTCTTCGGGTGTCCATTGGCAGTTGATCAAAAACGCACCGCCGGGCTTGACATCGTTGACCATTTTGTATCCCTTGGTCACATAGGAGGGGTTGTGGCAGGCAACAAAGTCAGCCTTATTGATGTAATAAGGAGATTTGATGAGGTTGTCGCCGAAACGCAGGTGGGAAATAGTGATACCACCGGTTTTTTTGGAATCGTACTGGAAATAAGCCTGTACGTATTTGTCGGTATGGTCACCGATGATCTTGATGGAGTTTTTGTTCGCGCCCACGGTACCGTCGCCGCCCAGACCCCAGAATTTGCATTCGATGGTGCCGGGTGCCGCAGTATTGGGGGAAATCTTTTCTTCCAAAGATAGGTTGGTTACATCGTCGTGGATACCCAGGGTGAACTGTCTTTTCGGTTTGTCCTGATTCAATTCCTCGTATACGGCGAAGACGGAGGAGGGAGGCGTGTCTTTGGAGCCCAAGCCGTAACGGCCGCCGATGACGGTCATGGTTCTGCCGGCTTCTGCCAAAGAGGTCACCACGTCCAGATACAAAGGTTCGCCCAGGGCACCGGGTTCTTTGGTACGATCCAAAACAGCCAGCTTCTTACAGGAGGCGGGAATGGCTTCCAGCAATCTTTCCGCCGAAAAAGGACGGTACAAACGGACTTTTACCAAGCCCACTTTTTCGCCTCTGGCCATCAAATAATCGATGACTTCTTCCGCTACATCGCAGATCGAACCCATGGCGACGATGACGCGTTCGGCATCGGGAGCACCGTAGTAATTGAAGGGTTTATAATGGGTACCCAACTTTTTGTTGACTTTGTTCATGTAATCTTCCACGATGCCGGGAACCGCTTCATAGTATCGGTTGCAAGCTTCTCTGTGCTGGAAGAAAATATCGCCGTTTTCATGAGAACCGCGCATCGCGGGTCTTTCGGGGTTGAGGGCGCGCTTGCGGAAAGCGTCTACAGCTTCCATGTCGCACAGGGAAGCCAAATCTTCATAATCCCATACATCGATCTTCTGGATCTCGTGGGAGGTTCTGAACCCGTCAAAGAAGTTGATAAACGGTACTCTGCTCTTGATGGTAGCCAAGTGGGCAACGGCAGACAAATCCATGACTTCCTGGGGGTTGGTTTCCGCCAACATGGCAAAACCGGTCTGACGGCAGGCATACACGTCGGAGTGGTCGCCGAAAATGTTCAGCGCGTGAGAAGCGAGGGTACGGGCGGTTACATGGAAAACGCAGGGAAGAAGTTCCCCGGCAATTTTATACATATTGGGGATCATCAAAAGCAGGCCCTGGGATGCGGTATAGGTGGTGGTCAGCGCACCGGCTGCCAACGAACCGTGAACCGTACCTGCTGCCCCTGCTTCAGACTGCATTTCCACCACATTCACCGTGGTACCGAAAATGTTTTTTAAACCCTGTGCCGACCACTGATCCACGTAGTCTGCCATGGGGCTGGAAGGGGTAATGGGGTAGATGCCGGCAACTTCGGTAAACGCATAGGATACATGCGCCGCCGCGTTGTTGCCGTCCATGGTGAGTTTCTTTCTTGCCATGTGAGTTTATCCTCCTTGATTTTGTTAACACATTTCAGGCGCTCATACTGAACGCAATTTATAGCATACCATACTCCTGTCGTAAAGTAAAGAGTTTTGAAGGATAATATTTTTTATTATCTACTTAAAATACTATAAAACAATTTATCTTTGTCACGATTTGTCAGTCGGGTTACAGGGTAAAATGAGGCATCAAATTTGGAGGTGTATCTTATGATTGTTTTACGCTGTCAGGGACAGTCTTTATGCAGAACCGATTCAGATGCCATTGTTGCCGGGGGATATGGTTTTTCTACTTTTTCTTACGTCTGCGACGAAAGCTGGGAAGGTTATTCCGTTTCTGCCCAATTTCACCGCTTGGGGGATGAAACCGCCTACCATGTGGGGGGCATCCGGCCAAACAAATCCTATCCGGTCCCCAACGAAGTCCTCGTGGAGGGGGGCGTCTTTACCATCTGTCTGTTTGGGGTCAAGGGGGAAACGTATCGTGCCACTACCAACGTAATCACAGTGGAAGTAACCGATTCGGGGCTTTTACACAATGAATTGCCCACGCCCACGCCCGACATTTTCAACCAGTATGTGCAGGAAGTCCTCACCGCTGCCGCCTCTGCCGCTGCCGCTGCCGTCGCCGCCGCACATGCCGCTCAAAGTGCCGCAAGCAGCGAGGCCTATATCACCACGGTATGGGTGCAGGAGGATTTTGCCGCACAGGTGGCAGACTGGAATGCAACCTTTGCCACCGATGCCGAACATGCAAAAACTTCTATATGCAATCAAAAAAACACGGCACTGTCAGAAATCTCTTCTCTTTCTTCTGTTGCTAAAACCAATTTTGACCAAAACGCAACGGAAAAAACCGCCGCCTACAATTTCCTCCATACAACGTCCATGAAAGCCTATGACGAAAATGCCGACATGAAATTCAATGCCCTGAATACGGCATACAGCCCCATCCTTTCCGCCGGGGAAAAGGCACTTTGTTTTGATACCCGTCTGTCCCGTTTGGAATCGGGGGCGGTATCCGATTGGAGCCAAACTGATATCGATGCCACGGATTACATCAAAAACAAGCCGAACATGAGCGCTTACGGTGAGGCGGTAAAACAAACACATTTACAGATTAATCCGTGCCGATTAGACAATGTTTCCATCGTCAGTCACAAATTAGGGGTTGTGTTACATGGAAAAGAAGGGGTGGATGGATACGTAGTGAATCCAATTGTGCACGTATATGGAAAAAATTTATTGGATGATAGCTTATATGCTATTCAGACCGAAACCCAAAATGGCATTACGTGCACAAACAACGGAGATGGCTCTTATACGTTGGTTGGGACACCCGAAGTGCCAGCGTATACGGCATTCTTTTCCGTACCAATCCAGGAAAAACAACGCATTAAAATACCGGCGGGAACCTACTGCACCCGATGGGACAGCAATATCAGTGTTGTGATACAAACAAGCAACGCAGGAAACAAAAGCGGTGTGTTTACACTGACAGAAGCGGCTTACATTCATCGTATTTATATCCAAGGACACCCCGGCGCAACTTTAAATGATACGATTGTTCCGATGCTTGAAGTTGGAAGCATAAAAACAGACGATATTCAATATCAAGGATGTCAAAAATATGCTATCTCAGGCAGTTTGACCGAAGGCGACACGGTTGAAATAAACAGTTTACAATCTGTATATCCAACAACAACCGTTTTGTCTGTTTCGGAAACGGCAAGCGGCTGTTTGGATGTAACGTACAATCTGAGGTTTTCTGACGCGTTGTTCTTATATGCCGAGCCTAAATTTCTAACCGGTCCTACCGATCCCACCCCCTCCGCTGTTGGGCAGGCGGGGAGTATTTACCGCAATAGCATGACGGGGAAACTGTTTCTTTGTACATCCGGCGGGGAGGTAAGCACCTGGACTCCTCTGGTCAAATATGCCGACAAGGCAAACTCTCTGACTTCCGCCGGAACAGGTGCAGGGGTGATCGGTTTTTATAACATAACCACGGGTGGTATCACTTCAGGTACTTATTACGGCAATACCTATCCCCGCGTTTTTCCTGCCACCAATGCAATTATTGATAGCAGATCCGCTATGGAAGATCCAACAGGCAGCGTGACCGCCAACAACTGCAGACCGATTACCCCGGCCCTTCTGGACTATGCCGTCCGCTCGGTTTTGCCTAAAACAGAAACGATTTTGCCGGAAAATGGCATTCTTATACCCCAAACGGAATATTATGTAGGAGAGAAGACTTCTTTGTCTTTTTCTCTTCCTGCCTCCGGCGCACGGGGACAGACCTGCTTTGTCTGTTTTGCTTCGGGCAGCGTTCCCACCGCATTGACGATGTCGGGGAATATCGGTTCGTTTTCCCTGACCCCCGCTGCAAACACGCTGTATATCCTTCGGGGCAAATGGTCGGGGTCTGTCTGGCTTCTGGAAAGCAGCGCTTTCCCGGTGTCGGCATGAGCTGGGTGA
The DNA here is from genome assembly GCA_002427425.1 of Clostridiales bacterium UBA5448. GTDB lineage: Bacteria > Bacillota > Clostridia > Oscillospirales > SIG627 > UBA5448. The sequence goes on along the minus strand of DIRA01000037.1, from coordinate 52,595 downwards.
CTGTGATTCCCATTTTAACGGGGGTTGCCGGAATGCTGATCTCGGCGCTGGTCTTTCGACAGACCAGCCGTAAAGACATTGCGGGGGAAGGGGTAAACAAAGGGGTCCTGGTCTCAGATGTGGGATATATCAAAGCGGGTGTGGACGATCTCAAACGGGAAAACCGGGAATTCGCCCAGCGGCTTTCCGGGATTACCGAACGGCTCACCCGTTGTGAGGAATCTCTCAAACAAGCACACAAACGCGTTGATACGTTGAAAGGAGAATAATGCATGCAAGAATGGGTCAGACGTGCTTTGCGTACGTTTTTGCAGGCGGCTTTGGGCTTTATCGCCGCCAATATGATGTTGTACGTCACTAACATGGGGGATTTTTCTAACTTTTCCGTGGTCCGAACTTCCATCATCGGTCTTGCCACATCGGCGGTGGCGGCAGGCATCGCCGCCGTCATGAATATGAATTTCACAAAGCCCGGAAACGACGACGACTATCTTGATGAGCAGGAAGTCGACAAGGGGGAGAACGTATGAAAATTATGCTAGACGCCGGTCATTACGGTGCATACAACCGTTCTCCGGCTGATAAGCGGTACTATGAATCCAAACAAATGTGGCTCCTTCACAAAAAAGTGGGGGAGGAATTGAAAAAACGGGGGTATTCCGTGGGGTATACCCGCACGGATATCAATACCGATCTGGAAGTAACCAAGCGGGGGAAAAAAGCCAAAGGGTATGATGCCTTTTTATCTTTCCATTCCAACGCGGTGGGCGGGGGAAAAACAAACGATACCGTAGATTATCCAAAGGTATATTATTCCCTCACCAACACCCCCGAAGGGGGTAAGTGGGCTCTGAATTTGTCGCAAGCCATAGCTAAAACCATGGGTACACGGCAGGAAGGGAAAAAGGCCACGAAAGTGGGGGACAAGGGGCTGGATTATCTGGGGGTGTTACGGGGGGCTCGTGCCGTGGGCTGTCCCAATGCCTACCTCATCGAACATTCCTTCCACACAAATACCGCTGCCACACGCTGGCTGATGGAGGATAAAAATTTGAATCAATTGGCCATCTCCGAAGCGGATGCCATCGACAACTTGTTCCATCGGGTGCCGGAGAAGGTTCAATACTATGCCGTTCCTGTGGGGTACACGGGCAATTCCATTTCTCAGGCGCTAAAGCTCATAGCAGAGGACAATTCCCTGTCTAATCGGAAAATCATCGGCAAGGCAAACAACATTGAGGGGATAGGGACTGCCCCGGGGAACACCAGGATGCTGAACTTGCTCAAAAAAGGTAAACTCATCAAACCGCCTGTGATTGCAAAATAAGTTTTTCCTTGACAGGCAGGCTTTCTTTCTGTTATACTAATCCAAGAATAGCAGAGGAGATGGATGTATGAAAATCAAGGACGGATTTTTGCTTCGGGAAGTAGCGGGTAATCAAGTGGTGATACCCACCGGCGAAGCAGCGGTTACTTTTCGCGGTATGATGTCTCTCAACGGCGTAGCGGCTTTTCTCTGGAAGAAACTGGAAACGCCCACTGACCGGGATGCGCTGGTGGATAGTCTTTTGCAGGAATATGACGTAGAGCGAAATCGTGCTTTCCAGGATGTGGACGATTTTCTAAAAAAACTCCGTGAGCAGGATTTCCTGGAAGAATGATCCCCTCTCTTTCCTATGAGGAACTAACGCCCCTGATTCTCTCCTTGTTTGAGGAGGGAAAAGATGTGGAATTTATCCCTACGGGCAATTCCATGCGCCCCCTGCTCCAATCGGGGAAAAACCGGGTGATCCTGACCAAACCAAAGGGAAAACTCAAAAAATATGACATCCCCTTTTTCCGCCGCCATAACGGGCAGTATGTGCTTCATCGTATCATTGGGGTGAAGGATAGGGGGTATCTTTGCTGCGGCGACGGACAGATTACCAAGGAATATCCCGTTACCGACAGCATGATTATCGGTGTGGTCAAAGGTTACTATCAGCAAAACGGCAAGTATGTAGATGTGAACACCTCCCTTGTTTACCGGGTTTATGCCCGGCTGTGGGTTTTTTCCCGTCCTGTTCGCGCCTTGCCTGCCAGGATCAAACGCATGTTTCGGAAATAAGGATGTGCAGCCGCCTTTTTAGGCGGCTGTTGTTTATGTATTGCCCCTTAAAAGAAGGCTCAGGGTGGATTTTACATCATGATGACCGTTCCTTTCTGCTACGCTACAAGGCACAAAAGGGCATGAAACCCATACCTTAATGCAGTGTCGGAATTTTTTGTTGTCATATGCCCGGTTCCTTCCTGTTTCAGATTTTTGCCTATATCTTGTGCTTGACTTGACTAAATTGCGTATGCTATAATGAATCACAAAATAGCCTTGCCGGTATAACCTACAGAAGCATATCAAAAGGAGGGAAGTTATATGAACCCTAAAGGACTTATCATGCGAATCATTGCCGCCGGTTTGTGTCTGATATTGGCTGGCGCGGCATTGTTTTCGGCTTGCGGTGCCCGTGTATTTGCCCAAGATGGTGACTGGCTGCACACTTTCCTCGTAGACGAAGCCACTCGATACGATACCCCTGAAAAGGAATGGACGGGAGAGAATATTTTGCCAAACACTGATAACATTACCATTCGTGTAGGGCTGTTATATAAGTATTCCTCTATCAATACCCTGGCGTTTTCCCAGACCATTTCCGCTGCCAAAGGCTTGACCTTTTTCACCGAGATCGACGGGGTGAAATATCCTTTGGGCGTGGTGGAAAAATCTGCCTCGGTGGTAAGAAACAAGGCCGCCGCTTTGGATGCTTCGGGAAATTATGTTTCTTCCTCCAAGCCGACCTTTTTGCCTTATTCTTTGATTACAAAGCGGAGTTTTTCTCCCTTTGTCATTGAGCGTGCTATCCGGGATGTTTCCGATGCCTTCGGAGGCACGGTGGATGTGTACACCATCGCTGAAGATCAGGCTTTATATGTGGGGGTGGGGCAGTATGCCACCGCCGCCGATGCCACCGCCGCCATTGAAACCCTGCAAAAGGACACTCCTTTTACCTACGAGGTGTTTGTCGGAGATGAAACCACCTTGGCGGTGGTGTCCCAGGGACGGGTCATTACCAAAGTGGTGACCGGACAAAACCTCTTAAATGCTTATCCCGTACAGCCCGATTATTCCACTGTACAGGTGTATTACACTCAGGTGCTTTTGGGCAACGCGTATCCCGGTGTCTTTGAATATGCCGCTACCGATACGGGCATGTCTTTGACCAATGTGGTGGATTTTGAAGAATACATCAAGTGCGTGGTCCCTTCCGAAGTGTTCAACACCTGGCCGGAAGAATGCTTGAAAGGCTTTTCCATTGCGGTGCGGTCATATTCGTTGGATAAAATTATTTCCTCCAATCATGCCGCCCAGGGATTCCACATTTGCCCCACCACCCACTGTCAGGTTTACAAGGGGCGGCTGAAAGCCACCGTGGCAACTGATCGTGCGGTGGAAGTCACCCGGGGGATGGTATTATCCTGTAAAAACAAGCTGGTGGTTGCCTATTATTCTTCCTCCCACGGCGGGGTCAGCGAGTCTGCCAAAAACGTATGGGGTTCCGATCCCGTGAAATATTCCTATCTTTCCCCGGTGTACATGCCCCAGGAAACCTATGACCAGATTTCGGGTGCCACCTGGAGTTCTACCTATACCGCCACCCAAATGTCCGATTTACTACTGGACAGTTCCAGGGTCACAAGTACCTTGGGAACGAAAAAAATCACCAAGGTGGAGGTGCTGTCTTACACCGAAAGCGGGTATGTATACAAGGTTCGCCTGACCAATTCGGCGGGGAAAACCTATACATATTCCCAGTGCAGCAATATCCGCAGTGTTTTTTCCGTGAAAAGTGCAAACTTTAAATTAGCAAACCCCACTACCTTGCGAATGCCGGGCGGCAATCAGGTTTGGTCCGTCAACGGCAAGTTGTATTATTCCTATCTCAACGTAAACAGCATTGCCATGCTTTCTCACGTACCGGAAGGAACCTTTTCCGAAAATCAAGTATCCGGCTATCAGGTGGATAATTCCACGTACGGTATTTTCGGTCAAGGCTATGGTCATGGAATCGGCATGAGCCAATACTGCGCCCGGGATCTTGCTAATTTGGGCTGGCAGTATGAAGAAATTGCCACCTTCTTTTATCCCGGCTCAAAAATTGCGGATATGGAGGAATTCTTTTCATGAAACTCGGCTTCCAATGCCTCGTGTTGTTTCTCTGTCTCTCCCTGTTTTCCTGTTCCTTGACAGTCAAACCCGGCACCGGGTATCCTTCCCAGACCGAGCTGCCCGATTTGCTCACCAAAGAAGGGGCTGCCGGGGAAGAATGGGACGAAGAAGAGGGAACCCAGATGCAATCTTCCCCTTTGGATTCTTTGCAGACCTATCAGTTCGGTGGCCGCGCCTTTACGGTGGCGGTCTACGATGGGTGTGATTTTTTCGGGGATGGCAGTACCGATGGTTATCAGGCGGCACTGGTGACGAGAAACGCCGCCGTTGAAGCAAAATGCGGTGTTTCCCTCGTTTCGTATCAGAATCTGACCGCCGAATCATTTTATACGGATCTTCGTACCGCTTACCAAAGTGGCACCTTGAAATGTGATGGTTTGCTGGTGCCTGTTCGTGTCATGTCCCTGTTTGCCGTGAACGGGTTGCTGGTAAATATCCATTCAGTGCCTTTTCTGGATATGGATGCCAAATACACCCATCAAAAGGAAATGGCCGCCTACACTGTAGGTACGGTGGGGTACGGGTATTTTTCCGACATTGCCGACAGTTCCCCCTTTATTCGTTGCTTGTATGTGAATGAAAACGGGGTGAAAGATGCCAACGTTTTATATGATGCCGTCCTCAACGGCACCTGGGATTATGATGCTTTTTACACCGCGGTAAAAAGCACTGCCTTTACTGCCGGACTGGCTGTGAACGGGAACGAAGAAGAATTGGCATTGGATCTATTTCTCGGGGGCGGAGATGCCTTCATGGTGAACAATCCTCCCAAAACCCCCTCCCTGAAAGATATGGAAGAAATAGTAACCGCCTTTTCTCAGCAGTTTTCAAAGCTCAAACAGGATGCGAAAGTTTCTTATTTTGCGGATGCTTTTTCCGCTTTAAAAGTGTTTTCTCGGGGTAATTGTGCCTTTTATCTGGGGGATCTTGCCGATGGGGAAAGCTTGAAAAACACCACCGTTCCCTGGGGGATTCTGCCTCTGCCCCACGATGGAGAGGCAGGTAGCGGATATGCTGCCCGGATGGGTGTGGATCGGATGTGTATGGGGGTGATGAAAGGCACGGATTATGCCTTTTCGGGAAAAATCATCAACACTCTGGCCGCCGCTTCCTACGAGCTGAAACAAGGCAGGCTCTCTTCGGCGGTGTATTCTTTCCTGCCCAGCAATACTGCCGCCAAAATGTACCGATTGATCAGCGATTCGGTTTATACTGATCTGGGGATCGATTACGGTGAAATTTATACCACCCTGTACAGCGCATCCCGGGATGTGCTGGTGAACACCGTTGTTCACGGCATGGAATACCGCAAGCTGTATAACAATGCGAATAATTCCTTTACAAGGTTTATCAGGGATTATACGTTTTACGATTGAAAACGGAACAATCAAGCAAAGCCGGGAATTTGACTTCTCGGTTTTGTTGCTTTTTATGTTTGCAAGGGGAAGGCGGATGCAGGGATTTCTGCTCATTACCGGTCATACCGGTAGGTATGATTTTTGGGATGACCTCCATAGGGTTCTATTCTAAAAACCGTGAAATCGATATAATCATGAAGGTGATTAAGGATGAGAGAGTTCACGTATGATGCGAGCATGTTTGTATAAAGCGTAGAAAAAATAGAACCATGGCAAATAAAAAGCTGCATATTCTTATATTGACAAAAAAAATCAGGTAGTATATAATGCTCAATATGATTGTACGCATAAATGTGTTGTTTGTTTTTTATTGGAGAGAAAACAAATAACATTTGACATATTATTTTTGCATAAGTAAAAGGTAAATATGAAAAGAGGTAAAGATTCCATGAAATGGTTGGAAGGGCTCAAGGCAGTTGGTCAGGATTGTCTGACGGTATGCCAGAAGCTGTTTAAGGGCATTTGGAATTGGATCAAAAAGAACAAGCCGGCAATGTTTTTTATTGTTTCTATCGTTTATTACGAAATTATTATACAAGCGATGACATTTGGCAGTATTGACATTTACTTTTTATATCCTGTATTGTTTGCAATTCCCGTTGGTTGTTTACTGAGTTTGTTTTCGACGCCGTTTCACAAGATTGCAAATGGAATTATAATGGGGCTTTTTCTCTTAATGTTCAGCTTCTACTATAATTTCCAAATGATTTACTACGATATTTTCAACGATTTCTTTACATTTTCTCTCAAAGGCGTGGCAGAGGATGCCATGAACACGTTTGCAGATGAAATCATTCATTTAATCTACATCAATTTGGGAAACATTGTGATTTTATGTGTCCCGCTTCTGGTATATCTTTTCATCGTTGTTCAATATTGGATCGCTGGTAAACCTTCCAGAGTGGAGCGGTTGACCACGGGAAATCACGTTGAAAAATTCATTGGTAATATCAGCATTTATATTAAAAAGAATTTTTATTTTTTTCAACGCAGACCTCCCAAGGCGCAGTTGGTATTGAGCATCGTCATGATTCTCAGTTACGGCATAACCGTCCTTTCCTTGTTTATCCCCGGTACCGGTTATCATACACCGTATGATCTCTATTTCAATTCCGGTGCGCTCAGCACGCAGATATCCAAACTGGGGATGGTAACCGCTACGTTGCAGGATATGGGATTGCGCCCCAAATACGAGACGGGAGACAAGGAAGTGACGCTGGATCCTGTGGATGTACCTTCGATCGATGTGAAGCCGGGTCCTGACGGAAACAAGGATCCTGACAATTCCAACGGAGATAATCCCGGTACGCCCAATCCCGAAGTTACCTATAACGTGCTGGAGATCGACTTTGATGCCATGATCGCCGGGGAAACCAATCATGTCATCAAAAAGCTTCATGAGTATTATAAAACCATTTCCGGTACTACTAAGAATGAGTATACCGGTATGTTCAAAGGGTATAATCTGATCTATATTTGCGCGGAAAGCTTTTCATCCGGTGCTATTATTGAACCCGAATTGACTCCTACCTTGTATAAAATGGCCACGGAAGGGTTCATTTTTAACAACTATTACACCATGTTCCCTTCTAATACCACCAATGGGGAATATGCGTTTTGTACCGGTTTGATTCCTGACTTGGCGAGAGAAAAATCCAATGGCAGTTTTGTGGCTTCCAAGGAAAACTATATGCCCTACTGTCTGGGCAATGCGTTTGATTCCATTGGCGTTCAGGCTTATGCTTATCACAACCACACCAAAACGTACTATTCCAGAAACATTACCCATCCCAACATGGGGTATATCTTTAAGGCCAGAAACCAGGGCTTATCTGTGACCGGTTGGCCGGAATCCGACTATGAAATGGCCAAGCAGTCCTACGGTGATTTTATCAACATGGAGCAATTCCATGCGTATTATATGACTGTCAGCGGCCACTATCGGTATACCTTTGAGCTGAAGGAAGACTCCGACGGGAATCTGGTTCCTTTAAACTATATGGCCGTGAAAAATAAGAGTGCGACACAAAAACACCAGTACAATAAAAATGGCGAGAAGTACGACGAAGTATGTCAGGCATATCTGGCTTGCCATATTGAGCTGGACAAAATGTTAGAAGAACTGTGTAAACGGTTGGAAGAAGCCGGTGTTTTAGATAAAACAGTATTCGTGCTGGGTGCCGATCATTACCCCTATGGATTGTCATCTAAACAATATAACAACCTGGTGGGCGAAACCATTGATACCGGCTTTGATAAATACAACAGCACATTGATTCTCTATAACTCCCAAATGATTCATACCATGACCGAGGAAGAAAGAACCGTTACCAAGACCTGCTGTGCCATTGATGTCCTTCCCACAATTTTGAATCTGTTCGGATTTGAATACGATTCCAGGCTTCTTTCCGGCAACGATGTGTTCTCCTCTGCCGCCGGGATTGCCATTCTCAGCGATCAGTCCTTTATTACCGACTATGTGAAATACAACGCTTCTACTCGTCAGATCACTTATCTTGTGGATGAATATCTCATTCCTCAGGGATATGTGGAAGCGGTTATTGAGGTTGTTAAGAACAAATGTACGGCTTCTACAGCGATTTTGAATAACGATTATTATGCCATTTTGTTCCCGGAGGCTGCCGCTGCTCATGCAGCATCCATGAAAAAATAATTTCTAAACCACTTGACAAAATAAAACGAACATCATATAATGTAAAAAACACAAACGCTGTGACGAAAACGGTTTGAACAAGTACTCCTATACAGAGAGCCGACGGGTGGTGCAAGTCGGTGAGAAGTCGTTTGAACACATCATTTCTGAGCGGTGCCGCTGAAAAGTAGGCGGCAACGAGCTGGGCCGCGTTAAGGCAATGAGGTTATTTGACCTGAAAGCGGGCAGATTGTATCTGCCAATATGGGTGGTACCACGGATTTTGTCCGTCCCTGATTCACAGGGGCGGACTTTTTTATATAAGAGGAAAGAAGAGGGAAATAGTATGGATAACAACAACATCTTAATCGCAAGCCGTGTGGCCGAGTTGCGACGGATCTCAGGTAAAACCAGCGATGAAATGGCATCCATGCTGGGCATGGAAACCGAATTGTATTTAAAATGTGAAAGCGGAGAAACAGATTTTACGTTTGCCATGCTTCACAAATGTGCCGATATTTTCGATATCGACATCAACGACCTTCTGACCGGGGAACAGCCGAAACTTTCCCGGTACTCCGTTCTCCGTAAAGGAGAGGGTGCCATGCTAAATCGTACAGAAGGTTTTTCCTATCAACTCCTGGCAACCAACTTTAAGGGAAAATTCAGTGAACCCTTCCTGGTGCAAGCCAAGTTTGATCCGGCCGAAATGAACAAACCCATTCCTGTTTCTACCCATAAGGGGGAAGAGTTTGACTATATCCTAAAAGGCAAGCTCAAAGTCGTAATCGGCGACAGCGAAGAGGTATTAAGTGAAGGAGATACGTTGTACTATGACAGCTCCATTCCTCACGGTATGATTGCCTGGGACGCAGATTGCACCTTTCTTGCGGTGGTCATGGACAATGAAACCGGGCATGACAATGTCTCGCGCGGTGGTCATTATCACTTCGCTCATCGCAGAAACGATGCGGACAGTATCTTCCGCAGATTTGCCGATCTTGTGGAAGACGAAAAAGGAAAGCTGATCGATATTTCTTTCCATTATCCCGATAATTATAACTTTGCTTATGATGTTGTGGATGCATTGGCGAAAAAATGTCCCGATAAACTTGCCATGCTCCATTTGGATGAAAATAAGACCGAGCGCCGCTTTTCCTTTGGCGATATGGCCAGAGAATCTTCCCGCACAGCCAATTATTTTGCTTCACTGGGTATCAAAAAAGGCGATCGTGTCATGCTGATTTTGAAACGACACTACCAATTTTGGTATTCCATCTTGGCACTTCATAAGCTGGGTGCCATTGTTATCCCTGCCACCGACCAGTTGGTGAAAAAAGATTTGGTTTACCGTTTCCAGGCAGCCGGCGTATCCGCTTTGGTTTGTACCTCCCAAGGGGATGTATCCCATCAGGTTGAACTGGCCATGGAAGAATACAACGGCATTGAAACCAAAATCATGGTAGGTTCTCCCAGAGAAGGATGGTATCATTTCAACACGGAATATGCCAACCATAGCGATTTCATCCGCCGGGTAGACAATAAGTTCGACGAAGTTTCGTTGATGTACTTTACCTCCGGTACCACCGGGTATCCCAAAATCGCTGCCCATAGTTACACCTATTCTTTGGGTCATTTGATTACAGCGAAATCCTGGCACAATGTCAATCCCGACGGTATCCACTTTACCATTTCCGATACGGGATGGGGGAAAGCCTTGTGGGGTAAGATCTATGGTCAGTGGCTATGCGAAGCAGCCATTTTCACCTATGATTTTCATAAGTTTGATGCAAAAGACATTTTACCTCTTTTCAGCAAATATGGAATCACCACTTTCTGCGCCCCACCTACCATGTATCGTTTCTTTATCAAAGAAGATTTGTCTTCCTATGATCTTTCCAGTTTGGAATATGCTTCCACTGCCGGCGAAGCACTCAACCCGGAAGTATACCAGCAATTTTTGCTTGCAACCGGTATCAAGCTGATGGAAGGATTCGGTCAAACCGAAACCACCCTGACCATCTGTAACCTCTTAGGGGAGGACATGAAGCCCGGTTCCATGGGAAAACCAAGCCCCATGTATCATATGGATCTGCTAAACAGCGGGGGCGTATCCTGTAAAGTGGGGGAGGTGGGCGAAATTGTCGTTCGTGCCACCCCGGACAACAAACCTTGCGGCTTGTTCTCCGGTTACTATCGAAACCAGGAAGCCACCGACAAGGCATGGCATGATGGCTATTATCATACCGGCGACACCGCCTGGCGGGATGAAGACGGCTATTTCTGGTTTGTGGGCCGTGTGGATGATTTGATCAAATCCTCCGGTTACCGTATCGGGCCTTTTGAAATCGAAAGTGTTCTGATGGAACTTCCCTATGTACTGGAATGCGCTGTTACCGGTGTTCCCGATCCCGTTCGCGGTCAGGTTGTCAAAGCCACCATCGTGCTGACAAAAGGTACCGTGGGCAGCGATGACTTGATCAAGGAAATCAAAGAATATGTAAAAACCCATACCGCACCTTATAAATATCCCCGCATCGTGGAATTTACAGATGAATTGCCTAAGACCATCAGCGGAAAGATCCGCCGGGTGGATATCCGCGAAAAGGACAATATGTAAAAAGAGAGCCGGAAACAGCAGTCTGTTTCCGGCTTGAATTTTGTCGAATATTGTGTTATACTTCGGTATGATGCATGGGAATTTCTTCCACTTTAATAAAGTGGGGCCTGTGCCGCAAAAGAGGAAGCAATTGATTGTAAAACACGTCATTGTTAAAGATGCAGGTGATGGATTCCTCATTGGGGTGAAAGCAAAGCAGGGCCTTGTCTTTCAGTTCTTGGTCCATGGCAAGACCGATACGAAAATCTTGATCGTACATCAGACCCAGGGGACTGACGGCACCGGCATGGGTATGCAGAAATTTTTCCAATTTTTCCTCGGTTGAAAAACTCAATCTGGACACGCCCAGTTGTTTTGAGATTTCCGCGGTGCGAAAGTTTTTTTCAAAGGGGAGTATGAGCAAATAAAACAAGGTACCCTGGCGATTGCAGAGAAGCAGATTTTTGCAGTGGGTGGCACCGACTATGCCGTTGTTTAGATCGTTTTGTTTTTTTTCTTCCGAGGTGAAAACCACGGGGTGAGAAAATCGAATATGTTGTATGTAATGTTGATCGAGAAAATCCAGAATTTCCTGGGTGGATGGATTCATGGCAACCTCCGAGTAAATTTGTATAATCCTAACATATTTCGGGTAAATTGTCAATATAGCCAAAGGAGAGTAGAAATATGAAAAAATCTGCGCTGCATGCGTATGCAAGGCTGATTGTCCGCGCAGGCGGTAATGTCCGGAAAGGACAGGAAGTCATGGTATTTGCCCAACTGGACCAGCCTGCTTTTGTATATATGATGGTGGAAGAATGCTACAAGGCAGGGGCAAGCAAAGTAATGGTGGAATGGGATTATCAGCCTTTGACCAAACTGCATGTCAGACATCGCAGCCTGAACGTATTGTCTAAAGTGGAACCTTGGGAAGAAGCCAAGTGGGCACACCGGGTGAAAACCCTTCCTGTATCCATCTATCTGATCTCCGAAGATCCGGACGGATTGGCGGGTGTCAATCCCTCCAAACACGCCAAGGGACACCAAGCACGCTTACAGGTGATCAAACCTTATAGGGATGAAATGGAAAACAAATACCAGTGGTGTATTGCCGCTGTTCCGGGGAAAGCCTGGGCGAAAAAAATATTTCCCGATTTACACGTGTCAAAAGCCGTGGAAAAGTTGTGGGAAGCAATTCTGTTTACCTGCCGTGTGGGAAATGATTCTATGAAAGCCTGGGAAGAACATGACAGGGACCTCCAGTCTCGTTGTCAATACCTGAATGGTTTGGGATTGGATAGCCTCCATTATACTTCATCCAACGGCACGGATCTGACTGTGGGGCTGATTCCCCAAGCGCGGTTTATGGCAGCGGGAGAATATTCTTTGCAGGGAATCTATTTCAATGCCAACATGCCCACGGAAGAAGTGTTTATTTCTCCCATGCGGGGAAAAGCGGAAGGGATTGTGTATGCAACAAAACCTCTGTCCTATCAAGGCCAATTGATCGAGAATTTTTCCATCACGTTTCAAGATGGAAAAGTCACAAAAGTCAAAGCGGAAAAGAATGAAAATCTACTCAAGGAAATGATCGGAATGGACGAGGGGGCCGCCATGTTGGGCGAATGCGCGTTTGTACCGTATGATTCCCCCATTCGGGAAACCGGGCTATTGTTTTATAACACCTTGTTTGATGAAAATGCCGCCAGTCATTTGGCATTGGGCAGAGGCTTTTCCAACTGTTTGAAGGATTATGGGAACTATACCACCGCCGAGGCGCGGGAAATGGGTATCAACGATTCCCTCATTCATGTTGACTTTATGATCGGAAATGAGGACCTGTCTATTGTGGGTATCACCCATGAAGGGGAAAAAGTACAAATTTTCAAATACGGAAATTGGGCTTTTTAAACGATGAAAAAAATATGTTTTTGCGTAGTAATTTTGTTTTCTGCCTTGTTTTTGTTTTCTTGCGGCAAAGCAAAAAGCAATGATTTGCCGCCTGACGGGGAGAACAATCACCAGAAGGACGATACCTCCCAAGAGAATGAAACCTATTCGCAGATCCAACTTCCTGAAATTATCACCCTGGAAGTGGGGGATATGACCATCATCACCCCGGAAAACCTTCCCGAAGGAGTCAGTGCTGCAGATTTGACCTGGGTAGTGACGGAAGGGAAAGACTTGATTGAACTGAGCGAAAACGGGATTGTCATCGGAGTGGCTCCCGGTCAGGTGACCATAGAGGTATCCTATCAAAACAGTGCAGAAACCAAAGCTTCCGTCACGTTTCAAGTGAAAGAAAAGCATCCTTTGGACACGTTGGTTTTATATGCCGAAAACGATTGTGTACAAGTGGGAAAAATCCTGACGATATGCTGCGAATGGGGCGGCCAAGCCATAAATCCTTCCCAGCTTATCTGGTCTGTGGTGTCAGGAAAAGCATGCATTTCCCTTTCCCCCCAAGGGGTGGCGACCGGTCTTTTCCCCGGAAAGACGGTTATCAGGGCAACCGATAAATCCTTGGATTTATCGGCTACATATACCATCAAAGTGTTTGAACCCGTCACGGAAACGGGGAAAGCAACGTCCATTTCCTTGTCTGTTGACAGTGAAATCACGGTGGGTCAAAGCCTGAAGATTGGTTGTACGGTGTTTCCCGAAGATGCTAAGAACAAAGCGGTTGTTTGGTCGGTTACGGAAGGGGACGACCTTGTATCTATCTCGCAAACAGGGCTGATTTTGGCATTGAAAGCCGGAACCGCCACCGTCAAAGCCACCGCAGCGGATGGTAGTGAAACCAGCGGGATGATACGGATCAAAGTGAATCCCTATATTCCTACGGACAAAGTGTCGGTCATTTCCCTGTCCGCGGAAGCTGCCATGATTACCACCGGCAGTCAAATGAACATTTTGGCCTTTATTTTACCCGAGAAGGCGGTAAACAAAGGGTTGGTCTGGCGTATTCTTTCTGGGGAAAGTTGTGGCAGTGTGGACCAAAAAGGGCTATTTACCGCTCTTTCCAAAGGAACGGTGGTTGTGGAGGCATCTGCCATGGACGGCAGCGGTACTGCGGGCACCATCACCATCACCGTAACGGGTTCGGATTCCTTCAGCGGTGGAAGCGGCACGAAAAAAGACCCATATTTGATTGCTTCTTATGGGGATCTCAAAAACATGGAAGCATATTTGGGAAAATCAAACGTATTCTTTCAACAGGTACTTGATCTGGATTTGTCGGCTGTCAAAGACTTCCGGCCCATTGGGTATGAAACCGATTTATCGTTTCAAGGTACATATGACGGCAACGGCAAGAAGATTCAAAATCTTTCCATCAAAGAAAACGATTATTTTCTCAATGGCTATTTGGCCTTATTTGCCAAATCAAGCGGAGCTACGCTGAAAAACATCTATATTGATTCCCTTTTTATCACATCTGATGAGGTGACGGCGAAATACTTTGCAGGAATTGTAGCCTATTGTGAAAAAACCACCATCACCGGATGCATGGTGAAAAATGCCACCATACAGGCCGGTCTATATCAAGGTGGCATCGCAGCCATGGCCATCAACAGCGAGATCACCGATTGCCATGTGATAAGCTGTGAAATCGGAAAAGCCGTCGGTTATGATGCCAACCAAAAGCCGGTATATCAAAACCATTATGTCGGTGGCATTGCAGGTAAAACTCAAACCAACACCCCGGAGGATATCACTTTGATTTCTGCCTGTACGGTCTCCGGAAGAGTGATGGGCAACGAGCATGTGGGCGGCATTGCCGGTTGGATCACCCGACAAGGCGGTGTGCACAGATGCATGGTAACGGGTACTATCAGCGGTACCGGCTCGAAAATAGGCGGGCTGGTCGGGCAATTTGAATCCACCGTTTCAACCAGTGCGGTTGTGAAATGTTGCTTTCGGGGGCATGTAGAAGGGGAAGGCGATGTGGGAGGCATTTATGGGTATGGTTCTGCCAGCATGATCGATTGTTATACCACGGGTACCGTTGTGGGAACCGGTGTATCCAAACTGGCCTCGTCGAACGATTATACCAACAAACGGTGTACGGGGCAAATGATCGGTCGGTTATATGTGATGTCCAAAAATGACGATGCCTCGTTTGTTATCAAGAATTGTTATTCTACCGCGGTGGCGGCTGCCAAATGCGACAACGTGTTCAAATGTGCCCTCATCGGGTTTGTATGGGCACCCAATGAAAAATACGGACGCAGTGTGGAATATACGCTGGATAAAAACACTCTGTTTGCGGTTTCCGATGAAAATGGAATCTATGTTACCCTTGTGACTGCCTTTGATTTGCTATATGAATCCACGTTACAAGGGTTCGATTTTTCACTGGTCTGGAAGATGGGTGAATCGGGGCCGGTATTCAAATGGGAATAAAAAAAGCACGGAACCCCGTGCTTTTTTTTAACCGATATGATTTTTGGGATTGACTTTTTCACCATCTGAGATGAACTCCAAATGGAGATGGGGTTCTTCCGCACATTCGACGAGAGCGGTTTCGCCTACACCGCCGATTACATCGCCGCGGGTGACAGTGGCACCGAGTTCAACAGTCTGAGGAAGGAGGGAAGCTAGGTTCTGATATTTGCTGATTATTCCGTCGGCATGGGTGATTTCAATGGTTTGCCCCATGAGCGGGTCGGCGTATACGGCGGTGATCATACCATCTGCTGCTGCTTTCACCGCGGTACCGATGGTTGCGCCGATATCGAGAGCTGCATGGGTCCGATAATCGTTCATAGTAACAGAGAAAACCAGTGTTTCATCGGAAAAGTCTTTTGTCACTTGCCCTGTCAAAGGATAGGAATACATAACTTTCACAGGAACGCCGGTATCCAGAGAATCGTCATCATCATCGAGGGGGTTGCCGTCTGTCGGTTTTCCGTCGTCTTTATCATCGTCCTTACCCGAAGGTGCCAGTGGATCGTTGGAATTCAGGTCGCCTTGGTCAGGTGTGGTCAGGACAGAACGAATGGCCGAATAAACGGCTATGCTGATGATGGCGAGAATACATAGCGCAAGGGCTATGTATAAGCCCCCGCCGGCAAAGAACTTTTTGCAGTTGGTTTTAAATTTCTCACTCATGAGGAAAACACTCCTTTTTTTCAAAGATTGCCTGTGATAGTATTTTTACCCAGCAATGTGGAGTTTATACAAACATGCAAAAAAATACTTTGTTGCATATGCTAAGGCTTGACGATAAAGGTAAAATATAGTATAATTACTTATATCTTGTAAGAAAGGATAAAATGTATGAGTAAACTTAGACATGGTATCATCGGTTGTGGTCTTATCTCCACATGGCATGCTTATGCCATCAATGAATTGTCAAAAACGATGCCGATTCAACTGGTGGGAGCGGCGGATGTCAGATTGGAAAGTGCCCGGGATTTCTGTGCAAAGTATGGGGTTCAAGCATATGAAACCATCGAAGATATGCTGAACAGCGATGAAATTGACAGCGTATCCATTTGCACCCCCAGCGGATTCCATGCGGATTTGGCCATGCAGGCTGCTAAGCATGGGAAACACATTGTTGTGGAAAAACCCATGGCTATCACCACAGAGCAATTGAATGCATTGGAGGATACATGTAAGCAGAATCATGTTATTCTCACATCCATTTCTCAGATGCGTTTTTTGCCCAACATACAGCGCGCACGCAAGGCTGTGCAAGGTGGCGAACTTGGGAAAATGCTTTGCGGAGACGTCTACATGAAGTTTTATCGTTCTCCGGAATATTATGGACAGTCCAACTGGAGAGGTACCTGGAAATTGGATGGCGGCGGCGCTCTGATGAATCAGGGCATTCACGGTATTGACCAGCTTTTATATATCATGGGACCTGTGAAATCGGTGTATGCTCGCTGCAAAACCTTGGCCAGAAAAATCGAAGTGGAAGACACTGCTTCTGTCGTTTTGGAATATGAATCGGGCGCTTTGGGTGTCATCCAGGGAACCACCTCTGTGTATCCCGGCTATCCGAAAATCTTTGATTTCAACGGAGAACTGGGCACCATTAAAATGGAAGAAAAACATTTTATTGAATGGAAAGTAAAAGGAAAAGGTACGCCTTCTGACATTGTATTCACCCGTGCGGATCCCAACGGCGCAAATCGTCCCGACGGCAATGACATGGGAGAACATATTCCTCAGCTGAATGACTTCTTTTGCTCGATCCTGGAAAATCGTCCTCCGATGATTGATGTGAAAGAAGGCAGACGCCCAGTTGACTTGATTCTGGCGATTTACGAATCTTCCCGTACAGGTAGGTTGGTAGATATGAAAGAGTTTGCAAACCGCGGATAAGAGAAAATGCACCCATGCACCCGCTTGGGTGCATTTTTTATGAAAACTCTTTTCATTTCGAGAAATGTATGCTATACTTTTCCAAGAGCGACAAATTCTTATGATAATAAGGAGATTTATATGTTAAGAACTGCAGTCATAGGCCTGGGAAGAATCGGTTGGTCTTACCATGTTCCTCAGATTGTTGCCCATGAAAAACTCTCTCTTTGTGCTGTGGTGGATACCAGCACCGATCGATTGGCGGAAGCCAAGGAGAAATACGGCGTGGAAGGTTACACCGATATGATGGAAATGATATCGGCGGCAAAACCCAATCTGGTTGTCATTTGCACCCCCACCCATCTCCATGCTGCCCAATCCATTGCCGCTATGGAAGCGGGTGTAGATGTGTTTTTGGATAAACCCATGGCGAAGGATTTGTCCGAATGCCATGCCATCCAAGAAGCGATGGAAAGAACCGGCAGAAAACTCATGGTATATCAGCCCCATCGGGTTATGCCGGAAACGGTGGCTTTGAAAGCCGTATTGGCTGAAAATCTTATTGGGGATGTTTATATGTATAAGCGTTACGTCTCCAATTATGTCCGTAGAAACGATTGGCAGGCTATGTTGAAATACGGCGGCGGCATGCTGAATAATTACGGAGCCCACTACATAGACCAGGCGCTTTATTTGCTGGGAAGCGATGAAGAAGCGGAAAATATTCATTGCATCCGATACCGTATGGCATCGTTGGGAGATGCGGATGATGTGGTGAAAATCGTCATTGAAACCAAATCCCGTAAAACCATTGATGTAGACATCAACCAAGCCACCAAGGCTTCTTTGCCTCTCTTTGTGGTATATGGTCGGTATGGCAACATTATCCATACCCGCTTGTCGGATGGTCGCCCCGGATTCAAAGTAGATTATTTGCAACCCGAAGAATTGAAGAAAATTTCTTTGTCGGAAGATTTGGCGGCGGCAGGCAGAAAGTATGCTCCCGATGCAGCGGCGGAACTTCCCTGGAAAGTAAAAGAATTTGCCGTAGCGGATTTTTCGAAAGTCAATTTTTATGATTACTGCTATGAGTATTTTTCCCAAGGCAAAGAATCTTTCATTCCGGTAGAACAGACCATTCATTTGATGAGCATCATTGATACTTGCCGAAATCAATCGGATATTTTTGCATAAAAGAAGCCAAACGGGGCTGATGCTGGTTCGAAAAACGAACGGGCAACAGCCCCGTTATATACATTATGGCCCCAATTGTTTTTTGAGTTTTTCCAATGCGCCTTTTTCCAGACGGGATACTTGAGCTTGGGAAATGCCGATTTCATTGGCCACTTCCATTTGCGTGCGCCCTTTGAAAAAACGAAGGGTGAGAATATCCTTTTCGCGTTTGGCAAGACGGGACAGGGCTTGGTTGAGGGCGATGTTTTCCGTCCAGGTATCGTCGTTGTTTTTCCTGTCATATACCTGATCCATGATGAACACAGAATCGCCTCCGTCGGAGTAGACAGGCTCATATAAAGACACGGGGTCCAACACGGCATCCAAGGCGGCGACAATGTCTTTTTTGGTAAATTCCCCTTCTTTGGGAAGAGATTCGGGAGGTAGATTGCGGTTGACGGAAGCGGTAATTTCATCTACTGTAGGTTCACGCCCCAAAGATACGGCAAGGCGTTCTTTTTCTCCCAATGCTTTATATGCCAAATCCCGCACCGAACGGGAAACCCGCACCATGTTGTTGTCCCGCAGATAACGTCGCACTTCTCCAATGATCATGGGTACGGCATATGTGGAGAATCGCACATCCTGAGAAATGTCAAAATTATCAATGGCTTTCATCAGACCGATGCAACCCACCTGAAACAAGTCGTCGGGATTCTCACCGCGGGAATTGAATTTCTGAATAACGGATAAAACCAGTCGCAAATTTCCCTGAATCAGGGCTTCCCGGGCTTGTTTGTCCCCGGTTTTGCTCTTCTTGAGAAAGTCAAGCTTTTCTTCGGCTGTCAATATCCCCAGTCTGGAGGTGTTGACACCGCATATTTCCACCTTGTTGTACACACAGACCACTCTCCCTTATGTTGTATGTATGTACAGGTACAGTATGGACAGATTTGGCTTTCTTCATACAGAACCCGGCAGATTAAATTGCTTGACAACCGGCAGTGGGTAGGGTATACTGCAAGAAGAAATGGAATTGGGAGTGAAAAAAATATGAGTCGTTTAAAATTGATGACGGTAATCGGAACGCGCCCGGAAATCATCCGGCTTTCCCAAGTGATCAAAAAGTGCGACACGTACTTTGACCATATTTTGGTCCATACGGGGCAAAATTATGACTATTCTTTGAATCAAATTTTTTTTGAAGACTTAGGACTTCGCTCTCCCGATTATTATTTGGATGCGGTGGGAGCGAATCTGGGAGAGACCATTGGAAACATCATTGCCAAATCCTATGGCTTAATGGCGGAAGTCAAGCCCGATGCTTTGCTTGTACTGGGAGATACCAACAGCTGTTTATCGGTCATTGGCGCGAAACGGCTCCACGTCCCCATTTTCCACATGGAAGCGGGGAACCGTTGTTTTGACGAATGTCTTCCTGAAGAAACCAACCGCCGGATTGTGGACGTGACGGCGGATGTGAATTTGTGCTACTCCGAACATGCCAGACGGTATCTGCATGCCTCCGGTGTACCCAAAGAAAGGACCTATGTGGTGGGTTCTCCCATGGCAGAAGTTCTGCATGCCAATTTCGAATCCATACAATCTTCTAAGGTGCTGGAAACGTTGGGTCTAGAAAAAGGTAACTATATTCTCTTATCTGCCCATCGGGAGGAAAACATTGATACCGAAAATAACTTTTTTAACCTGATGAACGCCGTAAATGCCATGGCAGAAACGTACCAAATGCCTATCATTTATTCCACCCATCCCCGGTCGGCGAAATTCATTCAAAAGCGGCAGTTTGTCTTTCATCCCTTGGTGAGAAGCCTACAACCCTTTGGGTTTCGTGATTATAACCATTTACAGATGAATGCATACTGTGTTGTGTCCGACAGCGGTACATTGCCGGAAGAAAGCAGTTATTTTTTGTCGGTGAGCCATCCCATTCCGGCGGTGTGTATCCGCACCAGCACCGAACGTCCCGAAGCCTTGGACAGAGGTAATTTTGTGCTGGCGGGCATCACCACCGCACAGGTGTTGCAGGCGGTGGATCTGGCCGTGAGTATGAACCAAAATGGGGATTTCGGCCTGCCTGTACGGGATTACATGGATGAAAACGTGTCCAATAAAGTGGTAAAACTCATCCAGAGTTATACCGGAATCGTAGATAGAATGGTCTGGAGAAAATAGCAATAAAAAGAAGAGGTAAACAGCCTCTTCTTTTGTTTTTTGTTGTTGCTTATATATCAATGCCCTATTCATTATCCCCTCATTCGGTGGTATGGATTGACAAAGGGGGCTTTTCATGGTATCTTAAAGATGTTGCCACTTTGGCAAATATTTTCTTTTTGGTTGGTAAACATATGAACATCCTTGCCCATTTCCGGGTGATAACCCGTCATCGCCATCAAGTGATGAAAAATTGCATCAAAGCCGGGATCGGTTTTCAGGGATTGTTTCATGATCTGTCCAAATATTCCCCGGCTGAATTCATTCCGGGGGTCAAAAATTTTCAGGGAAACCGCAGCCCCAATGAAAAAGCAAGAGAACGGTTCGGCTACTCGTCCGCCTGGCTCCATCATAAAGGACGCAACAGGCATCACTATGAATATTGGAACGATTTTGTGCCGGGATTAAAAAAAGAAATGCCGGTGAAAATGCCCGTAAAATACGTGATCGAAATGTTTTGTGACCGCATTGCCGCCAGTAAAATCTATTACCGGGATCGTTATGACGATTCTTTTCCTCTGGATTACTACACCCGGGGGGATACCCGACGGTTTCTTCACCCCCATACCGCTGATATGTTGGAAAGTCTGTTGCACTTATTGAAAAACCAGGGAGAAAAAGCGGCTTTTCACCGCTGCCGTGCATTGTTGAAGCATGAAAAAAAGAAGGATTCACACGTATGAGTAGATGCAAAAAGTCTTCCCCGAACAGGGAAGACTTTTTGACAGGCGGTTGGGCGTTTTGGTGGCTAAGAAGTTCCTTGCCCGTTGTTGTCTTTGCATACACCTTATCTATTAGCCTTAAAATTTATAGATTAACTGAAAATAATATTTAATTTATAATAAATACTTTTGTGATACGTTCAAAAAACAATAGAAACCCTTGAGTGTTCGTTAAAATGCTATTATCTTATCATACAGGAAGGAGGGTTTATCTTGGATCGGGAATGGGACCTCATTTTAACTTCCGCCATGGACATCGGAAAAGCCATGCTGGAAAGCGGCGGTGAAGTCCATCGAGTAGAGGATACCATCCATCGCATTTGTATTGCCTACGGCGCTACAGGTGCCGAGGTTTTTTCCATTGTGTCCCTCATCACTGCCACTGCATCCACCCCCCAAGGAATCCATGTGTCCCAAAGCCGTCGGGTGTATGCCTCCTCCAATAATATGGATCGGTTGGAACGGCTCAATGCTTTGTCCCGGAAAATTTGCCGGGAAAAGACACCTCCCCATGAAATCCCTGCCCTGCTTGCGGGGGTGTTGTCTTCCCGTCCCTACTCCAAATGGTGCAAACTATTGGGTGCCATGCTGGCGTCCGGAGGTTTTGCCGTATTTTTCGGAGGTACTTGGCTGGATGGCATGATGTCTGCCGCCATTGGATTGGGCATTACCCTGTTGGGCATGTTCATTCCCGAAGGCATCAACCAGGCGGTGCAGATTACCCTGTATTCGTTTCTGTCAGGGATTACGTCGCTGCTTTTGGCTGCATGTGGATTGATCCACAATTCCGACAAGGTGATGATCGGTACCATCATGCTCATGATCCCCGGTGTTGCTTTTGGCAACGCATTGCGGGAGTTTCTCAAAGGGGATACCGCTACAGGCATGCTGCGGCTCATTCAATCCGTCATTTTGGCGACGACCATTGCCGCGGGTTTTGCCTTGGCTTTGGTGATCGGAGGTATGCTGTTATGAAAGAATTTTTACTGCAGGCTATGATCCCCTTCCTGACCGCCACCCTGGGTACTTTGGGATTTGCCTTGCTTTTTTGGGTGCCAAAACGCCATTTGGCATTTGCAGTTTTAGGCGGTTCCATGGCCATTCTCGCCTATTTGGGTGCAACCCTGATTTGGACCGATCTATTTTTATGCAATATGATGGCCATGATGGTTTCCGCCGCCTATGCGGAAATCATGGCCCGTGTCACCAAATGTCCCGTTACCTTATACCTCATTCCTTCTATCGTTCCCCTGGTACCCGGAGGCGGGTTGTATTACACCATGTTCTATCTGGTGGACGGCAACAAAGAAGCCGCCATGATTATGGGGGAAAAAACCTTGTTGACGGCTCTGGGCATTTCGGTGGGTATTCTGATCATCTCCATTGTCACGCAGTTTATTTATGCTCTGAAAAAGGCCTGATGTCATTTTCATCGATGATTTCTTTCATGGCTTGGATTGCTTTTTGCAGTCCAAGCTTTTCATTTTCATCTAAATCCAATACAATCACCTTTTCCACCCCGCTGCGGGACACCACCGCCGGAAGAGAGGCGCACACGCCGTGATATCCATATTCTCCCCGCAGGAGGCTGGATACGGTGAGTACGGACTTTTCGTTGCGAATGATGGAGGAAACGATGCGCTTCACCGCCATGGCGATGCCGTAACAGGTAGCTCCTTTGGCGGCGATGATTTCATAGGCCGAATCCCGCACCCCGGCAAACAATTCATTTAACGTGCACATATCGCAATTATTTTTATAACAGTAACGGGTTAAATCCACGCCTGCGATTCCCGCGCTGGACAAAATGGGGAATTCGTTGTCCCCGTGTTCCCCCGCGATAATGGCATGGATGTTCCGGTTATCCAGTCCAAAATGGGTTCCCAGCAAAAAGCGATACCGTCCTGTATCCAGCACGGTTCCCGTGCCCAGTATCCGGGAGGGAGGGAAACCTGTATAACACAGGGCGGCGTATGTCAAAATATCCACAGGATTGGTGACAATCATCACAATCGAACGAGGGGCATATTGTTTGACGGAATCCAAAATGGAGTACAGAATTTTCAGATTCGACGCCACCAGTTCGGTGCGTTTCTGTCCCTCTTTTTGCGCCAATCCCGCGCATATAATTACCAGTCCGCAATCGGTGATGTCGGGATAATCCCCGGCCAAAATGATCTGAGGATGGGAAAAGGTCATGGCGTGGTTCAAATCCATGGCTTCCCCTTTGGCTTTTTCCTTATTCACATCGATCAAGACCAGTTTTGCCATCATACCGCTTTGTACCAAAGAAAAAGCGATGCTGGCGCCCACGGCGCCGCAGCCGACGATGGCGCATTTGGCAGGTGAAAAATTTTGTTCCATATATACACTCCTTATTGTGGATAGGATGTGTATTTTCTTGCTATTTATGTGACGGTATGGTAAAATGTGCCTATGATACTAAAAAAGGAGAACAATCATGATCAAAGGATTTCATCACATCGCATTCAAATCTTCTCACTTTAAAACATCCATCGCGTTTTACGAAGGCCTGGGATTGATCAAGAAAATAATGTGGGGCGACCGTGAAAAAACAATCTGTATGCTGGACATGGGGGATGGCGGCTGCCTGGAGCTGTTTTCCAACGGAAGCGAGGAATCTCCCAACGGGCGATTCAATCATCTGGCATTTTTGTCCGACGATGTGGAAGGGGATTTTCAAAGAGCCCTGTCTTTAGGGGCAAAACCCCATATTTATCCCAAAGTGGTGGATTTGGATTCTCATCCCGAAAAGCGTTCCATTCAAGTGGCTTTTGTGCTAGGCCCGGACGAAGAACAGGTAGAATTCTTCCGATTTGTATGAACCAAAATCGGTTTTGAACGAATATCCCGAGAATTTCAGCATAGTCAGAAAAAAAAGGAACATATTATCTTTTGATAATACCCGTGAATTTCCAAATATAGGAGGAAGGTATATTGGTGCTGAAAATGGGAAGTTTTGATAAAGAAGAAACATGTATTCCCTTCATGAGATGCTGATGCCATCTTCCGGTCTGAATCGTCTTCGAGATATAACTGCCATCAAGAGATAGACCAAGCCATTGGAGCGTTATTTCCCGTCGCCATGGGCGATACATACGGTTCTTTTGCCACCAAGAGTTATATGGAGTGTATGGAGTGGGTGAAAAAGAACCGATAAATCGGGAGGTAACCTATGAAATACAAAGCTTTGTTTCTCGTATTAGCGCTGATTCTCACTTTGTGTGCCGGTTGTGTCAGCGAGAAAAAGCCCGCAGATGATCATACCAATCAAACGTCGGAAGATGCTTCGGTGAACGCGCCGGTGAATATTGAACTTGAATGGTTTGTGGATCCCACCTTGACCTTAGATAACGTTAACCCCGTCCGTTCTTATTTTGGGCAGGAATACCCTTCGGTGAACGGGGTAAGGTTTACAAAAAACGGGTTGTGCGGGGTGATGAATTATGCTGGAAAAGTAATGATTGAACCCATATACAGCGAAATCTATGTGTATCAGGGTTCTTATCTCTGTGTGCAGCCCAATCAAGGGGAACAAAACGTCATGCAGGATAGTTATGACGTGTTCACCTATGTCCGCAATGCCACAGTCAACGTGGGACAAAAGCAAAGCGTGCTGATCAAATCCATTTGGTCGCCTTCCTCTTTGTGTGTGATGCATCTTACTGAGGGGAACATGCCGATGCCTGCAAATAATCAGGGTGCTTTTTTCGTAGAAAGAGGCGAGGTGTACAGCGATAAAGGAAATCCGGCTATTGTACGGGGCACAGGCAAGCATGCTCTGTACTGTGATGGAAAAATAAAAACTGATTTTGTATACCAGGATGGTTTTTATGCTTCCAACGGTTTGATTGCTGCCAAGCAAAGCGGAAAATGGGGGTATGTGGATGTAAGCGGAAAAACCGTCATTCCTTTCGAATTTGATGCGGTGATGAAATATTATGACAAACAAATTCCTTATGGGGTTATGAATGGATTTGTCCCCGTGTGCAAAGGGGGCAAGTGGGGGTATTATTCAGCTACCGGGCAGGAAGTGGTTCCCTGTTGCTTGGAGAATGCCCTGCCTGTCAACGGGGCAGGATTGGCCTTTGCCTTGTTTGGGGGCAAGTGGGGTGTTCTGAAAGTAGCGGAAAGTGCCATGGGACCTGCCGAAGGGTATCTATTTCCTACAGTCACCGCCATGAAGCAGAAATACACCGTTTCATTGGACGGGGGCGTTTTAAATGTGAGACAAAATTGTTCCGCTGACAGTGTCGTGGTGGGAACATTGGACAACGGTACTGCGGTTTATGGTTTTTCCGGCGGGAATAAAGTCAGCGCGGCCGACGAGTATAACTGGATCTATTGTTCCGGTGTGTCGTTTGACGGAAAATGGGTTTTTGGATATTGTTATGGAAAGTTTTTGAAATGATGTACTTGAAAATAAGGGGAAGCAGGCGCAAATGATTTTGCCGATAAAGTGACAGTTTGATAAGGAAAAAACGACCCGCGATTCGGGTCGTTTTTTCCTTGTATTGGATGGTGTTATGTTAACTTATTATGGATAGAATAAGGGTAATGGTATCGAAAAATGTTTCAGGGTTATGTAAACAGCGGGAAAAGAATTTATCATTGGCGGGAATAGGATTTAAACGTTATACAAGTAAGCCAAAAATTGTTATGTAAACCTTGTTGTGGTGAGAATACCGATTGAAAAAAATCAAGATAAATCACCCTTTCCATTGGGAGGGGGTGAGGCCGGTAAGGCGTTTGCATTCCTTTGAAAAATAGCTTTCACTTTCAAAGCCACAGGCATAGGCGGCCTGGGACACGGTGTATAGCCCTGATGCCAATAAAGAGGTTGCCTTTTCTATCCGCAATTTTTTGATATATGCCAAGGGGGATAGTCCGAAACTTTTTGAAAATAGTTTTCGAAAATACACATCGCTTACACCGCAAAAAGAAGCCAGATCGGGAATGGTCAAAGGGTCTGTAAATCGCTGATGGATAACAGTCAAGGCGGGAGCAAGAATGGGATGAGGAGTTTGACCTTTTTCCTCCGCCAAGTCTGCGAGGAGTCCGTAAATACCTGCCAACGCCCGATAAGAAGGAGGGGGAAAAGCAAGATAGTCTTGATAAATTTGCAAGAACTTGTTTCGAAACTTATAAGGATTGGCAGGGAAGATTATTTTGGGGTCTCCTCCTGATTCACCCATGGCATCAAAATGAATGACCACCATGTCCCCGGGGGTGCAAATTTCGGTTTCATACCCTCTGCCTTTGGGAACAAATGTTAAGGTATCCGGCGTGCTGACATTGAAAAAAGTAGGGGTTTTCAAGGAAACTTCCCCGTTTATCCGATAAGAAAGAGAATAAAAATCCCGGGGCGTAACCATGTGAAATGTAGGAACGTATTTGCTTTCAAACACTTGTATTTTTGTTAGAATCAAATGATTTAATCCATTCATATTTCATCCCTCCACGTTTAGTATACAGTAGAATTTGACAAAATGCAAGTTTCGATTTGTGATAGAAATAGATTGTTTTCTGTATGGAAACTTACCCCACACCGTGCTATTCTAATGACAGAAAGGGGTGTTTTCATGAAAGCACTGAAACAAAAAATAGAAGTCTTTGCCAAAGAGGCGGGTATGGATGTTTTGGGGTTTGCCCCCAAAGAACGATTCGAGGGGCTGGAAGCACGGCGAAATCCTTTTACCGTATTTCCCGAAGGAGAAACCGTCATCATGCTGGGTAAGCGGGTATGCCGCGGCTCTTTACGGGGGGTGGAAGAAGGGTCCAATTTCGGCGACTATGCATGTTTCGGACGCAACTGGCTGGAAGATGAATTTCTGGCACTGGCTTGTTATGATCTGACCCGGGTACTGGAAGATGAAGGATGGGAGGCCTGTCCCTTATTCCCCAATCCCACGGAAGCTCCTGCCATGGGAGTGGCGGTGACTCCCGGCAAAGAAGCTCCCAACGTATATCCCGATTTTACGTATGCCGCCGTGGCTGCCGGGGTGGCGGAAGTGGCCTATTCCGGTATGGTGTTTTCCAAGGAATTCGGTCCGCGGCAACGGTTTCATATGGTTATCACCGATGCCAAGTTGCCTGCTACTCCTCTGTTGGAACAATCGGTTTGTGATCGGTGCATGCAATGTGCCGACAGCTGCCCGTATGGTGCCATTTCCAAAACCGAGCAAAATCAGGTGAACATAGCCGGAAAAGTTATGACGGTGGGTAAATTGGATGAAGGCAAATGCCGCGCCTGTAAAAACGGCGCCCTGCCCAATCGGTTGCACGCCAAAGGACAGCCCGACCGCATGGCGGCTCTCTGCAACCGCACCTGTATCTGTCATTTGGAGGAAGAAAGGTTGATCGGCAATGTGTTTGAAAATCCTTTCCGCACTTCCGAACCCTGGGTAAGATGACATGAAACTGACTTCACAACAAATAAAGAATCGTGCCGGGGAACTGGGTATTGATGTGGTGGGCGTCGGGAATATCGAACGGTTTGAAAAGGCACCGGAACTGTTAAAAATCACCAACTATTTTCCAGGATGCCGTTCCGTAATCGCCGTGGCCATGCGGATTCCCCGGGGAACCTACCGTGGCATTGAAGAAGGCACCCACTGGCATAACTATACCTTTTATTCCTACAACAAATTGAATACCTTTTTCCGTCCCCGCCTGACCTATGAATTGTGCCGATTCATCGAAGATCACGGATGGGAAGCGGTACCTCATTATCCGGCGGTTCCCGAAGGGCAAGGGCATGCCGACCCGGTGGCACCGGGCAAACTGCCGCCTGATATCGTACCCTCTATCCGTATCATTGCAGCCGGATGCGGGGTGGGGGAAATTGGATATTCTAAAGTGTTTTTAACCAAAAAGTTCGGTCCCCGGGTAAGGTTGGGTTTGATTTTCACCGATGCGGTGTTAGAACCCGATCCCATTCTGGATACGGGGGATATTTGCCTCCACTGCGGTGCCTGTGTGAAAGAATGTCCCGGCAATGCCATTCCTCCCATCACTAAAAATGAGAATGACCGCATCACCATCGATTATGGAGAAAAAACGGTGTATTACGGGGATGTGCAAATGGGCAGATGTACCCTGACCCACCACGGTATGAACGCGGAAATTTCCCCCTTCCTGAAAAAAGAATTCCCCCATATGGAATTTGATGTCCGTAATTCCAAAATGAGCGAGGAAGAAGCCTATATTCTTTGTTATACCTTAGCGGGGGGAAAATGGCCCAGAAAACCGAATACCAACGGAGCCGTCAACGAATATTACAAAAGCATCCTCTCCCATACCGGGTATTTTGCCATTTGCGGGGCAAAAGGGTGTATCCGCGCCTGCATGAATCGTCTGGAAAAGGCAGGCAGATGCGAAAACACCTTCCATCACCCGTTTTATCGGAAAAAAGGCTGGCACATGTCGGTTGAAGCCGAGGAAGCCAAGACGACCAACCCCTTCCGGGAACAGTATTTGGAAGAAAAATATCCCGGTATCACCCAAGGGGAATACAAAAAGAAATAAAATGCCATGAGCGCACCGTTCGGTGCGCTTTTCATTTAGCAAATAATAATTTAAAAATAAAATAAAATAATAATTTAAAAATAAAATATGGCTTGAAAAAAATCACAATTAGTGTATAATAAATATATTTACAAAATACGAGGGAAATGACATGAATATTATAGTGATTGCAGGCCACTATTTTCCAACGCCTTCACCTACGGGGATTTGTGCCAGGCAAATTTGCGATTACTTGAAAAAGAAACATAATATTACATTGCTGTGTGTGCAAAAGGGCGAACCATTAAGTGGATACGATACCGACGGAATCAAAATTTATACCATCCCTTCTATGGATCAACCGTCCTCAAAATTGGGTAATATCTATTCTTCACACATCTATTTTCCCTATGGCCTGAGATGTTATACCGAAAGCGCTGTCGCTCTT
Organism: Clostridiales bacterium UBA5448; assembly: GCA_002427425.1. Lineage (GTDB taxonomy): Bacteria > Bacillota > Clostridia > Oscillospirales > SIG627 > UBA5448. Next base: position 23,247 of record DIRA01000037.1, on the reverse strand, counting down.
TTGGATCAACTATACGAGAAATGGAAAATTGATGCAGTACTCTCGATTTGTGCGCCCTTTTCGGCTCATGTTGCGGGGTATCGCTTTACACGCAAACATCCGGAAATACGGTTTGTTACTTATACCGCCGATCCCTACTCCGCCAATCTGGTACAAAACTGCAGCAAAATGACCAGAGGTTATAAATGCCGCAGGGCGAAGAAATGGGAAAAAAAGATATATGGTTCATCCCAGTGTAATTTGGTGTTTGAAGGGATTGCGGCAGATGAGGAAACATATAGTATGTTTCCCGCACATAATTCTCATTTGCTGTATTATCAGTTTCCTGAATTTTTTCCAAGAACTCTCTCTGAAGAAACAATAAAAATGAAAATCATATATGCCGGTGGTTTTTATCCTACAATCCGGAATCCGGAATATGCATTGAAAACCTTCTGCGGCATCAAAAATTTTGCATTTGAACTTAATATTTACTGCAATGATGCTTCCGCTCAATTGGTAAAAAATTGCTGTGTTCTGCCGGAGAATATTAAATTGCACAAGCAGGTTTCTTTGGATGAAATCCGAAGGATTATGAAAAATGCCGACGTTTTGCTCAATATTGGAAACGCCATCAAAGGGTATATGCCAAGTAAAATTTTTGAATATATAGCTTGTGGTAAACCCATCATTTCTTTTTACACCAACGGACTCAAAGAACAGAGATTTGATCGATATCCGCTGGCAATTCAAATCAGCCAGGATGATACTTCTTTAGAACAAGCCTCTCAATTCGTGGAGGATTTTTGCAGGCAATTTGGTAAGAAGCAGATGAATAAAGAAGAAATCGATCTATATTTTCCACAGAACTTGCCGGAAAAATTTCAATATATCCTTGATAATGTTTTCGGTGTTTCGGTATAATAGGTGAAATGGGTGAATACATTCAAAGCGCACCGTTCGGTGCGCTTTTCATTTGGCAATTCTTTGCCAACTTACAGAATTTACTTGCAATATCAAACAGAATTGGCTATAATGAGGCATCTTGGGCGGGAGGTATCGTATGTCGTATTTGGCACTGAAGCTGTTGGCTTGCATCACCATGCTCATCGATCACATGGGGTTGGTGTGTGTGGTCAACTTGCATTGGCTGGACGCTCTTTTCGGGGTGGAGGATCTCGTTCATATTCCTCTGTTTCGTCTGATTGGGCGGGTAGCGTTCCCCATTTTCGCCTTTATGATCGCCAACGGGTTTCGCCATACAAAAAACATCCGCCATTATTTCATCCGCCTTTTGATTTTTGCCTTTATTTCGGAAATACCTTTCAATTTGATGCTCCATAACCAGGTACTCTATATTGGTTCCATGAACGTGTTTTTCACCCTCATTATCGGTTTGCTGTGCATCCAGCTTCATACCCAATATCAACGGCTCTTTTCCTATGGGCTCATCTTATCCGGTATCACGCTGGCTTTGGGGTGTGTGACCGCCGTACTTTTGGGCAGCGATTATACCTATATCGGGGTGCTTACCGTCTTTTTGTTCGGTATAGTGAAAGGGAAGAGTTGGGGACAAAAAGGCATTCTGTTGGCGGGGCTGTTATTTTTGATGAGCTGGAAAACCATCAACATCCCTCTTGCTCGTGAAATCTATGACTTGACCGGGCTGAATCTGCTGTCTGTTCCGGGAGTTCGCATTCTTTTTTTGGGGGATGCGTGGCTTGGCAGGGTACGGTTGTTTTCTCTGGTTTCTCTCATTCCCATTTTTTTATATAACCAAAAACTGGGGCTGGAAGGAAAATCCAAAACAGTTCATAAAATTGTACAGTACTTTTTCTACTGTTTTTATCCTTTCCATATGCTTGCTCTATGGGCGTATTTCAATTTCGTACTGGGTGTATATCATTAAAAACGCGCTGCACGCAGCGCGTTTTTTGAATCCATATCAGGTGAACCAGAGGGTAAACAGACGTTTATAGCGTTCCATGAAGGTGATTTTGGGCACTTCATCGGTGGCGGTGAGGGGGATTTCCCGGATGAGGGTGCCGTCCAGTTCAAACTGAAGTTTGCCCAGAACCTGCCCTTTGGCAATGGGTGCGACGAATTCCTTGTCCATGGTGACTTTGTATGTAATGCGGTTTTTCTGCTCCTTGCGTACCAGAATGGAGGTGATGTCATAGGTGGGTACCACGCTGTTTTTACTGCCGCCCCAGACTTTCACGGGGGAGGTATCCACTTCGGGGGTGATGAGGGCATAGGTGGCAAAGCCGTAGTTCAACAATGTTTTGGCGGAGGCAAACCGTTCCGGTGAGGTTTCGCTTGCCAGAACCACTGCAATCAGATGCATGCCGTCTTTTTTGGCGGTGGCGGACAGGCAATATTTGGCTTTGGAGGTGGAACCAGTTTTCAGTCCGGTGGCACCGTTGTAGAAGCGAATCAATTTGTTGGTGTTGGCCAGTCCGAACTGACCGTTACGGATGGTATCCATCCAAATGGTGGTGTAGTTGAAGATCAATTCGTGCTTAACCAGTTCTCTGGACATCAACGCCACGTCCCGGGCGCAGGAATAAGGAACTTCATCGTCGTCCAAGCCCGTGGGGTTTAAAAACAACGTTTCGGTCATACCCAGCTGTTTGGCCCGTTTGTTCATCTTTTCCACGAAGGCACTGACGGTACCGCAGAGATGTTCCGCCAAAGCCACCGCGCCGTCGTTGGCACTGGCTACCGCCACGGCCTTGAGCATTTCGTGCAGCGACATTTGTTCTCCTGCTTCCATGTAGGCCTGAGAGCCTCCCATGGAGGCGGCGGTATCGCTGACAGTCACCATGTCATCCAGTTTCATGACCCCTTCATCGATCGCTTCTGCGATGAGGAGCAGGGTCATAACTTTGGTCACCGAAGCGATGGGAAGGTGTTCGGTAGTGTTTTTTTCATACAAAATGCTCCCGGTTTCCGCTTCCATCAAAATGGCACTGCGGGCAGCCACATCCAGTACATCCCCTTCCACTTCCACCGCTTCTTCATAGAGGGAGGATACGTCGATAGAGGTGTCTTCCAGGACCACGGTTTCCTGGGTGGGGTATTCATCCGCCAAAGCGGACAATGAAAGAGAGAACAGGAAGGAAAGGGTGAGAAACAGGGCAAGACTTGTCCTGAAAAATCTTGTTTTCATGGTATATTTCTCCTTATTTGTTTCTGCCCAACTATATGATTTTTTTTATTAGAATATACCAATGGCGTTTGAGCGTACAGATAAAATGCCTTGGCTTTTCAGCCAAGGCAAAAAGGTTTATTCTTGTTCCACAGGGGGGTGGGTCTTTTTTCTCCGATGCAAATATCGAATAAACAAGCAGAGACATGCACCCAATGCAAAGCCGGCGAAATCGATATATACATCCACTACGCTGCTGTATCGGCCTTCGGAATGCAACTGGATCGCCTCGTCGGTAAGACCAATCAACAGACCCAGCCATAAGAGAAAAAAGATGTGCCGTTTCATATCCAACCCGTTGACAGTGAAAGAAATATAGGTTACTATGGACAACAGTGTGAATTCCAGGCAGTGAGCCGACTTCCGTATGATGGTTTCCAACGTCTCTCTGCCTTCTTCCGTCACCGGTTTCTGGGTCACTTCTTCCACGATATCCACGGCTTTATCCGTGTAAGTATCGCTCATTTCGGTCGATTTTTCAGCATCCATAGCGGAATTGGTAAAAATAAAAGACAGCCAGCAAAGGGTTAACAACGGAAAGAGGACACGTACGAATCGTTTCATTTTACTCTCCTTGAAAGGTATGTATATGCAAAATTCTTTACACATCGTTTTATATGAACCGGAAATTCCCCAAAACACGGGAAACATTTCCCGCACCTGCGCCGCCGTGGGCGCTCACCTGCACCTCATTGAACCATTGGGTTTTGAATTGACGGACGCCAAATGCAAGCGGGCGGGATTGGATTACTGGCAGTATTTGTCGGTTTCCCGCTATCCCAATTGGGCAGCTTTTGAACAACAGCATCGAAAAAAAGGCAGTTTTTACTTTTTCACCACCAAAGGGAGAAAAGTCTATACCGAACCCGATTATCAAGGGGATGTTTACATCATTTTTGGGAAGGAAACTGGGGGACTGCCGGAAGAATTGCTCCTGGCGCATCCTGATGAATGCGTCCGCCTGCCCATGCTGGACGGGATCCGCAGTTTGAATTTGTCCAACTCCGTGGCGGTGGCGGCATACGAGGTGTTGCGCCACTGGAATTTCACCGATCTAAAACTTGCGGAAGAATTGACCCGTTTTCGCTGGATGTAAAAGCCGGCACGTATTCCATTCCCACCGCGTTTTTTTCTTGCACATAGCCGTTAAACGAGCTGTTTTCCAGCCATTTGACGGCTTTTTTGTATTCCAGTTCGGTTAAGCTACGGTGAAAGGGGGGATGGGACAGAGCTTTGTGGCAAGGGGTATACTGCCGCATGAGGGATATATAAAAATCCCCGGGGGAAAAGTGGGATTCTAAATGAGTTAGGATCTGCAACGTATCTTCGTTTTGCCCCGGCAGCATCAAATGCCGCACGATCACCCCGGTTTTTATCAATCCGTTGTCCCCCCAAACAACGGGACATTGGGACACCATGATTTCCAAAGCTTTACTTGCTTTTTCAAAATAATCGGACGCCGAAGCGTAGAGGAAAGAGAGCGCGGGGGAGAAGAATTTGATATCCGTCAAATAAATATCCACATAGCCCCGTAAAGCGCGGATGGTGTCGGCATGTTCATAGCCCGAGGTATTCCAGATGATGGGAATATGAAGCTTGTCCCGGCTCAGTTTCAGCGCGTTTAAAATCCAATAGGTCTGATGGGTGGGGGTGACCAAATTGATATTGCAGGCACCCATTTCCTGCAGGCGGAGAAATAAGTCGCACAAAGCCGCCGGGGAAAGTTCCTCGCCGGCGGCTCCTTGGGATACGGAATGATTCTGGCAGGCTAAGCACCGCAATGAACAGCCGCTGAAAAAAATGGTTCCGGAACCGGAAGGGGCGCAAATCATGGGTTCTTCATAGTGGTGCAAACCGGCGTAGGATACGAAAATCCCACGTTTGGTGTGACAATATCCCTCCCGGTCTTCTCTATTCACACCGCAGTTGCGGGGACAGAGATTACAGGGGTTATGGGATAATACGTTCAAGGTTTATTCCTGTTTGCTTTCCAGATATTCTACCAGGTCGCTGATGCACAATAAGCTGTGGATATCCTGTTCTTCGATTTCAACCTCGAATCTTTCTTCGCACATGACAACTAAATCTGCCAATTCCAAAGAATTGAGTTTCAAATCATTGACAAACTCTGCATCCGGCGTAATTAACTCTGCCGGCACTCCTAGTTCCTCAATTAAAATGGTTTGTATTTCTTCAAACATGTATGACACTCCTTTTCCGCGTTGCGGGAATAATTTAATGAATTTTATAGCGTTTGATTTTCCGGGATGTGGTTTTTTCGAACTCGGTTTTCCGCAGTTCCACATTCCGAATTTGTTTGTATGAGGGCAATTTTTTATTCAAATCGAAAATTTCTTTTTTTACGGCAGCGGCAAGGGCGTTATATTCTGTTATCCCTTTACTGGCGGCATACTCAAAGTGGGGGAAAATGATGGCGGTCAAGCCGGACACTTCACCGTTGGCATCGACTCTGCCTACCACAACCGATTCCGCAATCAGATCGATGCGATCCAAATGGTCTTCTATTTCTTCGGGGAACACGTTTTTACCGTTATTCAACACAATGACGTTTTTCTTTCTGCCCGTTATAAATATATACCCTTCGTCGTCAATATATCCTAAATCCCCGGTAAAAAACCATCCGTCGAAAGTTTTCACCGCCGCGGTGGCCAACGGATCGTGGAGATATCCCTTCATGACATTGGGTCCACGCACTGTTATTTCCCCGATGCCGCTGGCATCGGGCGAATCGATATAGGCTTCCATTCCCGGAACGGGTCTGCCCACCGAGGCACGTTTTTTAGAATAAAAGGGGTTCAATGAAATCAGAGGGGCGCATTCGGTGATACCGTAGCCCTGACCTATTTTGATACCGAAGACCTCAAAATCTTCAATTATCTTAGGCGATAAGGCGGCGCCGCCGCAAATGATTTTCTCCAATTTGCCGCCAAAGGCATCCACCACCTGCTTGAACAGCAGTTTGTTGGCATCCAAGCGGATTTTTCGCAGACCTTTATTCAAAGTAACCGCCAGACGCAAGATGTTTTCCTGCCCGTTTTTGGCGGCGGTTTCCCAAATCTTTTTATACATGGTGTTCACAAAAAGAGGAACCAAAGCCAAAGAATTGGGCTTGAACAACTGAAAGTTTTTCAGCAAATGCTTCAAACTGTCATTGATGCATATAGTGGTGCCGTAAACCATGGCACCCATGATGCCGCAGGTCATTTCATAGGTATGGTGAATGGGGAGTACCGACAAGAGCCGGTCTTCCGGACAAAAATCTGCTACCTGTGCCGATGCGTTTACCGCCGCAATCAAATTACCCAGGGTCAGCACAACGCCCTTGGCGGTGCCGGTGGTACCCGAGGTGAAGAGCAAAGCGGCCTCGGTGTTCATATTAGGCACATGGGAGACAAATGCACGGTTTCCTTTTCGTAAGGCGAGAGCGCCTTCTAATACTAAATCATCAAAGTTGTGATTTTTTTCATCTTCCTGTACCGGCACTTCATCCTTGCCGGGAACGGTGGTGCGAATCAAGTGCTTCACTTCGGATAGCTGTTCTTCCACCCTCTTGGCTCTGTCGGTGAAGGTGGAGGAATAAACCAGAGCGGAGGCATCCGCCCGTTTCAAAAAATGGATGGTTTCTTCATCGGATAATTCTTTATCCAACGGAACAATCCTTCCGCCGCCCATAACGGTGCAAAAATAGGAAACAATATATTCCGGTGAGGTTTCGCCCACCACGGCAACGGTTTTTCCCATCAGTCCCAATTCCGCCATAGCGGTACCGAACGCATTGCACTTTTCCAGAAGCCGGGAAAAAGAAATGGAGACACATCCATTGCCCTTGCGGTATAAAAAACAGGGTTTGTCCGGGTATAAAGATGCATTTGTTTCCAACATGTCCCGAATATCCCGAATGAGACGGGGCAAAGGATGTTGACGATCAGTTTTCATAACAGACTCCTTTCCTCAAGAGGTCCATGTAAAATTTACGAATAAAATTATATTAAAATTTTTTCCCTTTGTCAAGTTATTCTTTCACACCATGTCCCGAAAGGGGTTTCGGATGGAAAGTTCTCTGCCTTGTAAGGGATACAGAACACTCTTTTGATCCGTGGGTAAAAAAGTCACTTTATAAGCACACAATGCCTGGCGGGGAAATCCGGGTACGGAAATATCTTTATGAAGTCTTCCGTATTTACCGTCACCCACCAGGGGATGCCCGATGTGTGAAAATTGGGCGCGGATCTGATGGGTGCGCCCGGTTTCTAAAGTGATTTCTACCAGTGAAATATTCTTTTCATAATTGCTTTTTAATATACGATACCGGGTGATGGCTGTCCGGGCATCGGGGTTTTTTATATTCTTCACCTGCATGGTGCGGCTCTTGGGGTCCTTTTCCAGAATGTGAATCAGTGTTCCTTCTTTTTTCTCAGGAATGCCGCGAATCAATGCCGCATACTGTTTTTTGACCTGGTTGTTCCGGATCAGTTCATTGATTTCCCGAAGTGCCGCTGCGGTTTTGGCACAGATGACAATGCCGGCGGTGTTCCGGTCAATGCGATTGCACAAAGCCGGGGCAAAGGAATGCTCTTCTTGCGGGCGGTAATCGCCCTTTTGATATAAATACGCTTTGATCCGGTCGATGAGTGTGATCTCGTCCTTTTCCCCTTCATCCCCCGTGTGGACGAGTATGCCTGCTTGTTTATTCACCAAAAGCACATGCTCGTTTTCAAAGACAACTTCCAGATCAGGCGGGGTATGCAGTTTGACTTCTTCTTTTCGAGGGGTGAAAAAATCATCGGGAAGATACAGGGTGATTTCATCCCCGGCTACAAGGCGGTCATCTCCGGTGGTCCGTCTGCCGTTTTTTTTGATTTTTTTGGTACGCAATCCTTTGTACAGCATGGATGGGGGCAGATGGGGGAGAGCCTTGGTTAAAAATTTGTCCAGCCGTTGTCCCGCATCGTTCTCACCAATCATAAACTGCTTCATACCGGATACGCCTCCAACTGATGGATGGGAAATCCTTTTTCCGAAAAAGTTTTCTCATATTCGGTCATGATATTGTTTTCATTCAAAGGGCTGTTATGCAAATCGAAGGTGATATGCTCCAGCCGCCAGTCGGTTTCCCTGAAGGTTTCCAACGAATAGTGAAATAAGGGCTGGTTATCAGTTTTAAATACAATTTTCCCGTTTTCGTGCAGTAAAGCCCGGTACAAAGCTAGAAACCCCGGAGAAGTCAGGCGACGCTTGGCGTGGCGGGCTTTGGGCCAGGGGTCAGAAAAATTCAAATAAATCCGGTTGATTTCTCCTTTTGCAAAGGACTCTTCCAGTTTCGCTCCATCCACCCGGATAAACCGCAAATTGGGCAGTTTTTGTTCCATGGCTTTCTCCAGAGCCAACAAAAGCGCATCGTGATACCGCTCGATCGCCACATAGTTGATTGCAGGGTTCATAGCAGCCAGCGTTGTGATGAATCCCCCTTTACCGCACCCGATTTCCAGGTGGAGGGAATGATCGTTTTGAAAATATGCGTTCCAGTTGCCTTTGTTGTTTTCCGGTGCCTCCACCAAAAGTTCCCGGCACAATTCCATCCGGGCGGCACCGTTTTTCTTTTTTCTCATTCTCATATACAGACCTGCCTACATATAGATATTGAAAGTATACCGAAATAAATGCAAAAAAGCAAGAAATATTTTGAAACCATGAGAAAAGATGAGAAAACGAGTGCTAATTTTGAAAAATAAGGCATAAACAAAGAAAACTGACCTTTTCTGACCTTGCACAAATAGGAAAGTATGCTATACTGTTATTAAAGGTCAGTGAAAGTCAGAGAGGTTGATGAATATGATTTTATCCGAAAGGATTGCCAAAATGATGGAAGAAATGCTCCGTGCCGGGGACGGTACTCTGCAGGTTGGGCGTAACGACCTTGCCAACCAGCTGGGCTGTGTGCCCAGTCAGATCAATTACGTCATATCTTCCCGCTTCACCCCTGAAAAGGGATATTTGGTGGAAAGCCGCCGGGGCAGCGGGGGATATATCCGCATCACCCGAATTGCGATGGAGAAAAACGCCTATCTTATGCATGCGCTGTCCGCGGTGGGAGATACCATTGATGACAGTACGGCAAAGGTATTTATCAAGGAATGGGTACATCGGGGTGTTTTTTCATCCGCAAATGCAGCTCTTGCCTATGCTTCTATCCACGACCATGCTCTTGCCAACGTACCCGCCAAACTGCGCAATGTTGTGCGGGCGGATATTTTAAAATCATATCTTTATACATTGATTAACCATTGAAAGGAGTTGTTTTGTATGTTGTGTCAACATTGCAATTTGAAACCTGCCGTGTTTCATTATACCGAAGTGGTCAACGGCTTGAAAGAAGAAACCCATCTCTGCGCCGGTTGTTTTGAGGAACTCCGGGGAGATAGCGAGTCATCCGTCTCCAATGATTTTGGGGGAGGATGGCTGGAAAGTATGCTTTTTGGGCTGCCTGCCCGAAGCCGTACCATAAAGCGTTGCCCTGCCTGCGGCTGGACGTCGGCGGATATTGTCAAAACCGGCAAGGTGGGATGTTCCGATTGTTATAAAGCCTTTGAAGCGGAATTGGGACCATCCCTGCGGCGATTGTCCGCCGGGGAACCTCATAAAGGGAGAATCCCTGCAAAACTAAAAAACGCCACAGCCCCTATGGATGACCCAAATCGCTTACATGCGTTGAAAAGACAACTCAAGGAAGCAGTGGACAAAGAAGAATATGAAAAAGCCGCATCCCTGCGGGATCAAATTCGAGAAATGGAGGGAAATTGACGATGGTATGGTATGAACATGAAAATCCCAACGGTAGCGTGGTCTGGAGTACCCGGATCCGTCTTGCCGCGAACCTGGCTTCTTCCCCCTTTCCTGCCCGATTGACTTCCTCGGGGCGGGAGGAAGCAGCGAACAAAATTAAAAGTATTTTCGAAGGCAATCAAAACTATTCCATCATGCAGATAGATCGGCTGACCCCGCTGGAGCGCGCCGCCTTCACCGAAGCCCACATGGCGTCTCCTGCCTTCATGCAGGGGGATCTGGCGGGGAGACTGTTGATTCTCTCTTCCGACGGGGAATGTGCCATCATGGTCAATGAAGAAGACCACATCCGTCTGCAGTGCATCAAAGTGGGATATCAACCCCAAGAAGCCTACAAAAAAGCCTTGGATGTTTTTCGCTTCATGGAAGAAAAACTGGAGTTTTCTTTCGATCCCGAGCTGGGTTATCTGACCCACTGTCCTACGAATTTGGGAACGGGCATGCGGGCATCTTTGATGATGCACCTGCCTTCCCTCGCCCATTTTGAGCGGATGCCTGCCTTGTCCAACGCTTTGAACAAAGCCGGATTCACTCTCCGGGGTTTGTACGGGGAAGGGACGATGCCCGGCGGCGGTATCTATCAGTTGTCCAACCAGATCTCCCGGGGATTTTCAGAGGAAGAATTGATCAAGCGGCTGATGAAAGTGGCGGAACAGGTGGTGCAGGCGGAAGAAGAGGGTCGCAAAGAACGGAAAGAAAAAGAGGGTATATCCCTAGAAGATCGGATTTTCCGCGCTCTGGGTGTTCTACGCCATGCCCGAACCCTGACTTCCACCGAAATGTATGCCCTGATTTCCGATGTGAGGATGGGCGTGGCCATGGGATTGATCAACGATGTGAATATGTCCAACTTGGATCAGCTCCTCATTGATATGCTCCCTGCGAAATTAACGTTGGCAAACGGAGAGGCGGACAATGCCGCCGCCCGGGATGCCATCCGTGCTGAAAACATGAGAATTGCCCTGAAAGAGGTGAAAAATTAATGGAAAATTTTACAAAAGAAGCAAAAAAAGCCATAGAAGCCGCCGGGGAAGCCGCCCGCAATCAGGGTGTTCCCTATATTGGCAGCGAACATTTACTCCTGGGTTTGTTGAAAGATGAAGACAGCGCCGCTGGGGAAATTCTGACCAACCACGGCATTCATTATCAAGATGTGGCGGAAGCATTGGGGCCTGCAAAACAGGAAAAAATACCCGGAGATACTCTCCAGATCACCCCACGTGCCGACCGCGTGCTTCGCAGTGCCGTTGCCATTGCCCGACAAATGGGCTTTGAAGCCGCCGGCAGCGAGCATATCCTGCTGGCTCTGCTCCAGCAAACTGACAGTTATGCCGTTACTTTGTTGAAGGATTTCGGGGTATCCCGGGACGAAGTGCTTCAGGATATACAGGGATTATTCTCCTCGGCGGCTGGCAAAGATAAGCCTGAGCGCAGACCTAAAAAAGACGGCAATCTGGAAAAATACGGGCGGGATTTAACCACTCTGGCCAAAGAAGGGAAAAGCGATCCCGTCATCGGCCGGGAAACTGAACTGATGCGTGTGGTGCAGATTCTTTCCCGCCGCACCAAAAACAATCCCTGCCTGATTGGAGAACCCGGTGTGGGAAAAACCGCCATCGCCGAAGGGCTGGCGCAGAAAATCGCCGCAGGGGAAGTACCGGACACCATGCTGGACAAACACGTGGTTACCATGGATTTATCGGCCATGATCGCCGGTGCCAAGTATCGGGGCGAATTTGAAGAACGCTTAAAAGACTTGGTAGATGAAGTGCTGGCAAGAGGGAATATCATATTGTTCATCGATGAAATCCATACTCTAGTGGGGGCAGGCGCCGCCGAAGGCGCTATGGATGCTGCAAACATCCTGAAACCTTTGTTGTCCAGAGGGGAATTGCAGGTGGTGGGTGCCACCACGGTGAACGAGTACCGGAAATATATTGAAAAAGATGCGGCACTGGAACGGAGATTCCAGTCGGTCATGGTAGGCGAACCCACCGAGGAGGAAGCCATCCGCATTCTGGAAGGATTGCGGGAACGGTATGAGGCCCACCATAAAATCCGCATCACCGACAGCGCCATCCGGGCGGCGGTCAGCTTGTCAAGACGGTATATCGGGGATCGGTATTTACCCGACAAGGCCATCGATTTGATCGATGAAGCCGCATCCAGACAGAGAATTCTTCATTTTAATCTGCCGGATGACTTGAAGGAAATTGAAAATCAGATCAAAGAAATCGCGCTGGAAAAGAAAACGGCGGCCAAGGAAGAAAAATTTGAAAAAGCGGGAGAACTCCACGCCAAACAAAAAGAACGCCAGGCTCAGCTGGATGAAAAACGGGCTCAATGGAAGGAAAAACAAACCCACCGGGGGGAAATCGGAGAAAATGAAATTGCCGAGATCATCACCCAGTGGACAGGTATTCCCGTGAAAGAACTGCTCCAGGAAGAAGCGGAAAAGCTTAAAAACCTGGAAAGCGTCATCCACAGCCGTATTGTGGGACAGGAACAGGCGGTGGAAGCGGTGTCCCGTGCCATTCGCCGCGGTCGTGTGGGGTTGAAAGATCCTCGCCGGCCAGCCGGAAGCTTCATCTTTTTAGGTCCTACGGGGGTGGGTAAAACCGAGCTGACCAAGGCCATTGCCCAGGTGCTGTTCGGGGATGAAAACAAAATGATCCGTCTGGATATGTCGGAATTCATGGAACCCCACAGTGTGTCCAAATTGATTGGTTCTCCTCCGGGATATGTGGGCTATGACGACGGGGGACAGTTGACGGAAAAGATTCGCCGGAATCCCTATTCCGTGGTGCTGTTTGACGAAATCGAAAAGGCGCACCCCGATGTGTTCAATATCCTGCTGCAGGTTCTGGACGACGGTGTGCTCACCGATTCCCAAGGCAGAAAAGTGGATTTCAAAAACACCATCATTGTCATGACCTCCAACTTAGGTGCCCGAAGCATCACCGAAAAAAGCGGTACCTTAGGCTTTGCTTCCAAAGAAAGCGATGCCGAAAGCCGTTCCGACGAACAGGTGATGTCGGCACTCAAATCCGCCTTCCGTCCTGAATTTTTAAACCGCGTGGATGACATCATCATTTTCCGCAAGTTGACCAAAGAGCATATCCGGGAAATCGCCCACAATCTCTTGATGGCAGTTGCCGGACGCGTGAAGGATATGGGGATGGAAATCACCTTTGATGAAGCGGTTGTGAATCTGGTGTCCGAAGAAGGATTTGATCCGTTATACGGCGCCCGTCCGTTGCGCCGTGCCATCCAGCGGATGGTGGAAGACACCTTCGCCGGAGCGCTTCTGGACGGTCGTTGTAAGAAAGGCGATACCATCCTTGCCATGGTGGACGAAAATAAAAAGGTGCAGTATACGGTGCAAACCCCTGTTGCCGCAGAGTGAAACCTTCCCCGTAAGGGGGAGGCGCACATACAACATGTACGCCAAACTAAAAACAGTCTTCCCTGCGGAAGGCTGTTTTTTCATGGTAGGATGGATCTGGTTGGATGGAAATACGTTCATGGGACACCTCAAAAGGTATCAGACAGCAAAGAACAGCCTTTTTCCACCAGAAAGTCGGTGACGGGGGCGACGAAACTGCCGGTATGGCTGGGAACGTGGGCATCCGAGCCTACAGTCACCAAGCGGTTGCCGCAGTCTAAATAAAAATCTACCAGTTCTAAGGGGAACATGGTTTTCCCGGGAGGATCGAGGCGCAAATTGGATACGTTACACTCTAATGCAACGCCCATTTCTCTCATTTTTTTGAAAATTTCCCCCAGGACCTCTTTTTTTTCGTTGTAATTACATAAATGTCCAAAACCGTGACGGCTATAATAGCGGGCGGGATAACCCAGATGTCCCAAAGTATGGAAATGCCCGAAATCCAGCAATTTCAAAGTACCTTCCAAATATTCATCCCACAGGCGAATCAGCTCATTGGGGGTGACTGTTTCATAATCGATATAAAAAAAATCGTCTTCCTTTTCATTGTTGTGGAGACTGCCGATTACAAATTCCGGTTGGTAGGTGCGTAGACATGCCAGGGCTTTTTCTTTGGCCTGTTCAGGCTGACCCAGTTCGATGCCCCGTAAAATTTTCAGTTTTCCCTTCCATTTATTCTGCATCCGGCAAATTTCCCTATACATGACGTCAAAATCCACTTCGGGCTGCCGCCCTTCCAAAACCTGATTTACACAGTAATGGTCGGTGAAGGCAATGCCGGAAAGCCCCGCTTCATAGGCGTGGGCGCACACCGCATCCAAAGAGTTGGGAAGGGACGGGGAATAGTCAAAAGAATATAAAGAATGGACGTGTAGGTCAAAATAGTTGTTTTTCATGGTTTTCCCCCAAAAGTTATCTTGAATCATTCAAATTTATAAAAGGAACAAAAGGGGCAAGGAAGCATGTCAATTTCCTTCCTTCACTTAATATTTCTTTGTGCATAAAATACAGTGACCGCTTTGCGGTAAATTCATGGAAAAGGAAGGGATAGTATGATTAACAGTGAATATATTAGTGCCGAGCTGCTTTTGGCTGTACCTCTGCTTTGGTTGCTGGACAGCGCACTGGATGAATGTACCGATTTGTGCGATGATGAAATTATGGGTCTGGTATTCTTAGCAGGTGTTGTTCTGGCTTTGATTTACACTCTCTGTGTCTGCGATGTTGATCCATGCGAATGCTGCGAAGCTGTACTCGTAGCTGTGATCGAAGGTTTGATCATTGCCGCACTTGCATATTTCTGCAAATGCTACCTTTGCCCCGGCATTTAATCAGTAACTGTTATGAGCCCCTGCAACTGCGGGGGCTTTTTTATTTGCATTATATCATGTTTCATGCAAAATTTACAGAGGCGGTTAAAAAAAAGTAAAAGTTATGTATTTATCTTGCAAGATGAAAAAAAATGTGGTAATATTTAATATAATACAATGGGGAGGTTTGTAAAATGATGAAATTCAACGCTGATATCGACGGCATTTACAATGTTATGTCCCTGGATGAGAAAATTGCTTCCATGATTGTGGTCCGTGCCTGCTATACTGAAGCGGTTCGTACCGATAGGGTGCAAAATTTTTTTGAAGACGGAAAAGGTGTATCTGTCGGAAAAGTGATCTTAAATTCCAATGTGCGCGATTTAAACAAAACGCTGGAACAGTTAAACAAGCTTCGCACGAAATCCAAATTCATGCCCTTTTTCTATATTGATGGTGAACAGGGGCTGGTGCAGTCTTTGTCTTTTGCCACGCCCTTCCCCTGTCAAATGGCGCTGGGTGCCACCTTTGATACCGATCTGGTGTATCGTTCTTCCTATGCCATTGCCAAAGAATGCCGGGCTCTGGGATTCTCTATCATTTCCCAGCCTGTGCTTGACATCAACACCAACCCGGACAACCCCATTATCAACACCCGTGCGTTCGGAGATAACCCCGATTTTGTCATTAAGATGAGCCGTGCCGCCATCCAAGGATTCCAGGACGGTGGTGTAGCCACCACCGGTAAACACTATCCCGGGCACGGAGATACCGCTGTGGACTCCCACATGGCTATGCCCAGAGTGGACAAAAACAGGGAAACGCTCATGGAGATGGAGCTGAAACCCTATAAGGAATTGTGTCCCGAACTGTGGGGCATCATGTCCGCCCATATCCTGTACCCCGCCCTTCAAGCAGAAGGGGAAGAAGATTGCCCCGCCACCTTGTCCCGTGCCATCATTTACGATCTGCCTCGGAAAGAATTCGGGTTTACCGGACTGATGATTTCCGACTCGTTGACCATGAAGGGTATCAAAGACGCGTATGGCATTGAGAAGGCCGCCATCGGCGCCATCCTTGCCGGACACGATATGATTTTACAGGATTACAACTCCGATCCCGATATCACCTTCCACTGTGTGAAAGAAGCCGTTCTCAATGGGACCATTCCCATGGAACAGGTGGAAGAATCGGTTAAACGCATCATCCGCTTCCGCTTCCTCACCGGAGGATATGACAACCGCAAGGTGCTGGAATATGACGAAGTGAGCAAAGTGGTTCACTGCAAAGAGCATGTCGAGTTAGCCAAACAGATTGCCCATAAAGCCATCACACGGGTGGAAATGACCGCCATGCCCCTTAAAAAAGGCAAAAAGACCCTGGTCATTGCCACCGTGTCCGAACAAGACGGCAAATACATAGAAGATTATGGTTTATCCGATGCTTCCGGCCAGGGCATTTTCTATCGGGCGGTACAATCTAACACCGATGCGGATTTTGCCACTATGCTTGAATTTCCCACCCCGGCGGACATTGAAAAACTCTGTGATAAAGTCAAGGGTTATGAAAACGTGATTCTTGGTTCCTTTATGACTGTCCGCGCTTACGCCGGAAAATCCAGCGGCCGTTTATCCGATGAACAGGTGGAACTGATTTCCCGTCTTCAAAAGGAAAGTCAAAACTTTATCCTTCTCATTTTTGGCGGTCCTTACATGCTGTCTTCTCTGGATGTACAAAAAGACTGCCTCATTGCCTATGGCACCAATCAAGATGCTATCCACAGTGCAGTGGATGCCATGTTTGGTAAATTTGAACCAACCGGCAAACTTCCGGTCAATGTGCCCGGTCGGTATGCTTTCGGTCATTCTGTGTAATATGTTGTGAGGTACTATGATGAAACCCTATGAAATCCGCAACCCTTCCTTATGGGAAAGCGGGAAGCAAAAAATAGAATGGGTGAAAGCCCATATGGATGTGCTGCGAACCCTGGAAGAAAAATATGCTGTGGAAAAGCCTTTTTCCGGATATAAAATCGCTCTATCCATCCACCTGGAAGCCAAAACCGCCTATTTGTGCAAAGTACTTGCCGCAGGCGGTGCGGATATGTATATCACCGGTTCCAACCCTCTGTCCACCCAAGACGACATCGCCGCCGCTTTGGTTCATGACGGTCTGAAGGTCTATGCCTGGTACGGGGCAACGAAGGAAGAATATCACCGCCACATCAGCTATGTGGTGGAAGCCGGTCCTCGCCTCATCATTGACGATGGGGGGGATCTGGTGAATCTGATTCATACCGAATATCCTCATCTCATTTCCAACGTTATTGGCGGTTGTGAAGAAACCACCACGGGCATCATCCGTTTGGTCGCCATGGACAAGGCGGGGAAATTGAAATTCCCCATGATGATGGTGAACAATGCTCAGTGTAAATATTTGTTTGACAACCGCTATGGTACCGGGCAATCGGTGTGGGATGGTATCAACCGTACCACCAACCTGATTGTGGCGGGGAAAACCGTGGTGGTGGCGGGGTACGGCTGGTGCGGCAAAGGGGTTGCCCTCCGTGCCAAAGGATTGGGCGCCAAAGTCATCGTCACGGAAATCGATCCCATCAAAGCCGTGGAAGCCGTCATGGACGGATTTTCCGTAATGCCGATGGAACAAGCCGCCGGTCAGGGCGATTTCTTCATCACCGTCACGGGATGCACCTCGGTCATCGACCACCGCATTTATGCCGGCATGAAAGACGGGGCGATTCTCTGCAACGCGGGACACTTCAATGTGGAAGTGGACGTGGCGTATTTAGAAGAAAACGCCAAGGAAGTTTTCACTGCCCGCCAAAACATCAAAGGCTACCGGATGAAAGACGGCAAAACCTTCTACGTCATTGCCGAAGGCAGACTGGTAAATCTGGCTGCCGGGGACGGGCATCCCGCGGAAATCATGGATATGTCTTTCTCCCTCCAGGCAAGTGCCGCTTACTATCTGGTGAAAAATCAGGGCAAGCTGACGGAAAAACTCATTCCTTTGCCTTATGAAGTGGATCAGGATGTGGCAAGAACCAAATTGTCCTTCATGGGGTATGAAATCGACACCTTATCGGAAGAACAAAGAAAGTATTTGGATTCCTGGCAAGTATAGAAAATGCATGGATTGCTTTGTGCGGTAACAATAGAAGATTCCGCCTACAGTTCTATTTCGAAATGCAGCGCGGGTTCTCCCGTATTCAATGGAAATGATACTTTGACAAATCCGCTAAAACGGAATTTGCCTTCAAGAGAGGAAACTTGAGATGAACAGGATCCAATTGAAAGCCCCTTGGCTTCGACATTACGGCGTGGTGCCTCATACCTTGGAGTATCCCGACAAAAGTATGTTTGACATGATCAGTGAAACTGCCGCCAAGTATCCCTCCTACGATGCCTATGAATTCATGAACCAAAAAACGACTTTCATATCGTTCATCAAAGAGGTTCGTATCTGTGCCAGAGCTTTTCGTGCTTTGGGGATTCGGGAAGGGGATAAAGTCACCATTTGCCTGCCCAATCTACCCCAAACTGTCATCGCTTTTTATGCCCTCAATGCCATCGGTGCTGTTGCCACCATGGTTCATCCTTTGTCAAGCGAAGGGGAAATTGCCTTTTTCTTAAAGGATTCCCAGTCAGTCGCCGCCATTTGTATGGATCAGTTTTACGCAAAATTTCAGTCCGCTCGTACCCAGGTGCATCTGCCCAAGCTGATTGTCACCGGGGTGAAAGACGCCCTGAATCTTCCCCTGCGGGTAGGGTATTATCTTACCCAAGGGCGGAAAATCAATAAAATTGCCAAAGATGCCGACATCATTTGGTGGAATGATTTTCTTACCATGGCAAATACCCACTTCGGCCCCTTTACCGCCAATGCCAAAGGGAAAGACCCTGCCGCTATCCTCTATTCGGGCGGCACCACGGGAACTTCCAAAGGCATTTTGCTGTCCAATTTGAACTTCAATGCCTTGGCGATGCAGACCTTCGCCATGGGCAATTGTCTGTCTCCCGGCAACAGCATGCTTTCTGTCATGCCCATGTTCCACGGGTTCGGTCTGGGCGTTTGCATCCATACGGCATTGTTCTACGGTGTCAAGTGCATTCTGGTCCCTCGATTTAATGTAAAAAGCTATGGGGAACTGTTGAAAAAGAAGCGTCCAAACTGCATTGCCGGCGTACCTACCCTTTTTGAAGCCATTACTCGCAACCCCGATATGGAAGGGGTGGATTTGTCCTATCTGCGGGGGGTATTCTCTGGCGGGGACAGCCTGTCCGTGGAATTGAAAAGGAAATTCGATGCCTTTTTGGTAGCGCACCATGCTTCTGTTCCTATTCGGGAAGGATACGGTACCACCGAATGCGTCACCGCAAGCTGTTTGACCCCCTATCATAATTTTCGCGAAGGCAGTATCGGTTTACCCTTTCCGGATACATTTTATAAAATTGTTTCTTCCGGCACCACGCAAGAAGTGCCTTATGGGGAAACTGGTGAAATCTGTATTTTGGGTCCTACCGTGATGATAGAATACATCAACCAGCCCGAAGAAACCGCCAACACCTTGAAAACCCATGAAGACGGCTACACCTGGCTGCATACGGGAGATTTAGGGACCATGGATGAAGACGGCTATGTGTATTTCAAACAAAGGATAAAACGGATGATCATCACCAGCGGATACAATGTCTATCCCTCCCAGCTGGAAAACATGCTGGATGCCTGCGAACATGTGCAGATGTCCTGCGTCATCGGGGTTAAAGATCCCCTGAAAATGCAGAAAGTCAAGGCATTTGTGGTACTGAAGGACGGCGTGCAGCCTACGCAGAAGGTCAAGGACGATATAATGGCGTATGCCAAAATGCATATCGCTAAATACGCTATGCCCTATGCCATTGAAATACGAGAGTCTCTTCCTAAAACTCTGGTAGGGAAAATTGCCTATACCGTGTTGGAAAAAGAAGAAAACGAGCCTACGCAAGGGTGAACGATGAGGAGAGCCTATATGATCGAGAAAATAAAAGTGTTTGTGGTGAAAAGGTTTGATCTCATATTTATGGGTATGCTTTTTCTCTCTTTGCTCGTGAAACATTGGCTTTCTTTGGCATATTTGTTCTCTTCCACGGGGTATTTTTTTGATTTTACCGGTTATTTTCGCAACTTTAAGATCATTTATTTGTTCTCGCCTTTGGCGGTCATTGTTTTGCTTTTATCGTTTTCATTGTTTTTTTCCGGGTGGAGGCGGTATATATGCGGACTGGTTTCCAACGTGTTTTTCACGGCATGTATCATAACCGATTTTGTTTATGCTCGGGCGTTTTACAGCCTACCCTCCTTTATCTGGGTGATCCTTTTTGCCAACAGCAAAAGCGAGGTGCGCGGTTCCATTACCAGTTTGCTGTGGTGGACAGATCTGCTCTTTTTGGTTGACTTTATCATCTTGATTCCTCTTTGTTTGGTTATGATTCGAAAGTATAAGAAAAACCCACCGGAACATCGCTCCCGCAAAAAGAGGCTGATTTCCTTTTTGATTGCATTTCTTTCCTCCGTGCTGGTGCTGTCGGTGTTATTCGGACATGATTTTCTGGCAAACGATGAAGAGGATTATGTACCGGAAAACGATTTGACGGGACAAGCCGTGGCGTTGACTTCCGCCGGCTTCCACATCAAAGATGCGTTAAAGGTTATCTTTTATCCGGATGAAATTTCCGGGCTTACGGAGGAACAACAACAAGAAATAGAGGAATTCTATACTTGGAAGAATGCAGACGGCGGAGCACCCTCCGCACCCTTTGGTCAGACCAAAGGACAGAATATCATCTTCCTGCAAGTGGAATCCCTGGAGAATTTTACCATCGGCAATGAGATTAACGGGCAGGAAATCACCCCCAACATCAACAAGATGCTGGATCATTCCTATCGCTTCAATCGGGTGTATGAGCAAGTGAAAGGAGGCAATTCCTCCGATTGCGATTTGATGCTCATGACCTCCATGCTTCCCATTGAAAACGGACCTGCCTTCATTCTCTATGAACAGTCGTCATTCCATTCCCTGCCCTCCATTTTGCGGGAAGAGGGGAATTATTACACTGCTTATTTCAATGGGGAAAAAAATTCCATGTGGAATTATGAGATGGTGATGGAAAGCGCCATACAGTTTGATACCTACAGCATGGACTATTCCCAGGATGTGATTTATAACCAGTATCTGTCTGATGAAAGCATGCTGAACCAAACGTTGCCCAAAGTGGTGCAAGTGGTACAAGATGCGGGTGAAAATCCCTTTTATGCCCATATTGTCCTGTGTTCGTCCCATATGCCGTTTCAATTGCCCCAAGAAGAATGGCTTTTGGATTTGCCAAGTGATTTGAAAGGCACCTATATGGGAAACTATTTGGAATGTGTCGCCTATGTGGATCACGCCATCGGGGAGTTTTTGGATGGATTGGAACAAGCGGGACTCATGAAAAACACCATGGTGATCATCACCGGCGATCATGGCGGCGTTCATAAATATTACCCGCAGCGGGTAGATAAGTTTTCCCGCGAGTATCCTTGGATGGGAACCAGCGAAACCTATACCGTCCCCCTGATCTTCTGTTCTCCTGAACTGGAGGGGCGGGAATATGATCTCTACAGCGGTCATGTCGACGTAATGCCTTCTCTTCTGCATTTGTTGGGGATCTCCCCGGAGGTCTATCAAAACACCGCCATGGGGAGAAATCTCTTTTGTACCTCCCGCAATTTTGTCATACAGCCAAACGGAACGATTCGGGGCGATTATTCCGATGAAGAAGTAAAATATATCAAAAAGATGTATACCTATGCGGATCTGTTGATCCGGGGATATTATGGCGTACGTTCCAATTGATTACAAAAGAAGGTGTATTATGAAGGATATTCAATTTCGCTCCCTTCTGATTCGGCTCAGGCAGGAGCATTTGCTGTACGGATATGATCACCTTACAACGGCACAAAAAGAAGAGTTTCATCAACAGATACAACAGGTAGATATTTCCCTGATTGAACGTGCCAAAAAAAAGGTAGCACCGTCCGATCGAACGCATGTCACCCCCATGCCCTGCCTGGAATTACCCCAAATCAAAAAAGAAGCCCAAAGGTATCAAAAGGCAGGTTTGGATGCTCTTGCCAACGGACAGGTAGGGGCTGTCATGCTGTCGGGTGGCATGGGTTCCCGACTGGGATGTGAAGAGCCCAAAGGAACCTTCGATATTGGACTGACCCGGGAAATCAGCGTTTTCTCCTTGCATATGGACACGCTGAAAACCATTTCCAACCAAGCCGGACGTTGGGTGCCGTTGTTCATTCTGACAAGCCGATTCAATCACGATTACATTGTAGATTTTTATAAGCTGCATCATTATTTTGGATATCCTTCCAAATATATCCATTTCTTCACCCAGGAAACCAATCCCTGCGTCAATTTTTCCGGCAAACTGATGTTGGAAGCGCCGGGGGTTTTGGCTGTATCTCCCAATGGGAACGGGGGCTGGTTCGGTTCCATGTTGCGGGCGGGACTGCGTGAAACCATGGATGCTTACGGGCTAAAATGGCTCAACGTTTTTGCCGTGGACAACGTACTGCAAAAAATTGCCGATCCGTTGTTTGTAGGTGCCACCATTCTTTCGGGTTACAGCAGCGGTGCAAAAGTGGTGAAAAAAGCTTTCCCCAATGAAAAGGTAGGGGTTATATGCTTGGAAAACGAAAAACCCACCATTGTGGAATACTATGAAATGAACCCCGATCTGGCAAAACAGAAAAATCCGAACGGAGAAATAACCTTCCGTTTCGGGGTGATTCTCAACTATTTGTTTGATATTTCTTTGCTGGAGAAAATAGATATTGATCAACTGCCTCTCCACATGGTGAAAAAGAAGGTACCCTATCTGAATGAATACGGTGTTTATGTGGAGCCGCTGGTGGAAAACGCCTATAAATTTGAAACCCTGGCACTGGATCTGATTTCCTGTATGGAATCCTGCCTGCCTTTTGAGGTGGAGCGGGAAAAAGAATTTGCTCCTGTGAAAAACTCATCCGGGGTGGATTCGCCCGAATCCGCCAGAATGCTGTTAACCAAAAACGGATTTATTCTATAATTTTTTTATTAAAAAAGCCGCGCTGTGCCCTTTTTTTCTGGATGGAAGCAGGGGGAACAGGCGGCTTTTCTTTGTTCACCTAATTCGGGATGATGCATAGAATGGTAACGAGCAAATATGCTCGGTTAAGTCTAAAAACAATCGCGGTACAGCGTAATTATTTTTGACTTACAAAATCGTTCAAACGAAACCTGCCAATAAAAGTCAAGAGCAAAATCAAAAATAATTCCATCGAAATCAAGGCATGACGAAAAGAGCGGCGAGCGTGGTTTTTTTTTAAAACTCTCCGCCTGA
>DIRA01000033.1 GCA_002427425.1 Clostridiales bacterium UBA5448 | reverse complement strand
GCAACCTTTTTTTGGTCGCACGGCCTCTTTTTTGGGGGTTGTTATTGCAACAGCCCCTTTCGACAAATATTCTGGCGGAGGGTGTGGGATTCGAACCCACGTGCGATTGCTCGCAAACTGATTTCGAATCAGCCCCGTTATGACCACTTCGATAACCCTCCATATTTCAGGCTAAAATCCTATGCTAAGAAAAAAGCAAGAACTTTAAGCAAGAACTCTATTAAATTGTGTTATTGGAACCTCAGCCAAGCCTTATGCTATCAGAAAACCCTGCGGACAAAGCAACCAAACCGTTTGACTGTTTCGAGTCAGCTCCGTTATGACCACTTCGATACCACTCCAAAATACATTTTCCAACATTGGGAGACCATTTTATTTTAACAAATCCTCTCCTTTTTGTCAACAACAAAAATACAAGAGTACGATCGGGCATGATTATCCATACCAAGTAATTATTTTCAATTTCTTTATCCACTGTTTATTCTTCTTAAAATAAGATACACTACAACTGATTTCAGAATTAAAAATAGAAAATGTTTCGGAAGATTGTTTTAACCGCGTTTTACACGCCTTCATACAATCGTTTGAAACAGCACACACATGGGTTTTTCTATGTTTAACAGCAGGTTCATATCTTGTAAATCATCGCCTACAATTTTAAAAACAGTTACGGTGTCGCTATATTGATTGGCACAAAACAAATAGTCGTCGCATATATGAAAATCTCGGGGAAAATTCCCCTTGCAATCAAAAATGGCAGATGCATGTAACCGGGTTGAATCAAAAGTAAACACAGCGATGGAATTATGTCCCCGATTGGACACATAAACGCGGTGATCCACCACCCGTATCGCGCTGCTGTAGCTCTCCCCCGTATACCCATGGGGCAAGGTAGAAATGGTTTGCTTGGGAATCAATACGCCCTCACAATAAAAAAACATCGTCACCGTAGATGCCAATTCGTTGACACAAAACACCGTTTTTCCGTCTGCGGAAAAAGCAAGGTGTCTGGCACCATGACCCAAGGGAACCTTGCTGAAGGAAACCAACTTGAAATCTTTTGTATACGTAAACACGCTGTCCAATCCTAAATCAGCGACTAACAGATATTTACGATCCGGGGTTAATATGACACAATGGGGATGGGGTGCTTCCTGACGTTGAGGATTCTGTCCTTTTCCATAGTGAAGATGTAATACATCTGGAGTTTTGAACACGCTACCGGTCATATAATTGGTCACATATGCCACTCCCTGTTCCACACAAAGATGACAGGATGATTGTCCCCGTGTACAGATCATTTCAATTTGGTTATGTAAACCACCGTTGTCATCGATAAGGAAATATGTAACGTGATCGTGTGAATTTCCATCGATGGATGTGTTCAGCAATACATACATTTTTTTATCTTCCACGGCTAGATAAGAGGGATACGCTGCATGGGTTTTATCTAAAAAAGTCAAACGATCCTGTTCCATCCGATAGCGGTATATCCCGCCCTCTTTGGTTCTGGAAGAGATATATACATCAAACTTGTGCATTCGTTTCACCCCATTCCTTTTCGCACTGCATAAATTGTAACATACTTTGCAAAAAACGCAACAAAAATGATCATTTTTTTTGTTTTTTTGTTTGAAGTAAAAATAAAGTTTGAAATAAAAACAAATGAAAATAATAAAAAGAAATCTGAGCCCCCCACCAGTCCATTGATTATACAAACCTATTTGTTATAGAATGACAGAAAAACTGCTTTGATTGACAAGACGTATCGTCTGTGATAAAATAAAAATAAGATTGAAGCTCGGAGGATAGTATGAAAATGAAAAGAATACTATCGGTACTGCTCTCTCTTCTCTGCCTTCTTCTTTGCATTCCTTTTACTACAGGGGCAGTAGAGAGCGAACCGGAGATCCTATTTTGGGAGCAAGCTGTTTCCAGGTATCCGGCCGGATATTCCGAAGATTACAATGGAAATGTTTTCATTACCACTGGTGAAGGTTTAGCCTGGCTAATTTCCGCCGTGAACGGCCTCAACAACAATACGCCCAACACCTTTGAAGGTAAAACCGTCACCTTAGGAAATTCCATAGACCTTTCCGCCTATTATTGGACTCCCGTGGGAAACGCTGCAAATCCATTCAAAGGTACATTCAACGGTGCCGGCTTTCAAATCACCGGATTGAGATTCAACTTTGACGATACCGGATACAGCGACGTGGGGTTTTTCGGATATCTGTTGCAAGGCAAGATTTGCAATGTATTGGTTGAAACCAGCCAGTTTTATTTCCGTTCCCGCAACGATCAGCCACTGAGAGTGGGTGGTCTTTGCGGCAGTCTTGAAAATTCCACGTTGGTCAATGTTTCCTTTTGCGGTACGATCACCGGTGCTTTGACGACAGAAAAAGATTTGTATGTTGGCGGGCTATGTGGTGTGTCTCTGAACAGCAAGGTATATAATTCTTATACCGTAAGCAACGTTACCGCCATCGGAATTTCCCGCGTTTTTTCCGGTGGATTATCGGGATTTTTGAATGGAGGAGAATTGCTCAATTGCTTTTCCTCCGGCAACGTCACTGCCAGCACCAAAGATGTCTCGAATGTTTTTGTTGAAGCCTGTGTTGCCAGAGTATACAATCAGGGCGTCGTCAAAGGATGCTATTGGAAAAAAGGTTCTATCATAAAAAGCAACCAATCGGAAAAGAAAAACAAACGAGGCGTGGATGAATCTGTTGGTATCAAAGGGCAATCCATCGGCAGCTATGACACAGAATGGATCCTCACCGCTACCGATGGTACCCAACTGCAATACGGAGACTCTCTGATTGCCGCCTTGAATGTTTTTACGGATTCAAATGAAGAGTTTGCCCCTTGGTCGGATCACGGCAAACTACCCGTTTTGATTTACATCGAAGCTTCCGCATCAACCATCACCACACAGCCCGGGGACATTTCAGTCACCCTGCATCAAATCAACGGACAATTGGAAGTGAAAATCCAGGAAGAATCCGGATACCTCTATCAATATCAATGGTATTTGGACGGGGTAGCCATCAAAGGGGCAACTGCAAGCGTCTTCAACATTCCCTCCGATTTAACCTATGAAACCAACGGAAAACACACAGGGTTCTGCCGTATCACCTCTTATATGATCAACAGCGGAAAAACCGCTGATATCTTTACCGAAGTTTCTCACATACAGCTTGTTTGCGTCCATCATTTCCAAGGTGAACCAACGATACTAAAAGAAGCAGGACCGGGCGTCGAGGGTGCCGTAGCATATGTATGTACCATCTGCAAAGAAACGGAGATTGAGGTCATTCCTGCCCAACCCCGTAATATTCGTTTGTGGATTTACCTTTTTGCCGGTATCTGCATTTTGGTATGTAGCGCTTTCTTGTATATGAAAACAGCAAAAAATAAATAAAACAGCGCTCTGTGACTGCTTATCATACCCATCAAGCAGGCCATTATACATTGCATTGGCAGTTTTCGTACCGGCACCTTGTGAAGCAAATATATTGTCTACTACAAATATCGCGTATGCAGCAAATATGCCTATACTGAAGATAAGAATCTTTATCCTCTTTTTCATACAGTTTTCCTTTCATCACTTCCGTAAACCCAAGGAATTGATCGCTGGCACACATACACCAGTCACTTCAATAAGGTTCATCCATAGAATCTCCTCCTAAAACAGAGGTTACGACATTTTCCATTTGGTGCAATGGCATCATGGTTATTTTTAAATTCGTTCATTTCAACCAAAAAGGGGCTGTTGCAAGTTCTA
>DIRA01000001.1:60097-63963 GCA_002427425.1 Clostridiales bacterium UBA5448 | reverse complement strand
GACCATATGTTTGACAACCGCAGACTCGTCTTTTCCGTTTTTACAAAAAAGTCCTTGCAAAATCTCCGTGTTTAGTGTAATGTTGATCTGAGCCATAAGTTCGTCTTCTATTAGTGTTTGGTTTTTACGCTAACATTCTAACAGAAGTTTGAGCTTTTGGCTCATTTTAATTTTACACCATTATACGGACTTAATCGATAATCTTGTTGGTGTAATATGTTTTTCATCGACTCAATTATACCAAAAAACAGAGCCTTTTGCACTGCTTTTTGCAGGCATTTGGCTCTGTTTTTTGTGGCTGTTTTGCGACAGCCCCTTTATACGTTTATTTCATGTTTTCAATGGCTTTTATGAATTGTTCTGCCAAGACCGGATCAAAGTGGATTCCTTTGTTTCTTCTGATTTCTTCAAATGCTTCCTCAAAGGTTCTCTTTTCCTGGTATGGCCGTTTATTTGTCATGGCATCAAAACTGTCTGCCACGGTCAAAATGCGCGCTAGATAATGGATTTTCTCTCCTTTTAGTTGGTTGGGATACCCGGTTCCATCATACTTTTCATGATGCTGCAGAACCACTGGTATGATATTTTCCATGCCGCCCATTTGCCGGATGATATCTGCACTGTCACCGGGGTGTTTTTTCACTTCATCCCATTCCGGTTCGGTAAGCGGTTTGCTTGAAATTAAAATTTCCTTGGAAATATTGATTTTTCCCAAATCATGTAAATAGGCTCCATATATCAATTTACGTTTATCCTCATTGATTAAACGGAGATAATCTGCAAAGACCTGACAATAGTAAACCACCCGTTCAATGTGATTATATGTATATCTGTCACGAGAATTGATGATGGAAATCAATGATTTAATGGATTTTCTGTCGTCATCTAAATTGGGATTTTCCCGGTTGATATGATCGGCGTCGTCGAAAATGGAAGAATAAATTTCCACCCTGTTTTTTCTGAAAAATTTGGCTCGGTACAGGGCATCGTCGGCACGTGCAATGACATCCTGATATTTATCGTTTGCGCCATACAGTTCTGATATACCCACAGATACAGTGATGTGTCCACTGGGCATATTCTCCATGCCTTCAAACTCGAAATTATATATGATCTGTCTCAGTGTATCCGCTATCTTTATGGCTTCCTTCTGATTGGTTTCGGGAAGAATGATGCAAAATTCTTCCCCGCCATAGCGGAACACAAAATTGGTTTTCTTGGTGTTGTTCTTTAATAGCGTTGCAATCGTTTTTAATATACTGTCTCCCTGCTGATGTCCGTACATATCATTGTATGTTTTAAAGTAATCGATGTCAAACATCACAAGGGAAATAGGGATGTTGTTTTCCTTGCTTTTCTCACATTCTACGCTGAACACTTCATAAAAATGTCGATGATTATATATTTCGGTTAACCCGTCAATATTGGCATACTCTTTGAGTTCTTTGATGTGCTGTCGTTCCATCTTAACATAAAAACCCAAAATCCAGGCAACAACAATAAACATGGCGGACAACGCAAGGTCACTTTGAAAATACGGGTTAACGTCAATCCCTTTGTATAAGAATAAGTCCATACATAATAAGGTGACAGATGAAACAGTTGCAATGCTGATGCCCGTATTGATTCCGAATTCCATGGTGTATGATACGATCATAAAAATGAAAATGAACTTATAATAACTCTCATAGGAGCCACTGAGGCAAATAGACGCGATACAAATCAAATAAAAAACAAGAATTTCAATATATAAAACAAACTTCAATCTTTGTCTGTCGTAATCCATGATGAGCCATAAGAACAAAATCACCAATACAATGCAAAGAAAAATTAAAAAAGCGGTTATGTCCAATTCATAGTAGGATTCAGTGGTATTGGAATTTTTGAAAAAATATTGAAATATGGGAGTTGCGCAAAAAAATAAAGCTAAAATTTTTAGCAAGAAAAACATTGTTTTGATTTGATTCTGTTTTACTTTGTCAAAGCCATCCAATTACAGCAACCCCTTTAAACATCCTCTTTTCACAGAAACGGGTGCAAAATATGACCGGTTACTGGACGAGGCATATCTTATAAATTGTGTATGGTTTATTTGGTATTATTAGAAAAGCTTATGGTCATATGCCATCATATGCCATAAGCTTTTCTAAGCGTTACATTACTTGTCGCTTAAGCACTTTGGTTCTGTGGGCTGATAAAGATACCAGAAGCATGCCGACGTAGATACAACCGTGGCGAACAAAGTTGCAATAGAAGAGACAATTGCAAACAGAACGTTTTTATTCAATTTCATGAATAACCCTCCTTTCCTTTGTTTTACAAAAATCCTTTATCTTGGTAAATAAAGAACTTTATGTCAATTTACTATCCATAATATGAATGAGTTTGTGACCGGTTTTAGTGAGAGTAAACACTTGCCAGAGGGTGGCGCAAGCTAAACTGAGAGAAATATGTATCAATCTGATGTGACTGTTATCTTGAGAACAAAAAATGAATATCATCGAAATCAAATAGTAAAACACCACGGTTGCCAGGCTTTTTATTTTTAATTTCTTTATTTTTTCTTTTCTGACAATCGGTTTGTTGGGAGAAGCCACCGGTGCCAATTTGTAGACCACCAGAAAGGAAAAAATATAAATAACAGAAAGAACAGAAATAAAGAAAACGTGAGGCGGTACATTGACATAAAACAAATATCTGGAAAGAAAGGCAAAAAAGGAGATGGAAAAAATGCTGATGATGATACAGCCTTGGAATGTACTGGAGTGGGCACCGCCGGTTGACTTCCGAAACAAACCGACAGCCAGAAAAAGAACCATGCTTTCATACCAAAATCCACCGACAATACCAATAAAAGAAGCAATGGAAAAAATGCCCACCATTTGAAAAATAGCTGTCAATCCATATGCTATGACTTCTTTTTTATCTTGATCGTATCCCAGTTTTTCAGCTATTTTTTCAGATAAATTATGCGCTAATTTTTCCACTTTTTCTCACCTGGATTCTTTGTATTATAATAATAATAAACTAACAAGACAATCACAAAAAACAAAATGTTTGTAGGGATTACCGCCACGGCTTTATTAAAGCGTACATTGAATAATTCTTCTAAATTTTCAGAGCCGAATATGATGATGCATCCCAGCGACGTAATCAGCTCAAAAACAAGGATGGCGGTAGTCGAAGTCAATGCTGCCAAAGTGGTGCGAAACACATTGGCTTTTAAAAACAAGACGCCAATGACAATCAATACAATCAATGAAAAAATGGTGTGAACACCAAAATTAACCGGCAAGCTTCGGAATAAATACATAGAGCCTGCGAAAATAATCGTTAAACGAAGAAAAAGAGAAAAATTCTGTTTAATCCTCCGATTGTTAAATATATACACCATCAAAACAGCCGTGCTGCTTTGTAATAAATAACCAAAAATAATTTCTGCAAAAATAATCTTCAAAATGTACACGATTTCAATTTTTCCCATTCCAGTTATCCTTTTTTTAAGACATTCACTATTCTAAAGTGAATAACATTATGCATAATTTACTTCGTTCCTGGTTGTCTGATTGATTGCCTTAATACTATAATAAACCATAATCAAGACAAAAGAATGGATGCATATATCTCCAAAACTCAAGATGCTCCATCCAATATCAAAATAATCTGTCAGCACTTTCATTTTCGTGGAGGAATTCCCCAGAATATGTACCGTATCTGTGTTGATGGCACCCTCCTTATAATATCCGGTCAGCCTAGATAAAGTGGGATATACCGGCATTCTCCCGCCATTGCTGTACATGGCAATTTTGTTAAGCACTGTACCGAACAAAACCATTCCGGATCCAACCAAAGCCGGTTTGTACAGC
>DIRA01000001.1:0-59921 GCA_002427425.1 Clostridiales bacterium UBA5448 | reverse complement strand
AACCAAAGCCGGTTTGTACAGCTTATACAGGAAAATCGGCAAAAACAGTACGACCATATATGCGCTGCTTATATAGGTGGAAAACCGGATAAAATAGTAGTTACCCATAAACGTATTGATTTGAATAAACCAATATAATAACTCAATGGCAAATAAGGGATATAAGGCATATGCTTTAAAAACAGGTTTTATTGCGTATTTCTTTGACTTTGAGATAAGAAATGCCGTTAGAATGAAAATAATCATGACTACCCCGTAAAAAGCATTCTCCGATTTGTCCACTTTATATGTGTCAGTAACAATATTGTCTACAATACGTATTGTTCATTATAACATAATCATAAAAATATGCAATATCTTTTCTATGCAAATTATCATATTTTATATGTTTAATTGGATATTGTTGTTAATTTTCATATTGTTCAACATACTCGTCATATTCATTCACGCGTATGCAATTTCCTTAAAATCAACTTTTACCATATTATACCATATGGTTTTATAAAACGCAAGTAATAAATAGTAATTATTGTATAAACAAAGAAAATAGTTGTTTTAGTTCCTAAAACTCATCAATATTAGATAAAAATCAACCAAATAATCTTGAATTATTTGTAAAAATATGGTATAGATATAGTAATGCCATGTTTTTTTATTTTGATATATGAAAGCTGGGAGGAAGATGCACATGAAAGAAACGATTTCAAAAGAGAAGAAGAACAAAACGACAAGTGCTTTCAGCAGGGCTTTCGGTTTTTCAATCCTATTTCTTATCATCGGAAGCATTTGGGTTATGATTTCGGATTTTCATTTTGAATCTGCTCTTTTATGTGATGCAAACCATGTTAACGTTTTCATAAAAATATGTTACATCATGACTGCCACTGTTGTTGTTTTTTGTGTGATGTATATTTTTTTCAAGAAAACAAAAGCAATGAAAACGAATCTGGAAAAGGAAAAGCAGCAATTGCTTGAAAGTGAGCGACGAAAATTCGTGTTGCTGGACAATCTGCCTGGCATGGCATATCGCTGTCATTTTGATCGCAACCGTACCATGCAATTCATATCCCAAGGATGTTTTGAATTGACAGGGTATGAGACTGAAGACCTGCTTCATAACAAGGCATTCTCTTTCAACCATTTGATTTCACCCGAACATCAGGATTATCTTTGGAATCAATGGAATGAGGCGCTTCGAGCCAAAGCCAAACTCAAAGAGGAATACCCCATTGTCACCGCAACGGGAGAAACAAAATGGGTATTTGAGCAGGGAGAAGGCGTGTTTGATGAGGAGGGAAACGCGATTTCCCTGGAAGGTTTCATCATCGATATCACCAAGCGCAAAAAGCAAGAGATGATGCAGATTTACTTAAACGAGCATGACTCCCTGACCGGATTGTATAACCACCGGAAATATGAAGAATTTATGGCGCAGGAACTGCAACAAACCAGGAATAAACGGGCGTTGATATTAGTCAACCTGCGAAAATATAATTTTCTTTTGTCCATATTCGGATATAAATATTGTGAGGACCTGATTCGGGAAATTGCGGTTCGTTTGACGGAAATGTGTCATGACCGATACCGGTTGTTCCACATCTTCATAGATCGCTTTGTCATCTATATTGACAATTTGCATGAATCCAATGAATTGATGGCATTGTGTCAGAAAATCATCGATGTGCTTACCATCCATTTTGCTTCCAAAACATTGGGCGGAAATATCGGGGTTGTAGAAATCGATTACACAAAAAGTGATTCAGAATCCATATTGAAAAGTGCTTCCATTGCAGCGGAAAACGGGGATATGGATCAGATTTTCAGCTATAGTTTCTTTAACAAAGATATGGAAAAACGAATTTTACGGGAATCGATCATCAAAAGTGAATTATCCGACATACTGTATGATACAACAAAGGACAGGTTGTATTTGTTGTACCAGCCCATCGTGAATTTGAAAACCAACCGTATCAGCGGATTTGAAGCTTTAGCGCGTATGAACAGTGATGAATATGGCTTGGTTTCGCCCAATGAATTTATTCCCATCGCCGAACGTGCTCAGCTGATCGCAGCCCTTGGAAAAAGAATCATGCATAAAGCGATGCGCTTTTTAAAGACAATAAACGATCGTGGTTATCCAGATATTTATGTTTCTATCAACGTATCTCCGATCCAGTTGATGAGAGATGATTTTTTATCCGATTTGCTGCAGGCGATTAACAATTTGGCAGTGGATCCCAACAACATCGTCATCGAGATTACGGAATCCGCTTTTTCCGGGAACTATCAGCAAATCAATAACAAATTGGATGTGATTCAGAAACTGGGTATCAAAATTGCCATTGATGATTTCGGAACAGGGTATTCTTCTTTAGCGAGGGAAAGAGAATTGAATGTCAATTGTCTGAAAATCGATAAATATTTTATAGACAAATTGGATCATCTTGACCGTGATGTTGCCATTACCGGGGATATTATTTCTATGGCTCATAAGCTTGGCCATTCCGTGATTGCGGAAGGTGTTGAAAATGAAAAGCAAAAAGAATACCTGATTGATTTTGGCTGTGATTATGTGCAGGGATACTTGTTTAGTAAACCTGTCCCGGAAGAGGAGGCTGTCAAACTTATAAAACCGTAATGTGATACATACCATTCATCTGAACAAAAAACCGCCAGTGCAAGTTTGCATCAGACTGGCGGTTTGATTTTTTTATTTTTATGTTTGCTTACTCTATCTTCTACGGATCCATTATAGCTTGGTAAAGGAGTCTACCGACAAAACGAAGACGGTGGCACCGCCAACCGTCACGCTTTGTTCCACACTGTTGTCGCGCAACCCTTTTCCAAACGAAAATGTAGAGGGTGTGATCTGGGTACGCGTTGAGCAATGCTGACTCAATACTTGAAGCACATTTTTGGCTTTTTCATCTTCCGTACCAATCAAAAGCGTGGTATTTCCCACCATCAAAAAGCCGCCTGTGGTGGATAATTTGGTTACAAAATAGCCTTCTTTGGTCAACGCGGCAGCGGCACGGGCGCTGTCGTCATTGTTTACAATGGCAAGAATCAGTTTCATACTACCTCCACATATTCACAATTTCAATGTTTAAATGTAACACAACAAAAGGGAAATGCTTTCTTTATCCATGGTGGTATAATCGGGGATCTCATAACGGTTGTCATTGGAATCCCGAATCAAAACGCGGTTTCCATACAACACTTTGATGTCAGCATGGATGTTACGGATGGAAAAACTGCAATCCCCACGATCGGTTCGCACATGAAATTTCAGCGCACCGAACTTATCATTGGCGGCATAGATTTGTTGGATTTTCGGAATCAAATAATACTCCCGCAAGCAATCATCCACGATTTTTCTGGATGCGGGAATCAAGGTTTCCAGATTGCGGATTACCGCCTGTTCTTCTCCTTCTTCATCCAACAGGATGATATAGCGGGTCAAACCGCTTAAGGGAAACAAGCGCCGGGGCTCCACATTTTCCAGCTTCTCTCCCGTATAGAATTCCACATCCACCAAAAACAAATCCTTCCGGGTGAATTTGGCGTTGTCCCCGTCGATATACCGTCTGTTCACCATACGTCCACCCCTATTCAAATCGTTCTTTGCTCATCGCATCAGACATGGACTGAATCTGGACCAGTTTATAGTATTTTCCTTTCAGTGCCATGAGTTCCTGCGGCGTTCCGTTTTCAATGATCTCGCCTTCATCCACCACCAAAATCTTATTAGCTTTACTGAGAGTTGACAATCTGTGTGCAATCATCAAGGTCGTTCTGCCGCAAATCAGCCGCTCGATCGCTTCCTGGATTAAATGTTCAGTTTCCGAGTCCACAGCGGCGGTGGCTTCATCAAAAATCAAAATGGAAGGATTCTTCAAAACGGCTCTGGCAATGGAGATTCTTTGTTTTTCACCGCCGGACAGACCCACCCCCCGCTCACCCAGGAGGGTATCATAGGCATCGGGTTGACGGGCAATGAATCCATGGGCGTTGGCAACGTCTGCCGCATGAATCACTTCTTCAATGTGCGCATTTCGGTTGCTGTATGCGATGTTATTGAACACCGTATCCCTGAACATCATGGGTTCCTGCTGGACATAGCCGATATGACCGCGGAAAGATTCCATATCGATAGAACGGATGTCTTTGCCGTCCACCAAAATCTCTCCGTCATATTCATCGTAATAACGCATGAGAAGATTGATCAGTGTAGATTTGCCCGAACCGGTGGTACCGACGATACCGACAATGTCGCCGGGTTCAATGGAGAAACTCACATTCTTCAGTACTTTCTTGATACGATCAAAGGAAAAACTGACATTCTTAAATTCAATCTTGCCTTCCACCCGTTCCATTTGTTCCCCTTGGCCCATATTCCGTTCCGGCTCGGCATCAATAATATCAAAAATACGTTCAATGGAAGCAAGAGCACTTTGATACGTATCGCTGAGGTTGGCAAAAAAGTTCACCGGACCATAAAACATGGACGTATAGGATAGAAAAGAAACCAGCAAACCGACCGTCAGACCGGTGGTGGCGCTGTTAATGACCTGCCTGCCCCCGATACTCCAGATCAACAGTGATCCACAACTGATACAGAAGGAAACGATCACTGGATAGGCATTGAGTATCTTTGCCGCCTTGATGTCGGTCTTCAACCATTCTCCGTTGTACCGCTCAAAGGTTTTTACCGTGTTTTTCTCGTTGGCAAAGGCTTTGACAACCCGAATACCCGGAATTGTATCGGTCAATATAGAAGATACGGCTGTCCAGCGGCGCCAAATCCGCCGATAAAAGGGAGCGATCTTTTTGCCGAAAATCCGCGCTCCCGTCACCACCAAAGGCACAGGGAACAAAGACAACAACGTCAGCTTCCAGTTCATCACAAACATAATGATGACAATTCCGAAGAGGAGGAAGAATTGTACGATGACTTCCTGGGTCATACGCAGCATAAAGTTCTGCAAGGTTCCCGTATCCCCGCTGATACGGTTGATCACCGCACCGGTGGAGGTTTTATCATAAAATCGCATGGGCAGATACTGGGCTTTCTCGTAAATGTCATTGCGCAGTCCCGCCACGATTCTGTCGCCGCACACCCGCAGCAAATACCCTCTGAATCCGCCAATGGTATACTGCAGTAAGTAGGTGCAGAACAACACCAGAACCACGATTTTCAAAGCCCCCGCATCCTTTCCGGGGATGATTTGGTCTACCAGCATTTTTGTAATGTATGGCGGCAGCAAGGTCATGGACGTGGTTATGGCGGATAGCAATAAAGAAACAAATAATAGTTTTTTTTGAGGAGCCAAATACTTCCATAGTTTGGAGAAAATTTTTCCTTTGGATTCACAGTGCATGCAAGTGGCACCAGCTCTTCGCAGTGTCCGATTGCAGCGGGGGCAAATCAGCATTTGCTTTTCAAACACCGATTTTAAAGTCACATATTCCTCTTCCAACGTGGAACCTTCATTGAGGCGCGTGATAAAATATGCCGCCCCATCACACAAGGAAGCCACTGAATAGGTAAAGCGGAAAACATCTAACATTTCCCCGGTTTTTTGCTCAATCCGTATTAAAGCGTTGCCATATACCCGCTTTACGGTGATCGTTTTGATGGATTTGATAGGAATTTCATAGCTCAGTTTTTTGTCGGTACTGTTCCAAACATACAACCATTGATCACTGATCGCTAAGGCATTTTCTTCATATTCCGCTTTGGCATTGAGGTCTCCGACTATGATGAACAGCAGCTTTCCACCGTGGTTTTTTGCCTTTTCTTCCATAACAGCCGTTAATTCTGTATTCAACTGCTTATTAGTCAAAAGTATTTCCATCATCAGCCCTCCTTTTCGGATGCCTTTATGGTGAGCATACATAACCGCTTCATGAAAGTCAAGGGTTTTTTATGAAATTAACATTATTTTAACATGGTAAGAAAGCTCTCTTCATCTATAATAGGAATGCCTAATGAACGGGCTTTGTCTAATTTGCCGCCGGCTTCCGTTCCCGCTAAAACATAGGTGGTATTCTTGGAAACCGAGGAAGAAACCTTTCCTCCCGCCTTTTCGATCCAGGCGCTTGCCTCCTCCCGTTTCAGGGTAGGCAACGTGCCGGTCAGCACGAAAGACATCCCTTCCAACTGATGGCCGGTGGCAGTTTTGATATATTGCATATGCAATCCTGCCGCCTTGAGACGTTCTATCAATTTTAGATTTTCTTCCGAAGCAAAATAATGGGCTACGTTTTGTGCGCTCACTTCTCCGATGTCTTTCACCGCCATCAATTCTTCCGCCGTGGCGGCGGCAATGGCATCCATGGTCAAAAAATGTTTGGCAATGGCCGCCGAAGCCTTCACCCCGATTTGTCCGATGCCAAGGCCGAATAACAAACGAGATAAACACAAGGATTTGGATTGTTCGATGGATTTTTTTAAGTTACGGGCAGATTTCTCTCCCAACCCCTCAAAAGAAGCTACCTTTTGTTCCTCCAAATGGTATAAATCCGACACATCCTTGACCAAACCCTCTTTGGTAAACAATCCCAGCAAAGCCGGACCCAATCCTTCGATGTTCATCGCGTCCCTGGAAGCAAAATGAATCAGATTTCTTAATAGCTGGGCAGGGCAAGCCCCGTTGGTACAACGGACAGCCGCTTCCCCTTCGTCGTTATACACGGTTTCCCCACAGGAGGGGCAAACCGACGGAAAGATATAGGGAAGGGAATCAGCCGGTCGTTTGGACAGGTCCACCGATACCACTTCCGGAATGATTTCCCCGGCTTTTCGTACCAAAACCGTATCCCCGATCCGCACGTCTTTTTCCCTTATAAAATCCTTGTTATGCAAGGTGGCGCGGGAAACGGTTGTCCCCGCAAGACGCACGGGAGATAAAAGAGCGGTGGGAGTCAGAACCCCCGTTCTTCCCACCTGCATGAGAATATCTTGCAGCAGCGTGGGTTTCATTTCCGGGGGATATTTGTAGGCAGTTGCCCATTTGGGTGCATTGGGCAGGGATCCG
Organism: Clostridiales bacterium UBA5448; assembly: GCA_002427425.1. Lineage (GTDB taxonomy): Bacteria > Bacillota > Clostridia > Oscillospirales > SIG627 > UBA5448. The sequence goes on along the minus strand of DIRA01000001.1, from coordinate 52,881 downwards.
ATTTCGTCCCGCTGTGCCAGTGAATCCACCTTAATTACCGCACCGTCAATGTCAAAATCCAATTTTTCCCGTCCTTCTCCCCTTCCGGCAATGGCATCATACAAACTCTCTTCATCCTGCAAGATCAGATAATCGGGAGATACGGGAAATCCTTGAGATTGTAAATACCGAAGCGATTCACTGTGGGTCAAAAACGCCACGCCATCCGCCCATTCCACATTGAAAATAAAAATATCCAGCCCCCTGGAAGCGGTGATTTGGGCATCCAGCTGCCGCAATGAGCCGGCCGCCGCATTGCGGGGATTGGCAAACAAAGGTTTTTCCAGCAGTTCCTGCTGGCGATTCAAGGATTCAAACCGGGATTTTCTTAGATACACTTCCCCTCGGACAACCAGTCTGGGGATGGAATTTTTCAATAGCAACGGAAGCGTGCGGATGGTTTTGATGTTTTCAGTCACATCTTCCCCCACCAGCCCGTCCCCCCGGGTGGAACCCCGAATCAAACGACCGTTTTCATATTCAATGGCAACGGAAAGCCCGTCGATTTTATATTCCAGCACAAAAGAAGGGTTTTTCACCGTCCGTTTCATTTTGTGGACAAAGGCAGCCAACTCCTCTTTGGAAAAAACATTGGACAAAGAAAGCATAGGAAGGGCATGACGTACTTTTTGAAACTTTTCTGAAACGATGCCGCCCACTCGCTTTGTGGGGGATAATGGATCATCAAACCGGGGATAGTTTGCTTCCAGTTCCTTCAAGCGGCGAAACAGTGCATCATATTCACTGTCGGTGATTTCCGGCGCATCCAGCAGATAATACCGATTGGCATGATAGACGATACGCTCTCTCAATTCTTCTATTTCTTTTTTTACGGCGTCGAGTTTCATGGAATGTTCTTCCTTTCCATACATATATTCAAATTTTACCTGAAATAAACAAAAATTGCAAGAGTTCAAAACCCCGTACCCTTGCAAAAGAGGGAAGTTTGTGATACACTGAATAAAAATTCACACCTTGAAAGTTGGCATCCTATTGAAAATACTGTCCGCAAATCATTTGCCTTTAAAACAAGGTACCGCCGTTGCTCTGGGTAACTTTGACGGTGTACATATCGGACATAAAAAGCTCATGGACGAATTGGTGTTTTACGCCAAAATGCACGGGCTTTTTTCCTGTGTCTATACCTTTTCCCATACCCCCGCCAATATCCTGTCGGGGAAAATCGTGTCCCCGCGCCTGACACCGGATCGGGAGAAAGAAAAGATCATCGCTGAAATGCGTGTGGATGGTTTATATAAGGAAGATTTTGCAGCGGTATGGCATTTATCTCCCGAAGAATTTGTGCGGGATATCCTGAAAGAAAAATTCAAGTCTCGTCATCTGGTCGTCGGATTCAATTTCAGCTTTGGTAAAGACGGCAGCGGAACGGCACAAACCCTGACGGAATTGGCGCAAAAATACGGTATGACCGTCAGTATCATTCCCCCTGTCATTTACGGGGATGTGCTGGTCAGCTCCAGTTACATCCGTCGTTTGGTGGAAAAAGGCGATATGGAAAGCGCCGCTTTATACTTGGGCAGACCCTTATTCATCGATATGCCCGTGGTGGAAGGAAGAAAAATCGGGCATCAAATCGGGGTGCCCACCATCAATCAAAATTTCCCCGAAGAAAATGTGATCCCCAGAAAAGGGGTGTACGCCTGCACTTGTGATATTGACGGCGAACCGTATATCGGCATCAGCAACATCGGAGTGCGCCCCACCGTTACCGGCCATTTCGAGGGTCCCGTGGTTTGTGAAACCCATATTTTCAATTACGTGGGTATTTTGTACGGACGCAACGTGAAGGTATCTTTTTACAAGCATTTGCGGGATGAAATGAAATTCAGCTCCACCATGGAATTAAAATGTACCATTTTACGGGACATGGATGCCGTCAGAGATTATTTTAATTTATATTACTGATTTGATGAAAGGAGAGCGGAAATGAAAAAAGTATGTAAAATTTGTTTGGTTGTGTTATTGACCGCTCTGCTTTTTGATGTCTGTTTTTTATCCGCTTCTGCGGACCAGGAACCTGAAATTTACGGAAAAAATGCATTGTGCATAAATATGGAAAGCGGTAAGATTTTTTATGAAAAAAATGCCGGTAAAACCATTGCCCCTGCCTCCTTTACCAAAATCATGACCGCTGTTTTAGCCTTGGAATATCAAGAGCAATACGCCCCCTATACCATCACCGTGACCAACCGGGCTCTTTCCGGTACGGTGGGAAACAAAATCGGCTTCAAAGAAGGGGAAATTCTCGCCTATGAAGATTTGCTGGCGGCTTTGATTATCGCCAACTCCAACGATGCTGCCCATATCCTGGCAGAAGAAATTTCCGGCAGCATTCCCGCCTTCGTCATAAAAATGAACCAAAAGGCCAAAGAACTTGGTATGGTCAATACCCATTTTACAAACCCCTCCGGTGTGGATGAATCCGGCATGGAAACCACCTTGTGGGATATGGCTGTTCTGGCGAAACATGCCTACACCTTCCAAGAGTACCAACAATTGTCCACTATGAGCAGCTATACCATCCTTCCCACCGAGAAAACAAAAAAAGGCTACAAACTGATCAACAACAATAAATTGGTTATCAATGATGTGATGGTGGGGTATTATGTGAAGGGTGCCGTGGGTCTCAATGCAGGCGGCACGGAAAAAGCCGGGTATTGCTGTATTTCCACGTTGCAATATAACGGGTTGACCACAGTGGCATTGGTGTCGGGGTCCACTTACATCAGCCCAACCTACATGCATTTTAAGGATATTATGGCCCTTTTTAACTATGCCAATAACAATTATTCGGAAATTACCGTTGTTAAAGCCGGAACCATCATAAGGGAAATCCCCGTGAAACAAGGCAAAGATACGGATCATGTAATCGTCGTCACCGAAAAGAACATTGGCGGACTCCTCCCTGTGGATGTGAATACAAAAACCAATCTGGTCTCTGAAATCAATCTCAACGCCGAAACTTTAACAGCACCCATTAAACAGGGGACCGTTGTAGGCACCTATACCGTTACATACAACGGGGAAGTTTTGGGTCATGTCAATTTGATCACTCAATCTGCCGTAGAGCGAAGCTTGTGGCTGTTTATTTTGGCGATCATCAAAGATATCCTATCCACGGGCTGGGTCAAAGGCGTTCTCCTGGGATCTTTTATTCTGTTTTTCCTGTATGCAGGCACGATCATCGTGTTTGCCCTGTTTGGCAAACAAATCCGCGAAAAAAGAAAAGAATGGCTCCGTTTTAAATCCCTGCCGGCAGATGAACAGGTGCGGGAAAAAGAACGGCAGCGCAAAGAAAAAGATGATCGAAAACGAAAAAAGAAAAAAAACGTTTTGCCTCCCGATTCCCATAAGCCGCCGCCGTTATCCTTTTCAAAACCGGTAAAAAAGAAAAAAAAGCCCAGCCCCCAAAACTCCGATTTGTTGGGCAATCGTCAAAAATAAGGTAAGCGCAGTCCCACGAACGGGACTGCGCCTTTTTTCATCAGTCTCTGGCAATGGCAATGGCACCAGAACGGACAATTTCCATAATACCCATCGGTTCAAAGGAACGGATGATGGTGTCCAACTTGCTTTCATCTCCGGTGATTTCAAACACCGCACTGTCCGTGCCGATGCCCACTACACGACATTTTAAGATATCCGCCAAAGACAAAATCTCACTGCGTTTGTCCACGGGACAGGAGACTTTAATTAGCATTAATTCCCTTACCACATGGGCAAATTCATTGACGTTGTGAACATCGATTACTTCCATAATACGACCAAGTTGATTGATTAACAGTTCCACTTCCTGCTCCGAGCCGATGACCAAAATGGTTAAGTGATACACGCCGGGATCCCCCGTGACGCTGGTAACCAAGCTTTCAATGTTATATCCTCGCCGGGTAAACAACCCCGAAATGCGGGAAACAACACCGGGTTTATTGTCTACCCGGGCGACGATGGTATGCTTCATGGGCAGCTCCTTTCTCTGAAAAAGGGTGCTTTTTCCCCGGGATCGGTATGAAGCACCGCCAAACAGTGACGGGATGAATTCATCATATCTTTGACCCCGCTTTCAAACCCTTCCACCGAATCAAATGAATAACTGTCCAGCCCATACGCGTCGGCAATTTTGCAAAAATCCGGCCAGGGAGGAAGAGCGCAGAAGCTTGCTTCTCCCGAATACAAGACATCGTGCCACTGACGGACAAGCCCCAAAGAGCGGTTGTCGAACAAGAAAATTTTGATGGGTCTTTGTAATTCCGGCAGGGTCGCCAGTTCCTGCATACACATTTGGAACGATCCGTCTCCCGTAAAAAGTATGACGGGGCTTTCATCTTCGGCAAAGGAAGCACCGATGGAAGCAGGCAGTCCGAATCCCATGGTTCCCAGTCCGCCCGAGGTGATAAATCCCCGGGGAAGGACCATATCCATCCGGTTGGCGGCATGGAGCTGGTGTTGCCCCACGTCGGTGACAATGCGGTAGCCGGGATAATTGGCATTGATTGTATCCATACAATGCGCCACGGTTAACACCTCTTGGGTCACTTCTTCTTTCACCCTCTGGGCGCAAAGGTTCAAAAACCGCCTCTGCCAAGCCTCTTTCTTTTCCGGTAAAAAGGTCAACTCCAGCAAGTTTTTTGCAAATATATAGGCGTCGGATACCACCGTAACCACCGAGCGAACGTTTTTTGACAGCTCTGCCGGGTCGATATCCGCATGGATTACCGCTCTGGTTTCGGAAAACACCTGGGGACGAGGCAACGTTCTGTCGGAAAAGCGGCAACCCACCGCAATGACCAAATCGGATTTATACATGGCAAGGTTGGCAAAGGGGTTCCCATGGATACCCACCATACCGAAATTTCCGGGGTACCGGCCGGGTATTGCCCCTTTCCCCATCATGGTGTAAACCACAGGCAAAGCATGCTTTTCGGCAAAGGCAAGAAGCGCCTCTCCGGCACCTGCGCTGACAACGCCGCCGCCCAGCAGTAAAATAGGACGGAACGAAGCGTTGCATACATTGAGAATGCGGTTTTTCACCGATTCAAAGGTGCGGCTGTCCCTTCGCAAGCGGGGTAATTTGGGTGTGGCTTGGAGGGATGAAAGTTCGCTGGTCATCACATCTTTGGGAATATCCACAAGAACGGGTCCGGGACGACCAGTGGTGGTAATTCTCCAAGCCTCCTCCAATATCGTAGGGATGGAATCCGCTTCTTTAATGAGAAAATTATGCTTGGTTACGGGGATGGTCATGCCCATCACGTCCGCTTCCTGAAAGGCGTCATGCCCGATGGAAGTCGTTTCCACCTGACCGGTAATGGCAAGGAGTGGGACCGAATCCAGCATGGCATCGCAAAGCCCCGTGATCAAATTCGTTGCGCCCGGTCCTGAGGTCGCCAGACATACGCCCACTCTGCCCGTGGCTTTGGCATAACCTTCCGCCGCATGAACCGCCCCCTGTTCGTGGCGCACCATGCGGTGGATGAGTTTCGATTGTTGCAGTTCTTCGTAAATGGGCAGTACCGCGCTGCCGGGATAGCCAAACACCACTTTTGTTTGCTTTCCTTCTAAAAAACGAATCAAATATTGTATCCCATTCATGAATTTACCTCGGATGTATGATTGATATATACAAACCATAATTGATGGCGTTCTGTAAGATTGGATGCCGGCTTCCATCCCGAAGGGTCGTATCCAAAAATAAAGTGGATTCATACCGGGTTCCTTTTCCACATAAAATAACATATCAAAGGAAAGTATATCCCCAGATATGGTCTTTGTCAAGCAATTGGCTTTTTTCCCGCAAAGCTGGGAATTGACAGAGATGCCAAAATATGGTATACTATCACAAACACACAAATGGGAGGGAATAAAATGAAGCTGGTTATGGCAATTATTAACAATGATGACAGCCAAACAGTATCCAATCAACTGACGAAAGCCGGTTATCATGTGACCAAAATGGCTACCACCGGCGGATTTCTCATGAGCGGAAATTCTACGTTTATTACCGGTGTGGAGGACGACCATGTAGATGCCATCATTGACATTATTCGCAACTCTTCCAAACGCCGTAAACAGACGGCTCCTATGAATTTTGCCAGCGGTCCCAATACCCTTGGTAGTTATCCTTTGGAAGTCACCGTTGGCGGGGCGACCATATTCGTTCTCAATGTAGAACGATACGAACGGGTATGATATGAAAATCCATCAGAATGAATCATTGCTTTCCACCTTTTTGCGCGCGGCGCAAAGCGGACGGGTTTTGCATGCCTATATTTTGGAAGGACCCCAGGGAAGCGGAAAAATGACTTTGGCCCGGTATTTCGCCGCCTTGCTTTGCTGCCCCTCTGAAAACAAGCCATGCTTTTCCTGCCGGATATGCAGGCTCATTGAAAGCGGCGATTTTCCCGACGTGATGGAACTGCGCCATGAGGATATTTCCAAACAAATCAGAGTGGAAGACGTTCGTATCTTCATCGAAGAAGCCTATATGACCCCAGTGGAAGCAGACAGGCGGGTTTTTATTCTGGAAAACACCCAGTGCATGAATGCCGCCGGACAGAATTCTCTTCTGAAAACTTTTGAAGAACCGCCGCAGGGTGTGACCTTTATTTTGCTCACCACGGAGGCCTCCGCCCTCCTCCCCACCATCGTGTCCCGGGGTGCATTACTTCAAACGGAACCTCTGCATGAAGAGGTCATTTTCAGGGCGCTGCAAGAACGATACCCCGGAAAAAACGCGGAAGAACTCCGCTTTGCTTCTCTGATCGCCGGGGGTTCTTTGGGATTTGCCTGTGATATTGCCACCGGGGGGGAAGTGTTGGCCCTCCGGCAAAAAACCATGCATTACTTAGAAACCTTGTTAGGCGGAAAGGGTATGTATGATTTGTTGGCGGCTTTTCCGCCGGCCGCGGTTACCCGCAGCGAACTGGCGGTTTTTTTCTCTTTTCTCACATTGGGCATGCGGGATATTTTGATGTATACTTCTTTACGGGATGTACCGGAAAAACTGCTGTTTTTCGATTCTCCTTCTTCCCTGATTGCCGTTTGCAGGGCGTTTCCCCCTCAACGGGCATCGGCTCTTTTCGATTTGGTGGGAGAATTTACTGCCCTGCTGCCTAAAAATATCAATATCTTTTCCTGTCTTTGTGATTTTGCCACCCGTGCCTGCGCATTGGCACAGGGCAAAAAATAAAATACTTACTATGAATAACCCGCTGATTAGTCTCAGCGGGTTTGGCTTATTTTTTTGCGGGATGATACCATTTTGGGCAAACACAATCCGGGTCAATCAAGGCTCTGCCGGGATAAATATGTACGGCTTTTGACAGCAGTTTTTCATTTTCCGCCCCTAACATCACCGGGACTTCCAACAGGGGTAATTCCTCCACCAGATTGTCCAGTTGTTCTTCGGTTTCTATCCAGATTCGCGGGATTATCTTAGGGGGCAAATCAAAGAGCGCATTGTCTAATTTTGAATCTGCCGCGATTTTTTCTTCTGCTATTTGATACCCGTCCAAATCATAAATCAATCGCTCATCGCAAGCAAAGCCATCGATATTGACATCGTCTCTGTCAGGGAGAACCGCATTGGTCATCGCCTTGACCGCTTCGATGTATGGGGGTGAAGTGCCGCAGCAACCGCCGATGCAATCCGCACCCCGCAAGGGAAGTTGAGACACCTTTGTGGCAAATTCATCCGGCAGCATGGAAAATCCCTTCTCCGTAGGCATGCCTGCATTGGGTTTGCAAACCAGCTTCATTCCATGAGGACGAATCCGGGTCAATTCATCCAGCATACTTCCAAAGGCTTCGGGGCCCTGAGAACAATTGATGCCGAATCCCTCAATCCCCAAGGATGCCAAGGAAAGCATACAAACCGGCAAAGGATTTCCTGCCATGGTCTTATGATGCGCATCCACCGTCATGGTTACGAAAATCGGTTTGGAACTCACTTTGCGGATACCTAAAACGGCCGCCCTGGCTTCTGCCAATGACAGCTGGGTTTCAAGAATATACAAATCCACGGAAGGTTCCAGCCCGATTGTCTGTTCTTCAAAAATGTCTTCCATTTCCCCCTGACTTGTATCCCCGGCAGGGCGAAGGAACAAGCCCGTAGAAGACATATCACCGGCAATTTTTACATCCTTCCTTCCCGCTTCCTCTCTGGCTCTGACAGACAAAGCCGCCAGGGCTTGGTTGATGGATATCACCTGATCCCCCAGTCCGTAACGGGACAACACGACACGGTTTGCCCCAAAGGTCGGAGTGTACAGAATATCCGAGCCTGCCTTCATATAAGAAACTTGGAGATCTATCAGTACCTTCTGATGCTCCGGGGATGCAAGAAGCCATTTTTCGGGACATTCTCCCGGCTGCAGCCCGGCAGCCATGAGATGAGTTCCCGTGGCGCCGTCCAATAACAATACTTGATTCATGATGATCCCATTCTGGCGTCCGATCCCACGAAGGGAAGGACGGTAAATTCCCCAAAGAAACGGGAGAATATTCTCTGTTCGTATTTTTTTTCCATGGCCATTGGATCCAAATTGGTGTTGATGATCATGGGGAGATTGTGATTCAAACGGGTGTTCACCAGTATAAACAACGCGGAAGCGGTGAATTTTCCGGTGTATTCCGTTCCCAAATCGTCGGTGATCAGCAGATCGGCGGTGAAATACGCTTGCTGGGCATCCTCTTCTGCACGACCGAACTGAACCTTTTCCATGGTGGACAGGATGTTGCCCGCCGTATCATATAAAACGCTGAACCCTCTTTCCATCACCCGGGAAGCAATGGCGGTTGATAAATGGGTTTTGCCTAATCCTGTTTTTCCGATCATCAATAGCGACATGGGGGGATTTTCCCGGTTGAATGTTTCGGCAAACTCCCGGCAAAGCATCACGTTCTTTTCCATACGGGCACGATCGGAGATTTTTCCGGCAGTGGCAACGATGCTAAAACGGTTCAATCGAAAGGTATCAAATCGCTGTTTTTCAATCAAGCTGCCCAATCCCGATGATAAAACCGCTTCCTTTTGCATGGCAAGCTTGGCACAATCACACATTTTATATCCCACAAACCCAGTATCGCCGCAGGCTTCGCAGGTATATTTTACCTGGGTATAATCGGTAGGAAATCCATGCTGCTGCAGCAATGCCGCCTTTTGCTTGCGGATTTTTTTGTGCTGTTCTCCGAGTTGATCAACGGTCATACTGTCTCGCCTGGTGCCATCAAACAGGCGCAGCGCTATGGATTCCATAAAGGTGTCCAATTCGGCAATCTCCGGAATCTTCCGCCTGATTTCGTCCCCATGGAGTTTGGCTGTCTGCTCGGCATCCAGCCGTCTTTCATTGATCTGATCCAACACCTTACGGCGAATATCAGCCTTGTTTGCCATCGTTTATACGTCCTTTCTTTCACCGCGTTTCACGGCTGCCTCAAAAAAAGCCGCCGGGTCGTATGAGCGGTCATTTCCCGCCGCAACCGCTATTTTGTTTTCCACTTGGCTTTTGGAGGTAATGCCTTCCCGAAACCAGCCCTCCAAAATGGTGTTCATATAGGGAATGGAAGGTTGATGAATGGCATTGATGGTTTTTTCATATGCCAGAGCAATCAATTCAAACGGCATTTTATACTCTGTGGACCATGCCGCCAAAGCGGCTTTCTCTTTTCCGGTCAAAGCCCGGATTCCCAATCCGATCAATGCCCGCACTTTGTTTTCATAGTCTTGTTTTCTTTGGCTTTCTTGGATGTATTCCTCCGCCTTTTGATAAGTATCAATACCGGTATCCGCAAAGGAAATCAGCACTTTCTCCACATATCTTAAAGAGCCTTTCCCCTTGGATGCGCAATTTTCGATAACCAGCATCACCACTTCCACCGGCATTTTTAAATAATCCATAAATGAATATAAGGTGGCCAATTCAGAGGTGTTAAACGTTTTTTTCAACCGGTTCTGGGCATAATCAACCAAATCCCGGAATACATTATTTTCGCCCGCCTTGGCTATGTCCATGGACGAATAGCTGGGTTTTTTTTCGGAGTCAAAGAGTACTCTTTTTCTTTCGACCGTCGTTTTTTTACGTTTGCTTCCTGTTTTCATAAAACCAGCGCCTCGCCAAAAAGCCATGTATTCTCCGCTCTTTTCCTTTGCAATCCCGGTTTTTTCACAGATGAAATCCATCATCCCGTCACTGTCTATTTCTTCACCATGCATTGCACAATAGCCATAGGCAGCAAGGATAAACTTCAGTTCTTCTTCTCCGATTTCCCCCAGTTTATCCACAAGGGATATGGGCAGAACCAGAGATTGTTTTTCGTTGGGTTTTGTCAAGCGGTAGTTCATGGTTTCTCCTAATCACAATCAATCGATACTTAAAAAAAGTATACCATATCTTTTTATGTGGGTCAACTGTTTTTATGATGTATAAATTAGGGGAAGCCGCCTCAAACTAAGGAAAAAGAGGTGATAAAATTTGAAAGCAGTGATTCTCGCCGGCGGTGAAGGGCGACGCCTTCGACCGCTGACCCAACGGCTTCCGAAACCCCTTCTTCCGCTTCCCGATCGCCCCGTGATCAATCACATCATTTATCGCCTTGCTAAAGCAGGGATTACCGAAGCCGCCATCACCATCGGTTTTCTGGGGAATCAGATCCGACAAGCTTTGGGAAATAGTCTTCACGGTGTCTCCCTCACCTATTATGAAGAGAATGTACCCCGGGGTACAGCCGGCAGCGTTAAAAATGCGGAGAGTTTTTTAGACGATGATTTTATTGTTCTCTGCGGAGACGGCGTATTCGATTTTGATTTGACACAATGCCTTTTATTTCACAAAGAATCGGATGCAGACGTTACCTTGGTTTTGACCCGCCACCATCGCCCCCGGGAGTACGGTGTGGTACTTTGCGATCCCTCTTGCCGCATTATGCGCTTTTTGGAAAAACCCGATTGGACACAGACTTTCTCAGATACCATCAATACGGGTATCTATCTATGCAAAAGGAAAATCCTGCGATATATTCCGGGAAATTCCCGGCAGGATTTTTCCTCCGATATTTTTCCCCGCCTTCTGCAGGAAAATTTCTCCATGCGGGGGTATGTAGCGCAAGGATATTGGTGTGATATCGGTTCCCCCTCCTCCTATTATACCTGCATCCAGGATACTCTAAAAGGGAAAATCAAGGATATACTCAACGAAACCACCCGTCAAAACCTGTATAAAGCCGGCAGCGGCTATTATTATCAGGCTCCCGGCGTTTTACGGGAAGAAGATACCGTGGTCACCGCAGGCAGTGTTTTGAGCGAAAATTGCCGCCTGTTGCGGGGCAGTATGGTAGACGGTGCCGTTTTATTCCCCGATGTGACCGTGGGACAGGACAGTCGTGTAGACCGATCCGTTCTGGCAAAAAAAGTCTCTTTGGGAAAAGAAGTTCGTGTCCAGGAAGGGGTTGTGATGGGTGAGAACTGTGAGGTGGAAGCCTACTGCAGTTTGCCCACTGGTTCCAGCTACCAAGCGGATACTCGCATTTATTTCAATGGACACCGCCCCTTTTCGGATCAAAGAGAAGATTTGTTTGATGTGGACGGCATCCCCATTCCCCTCTCTACGGAAGAAGCCGTAAAAGTGGGAAGAGCCGTTGCTTTGGCAGCGGAAGGAGATAAGATTTTCATCATGCGGGGTTCCTCGGGTGAAGAGGCTCTCCTGGCCAATGAAGTATCCGCCGGAATCATGCTGGCAGGAAAAACCGCCAAATGGTTGGGAGAAGGTCATTATGCCATGGCTGTTTTTGCTGCTTCCACCTTCCGCCCATCCACTCTGGTTTTTGTGACCAAAGACGGCAACGATAAGTACAAAGCCATTTTGCTGGATGACTGCGGATTGCCTTTATCCAACTTAGCGCGAAGACGGGTAGAAAATATGTACTACACCCCCTTTCCCGATAAACCGGTGGGAAAAAGCGAACAGGTGGAAGGATGCCGGGAATTGTATCTTCATTCTTTGGTATCAATGGGAAAACCTCTGCCCGGAAAAACCTTCTATGTTTCCGCCAACCAGGCAGGCGACTATTTGTCCGACGCCATGACCAGCCTATCCGCCAACATTCGCCGGGGAGAACCGGAAAAACCGGATGAAATGTATTTGCATATATCGGATGACGGAAGACAGTTTTGGTTCAAAAAAGACGAGTGCACCGCTGATTTTGATCATATTCGAGGCGTTATTTTACAGGAAGAAGCCAAGCGAGGTATTCACAGTTTTTCCCTGCCTTACCTTGCCCCCCGTATCTATGACACCCTCCTTTCCCCCTTTGGGGCCACCCTCTACCGTTATTTGTCCGTTGCCGGGGAGAATGAACAAGAAGCCCGTTCTCTGGCAGCGATACAACCTGCATACAGAGACGGCGCCGCCGCCGCCGTTACTCTGATTGCCAACTTTACGGAAAAAGACGGTTTTCATGAAAATAACCTGATGAAAGCCCTTACCGACCTCCCTCCCTTCCAAACCGTGGAAGAAGAATATTTCCCGGAAGGCGGAGATGAGAACAAAGCTTCTCTTTTGGCCCGTTTGTCTTCGGCAGGGGGCAAAGGAAAAGAAGGGATCGCCTTTTCCACGGGGAACGGATTCATTGCCGTCACACCCCGGAAAAACGGATTTCGTATCATTGCCCAGTCCTATTCCATGGAAGCTGCCCATGAATTGTGTACCGATATGAAAGGAAAGATCCGGGGAATCTTAGGGGAAAACGAGAACCACAAGACCCCTTGACAAAAATGGAATACTGATGTATACTATTTATGTTGAGTTGACAGTACGCTGTCAATGTGGAAGTATTATGCATATTAGGTCTGCCGAAAGATGGATTTCGGCGGCCTACATAAATAATAACCCGGAAACTGCGGTGTTTCTGCGCGGTGCGGCAGAAATGCTTATGTTTCAATCCATTTATAACCCGTTATAAAAACGGGTATCTCATTGTGCGCAGAAAGGACTTTTATGGCTAGAAAACAAACAAGATTAAAAATTATACCCTTAGGGGGATTGGGCGAAATCGGCTGCAACATGACCGCGTTGGAATATGGCAATGATTTGATTATCATTGACTGCGGCATGGGTTTCCCAGATGAAAACATGCTGGGCGTCGATCTGGTTCTCCCCGATTTTTCCTACCTCGAAAGCAAATTCGACAATATTCGCGGTGTATTTCTCACCCACGGTCACGAAGACCACATTGGTGCTTTGCCCTATTTCCTACGGACGTTACAGGCTCCCATCTATGGAGGCCGTCTGACTTTGGGCATCGTTGAAAACAAACTGATCGAACACAAACTGGAACGTGCAGCCAATATGATTTGCGTGAAACCCGGCGAATCCGTCACTGCCGGTGTTTTCAAAATTGAATTCATTCACGTCAACCACTCCATTCCTGACAGTTTGGCTTTCGCCATCAAAACTCCTCTGGGAACCGTCATTCACACGGGAGATTTCAAAATCGATTTAACCCCGCTGGAAGGCGGCATGATCGATTTGACCCGATTTGGTGAACTGGGAAAACAAGGCGTTCTTGCCATGCTTTGTGATTCCACCAACGCGGAACGGGGCGGTTACACCCCCTCCGAAAAAAAGGTTGCCCAATCACTCAATCACATTTTCTCCGATTGTGACAAGCGTATCGTCATTGCCACCTTCTCCTCTAACGTTCATAGAGTGCAGCAAATCATCAACACGTCTGCCAAATACAAACGAAAAGTGGCGATCATCGGAAGAAGCATGGTGAACATCGTATCAGCCGCTCGCAAACTCGGCTGCATGAGCATTCCCGATGATACCCTCATCGATATCGGGGAAATCAAACGGCATAAGCCCCATCAAGTGACGCTAATTACCACCGGCAGCCAGGGGGAACCCATGTCGGTTCTCAGCCGTATGGCTTACGGAGAATTCAAAGAGGTAAAATTAGGGCAAGACGACATGGTCGTGATATCCGCCTCTCCCATTCCCGGTAACGAAAAAACCATTTCGCGTATCATAAACGAACTGTTGAAAAAGAGAGTGTCCGTTCTCTATGATCAGGTGGCGGAAGTCCATGTTTCCGGCCACGCCTGTCAAGAAGAGATCAAGACGCTGTTGGGCTTGGTACAGCCTCTCTATTACTTCCCCTTTCATGGTGAATACAAACACCTGGTAAAAAATGCGGAACTGGCAGAGTATATGGGGATCAAAAAATCCAACATCACCATTCCAGAACTGGGTAATGTGTATGAACTCAATAAAAAAGGCGTGAAAAACACCGGGACCGTTCCTGCCGGAAAAGTTTTGGTGGACGGATTCGGCGTGGGTGATGTGGGCAGCGTGGTCCTGCGGGATCGCAGACATTTATCCCAGGACGGCATCATCACGGTGGTAGCCGCATTAAGTTTGTCCACCCGTGTGCTGTATTCGGGTCCCGATATCGTTTCCCGGGGCTTTGTCTATGTAAAAGAATCGGAAGCTTTGATGGATGAGGCGCGGACGGTGGCAGCAAATGCCATCGATGTCTGCCTAAACAATGGCGGCACCTCCCTCAACACCTTGAAGAATCGTGTCCGGGACGAGTTGTCTAAATTTATTTACGGAAAAACCAAACGCAAACCGATGATTTTACCCATTATTATGGATATGTAAATCAAAAAACCGCGCATATGGCGCGGTTTTTTATTTGTTTCCATGAATTTGTCCATTAAGGGATGTTTTTTTCTTTCCTTTTCCTTCGTAGCCATAGAAAAACAAGTGCATATACTGCTATTGAACTCTCCAGAAAGGATGAAACACATGTATAACACCTTTGTGATTTGCGGCGATGACAAACGGTACCGCCATTTGGCCGCTTTGCTGGTGGATGATGAAAAAGAAGTCTATTTATGGGGCTGCAGTTTTTCCTGTTTAGGCTGCCGTCCAATCTGCACTCTGTATACCTTAACGAAGCCGGTTGTCCTGGTATTACCCTTTACTGTGCAGGACGCGGAACAAATATACGCATTAAAAACCGTACCCCGCAGTTCAGTCATTGTTGGAGGTCCTTTAACACCGGGAGCCGATGAGGTTCTGCAGGAAAAGGAGTTAACCTATCACAATTTATTGGACGATCTTTCCTACAAAAGAGACAATGCGATTCCCACTGCCGAAGGGGTTTTGGCCTTGGTCATCGGAGAAACCGACCGCGTGCTGCGCGGACAAGAGATTTTGCTTTTCGGCTACGGCAGCGTGGGAAAAGATACTGCAAAACTGTTTTCCGCTTGCGGTGCCAAAGTATGTGTGGCATCAGTCAGCGAGGAAGAACTCACTTCTGCCAAAGAATCAGGATTTGATACCCTAAAATTGCCTTTAGTGCTCAATGGCGACAAGGGATTTTTAAAAAAGTTTTTTTGTTGCATCAATACCATTCCCTGCTCCAAAATTGTTAACAATGAATTCATGAGAGGATTCGCACCCACCATCCTTCTGGTTGAGATCGCAAGCGGCGGTGATAATCTTGATTATGCCGCTGCTGAAGATTGTGGAATCAGAGTGCTGCGGGCCATGTCGCTTCCGGGCAAAATCGCCCCCCGCTCGGCTGCGGAATATATCCGTAACACTTTGTATCAATACCTGAAATAAGCGGAGGAACCCATGAATAAACCCACCGCGGGACTGGGGCTCACAGGTTCCTTCTGCACCTTTTCAACCTTGATCGAGGAACTGCCCGTCATCTGCGGGCAGTTTCGGGTTATTCCTGTACTCTCCGCTACCGCCGCTAAAACCGACACACGATTTGGAAAGGCGGAAGATTGGATCAGAACGCTGGAAGAAATAACAGGAGAAAAAGTGCGGACAGAAATCACTGAAACCGAGCCTTTCGGACCGAGAAAAATATTGGATATTATGATCATCGCCCCGTGTACGGGTAATACACTGGCAAAGCTGGCTTGGGGAATCACGGATACATCCGTCACCATGGCTGCAAAATCACATCTACGAAACGGAGGCCCCCTGCTTCTCGCCCCATCCACCAATGATGCCTTGGGAGCGGCTGCCAAAAACATCGGTATGCTTCTCAATCAGAAAAATGTATACTTCGTGCCGTTTTTCCAAGACAATTGTCAAAGCAAACCCCGGTCCATGGTGGCTTCGATGCCTCATATTCTCCCGGCAGCCCTGGCGGCCCTGGAAGGTGTACAACTCGAACCCATCATTTTGCCGCCCACATAATCAAGGAACACAAACTGCCAAATTTATAGGGCTCCCGCTTTTTTTGTTGTGCGGAAGCCCTTTTTTTTAGCCATTGTTATTTGTCTGTTCACCATTGGATTGTTCTTGCGGGATGGGTTCAATGGCTACAAACTGGGCGTAAACCGACTGGAAGGATGCTTCCACCGATGCCCGTGCATAGGCATATTGTTTGGATTGCAAAGGGTCGTTGAAATAATAATACGAAGCATCATATCCAACCAAAACCAGACAATGTTCATGGGCGATCCAGGTAAAACGCTCATCGGTATTGTTGATATACCAGGAACTGCCGGGAGTTGGCGTGCCCATGATATGTTCATAACGCATGACACTGCCACCCCAAAAAATAACCGGAATGCCTTTATCGATATAGGTTTTGCACAAATCGCTGACCATCATATGGGAAGTATCTTTGAAAGTTGCGTTCCGGATGGATGTATAGGTGCTTTGTCCGGCGGTATTGATGCTGTATCCATAGGTGATGGAATAGTGGGTTGTATCCACAAATTTCAATAAGGCATTCACAATAGCGGGTGAATAACATCCGTATCCGACAGAGCTTCTGGGATTGCCGGGGAACGATACCCACGGATTGCATCCTCTCCGTACACCGTTGATGTAAGAAGGATACGCCTGTACATCCAGATATTTGTCAATAAAATGATCTACGGATACCGGAATGCCGAAATACTGCAATACCATGCTGGTGCTGACGCTTTCACATCCGGTGGGATAGTTCTTTCGCTGGTTGATATACGGAATATCCAAGACGATTTTTTGAATCACCGGCGGCGGATTTTCGACGTTTTCATAGGCATCCTCGTCAAATTCCACCATAATGACACATTCGGCACTATCACCCGTGTCCATATGGGTCACGGTGATGAGAGCCATTCCGTACCCAATGGCTTTCACATACCCTTCATTGTTGACGGAGGCAACGAAAGAATCGTCGCTTTTCCAACTGACATCCGTAGGTTTGGAAGTACCCACCAATTGTATCATTTTCTCCAGCGATACCCCTTGTCCTGTAAACAGCATGATACTGTCAGACAAGTATGCCCCCTGATTGTCCACGTCGGACACATAAACATGACACGTTGCCAATGCAAACCCGTCCGCCGAAGTGGCGGTGATTTTGATATACCCTTCCATGATGCCCGTAATGATCCCGCTTTCGGAAACCATGGCTATGGTAGGATTGGAACTTTTCCACTTTACTTTCTGAATGGCGTCATAGGGAAGCACGTTGGCTTCCAGCTTTACAGTTCCCTGAGGCTTGACATACAATTCATCTCGGGAAAGCGAAACAAACTGGGCTTTTGGCATGACATACACCGTACATTTGGCCGTTACGCCTTCCGCCGTCACGGCAATCACGGCAGAGCCTTCCACCAGACCTTTTATAACCCCTTCCTGGGTAACAGAAACAATATTCGAATCGGAAGACGCCCAGAGTAAAGTCTCGTTTTCCAGGGGAATATAGATATACGATAACGCGGTGGTCCCCTCCACGGAAATGATCACATCATTTTCTTTGAATGACAATTTCGCCTGCTCATTTTTTTCCACAGTGACCACACAGGAAACCCGCACCTCGCCCCAAACCGCCGTAATCACGGTTTTCCCCGGGGACAATGCCGTCACCGTTCCGTCATCCACGGTTGCCACCTCGGGGGCATCGGTTTCCCAAATGATTTCTCCCTCTTCCGTCAGCGTAGCTGTCAGAAGCGCGGTATCCCCCGTCTTGAGCGTCAGTTTCGTTTGATCCAGGGACAGCGCCAATAGATCAGAATAAGTTGAGGTGTCGGTCGGAACGGAATCCGGATTACCATCATCCGATTGAGCATCCATCCATAAAATGGCTACAACCGACAATGCTGCCATCATCAAAACAAGTATCATGGCGTAACGTTGTTTTTTTATCAACATGTCTTCCTCTCCTTTCAGCGCATTGTATTCTTTATACCACAAATCCAATGAAAAAGCAATCCCCTTTGCACTTTTTTGACAAATCAAATGGGGTTTGCTATACTATAGCGATCGGAGGTTACACTATGAAAAATATACAATACGTTGCCACTTGTTTATTCGGGCTTGAAAAATTTGTAGGAGAAGAAATTGATGCGTTGGGGTATAAACGCACTGAAACCATAGACGGTCGTGTATACTTTGAAGGAGATATCACGGCAATTCCCCGCTGTAATTTGCATTTGCGTTGCGCGGAGCGTGTGTATATTCTGATAGGTGAATGTTCAGTTTCCACATTTGATCATTTGTTTGAGGGTACAAAAGCACTGCCTTGGGAAGAATGGATCGATGGAACCGATGCATTTCCCGTGAAAGGACATTCAGTTCAATCCACCTTGACCAGTATTCCCGATTGCCAAAAAATCATCAAAAAAGCTATTGTGGAGCGAATGAAAATCAAATACGCTATTTCCTGGTTTCCCGAAACCGGTATCAAAAAACAAATCTCCTTTTTTATTTTACGAGATAAAGCCGCTTTCATGCTGGATACTTCTGGAGAAGGCTTATATAAACGCGGTTATCGAAAAGGAACCAACGAGGCACCGTTGCGGGAAACCCTTGCCAGCGCCATGGCAGCTATATCCCGCCCCAGATACGACGTTCTGTTTTGGGATCCTCTCTGCGGATCGGGAACCATTCCCATCGAAGCCGCGCTTCGCCTTTCCCATACGGCCCCGGGTTTGTTCCGCACATTTTCTTCCGAACAATACCGTCAAATCACCTCCTCTTTGTGGAAACAAGCCAGAGAAGAAGCACGAGATTTGATTACCCACGAACCTTTTGAAATCTACGGATCGGATATCGATCCGAACGTGTTGGAATTTGCCAATCAAAATGCCCGCAATGCCGGCATGTCAAAGTGGATTCATTTTTTCAAAATGGATGTACGGGACATTACCACCCGGGGTAAACGGGGTACCATTGTCACCAATCCTCCCTATGGAGAACGGCTGCTGGATGTACCCGCCGCCCGCGCACTTCTCCAAGATATGGGCAAAGCCTTTTCCACTTTACAAAATTGGCAAATATATATCATCTCATCTGACGAAGAATTTGAAAAATATTATGGTAAAAAAGCGGATAAGGCCAGAAAATTGTATAATGGGATGATCCGCTGTCAGTTCTTTCAATACTATAAAAATCCTAAGCAGGGAAAAATTGTTAACAAAATGTGAATTCTAAAAAAAGCTCTTGATTTTTTTTAATGCCGTGTTAAAATATACACAAATCAATTAGCACTCTGGAATCAAGAGTGCTAAACTGAAAATAAGGAGGCATGCTTTATGAAACTAAAACCCCTTGCAGACAGAGTTGTCATTAAAATGATCGAAGCCGAAGAAACCACAAAAAGCGGGATTATTCTGGCCGGTAACGCAAAGGAAAAACCTTCCATTGCCGAGATCGTTGAAGTGGGCCCCGGCGGTATTGTTGACGGTAAAGAGATCGTCATGACAGTGAAAAAAGGTGACAGAGTGATTACCAGTAAATACGCGGGCACCGAAATCAAACTGGATGGCACCGAATATGTGGTGGTCAGACAGAGCGATATTCTTGCAGTTGTTGAATAATATTTAGGAGGTATTTCTATTATGGCAAAAGAAATCGTTTACGGCATTGAAGCCAGAAATAAACTGCTGGTCGGTATCAACACCTTGGCCGACACAATAAAAATCACCCTGGGACCTAAGGGAAGAAATGTTGTATTGGACAAAAAATACGGTTCTCCCCTGATTACCAACGACGGCGTTACCATTGCCAAAGAAATTGAATTGGATGACAATTTTGAAAATATGGGCGCACAGCTTGTCAAAGAAGTGGCTGTGAAAACCAACGATGTTGCCGGTGACGGTACAACCACCGCTACCCTGCTTGCCCAGGCTTTTGTTCGTGAAGGAATGAAGAACGTAACGGCCGGCGCCAATCCCATGGTTGTAAAAAAAGGTATCCAGAAAGCGGTTGACAAAGCCGTTGCATCCATCGTTGCCAATGCCAAGAAAATGAATGGCATGGATGACATTGTCCGCGTAGGTACCATCTCTGCCGGAGATGAGCTGGTTGGCAAACTGATTGCCGACGCTATGAAAAAAGTTACCGCAGACGGCGTTATCACCGTGGAAGAATCTAAATCTGCCGAAACTTACTGTGAAGTGGTGGAAGGCATGCAGTTTGATCGCGGTTACATTTCGCCCTATATGGTTACCGACACCGACAAAATGGAAGCCATCATTGAAGACGGCCTCATTTTGATTACAGATAAAAAAATCTCCAACATTCAGGAAATTCTGCCTTTGCTGGAACAGGTTGTCCAGGCCGGCAAGAAATTGGTCATTGTGGCGGAAGATGTGGAAGGCGAAGCTCTGTCCACGTTGATTGTGAATAAGCTCCGCGGTACCTTCGTATGCGTGGCTGTAAAAGCCCCGGGGTTTGGTGATCGCAGAAAAGAAATGCTCAGAGACATCGCCATTCTCACCGGCGGCGAGGTCATTTCCGAAGAACTGGGTCTGGAACTGAAAGAAACTACCATTGCCCAGTTGGGAAGCGCCAAACAGGTAAAGATCAACAAGGAAAACACCATCATTGTAGATGGTGCCGGCGATTCTTCTGAAATCAAAGCCCGCATTGCTCAGATTCGATCTGCCATTGAAACCACCACTTCCGATTTCGATCGTGAAAAACTGCAGGAACGTCTTGCTAAATTGGCAGGCGGTGTTGCCGTAATTAAGGTAGGAGCTGCCACCGAAGCCGAAATGAAGGATAAGAAACTGAGAATCGAGGATGCTCTCAACGCCACCCGCGCAGCCGTAGAGGAAGGCATTGTTTCCGGCGGCGGAACCGTTTTGCTGAATGCAATTCCCGATGTCAAATCTCTTCTTGAGACCGTTTCCGGCGATGAAAAAGTCGGCGTTTCCATTGTATTGCGAGCCCTGGAAGAACCCTGCAGACAAATTGCAGAAAATGCAGGTGTAGAAGGCTCCGTGATCATTGAAAAAATTATGTCCAGCGGAAAATTGTCATTCGGCTACGACGCTTACAACGGCGTTTATGTCGATATGTTTGAAGCCGGTATCATCGACCCCACCAAAGTCGCCCGTTCTGCTCTGTGCAACGCAGCTTCTGTGGCAGCCATGGTGTTGACCACCGAAAGTCTGGTTACCGACAAAAAAGAAGAAAATCCCGCACCCGCTATGAACCCCGCAGCCATGGGCGGCGGCATGTATTAATCAACCATCATGAGCTTTTGCAGGTCTGCCTATTTTTAGGTAGGCCTGCATTGTTCCATTCTTTTTCTTTTTATGATAAAAAAAATCAAACTCACTGATACGCAAATAATCGCTATCAGCTTTCTTATCATCATTTTGTTGGGGACTTTTCTCCTCATGACCCCCGTCGCCAATAATAACGGTCAATGGCTTGCATGGGAAGATGCGTTGTTTACCGCCACCTCCTCTACCTGCGTGACCGGTCTGGTCATTGCCGATACCGGAACCCAATTTAGCCTATACGGGCAAATTGTCATCATCACCCTGATTCAAATCGGCGGCTTGGGCTTTATCACCTTCATGACCCTCTTCTCTATTTTTATCAAACGTAAAATTTCGCTCAGCGAAAGAAAGCTGATCATGCAATCCACGGGTACCCTGCAAATCGGCGGAACAGTAAAACTGGTTCGCCGGATAGCTTTGGGAACCTTACTGTTTGAAGGATGCGGCGCCCTGATTTTAGCCATTCGTTTTTCCTTTGACTATCCCTGGGGAAAAGCCATTTATTACGGTATTTTCCATTCTGTGTCCGCTTTCTGTAACGCCGGTTTCGATGTGTTCGGCAAAGGAACTTCTTTGGCGCCATACACCACCGATCCCACGGTGATGCTGACCATTTGCGCTCTGATATTTATCGGAGGCCTGGGGTTTCTGGTTTGGAGCGATATGGTGGAAACCAACTTCTGCGCCACCCATTTTCGCTTACATACCAAACTTGCATTGTTCACCAGTGTTTTTTTGGTGGTAGGCGGAACCGTATTTTTCCTGTTGACAGAAAGCCGCCATGCTTTTTCTCACCTACACTTCGGAGAAAAAGTGATTGCCTCTCTCTTTCAGGCAATCACCCCCCGTACAGCCGGTTTTGCTGCCATCGATTTAAACACGTTGAAGGAAAGCAGTTATTTAGTGACTATCATTTTCATGTTCATCGGCGGTAGTCCCGGTTCTACCGCAGGAGGTATCAAAACCGTGACACTTGCCGTTTTGTTCTTAGGGGCTGTTGCCAAAATCAAGCAGACAGAATATCCCGTTGTATTCAAAAAAAGACTGGGCAGTGAAATCGTGGAACAAGCCAGCGCCGTGGGTGTTTTGTATCTCATGGCTGTAATCACAGCCACAGTCGTGATCAGTCAAGTGGAGCCTTTTTCCTTACAACAAATTCTTTTTGAAGTTACATCCGCCATCGGAACGGTGGGGTTAACATTGGGAATCACTCCCCAACTCACCGTATACTCCAAACTCATTTTATGTTTGTTGATGTATATGGGACGCGTAGGAGGCTTGTCTTTTGCATTGGCATTGCGGGAACGAAAATCATCCGGGGCTGCCACTGCAGACCGCCCCGCAGAAAAAGTCATCATAGGATAAGAGGGTAACAATATGAAATCATTTCTTGTCATCGGTATGGGCGAATTCGGCCTTTTGTTGGCACAAAAATTAACAGCATTGAATCAAGATGTCATGATAATAGACGAAAATGCAGAACGGATTGAAACACTTTCCTCTCATTTTACCGATGCGCAAATCGGGGATTGTACCAACATGGAGGTTCTAAAGTCCCTGGGTGTGGGTAATTTTGATATTTGTTTTGTGGCCATTGGAGAAAATTTCCAGGCTTCTTTGGAAATCACCTCTTTGCTCAAGGATTTGGGTGCCAAGCGTGTGGTATCAAAAGCCAAAAGCGGCATCCAGGAAAAGTTTCTCCTTCGTAACGGTGCGGATGAGGTGATTTATCCCGAACGCATTTGTGCGGAAAAATTGGCCATCCGTCACAGCGCGAACAATGTATTCGATTACATTGAATTGACGCCCGAATATTCCATTTTTGAAATCCCCGTCTTACCTGCCTGGATGGGTTCCAGCATTATGTCTTTGAATGTGAGAAGGAAACACGGCGTCAACATTTTAGCCATCAAAAATGACGGCAAATTGACTCCTGCACCGGGTGCCGATTATGTGTTTCAACCCTTGGATCACTTGGTGGTCATTGGAAAACCTTCGGATGTGTATAAATTAACCAATAAAATATGAACTGTATATAGGGGGTATGTTCTGTGTATACAGGTGTGTGTCTACCCAAGGCATTTCAAATCGTTGTGGATGACGTAGGTTGGTGGAAAGGGCTGGATGAACGAGCCATCGATAGTCCCTCCCGCACGGGTATGTGCCGCCGCCATGTGCCTGAAGATTATCTGGCGTTGGCAAGACTGGGGAAAGAATTGGGCATGCGCATCCTTTGCGGCTTTGTCGTGGGGGAATGGGATCAAAAGAACCGGCTTGCCTGTGTACCTCATACCAGTAAATACGGTGCAAACTGGGATATGGCATCCCGGATTGACCGCCGCATCCGAGAAGCCCGGGATATCATCCTGTCCAATCAGGCCTATTTGGAAATGGCACTTCACGGATTGAACCATATGTACTGGGATGAACAAGGACACTTTTCTCCGGCGGAGTTTTATCAAAGACATGGCAGTGACTATAGCATGCTCCCTCCTGACATTGCCAGGCAACACATCGAGACCTACTTTCAGATTTTACACGACAACGCGCTTACATATCCCGTCAAAGCCTTCATTCCCCCTTGCTTTTTCTATGTGTATTGTAAGGAAAATCATCATTTATCTTATATTTTACAGGAATACGGCATATCCTATGTATCCACCCCTTTTGGCTCTATGAAAACCGATGGGTGTGAAAAACCCGTTACAGCGGGTGTTGAAAACGGCATCATCACCGTAGATCGCACCCACGATACCTACACTTGGGATAAGATATCACCGCTACCGCCTTCCGTGTATAAAGAGAGCACCTTTGGCACCCATTGGCCCCATTTTTTGCACTACGATCCCACCCGCAATGATGAGACCGTGGATACATGGATCGCGTATTTCAAAGGATATTTTGATTTGCCCGGCATGTTTCCTGCCCCGGATTTTGAAAAAGCTGTCCATCAAGCTTTGTATCAACGGTTTACGCAAGTGCAGAACACCGAACAAGGTTTTGTTTTAGATTTCTCCCAAGTTGATGCGCAAAAGGCATCTGCCTATTCTCCCGATGTATACATCCAAATGCCGATTGCTCAAATTCCTACCTGTGATCAGGAAGCATCCATGACACTGAACAGAAAGGGAACAACATTTGCGGAATATGTATTGACCAGAAAAAACAAAGCAAAATATGTAAAAATTTTGTTGTATAATACGGTTTCCTCTTGAAAAGACACCCTCTTCATGCTATAATCAATATAATCAAATATATTCTTATCAAGAGAGGCAGAGGGACAGGCCCTATGAAGCCCGGCAACCTGCGCGTGCAAGGTGCTAATTCCTCGGGAAATCATTCCCGGCAGATGAGAGTCAGGTATGGCTTCCCCGACTC
Organism: Clostridiales bacterium UBA5448; assembly: GCA_002427425.1. Taxonomy (GTDB): domain Bacteria; phylum Bacillota; class Clostridia; order Oscillospirales; family SIG627; genus UBA5448. The sequence goes on along the minus strand of DIRA01000001.1, from coordinate 27,908 downwards.
TCGGGGAAGCCATTTTTTATGAAAGGACATTAGAAATATGAGCAAATTTTTCTTTACTTCCGAATCCGTTACAGAAGGGCATCCCGACAAATTGTGCGATCAGGTGTCGGACGCTATCTTGGATGAACTTCTTCGCCAGGATCCCATGTCCCGTGTGGCGTGCGAAACTGCAACCACCACCGGGATTGTGATGGTCATGGGTGAAATCACCACCGCCGGTTTTGTAGATGTGCAGAAAGTCGTTCGTGACACCGTACGAGACATCGGCTATACCGATGCTGCTTTTGGTTTTGATGCCGATACCTGTTCCGTCATTTCCGCCATCCACGAACAGTCACCCGACATCGCCATGGGCGTGAACAGATCCTTTGAAGCAAAGGCCGGCGATATCAACGATGGCTTGGATACCGGCGCCGGTGACCAAGGTATGGTCTTTGGCTTTGCCTGTGACGAAACACCCGAATTGATGCCCCTGCCCATTTCATTGTCACACCATTTGGCAAGACAGCTCAGCAAAATCCGCAAAGAAAAAGCGGTTCATTACCTCCGTCCCGACGGAAAAACACAGGTGACCATCGAATACGTGAAAGGGAAGCCCGTCAGAGTAGACACCATCGTCATTTCCACCCAGCACAATCCCGATGTAAAATTGGATACCATCCGCAAAGACCTGGTTGAATTGGTGATCAAACCCGTCATTCCCGCCGGGTTGATGGATGCCGACACCCGTATTTTTGTAAATCCCACCGGTCGTTTCGTCATCGGCGGTCCCAATGGCGACTCCGGTCTTACCGGCAGAAAAATCATTGTTGACACCTACGGCGGATATTCTCGCCACGGCGGTGGTGCCTTCTCCGGCAAAGACCCCACGAAAGTGGACCGCTCCGCTGCCTATGCCGCCAGATATTTGGCAAAAAACGTGGTGGCATCCGGCCTCGCTTCTAAGTGTGAAGTGCAAATCGCCTATGCTATCGGCGTCGCCCGCCCCGTTTCAGTTCTGGTAGATACCTTCGGCACCGGCAAAGTTTCCGAAGAAAAGATCGGTCAGGCCTTGCATACCTTGGTTGATCTGCGTCCCGCCGCCATCATCCAACGGCTGGATTTACGCAAACCCATTTACAAACAATTGGCCGCCTATGGTCACCTGGGCAGAGAAGAATTGAACGTCAACTGGGAAAAGACCGACATTGCTTCTGATCTGGCAAACATGTTCTAATACACCTATCCTGTGGAAAGGAGTTTTCTATGCATTACGTGGAAATCAATATGAAAACCTATCCTCGCAAAAGTCATTTTGAACATTTCAACTCCCTCGCCAATCCCTATGCCAGTGTGACGGTCTCTTTGGATATTACAGCCTTTTTGCAAACCATCAAAAAAGAAGGTTCCCCCTTCTTTTTGCGGTTCCTATATGAAGTCGCCGGTGCTGCCGACAGCGTTCCCGCGTTTCGCCAGCGGATTATAAACGGAAAAATCATCGAATTTCCCTACTGCACCACCTCTCATACGGTGATGAAGGAGGATGGGACCTTTGCATACTGTCATTTGCATCCCCATCAACCGCTGGATAGCTATTTACCCGAAGCCATAAAAAAACAAAAAGACGCCAAAGAAAATGGTAACATTCACGATGATGCCGATATTCTCCACGCTTATTTTGTCTCCTGCATCCCCTGGTTTTCCTTTACCGCTATTACCCAGTCAACTCCCATTCCCGCAGATAGCAACCCTCGTTTTGCCTGGGGAAAATATGAAGAAGAACAAGGAAAGATCAAACTTCCTTTTTCCGTTCAATTCAACCACGCATTGATGGATGGCAGGCATATCGGACTCTTTCTTGACGCGCTGCATGCAAGATTATAAAAACACCGGAAGGCTAAGCCTTCCGGTGTTTCATTTCACTTCGATCCACATCGCAGGGCGTAACGCATAATCCGTGCTGTCCACCCCATCCCCTTCATAGGAGATTTTACCATCATTTATGGTGGCCATGGATAAGGCATCGGCGCCGGGTGAACGCAATGCCCACCAGCTGCTACCGTTTTTCCCATTCACATAGGCACCCTGTTCTTTCGCATATAAAGTGGAAAACGATTCTCGATTTATTTCAAAGGGCATATGTTTTTTCACTTCATCGATGCTTAACAAGAAAACCCTATCGACGGTATCTTGTCCGCCATTCGTGCTGTATTCCGGGTTGTCTGCATTGATCAAGGTGGTCTCCAAAATTTTTGCTTGGTCCTCTGCCGAAAAAGCAGTTTCAATAAAAGAATTGTTAAGCCATTTCCGTATAGAACTGGTTTCCCAGGTTACTTCGTCATGCTTGGTATAGTACGGTTTAATATCCAAATTATATCGGGATATTACCAATGCCTTTCCATCATGGATGGTGAGCACCAGCCATTCAATCTGCTTATAACTGCCGTCTCTATGAAAAGGATACTTGCCAATAAACACGCTGTCGCCTACTTGTAGATTGTTACACGAAACCATGAAAGGGGTAACCATAGCCATAAATAATAAAATCCCCACTACGAGAAATAGAAATCTCATATAGGATTTTTTCCCGGTAAACGGGAGGGGTTTGTTATGCATGTAAGCTTCCTCCAATATGATGTCGGTAGTCCCGACCATACCATTATGGTTTATTATACAAAAAGAAGTATGGTTTGTCAATGATTGTTCCGAAAAATCACGATACTCATACACACTCTTCACATAATTGTCACAAATTTTGCTTGCATACTTCTTCAATCCGGATGCACCTCCGGCTTTGATCGGCGGGTATTCAAGCGGTTTTTTTACTTCCCAATATCTATTTGTCTCTATGTTAATTCGTTGTTTAACAACATACAAACACTCGATATATCCACGATCCCAAAGGGGCTGATTTTTTTCTTATATCAGCTCTTTTCTCTTTATACAATATATGGAAAGTCTACCAATCATTACCCCTTTGAATTCCCCTGTTTTTTCGTTATAATGAAAAAAAGGAGAGTGGTTGCATGAAAAAAATTGTGATCTTAAGATCCCTCAAATTGATTGTGAGTATATGCCTAATCCTTACTTTTTTATTTACACCCCATTATGTGAGCGTAGAAGCCGCAAAATATAAAAACGACCGTGTAGCACCCACAGCACCCAAAAATCTCACTGTGTCCACCGTGGATCAAACTTTCGTTACATTGAAATGGACTGCTTCGTATGATAAGAAAGGCGTCGCTTCCTACCAGATCTTTCAAGACTCTACATATGTAGCTTCAAACAATACCACATGCTGTACCATACGAAACCTGGCACCCTCCACAACCTACGTTTTTTTTGTCAAAGCCATTGATTATAACAACCATGTTTCCCCCTCCAGCAATCTTCTTACAGTCACGACTGTCAATCCGGATGTCCCCTCTGAAAACGAAAACCCGACAACACCCGAACAACCCACAATTCCCTCCGATACCAAAATCATCACGGGTTATTATGCAAGCTGGTCGGCGTATAGCGGATATACCCCTTTCAGCATTCCTGCCTCCAAGCTCACCAATATTCATTATGCCTTTGCAAAAATCGGAGATGATTTTAAGATCGCTTTGGGTGATCCGACAATTGATCGGGATAACTTTGAAAAGCTGTATGCATTGAAAAAGACCTATCCCCATCTGAAAACCATCATTTCCATCGGCGGATGGGATTGGTCGGGAAAATTTTCCGATGTTGCCCTGACCAATGCCAGCCGTACCACCTTTGCAGACAGCGTGGTTGCCTTTATCAAACAGTATCATTTTGACGGCGTTGACATCGACTGGGAATATCCCGTCAGCGGGGGACTTTCCACCAATATGAAAAGAGCGGAAGATAAAAAAAATTTCACCCTTTTGCTTCAAACCATAAAAGAAAAATTAGATACGCAAGGGGTGATAGACGGAAAAAAGTATTCCCTTTCTTTCGCCGGCGGTGCAGGCAGTACTTACATAAAAAACACGGAACTGAATTTGCTGTACAAGTATGTGGATTATGCCATTATCATGACCTATGATCTGCATGGCCCCTGGGATTCCTATACCGACTTCAATGCCCCATTATATAGCCCCTCAGAAACATCCCCGCAATATAAACTCAGTGTGGATTCTGTTGTGAACGCATGGATTTCTGCAGGATTTTCACCTTCTAAAATCGTACTTGGCGTCCCGTTTTACGGGTATGTTTATAAGGGTGCAACGGAAACCAACAACGGTCTGTACAGCCGATATACCGGCGGTAGCTCTATGACATATGATCAAATTGTTTCTAATTATTTATACAATTTAAGTTATATTCAATGTCGCCATGCCGAAGCCTTGGTACCGTGGCTGTTTAACGGTTCTGCCTTTATTACCTATGAGGATGCCGCATCCATATCCGCCAAGGCCCATTATGTGAATACCAATCAACTTGCAGGCGTTTCCATTTGGGAACTATCCCAAAATAAAAACGGTGATTTGCTGGATGCCTTAACATCCAATCTGAACTAAATGTAAATCCCTCTCTATACAACGATATTATTCTTTTCTGTCTGCTTTTCTTTCAAAATCAACACAAACGCCACATTCTTCGCATATACTGCAGGGAAAGGATGTGGCGTTTTTTCTATGTTATTATTGTTTTTTGAAATATTGTTTGGATTTTTTGCCGCTATCGGCATTGTGTATCTGGGCAGGGATCTCATTGAATGGCTGATTTTTCGAAAAAAAGCGTTTCAACATACCGTTATCATTGATATCTCCGGGATGGATTATGACCAAATCGCCAGCATCCTGCGCCATTACCGTCACTTGTTGGAGTCGGTGCGGGCCCGTGCCCTTATCGGCCAAATCGTGCTACTTCATGACCCCGATTCCAATCCCCTTTCCATTTCTCAGTGGGATTTGGATGCGCTCCTCGACTGCTTTGACGAACCCATCAAAGTCTGTACGCCCCAGGAATACGGGTCCGGCTTTTCCGGCGGTATTCTTTACTTGCGATAATATTTATAGTGGGCAACCACTTTCCGGTGGCATTTCTTGACAAGATCAAATCCTTCCAGCACAACACCGTCATGACTCATAAGCTCCGCCGCCATTACATCCTCGCAATGGGCCTGGAACAATGGATCGGCGCGGCCATACACACTGAGAATGTCATTTCGTACCGAGATATGTCCATCCTTACCAATGACAATTTCCCCTGCATCGGTACGCTCGGTCACATAGCGCAGCAGTTTGGTATTCAAACTGCGCGCCATTTGCAATCGATACTTTTTGGAGGAAATATCTTTCTTTTGGAACAGTCGTGAGAAAAAACACATATTATAGTCCTAACAGCCGTTCCGCATTGCGGAACGCTATTTTTTTAAACGTTGTCTCATCCAAATTTTGTTTCTCCCGCAGGTCGTTCAAGAAAGCCACTTGGGGAGGAATCTGATCGGAAAAGCAAATGTCAGTGCCAAAGAGAATGCGATCGGAAAATTCCCGGAAGAATGCAAGGGTGTACTCCACATCACGGCTGATGGCGGTATACCCGCTGCCTGCCGACAAATCCACCCACAAATTGGGATAAATCCGCATGAGTTTGCAAATTTCCCCTTCTCCGTCTATAGGATAGGTTATGTAAGAAAAGCGGTCTTCTGGTTTTCTCAACGTGCCGAATTCCGCCCAAAATCCGGGACCGTGTCCAATGAATATCAAGTCGGGGAATTCATCCAGACAACGGTGTAATTTCACCAAGCCCGGATCATCATACAGTCCATAGGCACGATTGGGATTGGAATTCATATCAAACAGCAAAGGCAAACCCACTTTTTGGGTACACCGATACAAGTTACGCATCTTAGGATCATCAAACTCCATGCGAGGCAGCACTTCTCCCACGCCTTTACATCCCAAGTTTTTGAAATGGTCTAACAACATATCCAAAGGAGAATGGTCATGATTCCCCATCAAACGGGGATCTACGTTACAAAAAGGCACAAACCTTCCGTTGGACTTGAGGGCAATATCCATAATTTCCCCCACGGATTGAGGTACATACTCTTCCGCATTGGCGAGTACCATCAAAGCCGCACGATCAATTCCCAACGCATCATGCAACGTGATCAACTGCTCTTCATTGGGAAACAAATACCCGTTTCCCATGGTGGAGGGGTAGGGGTAAGGATATTGATACAAATGGGCATGTATATCGAAATACATGACGTCCCCCCTTTCTGTATATCCAAATAGTTGTCTATGGAACCAACGAATTCCAAGAACCGGGAATTTCTCCGAAGTTATCACCGTATTCCGTGGTATCTTCGATCTGGCTATCATCTAAAACATCCGTGCCGTCCTGGTTGTTTTCACCGGAATCGGATTTGTCGTTGTCTGTTTTGGATGATACATCATAATGATCTTTCTCTTCCGTGTTTGCATGGTTTCCCACAAGAACCACAAGAACAACTGCCACAACCACAAGTACCGCCAAAGAAAGCAGCATGATCATATTTTTCTTAGACATGGTAAATACCTCCTATCAAGAATCTACCCTAATAAAACGGTGTTTTCGGCTTCAATCCAGTCAATATACTCCTCGTTAAGTGTTCCTGCAAACTTCCACCGGGCTTTCAAGACTACCTCAAGAGTCTCCCGGGCGGCCCGGGGAACAGAGATTTCATACGTTGCCAACTGCGTTTGGGTCAGTACATTGTCTTCATATACCATTTGCGGGGTGGAAAAGGTATACACCTGTTCATGAACGGAAATGATATTGCCGCTTCTGCTTCTGACCGTCAAGGCATAATGGACCAAATAGACGTCCACCGATATGGTCACTTCGCTGTCCTGCTGATCTTGCTGAGCAGCCCATTCCACATATAAATACAATTTGTCCGCATTCCCGCTGATGAATGAACCGCTTTGGGAAAGCGTAGCGTCACCGCCGGTCTGCGGTTTCTCCAGCTTGTTTTGGGAATCCTCTTCAAGATCCTTGTTTTCTCCCGAATCCTGTTTTTCTTCTTCCTGATCGGTATTCTTGTCTATATTCCGGTCGCTGTTCTGTTCGCCGTCGGGTTTGATGCCGCTGCCGGGTCTGATGCCTTCATCGCCAAGGGTGTCCGAACCGTCATTGCCACAAGCAACCATCGATACAAGCAAGCACACAACCATCCATAGGACAAAAAATCGATTCATACACTTCCTCCCATTTCGGCAAACGCCCAATACTCCGTGTGATGGGTACTTTCACCCGGGTGCAGATCGGTCAGGGGACCCAGGGTTTCCGCTTCTAAAAATCTCTCATCTGTGTACAATTCCGTAGAAACTCCGAAATCCGGATACGCCGCCGTGGGATGTTTGGGCAGAAACCCTTTGGTAAACAAAACACCGTTGACCGAAATGGCAATGTATCCTGCCGTGTTCATCATGCCAACTTTGAATTTTCCCGGTACCGTGCCATCGTGCCTTAATACAAAAGCATCGGGCTCCATATGATACCGAGGATCCGCCAAATTGGAGTAGGGCCAAAATGACATGCAACGATTGGGGACAAAGGGATTGCTGGCATCTCTGGATTGGGGTACCTTTGCCACCGAACCGGGAGCCATCACCGACAATGCCCAAACGGCACATTGCACGGGACGGTTGGAACAGTTTTTCACCGTATGGGTCAGTGCCAGACCTTTTGAAGCAAAGGTCAGATTCCAAATGGTCTGCAAACCTGTGACCCTTTGTACAGAAGGCATGCATTGAACACTGTTCCCTTTGATTTCAAATTTCACCGGATCATTGTCGGGATAATATGTATAGGGATACACTTCGGGGCTGATCCAGAAGCGGTGACCGCCGCAAATCTGCCAGCCGGTTCCTACTCCAAAGACAGATTGATATTTCTCATCGGTGACAGTGTATCCCCCTTCGGGCTCGTTGTAGAATATATTGTCTGAGCCGTCAAAAGAGGCGTATATAATCCGGGGACCCCGATCCAACGTCACATACAACGTTAGTTTTCCCTCTTCCAATGAAAGGCATTTACCAAAATGTTGATACGAATCGATGATGGTCGTTTTCATTGCACTGATTCCTTTTCTATCAAATATGGGGATGTTTTCATATACCATCCTTCTTCCCGGGGTTTAGGAAACGCCAGGGAATACAAGGCCTCCGCCCGCAGCCACGAGGGCAACATCTTGCCGCTTTGCACAGCGTGGGCAGGCTTGGTAAAAATAGAAACAGACGCCGTTTTTTTGATTTGCCGCAAAAACTCTCTGCCTTTTGAATTGGCACCCAAAACCACCGTGCACTCGGGCTCTTGTTTCGCCTCTTCTTCACCGATTCCCAGCACAGCGGCTAAAACTGCCCGCCGAATCCGTGCCCTGGGGTATTGCTTGGCAGAAACCAATGCGTACAATTCTTCCAGGGATTTGGCCTGCTTGGCTGCCCTGCAAATGCGGCTTGCCAGAGGGGCACATCCGTAATATGTTTTAATTTTGCCTTCATCCCCGTTCCGCAAGGTGTACAACATCGCTTTTTCAACATTTTTTGCTACAACAGGAAAACGTCCCTGCTCTTCGGCGTGATCCAATATTTCCTTGGTTTGGGGCGAAAGAAACCCTTGCCAGCCATCCTGCTTTTCCACGATCAACCGCCGTACATGCTGTCCGGATACTCCGTCATGTTTCTCCTGTCCAATTTGTTTGCGGGGAAAAAGAATGGGGGTAATAGACGTATTTTTCAATGCCATCATGTAGGAAAGCCCCAGTATGCAATTGGGAGAACGGATAAAATCCGAAGGAAAGCCTTCTGCCTGTTCATAAAAACATTGTTCCCGCAAGACAGCATATGGCAAAGTTGGATTCATTCTAATTTTATTCGACAAAGATTGCTCTAATGCATGAGAAAACAAAATATCCCTGCCTTTTATAAATAAATCGACATCGGGATACTCACTGCCAAAGGCTAAATAGGCAATCTCCCCCAGCCGTTTTGCCACCGAAACGCCGCCAAACGCGAACCCCTCCGCCGACAACACATTGAAAGGAAAAGGCAATTCCAATACCAAATCCAAACCGCCCTCTATCAGGGTCTTGGCACGGATATATTTATCCGCAATGGCAAAGTCTCCCCGCTGGACATAGTTCCCGCTCATGATGGCTACCAGGGCATGGTGGGGATACTTCTCTTTGATACCGGTAACAAGATATTGATGACCAATATGGAAAGGGTTACACTCGGCTACTACAGCAATCCCTTTCATCTTCATCCTCCGTTGTATGGATAAAAAACACGTAAATATACATATATTCTAACATTCCCCCAACCTGTTGTCAATCTTTTTTTCTATCGCCCTTGCTTTTTCAAATTAAGTGTATTATAATCTATTCATCATGTGAATTTATCCGGAGGAATAGTGTAAAAAATGAAAATCTTGGTTGTAAACGCAGGCAGTTCTTCTTTAAAGTACCAGCTATTTGAAATGGAAACCCAGGAAGTGCTTGCAAAAGGTATTTGTGAAAGAATCGGTATCGACGGCAAAATCACCCACGCAGCCGCCGGAAATGACAAGTATTCGGAAAATATCCCTATGTCGAATCACGAAGTCGCCATGAATGCGGTTATCCGTATGCTGTTGGATGAAAAATTGGGCTGTATTCATTCCATGGAAGAGATTTACGCCGTTGGTCATCGCATCGTTCACGGTGGTCCCTGGTTCTCCGAAGCCGTGCTGGTTGACAAAACCGTGATGGAAGATCTTCACAAGTGTATCGATCTGGCTCCCCTCCATACCAAGCCCCATATCATGGGAATCGAAGGCTGTATGGCTGTCATGAAGAAAACGCCTCAGGTGTTGGTTTTCGACACCGCGTTCCATCAGACCATGCCGGAAGAAGCATACCGATATGCAATTCCCAAAGATATTTTCGATAAATATCGCGTCCGCCGCTATGGATTCCACGGAACTTCACACCGTTATGTTTCCAGCAAAGCCATCGATGTGCTGGGTCTGGACAAAGATCACTGTAAAATCATTACATGCCATCTGGGAAACGGTTCTTCCATCTCCGCTGTCAAGAATGGAAAAGTCATTGATACCAGCATGGGATTTACCCCTTTAGAAGGCATCGCAATGGGTTCCCGCTGCGGTTCCATGGACCCTGCCATTGTACCTTTTCTTATGGATAAATTGGGCATGTCTCCCGCTGAAACCCAAGATTATATGAACAAGAACTGCGGCATTCTAGGTGTCTCGGGGGTTTCCAGCGATATGCGCGATATTTGCAGTGCCATGGCTATCGGTAATCCCGATGCGATCTTGGCTACCAAAATTTTGACCTATGGCATCAAAAAATATATTGGCAGCTATACCGCCGCCATGAATGGTTTGGACGTGTTGGTCTTTACCGCCGGTATCGGTGAAAACACCGCTGTCGTCCGCGAAATGGCCACCAATGATATGGATTTCTTTGGTATTAAACTGGACATCGAAAAGAACCTGACCTTCAAGGATCATCCCGAAGACAACATCATTTCCACCCCCGATTCCAAAGTCACGGTGATTGTGATCCCCACCAATGAAGAATTGGTCATTGCCCAGGATACGGAAAAAGTCGTCAATGAAGGCAGACAGTATGTGCGTACATTTTTCTGATTTATTCTGATCTATTAAGATAAACAACTGCGGTTTGCTGGATGGCAAACCGCAGTGTTTTTACTTTCTTCTTTTCGATAGGTCAAACAGAATCCCAAGCACAATCAGTCCCAGAAGCGCACCGCCTCCGATTTTATAGAGCAAGGCAGGGTCTTGCTCCACATTGGTTTGATTCCTGTCTTGCGGCAGTGGTTCCGATTCCGGCTCCGGTTCGGATTCCGGCTCCGGTTCGGGCTCGGATTTTGGCTCTTTTTCCTCAGGCTGCATAATTTCCTGTAAAAAAGCCCCTTTATCATCAGGATGGGCAATTCCCGCTTTCAAAAGTACTTCCCATATCCCATCGGCAATCGCCTGATGCCCCCGTAAGGAGGGATGAGGATCCAAATTTAAAGGATTGGCAGCGGCGTTGACAAAGCTATCATCCTTGGCATTTTGAAATTGATCGTGTACATCGCACAAGTAGATGCCTTTTTCTTCCTCCGCATAAGAGCGGATGATGTCATTGAGCCTTTCGATTTGAGTGTCCATAAAAGAGGACAGCTCAATACCCAAAACGGTGAATGCTTGAAAGACAGCGTAAGGATTGAAAACGGTCTGAATCACAATGACCGCATCCTTATTAAGTGTGCGGATTTTCCCCAGGATCTTAGGGAAATTTTCGGATAGGATGGCTACTCCGCCATTGGCCAATTGATATAATCCCTCGGGGTTTCCCCGAAAAAATTCGGATATTTCCGTATAGGATAAGAGAGATAAAAAATCATTGCCTCCGATGGACAGGAGGACCACATCGGCTTGTCTGATGGCGCTTTTATAGTTCGTTTTCTTTAAATCCGCCAGCATTCCGGTGCTGGTTTTTCCGTCTTCCGTCAAAAAATCCGCCGTGGCAGCCAGCCGGTTGGCGAGCAAAACCGGATAGGCCGTTTCCGGGTCTGCAAGCCCGTATCCGTTGGGAATGCTGTCTCCCACGGATACCAGGTGCAAAGAAGATGCCAAAGCGGTCGGTGCCATCCAAATCATTCCCGCCGTTTGTAAAAAAACAAATAAAATGGAAATAAATCTTTTGAATTTCATCGACCGCCTCCGTATAGAATTCGGTTATTTTGTAATGGTAACTTTCTTCAAATTGCGGGGTTCGTCGGGATTTCTACCCTTCACAGCCGTCAATTTGCAGGCAAAAGTCTGGGCAAATACTGCATTGAAATACACAGATGCCGCATCCGTACCCACATCGGGGGTACGTACGGACAATTGGCGGGATGCAGCCAGATCTTTGTCATCGGTGACAACCAATGTTTCCGCCCCGAGTTCATCCAATTTTGAAAGCATCGCCACGGCATCTTTGTACACAGGACCATGGGAAGCAAATAAAATCACAAACGTTCCCGGTTCAACCTGCGCCAAAGGACCGTGATAGAAATCGGAAACGGCAGCACCTTTCATCCGCACATAGTTGGTTTCCTGCAGTTTCAAGGCAGCTTCCAACGCCACCGGATAGTTCACACCGCGTCCCAGGGAAAATCCATCGTTGCTATAACGATACCGGGAAACAAAACTGTCTATGGATTGATTGAGAGCGGGAAGCCAGTGACCCAACGCTTCGGGTACTTGCTGTAATGCGTTTTGCAACGTACTGTTCTGGGTGTATTCTGCCACCACCAGCGCCATGACATACATCTGGGCAGTAAACGTTTTGGTAGCTGCCACACTTTTTTCTTCCCCTGCATTGCACAACAAGGAGAAATCGGCGACTTTCGCCATGGGAGAATCTGCATAGTTGGTGACGGAAACAACCACGGCACCCTGCTTTTTGGCATGTTCCATCACGGCAAGGGCGTCTGCTGCTTTTCCGGACTGGGATACACCGAATACCACTGCATCGGAAAGATCCAAATTGCCTTCATACGCTGTGAGAATGGAGCAACAGGCCAAACCACTGGGGAGACCCGCATAAGTACCAAACAAATATTGGGCATAAATGGAGGCGTGATCGGAAGTGCCCCTTGCGGCAAAATAGGCATAACGGCATTTCTTTTCTTTCATTTTCGCTACCAGCTTTTGAATGGTAGGCGTGTTTGCTTCGTGAACAGTATCCAAAATATGGGACTGTTCATTGATTTCTTTTTCCATTAATGTCATACGTATACTTCCCTTCAAAAATAATCTATATCAGGCCAAACGAGCGAAGCAGGAAGGCGCCGATAAACATGGTAAACATGGATAAAATGGTAGATAACACTACAATCTGACCTGCCAACTCTTTGTTGGCCCCCATTCCCACGGCCATGGAATAGCTGGAAACGGAAGTGGGACCGGCAAAAACTATGAATATCATACCCAAAGATAGATTCCGGAATCCCATATAAACCCCAACTGTCACGGCAATGGCAGGAAGAAGGATGGTTTTTATCACGGAGGCACTGAATGCCGTCAGAATTTTCCCTTTCAGCCGCGAAAATTCAAAGGTGGCACCCAGACTCATCAAAGCCAACGGCAATGTCAAATTAGCACAATAACCCACTATCTTCATGGCAGTATCGGGAACGGGGAGAGTAAAATATTTCACTGCCGCACCCAGTGCCATGGAAAGAATCAGGGGATTGATCACGATGCCTTTTAATACCTTCAGGGTTACGACTAAAAAATTCTTTTTCTCTCCCGGTGCATTGACCGTAAGAATAAGCACTGCCAAGGCATTGTATAAAGGAATTAAAAAAGGCATGATCAAGGCAGCGGTCTGATATCCTGCGGCACCAAAGAGATTATTCGCCATGGGAAGCCCGATGATAGAATAATTAGAGCGGACGCTTCCCTGACAAAAAGCACCTCTATCCACTTTGTTGGCAATCAAAGCAGGGCCCAGCAATAATATGCCGATAAAAGCCACCACAATGGCAACAGTGACAAACAACAATAGGTCTTCATCCCATACGGTTTGAAACTCTGCCTCCATCATTTGTTCAAAGAGCAAAAGCGGGAGTGCCACATAAAAAACCAACTTATCACAGCCAATGAAAAACTCTTTTTTCAAGAAACTGGTTCGGCGAAAAAGATACCCGAGCGTCATCATCAGTAAAATCGGCAGGATTGCATAAAAGCCGAATGTTATATTTTCAAACATCCCCGCACCTCTTTATTTTATGCCCAAACGGTTTCTGATTTTTCGGACATATACAGTAATCAATCGAGTCAAAGCAAAATCATAGACCACAAAAGCTACATTGGCCATGATCAAAAGGGTAATTTTCAATACAGCCGCGGGTTCAACCAATCCCAAAACGGCAATGGTTACATACCCGTATGCTCCCAGAGCCCCATTGAAAAGAACCATTTTCACGACCCATTCCAACAGCCGCGGCAATCGTTCCGCATATTTTTTCACAACCGGATACCAACCGCCAAAACAGATATACAATAGCGCCGGAATCTTACTGGGTAACAAAAGCAAACTCAAGAACGAAACGGCGACAAAACAACTGATGGAGGCGCCTGTTCCGTATTCGATTTCCATGAACACAATGCCCAAAGACACGGTAACCACCAAAGAAATATCCAGAATCTCGATATAAGCGGCTATCACCAGAATAGCCACGCTCAGCGCACTGATAATCCCGCCAAAAGCGATCTTTTTGGTATTTTTCATCGTTAACAACAGCGGATGAGATCTCCGCCCATACATTCACAGCAACAATCGGCACAATACAAAGCCGTACATACATCGCACATGGAACACTGGGCGTTGACATCGGGATTGGCAGGACGATACCCGCCGTACCGGTTTTGATTGGTATACATGGTTTGTTTCGCGTGGGTATATTCCCTATTCAAGGGATCCATTCTTGCAGCCGTATCAAAATAACCCGCCGCTTCGGCAAAATATCCTCTCTCCTGGGCGATGCGCCCTTTCAGAAAATACCATTCTGCCGTTCGCATGGTTGCACTGACATGATCCAACAGGGTTTCGGCTTCCCCCAGCCTTCCGCTTTGCATAAGAGTTCTCGCCCGGGTATAGACCCCTCCGGTGTCGCCGCCCGCGCTGCGAATTTTCTGTATCTCATCATAAGCTTGGTTGATTTCTTGCATTTTTTCATTGGCCAGTTCCCCCAGAGGATTGCCCCTGTAATTGTCGGGATGATATTTTTTTGCAAGAGCCCGATAGGCTTTTTTTATGTCCTCATCGCTGGCATCGGGAGATACCCCCAGAATGCTATACGGATCTTTCATGTTTTGCTCCCTTCTCACCTGCCAGTACGCGTCTGGAGGTCACTCCCAAACCGAGATGGAAAATATTTTCCACAATTTTGCTTGTTTGACCAAACTGTATGGTTTGGGCAAGTTTTGCCATTCGCGCGGTATACTGCGCCATGATCATATCCAAAAGTTTTGCTTCTTTTCGTGCTTCTTTTGCCGTATGATATTGCAAAAGCAACGGATTGTATGCACCCGATTTTTCATCTTTCTCCAAATCGTCAACAGCATCCAGCCAATAAATAAAACTTCCTATATCTCTGGCGATCAGCCGGAGTTTTTCCTCGGCTTCCGGCTCCAAACCAAATGCCACTGCCGCTTCCAGTACTTCCCCCGAACAAACCGCGGGACGATCAGCCGAAGTTTCCCCCGCCCGTTCCATCTCATGCAAAACAGAAAGCTTTTCTTCCACTTTGCCGCAAACCCCTGCAAGAGTTCCGCTGTTGTCTTTTTTTATCTTGCGTTTCAAAGCCCGTGCAATCCAATTTCGATAAATACATAAAAAAAGCTTTTTAAATCTGGATATGTCCCCATCAGCAAGTTTGTCATCCAAATTATATTTTGTTAAAATCAAAGCCGTGATGGCGGTGTCCGACAAGGCTTTTACAGGCCGTGCCATTTTTTTGCGGCGATAGGGTTTGTAGGGGCAAATCTGGTGTTCCGCCCAAAAGGTTTCCCCGCTCAGTCCCGCCCGTACGGCCGCCAACAGGACATAATCATAGCTGATGGACAAGGGAAGAACCGACGATACTTCTTTTTTCATCACGCGGCAAAGCCCGCAGTATAATGCTTTGTAAAGTTCGGCGTCTTTCACCTTCAATTCGCTTTGCACCGGTCGGATGTATCCAAACATCGTTTTCCCTCACAGCCATTCTTTTCCTTACAGGAAAGTATACCATATTTCCCTATTTAAAAAATGAACAAATTGTAAACTACTGTCCTGGGGGTGGATTTTTCATTGCATTCAGTTGGGATTTCCGTTATAATGAAACCAATGAAAAACAGGGAAAGGAATAGAATAAAATGGCTGCTCAATATATCATTCAAAAACAAAACAGGGTGAATTTTGACACAATTGAAAAAGCCCCCATCGACAAAACCGTATGGCTTCATACATACAAACCTCTTTGTTATGCGCAAATCGTGTATGATCTGAGCCGGGAGGCGTTTGTTGCCCGTTTGACCTGTCATGAAAGCAATCCTTTGACACGCTTTACAAACTTTTATGATTTTGTTTACAAAGACAGCTGTTTGGAATGGTTTGCCTGCTTTGATCCCGTGGATGGCAGATATGTCAATTTTGAAATGAACTCCAACGGCGCTCTTTTGTCCGCCATCGGTGCAGAAAGAAACAACAGAGTGCGTCTGGATGAACTGATTCGGGTTGAAGAATTGCCCCCGGTCGTTGCCGATAAGACCGCCACCAAATGGTCGGTCACCATCACCGTTTCCAAAGCAATTTTGGAAAAGATCTACGGACACCCCTTATCCTTTAAATCCGGCTTTGCATGCAAAGGCAACCTGTACAAATGCGGCGACGAAACCCCGGTGGAACATTATGTTATGTGGAACCCCGTGGAAACAAAACAGCCTGATTACCATGTGCCCGCCTTCTTCGGCGATTTTATCATGGGTTAAAAGAAAACAAGCCTGTCGGCATGCCGACAGGCTGTTTTGTTGTATCGCCGCCCTTTTCGGGCGGTTTTTTCTATGGGCGATAGAAATCGGGCATGTTTTTCCAGACGCCGCCTTCCATGGCGCAATCATGAGCGATCAAACCGGGAATGGTCATATCCAAAGCTTTTACTATGTCAATGGCGGGTTTTCTGTCTTCCAGAATGGCGCGAATGAATTCATCTATCAGGTAATATTCACAGCTCCCGTGTCCTCCCAGTTTCATTTCTTCGGTGGCATTGGGAGCGGAAGCGAAGGTTTCAATTTTCACCACATCGGCATCCGTTTCCATGAAATACCGTTTGGCTCTTGCAAATTCATTGGTGGTATATGCTTCGGTTTCGATATATCCCTTGGTACCGTAAAGGCCGTAGCCGCACCAGACGGGTTTGCGAGGGGAAACCGAGCTTCTGAGCAAACGGATGGTTCTGCCTTTTGCGGTTTCAAACAACGCGCACTGCATGTCGATGGAACCTATGCCCTGATTGCCGAGGGAATGGGTGGATGTGCCGGAACCGGTGCCTCGGACGATATAATCATCCAGCCAGTAGAGAATCGGTCCCAAACTGTGGGAACAATAATGCAAAGGAGCCCGTTTGGTTCTCCACAAATTATGTCCGTCGGTATCCACCACGCGGGCGCGGATTTCGTGGACATATTCCCCTTCCGCATAGTGAATCTGACCCAAACAGTCCTGATCCACATACTTCTTCCACTCCAGAACAAAATGCATATAATTGCAATTTTCCGCCAACATATATTTGGCTTTGCTTTTCTGCACCGATTCATAAATATGCATGCAGGCTTCCACGGAATCTGCCGCTGTCACTTCGCTGAGGGTATGTATATTCCGTGCCAATGCGGCGGTCACCTGTTCTTCGTGAAAGGGAATGGGTGTACCCAAAATCACCATATCAAACAGACCGGAATCCAAAAACTTGTCATAGTCGGTAAATAGCTGATAATCTCCCAAGTCAAACCCGGGGGCATTTTCCTGTAATACCGTTTCATTTGTATCACAAAGAGCCGTTACCATCGCATGGGGATGATGATACAGCACTTTGCCATAGGCAGTGCCTCTGCCCACACCCACAAGACCTACACGAATTTTATCCATACTGAATCTCCTCCGTAACCCGTATTTTTGCCATCAATACCCCCATTATATTGCATTCATGGCCATTGTCAATACATTTGCAAAGAAATATTTTTTTGAAAAACAATTTCTAAATATCAATATATTTTGCTTTTTTGATACGTTTTCTTTCCATGTGGTTTCTATTCATCCAAAAAATAAAAATTGTTAACATATTTTTCTATTTTTTGGGCATCCTCTGTTTATATGCGAAACATGAAAGGAGATCCGATATGAGCATTAAGCCCACACCAAAGACCAAACCCATCGGATATAAGCAATATGCCAAAAGCCATGCCAAAAAATCTCCTTGCTTGAAGAATACCCTATTGGCATTTCTCGTAGGCGGAGCCATCTGTACAGGGGGACAGGGACTCTTTGATCTGTACGAAAAAGTTCTGCACACGTCTGAAAATGACACTGGCTCTTTGGTCTCGGTTACCTTGATATTTCTTGCCTGTTTTCTGACAGGTGTCGGTATTTTCGATTCTATTGCCAAGTTTGCCGGTGCAGGTACGTTGGTTCCCATTACGGGATTTGCCAACTCTGTCATATCCCCCGCCATGGACAACAAAGCCGAAGGACTCATTATGGGCGTAGGCTCCAAAATGTTTATCGTAGCAGGACCCGTCATCGTATACGGCACGTTGTTTTCTGTGGTTTACGGCATCATTTACTACCTGTTTACGCAAGTATTTTGAGGTGACGTATGGGAAGAATTCAAACCTTTAAAAAGCGGCCCACCTTGAAAATGGCGGCCACCATGGTGGGAGGCGATGAATCCAAAGGCCCTCTTGGCCATCTGTTTGATTTGTCCGGGAAAGATACCAGATTCGGTATGCCCACCTGGGAGCAGGCGGAAAGCGAAATGGTGAGAATGGCCTGTGAAACCTTGATGGCAAAAGGGAAAATCCGTCCGGATGAAGTAGATTTGGTTTTTGCAGGAGACTTAATCAATCAATGTACCGTTTCCACCTTTGGATTTGCGGAGTCCAAAATCCCCTATTTTGGCCTATACAGCGCTTGTTCCACAGCGGCGGAAGGACTTATTTTAGGCGGCGTCGCCATCGAAGCCGAACATGCCTGTAAAGTGATTACCGCCGCTTCCTCTCATTTCTGTACCGCGGAACGTCAATACCGCTTTCCCATCGAATATGGTTCTCAACGAACTCCCACCGCCCAACACACCGTGACGGGCGCGGGGTGTTTCCTGCTCGACAATTCGCCCGGGCAAATCTATTTGAATCAATATTTGGTGGGATCCATCGTGGATTACGGTGCAACCGACGTGAACAACATGGGTGGCAGCATGGCCCCCGCCGTGGTCGATACTCTGGTGAGGTTTTTCATGGAATCCACTCTCACGCCCGATGATTTTGATTTAATCATCACAGGGGATTTGGGATCGGAAGGTCATTCCATTTCTCGTGAAATGCTGGAAACCCATGGTATTGTCATGAAAAACAATTATTTAGACTGCGGCATTCTCATTTATGACATTGAAAAACAGGATATGCATGCCGGTGGATCCGGCTGCGGTTGCTCGGCCGTGGTAATGGGAAGCTACGTGTTCGATCAATTGCAGCAAGGGAAAATGAAAGATGTACTCTTTATCGGCACGGGTTCTCTTCAGAGTCCTATCACGGTGATGCAAAAACAATCCATTCCGGGCATTGCCCATCTGCTTCGAATCACCCGATCTGAATAGGAGGCACTATGCAGTATTTATATGCATTTCTCATCGGAGGAGCGTTGTGCGCTATAGCACAAATCCTCATCGATCAAACAGCCCTCACCCCTGCCAGAATCCTGGTAGGATACGTTTCTGTGGGTGTTTTTCTCTCGGCAGTTGGTATATATAAGCCGCTGGTTGACTTTGCGGGCTGCGGCGCCACCGTTCCTTTGACCGGTTTCGGACACAATTTAGCAAAGGGTGTCAAGGAAGCCGTGGATGCAAAAGGGTTGCTGGGCGTCCTGTCGGGAGGTTTGTCCTCTGCGGCGGCAGGGTTGGCAGCTGTCATCCTTTTTGGCTATATATTTGCCATTATTTTTAATAGTCATCCAAAAAAATAGGAAAATTTGACAATTTCCCTTTACAAAAAATCCATTTTAGTGTATACTAACAGTGTATAATTTACTTTTTTTGGAGGATGCCTGTTTGGTATTACTGCTAGAACAATCACAACAAAAAATTAGAGAACTCAAGGATTTGATTTTTGAACTATCTGAATCCTTAAATCTGCCGAAATTGAAAGAGGAAGCAGAAAAATTGAATCGTCTTTCCCAGGAAAACGGATTTTGGGACGATGCTCAACAGAGTCAGGTGGTGTTGACTGCATTAAAAGAACACAACGAGCTCATCGATAGTTTTGAAGAACTGACCACCACCCACGCATCCATATCTGAACTTTTGGAACTTGCCATTGAAGCAGATGATGAAAGCTTGACCGATGAGATCATGACCTCCATCCATAACCTGGAAGATGCCGCCGCAGAATTGAAGATCACTCTGCTTTTGTCCGGCCAATACGACCAAAACAACGCCATTGTATCCATCCATCCCGGTGCCGGTGGAACAGAAGCCCAGGACTGGGCGCAGATGCTGTACAGGATGTATTGCCGTTTTGCGGAAAGACGGGGTTACAAGCTGAAAGTACTGGATTATCTGGACGGCGATGAAGCAGGCATCAAAAGCGTCACTGTTTTAATAGAAGGCAGATATGCCTATGGATATTTAAAATCGGAAGGCGGCGTCCACAGATTGGTTCGCGTTTCCCCCTTCGATTCTTCCGGCCGACGGCACACTTCTTTTACCTCAGTCGAAGTCTTGCCGGAATTCAATGACAATCTGACCATCAAGTTGAATGAGGAAGACTTGAGAATTGAAGCTCACAGAGCCAGCGGTGCCGGCGGACAACATGTTAACAAAACAGACTCAGCCATTCGTATCACCCATATTCCCACAGGTATTGTGGTCGGCTGTCAGAATGAAAGAAGCCAGCTGCAAAACAAAGAGGTTGCCCTAAAAATGTTAAAATCCAAACTCATGGAGATTAAAGAACGGGAGCAACTGGAAAAAATTGACGATATTAAGGGTGTCAAACTCAATATTGAATGGGGCGCACAGATTCGTTCCTATGTATTTATGCCATACACCCTTGTAAAAGATCATCGCACCGGCTGCGAAACAGGCGATATTTCTAAAGTAATGGATGGCGGGCTGGATGATTTCATCAACGCCTACCTCGCCTGGAACGCCCAAGAAAAGTCTCAAAAATAATCTATATAAAAGGAGTGTATCGTAATGCTGAAAAAAACCAGACTGATTGTCGCCCTCTCTCTCATGGTGCAATCCATCACCTTCTTTGTATTGTTCTTTTTGTATGCCGATAAAAAAAGGAGTTTATCCAAAGTCTATTTAGGCTGCGGTGTTGCCGGTCTCATCGGTGGCAGTTACTTGCTTTATAAAGAACTCAAGGCGCAAAAGGAACTGAAGGAACTTCATGCCGGAGACCCCTGCTATGAATGCGAAGACGATTGCAGTGACTGCCCCGAAGCCTTTTTCGAAGAAGATGATGAACTTAACTGTGCTTTTGTAGATGATGATGACAAAGTCCAGGAACTGATCGTGGAAGAAGAAGCATAAGTCAGTGTAACCCCATGACATAACGGCTGCCGGTAAAACATCGGCAGCCAACTTTTATTAGTATACCATCGGTCCGATTTTAATATATAATTAACATATAATATTGATAGTAATATAGAAGGAGATCCATACAGTATGAAAGTATCGGACGTTTTTTCTATCCTGGTTCAAATCGCTCCTCTTTCCTATGCCATGGACTATGACAACATAGGCATTTTAATCGGAAGTCAAGAACAAACAGTCACCAAAATTTGCCTTGCTCTCGATATCACAAGTGCTGTTGTAGACGAAGCTATGCAAATGGGGACAGAACTGATCATTTCCCACCATCCCGTCATCTTTGAACCTCTCAAGCAAATCAATCCTGCCACAGCATCCGGCAGTATTCTCTATCAACTGATTCAACATAACATCGCCGCCATTTGCCTGCATACCAATCTGGATGCGGCAAAGTCAGGTGTTAATTCCATTTTGGCTCATCAGCTGGGCGTTGAAAACACGCGCATCATTGAACCGCTCGGCGAAGATGCCCATGGTCCTTACGGCATAGGATTATACGGCAATTTAAACCAAAACCGTCCCCTTTCTTCCTTTTTGCCTTTCGTAAAGGATACTTTGGGATGTGACGGACTTCGTTACCATGATGCGGGAAAACCCGTTTTTCATGTTGCGGTGGGCGGCGGTTCCTGCGGTGATTTCGTCCATCTCGCCCCTGTTTTGGAATTCGACACTTTGGTCACTGCCGATGTCAAACACAATCATTTTATCACCGCAAAAGAATATGGCGTCAACCTCATCGACGCAGGACACTTTTATACCGAAAATCCGGTGATACGTTATTTGTATGTAGTCTTAAAAGAGAAACTTTCATTGGATGTACACATCGCCAAGGCAAATATTGCCCCTGTCCGATTTTATTGAAATGAACCTTACTTTCCCGCATTGAGAAGCTAATGGGTACAGCAGGGGGAGTATAAAAAAGGGTACTGCCCATTGCAGTACCCTTTGATTGTTATGGTTGTGTTTGCTTGGTGCTTTCTTCATCGGTGTCTTTTTTATCCGTGTTGTCGTCTTTGGAATCGTCGGCTTCATCGTCTTCGGTATTCTCATCCTCAGTTTCAGGTTCAATGAAGGAACTATAGTCTTCCGGCCATCCGCTGGAATCTTCCAAATCTTTATAAATGCTATCCAACACAGAGATGTTTTCAATGTTGTTGCCGTTCAGATACAATTTCTTCAGACTCTTCAGAGAAGCCAAAGCGGAAACATCGGTTATCTGGTTGTTTTCCAAATTTAAATCCGTCAACTTGGTGGCTTTCTCCAAAAGAGCCACATCTGTTATCTTGTTGTCATTGGCGGTGAAACTGGTCAAGGCAGTCAGTGCATCCACGCCCTTAAGGGAAGTAATAGCATTTTTAGACACGTTCAGGGAGGACAATGTATCCATATTGGACAGACCTTCCAGAGTCGTCAATTTGTTGCCGGTCAGATCCAAAGCAATCAAAGGCAATTCTACCAAGGGAGATACCTCTGAAATTTCGCCGTTCTGGAATGTCAAGTTGGTCAAACCAATGGCTTTTTCCAGTCCTGCAAAGCTCTTCAGCGGGTTTCCGGTCAGTGTCAAACTCTGCATTTGAATCAACTTGCCTACAGATTCACAGGAGGACAGATTGTTATCCGACAAATCCAGGGAAGTCAGATAGATCATGCTGCTCAAATCAGATACATCGGCGATTTGATTGCCCGCGATGCTTAACTGTTCCATGTAGGTCATAGCAGACAAGGAAGAGATATCCACGATGGCATTGTTGCTCAGATACATGGTTTTGAGGCGGGTCAAGCCGGACAAGGGAGAAATATCCGCAATGGTATTGCCGTCAAGGTACAACGCTTCCAATTTCGTCATATCTTTCAGCGCGGAAACATCGGTGATTTTGTTAGCGGAAAGAATCAATTCATACAGATGATTCATATCGGAAAGGAAAGATAAATCACCAATGCCGGTATCTGTAATGGCCAGAGAAACCAGCTTATTTAAGTCGGTAACAGGGGTATAATCACTTGCTTTGGAAGAAATCAGTTCTAATTTTTCGAGGTTCTTTAAGGTTGATGCAACAGAAATATCGCTGAGAGTAGCACCAGCCACCGACAAGACTTTCAGATTGCTCATGTCTTTAAACCAGTTCAAATTCTCGATATCCACGCCATTCCCAACCGTACCGGGTACCACCGCGATGGCTTCGGCATGGGTCAACAAAGAAAGATCAATGAGATTTTCAATGGTATTGTTGCTGATTTTGGAAATCAAAATGGTATTTTCCGTAGGATACAAGTTATAGCCATAACTATTGTAGTAATAATAGCCTGTGTACAAAGAGGAATAACCAACCGGGATTTTATATTGGGCAGTGGGATCGACGTATGCGCTGACATAATCGCTTTTTGGAGGCTCTTCTTTGTCTTCCGCATTATCGTCATCATTGTTGTCTGTTTCGCTGCCGTCTGTTTCGCTGCCGTCGGGTTCGCTGCCGTCGGGGTCACTGCCATCGGGGTCACTGCCATCGGGGTCACTCCCGTCGGGGTCACTCCCGTCGGGGGTTTTATCATCGATATCGTTGTTATCGTCACCGAATAACTCATAATATAGCATGTTGCCCACAATGGAAAGACTTTTGATTTGCGCCAAATCTTCCGCGGTTACATCGGCTCCTTTTTTATCGAAAATCGCTCCCATTGCATCGCGAAATGCAGCATCCTTAATAAAATTCAAGTTGTAGAAAAACAATTGAATGGGTTTGGCAAAGACAACCAGCAGAAAGAGTACTGCCAGTAATATCGCCAGAAAACTCATTTGCCAGGAAGCTTTGTTTTTTGCTTTTGCGTTAGCCATGGTTATACCTCTTTATCTTTAAAATTCTTTACGTATAAAAACCAGTCGATTGATATTTTATACCATTTATGGAAAAAAATCAATAGGTTTTTTAAACATTTTTCACATTTGGATGGGAACATTCGGATCAAAAAAGAAAATTGTCGGTATGTGCTTCTCTTTGAATTCGCACTCGAAATGATTGACAACGGTACAAAAAGCCGTTATACTATTCTCGTTAAGACCGAATAAAGGAGTTGCTTGATTTGCTGAAACTGCTGAAAAAATATCCCTTGCGCTATTTTATGCTGGCAGCCTTTGCTGCAGCCATCTTTTCCGCCCTGCCCCGGCTTTCTTTTGCGCTGGTCCTCATAGCCCTGTTTTTGGCCTATGCCGTTAGGGTGGAAGATGAGATTTTTCGAACAGTCTGTTATATTTCGGCAATTTTATTCGGTGTCTGTTCCATCTTCGAAGCCTTTGGATTTTTCGGATATTCCTTATTTGCCCTCATTTTGTACGCGATCTGCCTGCTGGTGTCCACCGCATTTTTCTGCGTCATGGCCCTCAATTACAGAACGCCCCAATATTTGCGTTTGGTCAGCCTTTTATATGTCGTGATCACCGCTGTTTTCTCTGTTTTGTTTGTTGTTTACAGTGCTTTTCCCCCTTATACGTTACCTGAGGCGATTCCTCTTCCATGGGTCTATTATATTAAAAAATGCATCACCATCATTGTAGGCAAAGAATGGGCGGAAATGCTGCAATCCAGCGGCAAAGGCGTGACAGGATCCACCTGGCTCATGTCGTTGTTGGTTTCCTTCTTCTCCCTTCTTCACCGTCTTACCCTAGCAGCGGCTGCCGGCATGATGTTTTTATTTCAAAGAAACCTGGACAAAGAAAATCAAATTGATGCGTAACCATAAATAATGGCGTCCGTTGCTACGGACGCCATCTTTTTGACAGTGCTTATGAAGCAACCGCTCCGGATTTGTCTTCATCCAGCGTGACCGTCAAATCCCGATAATCTCCGTTGCGATACACGGTAATCGTAACGGTATCACCCGCTTTGAATTTTTTCAGTTTGGTCACCAGTTCACTGGTAGAAGCAACTTCCTCGCCATTGATGGCCGTGATTACATCTTCCGTTTTCATGCCGGCTTTTGCAGCACAGCTTCCTTTGTTGACTTTTTCCACACGTACATACATGTAGTAATAACCGTAAGAACCTCGACCGTAGTAATCTTTTACGTTGATACCCAGGGAAGGCTTTCCGCTGACATAGCCCTGTCGGATCAATTCTTTGGCAATGTGCAAAGCATCATTGATAGGAATGCAAAATCCAATGCCTTCAATGGATGCGGAAGAATATTTAGCCGATACAATCCCCACTACTTTTCCGGTGCTGTCGATGGCAGGACCGCCGGAGTTTCCAGGGTTCACCGCGGCATCAATCTGGAACATGATAATGGGTTGACCATCAATATTGATGGCACGATTCAGAGCGCTGACGATCCCTCTTGTCAGGGTATAGGTCAATTCACCCAACGGGTTTCCGATGGTGACAATATCTTGCCCTACCACCAGGGCATTGGAATCTCCCAGAGGCAACGCGGTCAAATTTTTGGCTTCAATTTTTAACACCGCCACATCATTTTCGCTCTCATGCCCGATAAGGGTAGCATCGTAAGTTTCACCATTGTATAAAGATACGCGATATGTGTTCCCTGATTCCACCACATGAGCGTTGGTAAGGATATATCCGTTTTCTTCATCGATGATGAAACCGCTGCCGATAGAAGCTGTTGTGGTCGTCTGGCCGAACATATTGGTGGTAGTACCTTCCGTTGTAATACCCACCACACTGTTCACGCTGCTTTTATAAATTTCGGCGGCAGACAGAGCATTGTGATTGGTATTCTGTTTCAAGGATAAGGGCGGATTGGCGTCTTTGACATTCTTTCCCGAGGTGCTGAGCGAATTGTCATCGTCAGAATCGGAGGCAGGGTTGTTTTTGTTTTCATCCTCTAAAACCGGTTTATGGTGACCATCGATCCAGTCGCCCAGATCCACCAGGCCGTATTGAATGACGGCACCGCCGGCTATCAGGCCCATAGCCAAACAAAGGATACACGCAACAATGCCCCAAATGATTTTTTTTGTTTTTCCTTTGGATGTGTGTTTGTGAACTGGGGACTGCGGATAGGAAATATAATTGTGCTGCATAGGCGGGGTGTAAGAATACACTGGGGTTTGCTGGGAATTTTGCGGGGAAGTCTGCATGGGTTCCTGCGGTGCTTCGTACTGTTCAACAGGCTCATTGGCAACCTGTTCCTGGGCAGGTCCAGTTACTCCATCGTCAGAATGATTGGGATACACGCGTTCATCGTTCATTTTTTTATCATACTCCTTCCGGAAAGCTTTTTCTGTCTCAAGTATAAATTACATTTTTGAACTTCTTGCGTTCTTCATCTGAAAAATTGTGAATATTTGTTCACATTCAGTTGAAATTATACCCTGACTTTGCCTTCAAAAGCCACTTCTGCCGGTCCTTCCATGGAAACATGATAATCTTTCGATACAATGATGGTCAAAGATCCGCCCAGTAAATCCACTTTAACAGGCGTGTTCGCGGGACATTTTCCCAGTTTCACTGCCGCGGCAACCGTGGCGGATGCACCCGTACCGCAAGCCAGTGTTTCTCCGGATCCTCTTTCCCAAACACGCATTTTGATGTGGGTGGGAGAAATAATTTTGGCAAATTCGGTATTGACACCTTCGGGAAAAAGAATATGATGTTCAAAGGAGGGACCGAAGCGTTCCACCGGCATGTGATCCACTTCATCGGTAAAGATCACTACATGAGGATTTCCCATGGAAACGGCCGTGCAATGCCACACCTGCCCCAACACCGTGATGGAACGTTCAATGCATGTGCCTTCTACATGCATCGGAATGGTATCCGCCTCAAAAGAAGCAATCCCCATATCCACGGTGGCACGGACAGCCACGTCGTGTTCAATCGCCAGACGAATGGTTTTTATGCCCGCTAATGTTTCAACCGTAAGCAAGGATTTTCCTATTTTTTTATAATCATATAAATATTTTGCCACGCATCGGATGCCGTTTCCGCACATTTTCCCCTCGCTGCCGTCTGCATTGAACATTTGCATCCGGGCGTCTGCCACTTGGGAAGGATGTACGAGAATAATTCCATCAGCACCAATGGAAAAGCGGCGGCTGCTCAGCTTGACCGCTAGTTCGGAAGGATTTTCAAGGGGAGACTCAAAACAATCAAAGTAAATATAATCGTTACCTGCTCCATGCATTTTAACAAAATCACGCAACATGTATCATCATTCCTTTCGGTAATATGTTTCAATACAGTATATCCGCACTGTGCATTATTTTCAACTTGTTTTTTAAAATAATTTGTTTTTTTGAGTAGAAAAAACAAAAAACATGCATGAATAAGCGACTATTTCAATGTTGAAAAAAAGAAGAAGAGAAAATGTATATCCCCTCTTGACAAAGATAAATAGAAATGCTATACTATCCCCACGCGGTAAAAAAAAGAAGCAAATAACATGCCTCTGTAGCTCAGTTGGTAGAGCAGGGGACTGAAAATCCCCGTCCCAGTGGCGCCTCCGAGCGGAATCGAACAACTGACACGGGGATTTTCAGTCCCCTGCTCTAACCACTGAGCT
>DIRA01000034.1 GCA_002427425.1 Clostridiales bacterium UBA5448 | reverse complement strand
AAATTTTTCATTTTGCGACAGCCCCTTTTTTATGTCAAACTACGTATGCTTATTTGAAAGTAACGCCTTGTATATAAAATTTCAAATCATACCATGACTAAACAAGCAGATATTATACCATGATTAAGTTCAATTTACATAGTATCGAAAACAAGGTGTTACAAACACTTTGTACGATTTTGAACATCACATTAGCTTTATAACAAACAATGTAAATTACAGCAAGATAGAAAACCGGCGACTCACCGATTTGAGTGGCGGGTTTTGATAATTTTATTGACATATGAGAAAAGATACAGTAATATGATACTGGTGCATGTTTTTAAAAAAATCACTTCATTATGAAAGGAAGCATATCCATGAACATATTCAAACGGTTGCTTGCCCTTTTCCTGATATGTACCTTCTCTTTGATCATGTTTGCCTGTAATGAAAATTATGATAAGGATGATTCCAACAAAAATGATCCCTCAGACAATAACGACGATGAGCAATATACCGGTCTGGACGAAGAACCCCCTGTGCTGGAATTGCTTACCATAAAAAACCAAACCTCTTCCGGAGCTATTCCCACTCATTGTTATTACCCCTATGTCCCTACTCTTTTGGACAGATTGGTCACTATACGCAATGCTATTGAGAGCGGCAGCGTGGATGAATCTACAGTGAAAACGGAACTGAGCTACCTCTTGCGAATGGGTGAAGATCTCTCTTTGTATTATGATTATGCCCAAAACCTTTGCACCACGGACGGGACCATGATTTACGGTGCATCTTCAGAAGTTGGCAGTCGATACGAAACACCCCCTGCAACGCTGGTGGCAAACGATGATGATTCGCTGAAAAAAGCACTGGAAGTTTCCTATCCCGGCGATGTGATATTGATTCGGGATCAGATTGAAATCAACATGTCGGACTTGTATAGTGCCGGGGATTATGATCAATTCCATGGAGAAAAAATAGACTATTGCTTAAATATTCCTGCCGGTGTGACCATTGCAGGAGAACGAGGAAAAGACGGCAAAACCGGCGGCGTCCTGAAAGTATCCGATGAAACCGATCTTCTAATCACATTAGGCGAAGGCTCCCGTCTTTCCGGTTTGGTGATACAAGGGCCTGATGGAGAAAACAACCGCAACTGTGAAAACATTTCCTTTGGCATCCTGATGGCAGGAAACAACAGCATCGTTGATAATTGCGAAATCGCCGGGTTTGCCGACACCGCCGTCAAGGTGGCTGCCAACGGCGTACAAATTAAAAACAACTATTTTCATCATATTCAAAGCGAATTCGCCGGTTACGCCATCGCGATTGCCAACGGACAAGCAACGGTGGAAGGCAACTTATTTAACCATATTTCTCATCTAATATACATCCAGGGTGCCTCTTCTTCCCTGACATTGAAAAACAATGTAGAAGCAGGCAGCCTAGATGGTGAACCCATTTTGATTGATCTGGGCGGCGGAAAAGACATTGATTTCCCTGCTCAAGTGATTTCCGCCAAAGACATCATTGTGGAAAACAACACCTTCCTCTCCCCCAACCCCTTGTTCGAATTAAACGGTTTGCCTTCGACTGATTGGAAAGTCAGATACAATTTGTTTGCTTATGACCCCTATTTCCACAATTCAGGGGAACTGAAACTGCAGGATGTGACCCAAAGCATTTACGACCGCCGCTATATCTGTGAAAACAATGTGTATGATGTCCGCAATCCAAGGGTGATTTCTAAAAAGAGCGGGGTCAGCACCAGCGGTTATGTCCTTTCCGGCAAAAAGGTCACCGCCTTCACTGTTTTTGAAACCAAGGCGCCTCCCGTTTTTGCCCAAACCTATACCACTCCCATCACCACAGGAGCATACTACACGCTGGATGGTTCCCCCTACCGTACCCTCAGAAAATTGCTCAACTCCGACAAGTTGACCCCAAAACAGTCTGTGGATTACTTAGACAATGTGTTTCAGGCTTTTACCGGATACGATTATCAGAATATACAAGTACTGCTAACCAAAAACGCCGAAAACGATCCCACCGGCGGCGGAAAAGGATACAGCAAGATCTACTCCACCGGCGACTATGTCGTCACCGATCTGTACGATCTGCAGTATGCGCTGATCAAAGCAAAAGCCGGTGAAGTGGTCTTTATTCCCGGCGGAACCGTCATGGATTTTTCCATCGGTAGCGAACTCAACACCTTGGTGGTACCCGAAGGGGTAACCATCGCCAGCGACCGAGGACTTGTGCGAGAAGACGGCAGTGTTTCCCCCGGTGCTATCATTACCTCCTTCGCCATGATAAACGAACCGCTGATCGATGTTTCGGGGAACAATGTGACCCTGTCTGGTATCGTATTGAAAGGATGCGATCCCTTCACCCACTACTCCCACTATAACAAAGCCTATGAAACAGGCCTGCGCAACGGCAATCGATATTATGCCATGTTACCATACACCAGAGGTATCGTGGTAACGGGTTCTAATCTCACCATAGATAATTGTGAATTTACCGGTTTTTCTTTTGCAGCCATTCACTTTGATACCGGTTCAGATCGGATCGTTTCTGAAAACAACGTGATTTCCCACTGTTACTTCCACCACAATCAGCGAGCCAGTGCCGGCATTGCGGTCTCTGTGGTTCGAGGAAAAGTGGACATGAAAAATAACCTGTTCGGAAATAACCAGTCCGAGTATCTGGTATCAGACAACGAATTTGCCGCTCTTACGGCAAAAGGTTCCATTAATTACGGTAATTCTCCTCCCAGAACCTCCTCTATTGTTGATTTCGGCGTGAATATAAATTAAAGGTAAGAGCGGTCATGAGACCACTCTTACCTATAAAATGAAGATGAAATATCCCATGAACATAAAAAACGCACTCAGCAAAGTTCCCATCAAATAATATTCAGCAAACTCTATATGGTTGTTGATTTCGGTATAGCGGGCAATGGATTTTGCGGTTAACACGAATCCAATGGCAGAAAACTCATCGATACTGAAAAAAAACAAAATAACAATGCGTTCCAATGTGCCGATATAGGCGCCGATCTGTTTTTGATTTTGCTCCATATCCGATTGCGCTCTGCTCCCCATGAGCAATCCCTTGATAGTAATGTTGGTAGGCTTATGAATAAACAGCACCGCCCCGATCCAGCGAAATATTGCCATCGGATTGTCTGTTAAAGGAATGAGAAAACGATCCAGAACATGCACCATTGTCAACGTTTTTCCCCAAGAAACGAAAAAAAAAGCACCCATGGCAATCAGAACCAGATGAATGGCTTGATCGACAAGATATATAGTGGGTTTCATGATGAATCGGGATGTTTTTATGATACAATATTTGATGGTGTCAACAATAAAATGACACACAGACAATCCCGTGAATACACTGCAAAGGATAACAGAACAAAACGGTAACATACAGAGCATTGAAGCCAAGGCATATATCAAGGCGTGATAGACCACATAGCAAAATTGTTTGTTTTTCTTTTCCGCCAGAGTTTTGGTTTGCAAATAGAAATCTCCCAGCAGATGTGCGGTCAGAAACAGGCAAAAGACATCCTTAAACATAGCGGTACGCCTCGATATCCTTCAAAACATGTGTGACAGTTTCCATAGCGTTTTGAAACGTATAAAAATGGGATGTCGTCAGTTTCTTGTTAATGCTGGATTGGTTGATCCCCATTCTTTGTGCCAAATCTCTTTGACTTTCCATGGAATCCAGATAATTATAAATGACTTCCCGTTGTCGTTCGGTCCATCTGCTTTGTACGGCCGCACACAAGGAAAACGTAGAATTGATTAACATATTAATATCGTTTTGGTTTTCAATCCAAATTTTCATGTGAACCATGGTTCTTTTGTTTTTGTTTTCTGATTGTTTTATTTCTGTAATCATCGCCCTTGCCATATGATAGGCAGGCCCGTCAGCACCCAAAGGGATATCCCGGTTAATGGTCGTACAAATTTCCCCTACACCGATGCCAAAACGAAAACAAATGGGATACATCTTCCGTTCAATGGTGAGTATCATATCCAGAGTGAACTTGCCACTGTGCAGCAATCCTTGGAATTCATCTCCCAGCGTGATCATAAAATTGGATGCGATCTCATTTTTGTACTTCTCATTGAGTTCATCCAAGACGGTCCGGAGCTTGGTTTGTATCTCATTGCGATTGGGGATCTTCCTTGAATTTTTGACATCCCCTATAATGGCAATATAAGGTTTACAACACACGGTCATGCCATCACTCCATTCAAATTGCATCCCATGTGTGATTCATCTATGTATGCATCAAATCCATTGATGCATACCAATCGGAATCAATGTGGTCTCTATTCAATATAGTATAAAACCAAAACAATGTTCCAACAAAATCAATGAGACCGAAAACATTCGGTCTCATTTTATCAATTGTTTGATTGATTGTTTTTGAGAAGCGGTTCCGTTACTGTTGGCAATGTTCCACAGGTTTTTTCCGACTTTCACATTGGTTAACAGCTGACCGGTATATCTATTGTTGGTTAGACAGCTACCGTAAGATTCTCTGGCTCTGACGCAAATATTATCGTCGAAGGTTCTGTCCTTGGTGGGAATACCGCGAAGATTGTAAGGATTGTTGATACCCAGGAAGAAATTGTTTAAATATAGCAATATTCTCCTGCAATTTCGGTATTGTCGGCATAGACGACGATGCCGTCTGTGGTTTGTAAATTGTAATAAAAGGTATGGGCCAATGGATCCTTATACAAGGTAAACGATCGGGTATGATGGGATTCATGCACCGCAGGATCGGGTCCCTGAATCACCAATCCGGTGATACGCACATGATCTTCATTGTGAATAATGAGGGACCTGGTACTGAGAACCGTGCTATTGATGACCCCACCGATGGACACGGTTCCATCCTGATGGACATAGCCCCGGTTGGAACAAAGAATTACACCTTTTGAGGGATAGATCAGTATCAGTTCACTGAACCGCTTCAATTCCTGTCGGGATGCCTAATATTTTTTTGTGCAAGAATTATTTTACGCCTTCCACGTATTTGACAATACCGGGCATGCCTGCACGAAAATCTACATTGCCGTCTTTGATAACCACCAGAGTGGGCGCCTGCATGATATTGAATTGTCTTGCCAAATTTTCGTTTTCATCGGCATAGATCATTTCATACCCGATGTTGTTCTTTTCCAGCAGGGAAACGGCCACTTTACAGTTGGGGCAGGTGTGTGTAGCAAAAAGCATTACTTTGTCGTGGCACCCGTTGATACAAAGATCATCATCGGAAGCATTTTTTCCATGGAGAACAGACTGTCTTTTAGAATTCAGCTTGGAATCTGCAATGTTATAGGTCTTTCTGTCTTTATATTCCTGGATTTTGCCATCGTTCCAGTTCTGGACGGGGCGATAGTAACCGGTGATACGGCTATACACTTCTGCGCTTTCACCGCACTGGGGACAATCGAAATGTTCACCGGCGAGATAGCCGTGGTTCTTGCACACGGAATAAGTAGGCGACAGGGTGTAATAAGGCAGCTTATAGTTTTCCGCGATCTTGCGAACCAGGCTGGCGGCTGCTTTCCAGTCGGGCATTTTTTCACCCAGAAATGCATGGAACACCGTGCCGGAGGTATAGAGGGTCTGGAGTTCGTCCTGGATATCCAGAGCCGAAAAAATATCTTCCGTATAGCTCACGGGCAGATGGGAGGAGTTGGTATAATAAGGGGTATGGCCGGGAGCGCCGGCGGTGATGATATCGGGATGTTTTGCCACGTCATGCTTGGCAAGACGATACGTGGTAGATTCCGCAGGGGTGGCTTCCAGGTTGTACAAGTCACCGTATTTTTCCTGATAGTCGGACAGCCTTTCTCTCATGTGGTTGAGGACTTTTTTAGCAAATTCCTGTGTTTTTTTATGGGTCAGATCCGCACGGAGCCATTTGGCGTTCAAGCCCACTTCGTTCATACCAATCAATCCGATGGTAGAGAAATGATTATCAAAGGAGCCCAGATAACGGCGGGTATAGGGATACAATCCTTCTTTCAACAATTTGGTAATCACGGTTCTCTTCACTTTTAAAGATCTTGCGGCAATATCCATGAGCTTGTTCAGACGGCGGAAGAAATCTTCCTCATTTTGAGTCAAATAAGCAATCCGAGGCAGGTTGATGGTGACAACGCCCACGGAACCGGTGCTTTCGCCGCTGCCGAAGAAGCCGCCGGATTTTTTTCTCAACTCTCTCAAATCCAAACGGAGTCTGCAGCACATGCTTCGCACGTCGCTGGGTTCCATTTCGCTGTTGATATAATTAGAGAAGTAAGGCGTACCGTATTTAGAGGTCATTTCAAATAACAGCTTGTTGTTTTCTGTTTCTGACCAGTCAAAATCTTTGGTTATGGAGTAAGTGGGAATGGGATACTGGAATCCACGACCATGGGAGTCACCGTCGATCATAATCTCGATGAACGCCTTGTTGATCATGTCCATTTCTTTTTTGCAATCTTTATATGTAAAGTCCAATTCCTTGCCGCCTACAATGACATGGCTTTCAGCAAGATCGACAGGAACCGTCCAGTCTAAAGTAATGTTGGAGAAAGGAGCCTGGGTACCCCAGCGGCTGGGAGTATTGACACCGTAAATAAAGGATTCGATGCACTTTTTTACTTGATTATAGGACAAGTTATCCACTTTGACAAAGGGAGCCAAATAGGTGTCAAAGGAGGAGAAGGCCTGTGCCCCTGCCCATTCGTTCTGCATGATCCCCAAGAAGTTGACCATATGGTTGCACAAGGTGGCAAGGTGGCTGGCAGGAGAAGAGGTGATTTTGCCGGAAACGCCGCCCAAACCTTCCTGAATCAGCTGTTTTAACGACCAGCCCGCGCAATAGCCGGTGAGCATAGACAAATCGTGAATATGCATATCGGCACCGCGGTGAGCGTTGGCAATTTCTTCGTCATATATTTCAGAAAGCCAATAGTTGGCGGTAATGGCACCGGAATTGGATAAAATCAACCCCCCCACAGAATAGGTTACCGTGGAATTCTCCTTCACACGCCAGTCATTGATCTTTACATAATTGTCCACGACTTCTTTGTAGTCCAGAATGGTGGATTTCATGTTACGGAGTTTTTCTCTCTGTTTCCGGTAGAGAATGTAAGCTTTGGCAACATCGGCATACCCGGCCTGAACCAGCACGGATTCCACACTGTCCTGAATATCTTCCACCGCGATTTTGCCGTCTTTGATCTTCGGTTCAAAGTCGGCGGTGACCTTCAGTGCCAAAAAATCAATGACACTGGGGTGATATTGTTTGTTTTGGGATTCAAACGCCAAGGTAATGGCGGCAGAAATTTTGGTAATATCAAATTCTGCGATTTTTCCGTCTCTTTTGATTACTTGGTACATGGTGTACTTATCCTCCAAATCATAATGAACAATTAATAACGCAGCGCTGCGTTGGGTACAACAGGTTTCACACGCGCCAAACAGGCTTCCATTTCTTCCTCGGTAAAAGACCCGACGCCCTTGCCAAGAATATCGCCCGAATTCACAAATTTCTGTAAAAAATACTTTTCATTTCCCGCAATCCATGTGCCGATGGCTTCAAAATCTGCGGGAGTATGAATGCCTTTTACCACCGTGGTTCGAAATTCAAAATTCACGTTCCCCTCCATGAGAAAGGCAATACTTTCCGCGACAGGGGCAATGTCAAAAGAGGGAACGCCAACGGTCATCGGGTACTTTTCGGGTGCATTTTTAATGTCCATGGCTACATAGTCAACAAGCCCGGCAGTGACTACACGCTTCAATGCTTCGGGATAACAACCGTTGGTATCCAGCTTGATTGCAAAGCCTAAATCGCGTATTTCTTTGAGAAATCCGTCCAATTCCTTTTGCAGCAAAGGCTCTCCCCCGGTGATGGCAACCCCGTCCAGAATCCCCTGCCGCTTTTTTAAAAAAACGAAAAAATCTTGGAGTTGTATGGGCTCTACCCGAGAGGGATGAAGCACAAGAGACGCATTGTGGCAAAAGGGGCAGCGGAGATTGCATCCCCCCGTAAAGACGGTACAAGCCACTTTTCCGGGGAAATCCAATAAGGTTAATGTTTGCAAACCCGACAAAAACATACATTTCTCCCTTTTTGTTGCTACCTGATTATAGCATACCAAATGGGGGTATTCAGTGACTAAATCACAATATATAGTATTTTTTTTAAAACCACCTACAAAATATAGAACCGATGAAAAAATCCATCGGTTCGTTTCATGGAAGCGGAAATAATCAATGTCCATTTGTTCCAGGCATCACTGGGGCATTTTTTCATTTCCTCTTTCTCCGTTCACTGCTCCACGATGATATATCCGGCATCCACCCGGAAACTGACCGCCGGTTCTTTTTCAGGTAATTGCGTTACAAATTTACCCTTCACAATTTCCCGAAAATCCTGTTCCCGTTTTAAATAACAAGGATATCCGTAAAATGCCCGCAGGACGCGGTCAATGTTTTCCCCCGGCATATCCGGCGTGACCGTAGCACCCTCATCGTCGGGATCGGGCCAGTACGTCCCTTCCCCCTGGGGCGTGGCATGCGCATAGAAATGGGAAAAATCCGAAACCAACGTACGGATCATAGCAGGTAATCGCGTATATACTTTCTGCATCAAAGTTTCCAAGTTTTCCCGGGGGGAAACAGAGAATTTTTCCTGCAGCAGGATATCCCCCGTATCAAAGCTACTTTCCACTTTGTGAATGGTCACACCACTGAAAGCTTCGTTTCGCAGTATCGTCACCGGCATGGGCCAGGGTCCTCTCCCCCTTGGCAGCAAGGAGGGATGGATATTCACCATAGGAAGCGTGTGGTCAACCGGAATGCGATAGATATAGCCGGCGCTGACAATGGCATCACACCCTTGGTTAATCAAGGTATGAATATCTGTGAGCGTGATCCGCTCTGCTGTCCAGGGAATCCGGTGCTTTTCGGCAAACCCAATCACCTCCCGATTAAACTCATAACGGTTATCGGTAGGGAAGGTGAATATTGTTTGGACGCCGCATTGTTCCTGATACAACGCCTCCAGTGCCGGGTACAATAAATCATATCCAAGATACACAATCTTCATAGCATCTTCCAATTCATGGTATACACATTGTTTCTTCTAAAATAGTATAACACATTTTATAAAAAAAATGGGGTTTTTAGATACTATTTGTTTCAGATTTGAATACACCAAATCAGATGAAAAAAAATTATTGCATTTTTACCTATATACCTATACAATGTATCATGAAAATATCATACATTTTTTGTACTTGTAACATTATGCCATTAACTCCGAAAAAGAAAGAGGCACGATATGAAAAGAACCGGGATATTGCTTCTATTGCTTGTCATCGCTTTTGGCGGGGTGCTATTGGCATTTCAATTTGGAGTAAACAGGATTGACAAAGAAATGCTGACAGACGGACGTGTGCGCTTTATCTATGAGAACAAAACGATTGATGAACCATTGTTCCCTCCGGATGCAAAAGCCATCCGAAACCTATTAGACACCAAACGGTTATATAAGGATACCCCTTCTTGCAGTTTTCATGATGATATATCCGTATCTTTTTCAAATGGTCAATATGTATTTTGCATCGCCCGCGACACCTGCCCCGTTGTGTATGATGCAAATCATCAAAAATATATTTTTCTCACCAAAAAAGAAGGAGAGGAATTGCATTCGATATTGAACCGATACGGTTTTGTTTTTCCCTGTGTATAAAACCAATGAACGGGAGATCACTTCATGTGGATTTTACGGCAGGAACTACATACGGTGGATGAACAACCCTGATTGACTGGATCAAGAAGATCCCCGCTTCAAAAGACATCCTGTGATTTTTGATTAATTGGTTGTATTATTTGATGTTGATTGTTTTGAGCGTTTTTCATAACAACCCAATCCCAAACAAACTGGAAACCTGGTTGAGCATTGTTTTTTTATGGATTTTTTTGGAAACCATCTCATTGAAACAACGTAAGAAAGTAAAAAAAGTGTCACACATTATCAAAAAAACCACAATAATAAATTGAGAGCGTATTGTCTTTACCGTACAGAATAGTTGCACCCTCGGCGCGGGTAATAATCAAAAAAATCGCGCACCTAATTTGGATGCGCGATTTGTGTCCGGCTTGAAGCTGGTGTCTTTACCGTACAAAATAGATACATAGGGTGGGCGCGGGTATCAAAGATAAAAATGACACTGAACCCAAATTACGAAAATTGGATCCAGCGTCACGCTGGTGCCGGTGGTCGGGGTCGAACCGACACGGTATCGCTACCACTGGATTTTGAGTCCAGCACGTCTGCCAATTCCATCACACCGGCGAATTACGAAAAGTATTATAACATAGCCAAATTAAATTTGCAAGTACTATTTTCATTTTTATCTTTGAAAATTCTGCGGTTGTCAAACATATGGT
>DIRA01000017.1 GCA_002427425.1 Clostridiales bacterium UBA5448 | reverse complement strand
CCATATGTTTGACAACCGCAGATTCTACATATTTTCAAAAAAAACCACGCTTCTACAAAATAATGGACCACGCTTCTACAAAATAATGGATACGATCTTGATTTTTTAGATTTTTTATGTTAATATTTAATAAGAAGTTACAAAAAGCAACAATTTTCAAAAAGGATGGTAAGTATTATGAAACAATTGAAAGGTGCTTGCATCATCGGGCAATCCGGGGGTCCCACTTCAGTTATCAACGCCAGCGCATATGGTGCAATCAAAACTGCTCTTGAAAGCAATGTCATTACCCATGTGTATGCCGCTTGCAACGGGATCAAAGGCGTTTTGGAGGATTGTCTGATCGATATGAATCAAGAAGATCCGGCAGAATTAGCATATATGAAATATACGCCCTCTTCCGCATTGGGTTCTTGTCGCTATAAGTTGAAAGATCCTGATGAAGATGATATCGATTTTCGCCGCATTCTGGATATTTTTATCAAGTACAATGTGCGTTACTTCTTTTATAACGGCGGTAACGATTCCATGGATACCTGTAATAAGATTTCCAAATTCATGTTAAAAAACAACTATCCCTGCAAAGTGATGGGCATACCCAAAACCATAGACAATGACCTAATCGGCACCGACCACTGTCCCGGTTTTGGCTCTGCCGCCAAATACATCGCCACTTCGGTGATGGAAGTGTATCAAGATGCCCGTGTGTATGATACCGGCATGGTGGCCATCATTGAAGCCATGGGGCGCAATGCAGGCTGGCTGACCGCTTCTGCCGCCCTTGCTTCCTACAAAGGGACCGGTCCCGATTTGATTTACTTGCCCGAAGTACCTTTTGATATGAACAATTTCCTTAACGATGTGCAGGAAGTCTACGACAAGAATTCGAAATGCATCGTTGTTGTTTCCGAAGGGATTCGGGATAAAAACGGCAGATACATATCCGAATACGGCAGTGATATGTCCCAGTCCAAAGACAGCTTCGGTCATGCGCAACTTGGCGGTTTGGCTGCTTATCTTGCCGATGAAGCAAAGAAGAAGACCGGTGCCAAAGTGCGCGGCATTGAATTGAGCTTGCTCCAGAGATGCGCCGCTCACTGTGCTTCTCAGACCGATATTGATGAATCCTTTTCCGCCGGTAAAGCAGCTGTGGAAAATGCCATCGCCGGTGTTACCGATAAAATGGTTGGTTTTGAAAGAAGCTATATGGACGGAAAATATGTTTGCAACATCAAATTGTTTGATTTGAACATCGTTGCCAACACCGAAAAGAAGGTTCCCCGTGAATGGATCAATGAAGCCGGAAACGGGTTGAACAGCCAGTTTATCGACTATGCACTACCTTTGATTCAGGGCAAGACCCAATTGTCATATGAAGATGGACTTCCCAGATTCGTCCGCTTGAAAAAGATTAAAGTATAATCATTCCGAAAGAGACATCTGAAAGGAACGTTTTCATGTCAATTAAACGTATAGGCGTTCTGACCAGCGGTGGAGATACTTCCGGAATGAACGCCGCGATTCGTGCCGTCGTGCGAACATCTATTTACTACGGTTTAGAGCCTATTGGGATTGCCAGAGGATATGCAGGCCTCGTGGACGGGGATTTTACCCCCATGACCTTCCAGAGCGTATCCCGTATCATGCGTCAAGGCGGGACTGTTTTATATTCCGATCGTTGTGAAGAATTCA
Organism: Clostridiales bacterium UBA5448; assembly: GCA_002427425.1. Classification (GTDB taxonomy): domain Bacteria; phylum Bacillota; class Clostridia; order Oscillospirales; family SIG627; genus UBA5448. The sequence goes on along the minus strand of DIRA01000017.1, from coordinate 10,031 downwards.
AAACACCCGAAGGACAGAAAAAAGCGTACGAAAACTGTGTGAGAGCCGGTATTGAGGGGATTGTGGTCATCGGCGGAGACGGAACGTTCCGCGGTGCCGGAGATATGGGAAAGATGGGAATTTCCTGCATCTGCATACCGGGAACCATTGACAACGATATCACCGCTACCGACTATTCCATCGGATTTGACACGGCGCTGGATACCATCATGGAAATGGTTGACAGATTGAAAGACACTTGTGTATCCCATGCCCGATGCAGCATCGTTGAAGTGATGGGCAGAGGTGCCGGTCTCTTGGCGTTATATTCCGGCCTTGCCTGCGGTGCGGCCGGTATCATTGTGAAGGAAAAATGTTTTGACGAAGAAATATTTTTTGAAAAAATGCGAGAATCCAAGCAAAAAGGCAGACGTGATTTTGTCGTTATCGTGTCCGAAAATATGGGTGAGCATTTTGCTGAAGACCTTTGCAAACGTATCACGGAAGAAACCGGTATTTACACCCGTTTTGCCCGTTTGGCTCATGTGCAGCGCGGCGGCGTTCCAACGGTTCGAGATCGTGTAACCGCTTCCCGTATGGGTTGTGAAGCTGTGCAACTGTTAATGAAGGGTGTAAGCAACGTGGTTGTGTGTGAACGGCATAATGACATTGTGACCTATGATATCAACTTTGCCTTGCGGCTGGATGAATTGTATAAAGGAAAAATGAGCATTCAGGAGATTGAAGCCATTCCCCATGATGACTACTTGAAAATGATGGAGATCATCAAGGAACGGCAGGATGAATTCAATCAGATCCACCGCATCAATACCATTTTTACGCTATAATGCACATAAAAAGTTTCCGCTGGGTTACCTGGCGGAAACTTTTTATTCTATGCACCTTTTGACATTTTACGCCTGTGTTTTTACATATAATGAGGTATCAAGTATCCGAGGTGCGGGATGAAACCTGTATTATATGTTGATATTTATTTCTTTATCAACTTTTCCATGAACTGGGTCTGTTTATATTTTACGGGAAAAGTGCTGACAGTGAAGCTGAAATTCTGGCGTATTCTTCTTTCGTCCATACTGGGAGCCTTGGGTGCGGTGGGGTTATTATTTGTTGAACAGAGATTTCTCGTGATGGCCCTCCATTGCATCCTATGTCTTTTGATGTGCCTGCTGGGGGCAAAACAGCGGAGTTTCATGGGGTATATCCGATTTTCCGGCATTTTCTGGGTGTTGGCTTTGCTGATAGGCGGCGGTATACAAGGGTTAATGAATATATCGGGGGAAGCGGGAGAAACTATACAAAGTGTGGTATTGTACGGAGCCATTCTGTTTTTAATCCTGTATGCTGTATGGAACATTTCCGCCGGATGGATCAAAAAGAAATTAAACAGCAAAACCACCGATGTAGAAATCTATTATAAAGGTGAGAGGCTACTTATGTCGGGGTTGGTGGACAGCGGCAATTTGCTGCGGGAGCCGTTGACAGGGTATCCGGTGATTTTAGTGAAATCCCAGTCTTTGGAAACGATTTTAACGGATGAAATGGTCAGTACATTAAAATCCGGGGTCGTGGAGGGAAGTGCCAAGGTGCTGGCAATCCCGGTACATAGCGGCGGTGTTCGCAGAATGTTATTCGGATTTATACCGGACGCGTTATTCATTTCGGGCGGAAAAAACGGGAGAGCACAAGAGAGCGCAGTGGTTGCCATGGATGATTTGGGTGATTCCTTTGCAGGGTGTCAATGCTTGGTTCCGCTTACGTTGCTATAGGAGGAGTTATGGTTAGATCGGCTTTGGATTTTATTCGGATGTGGTTGGTCAAATGGAAGATTCTTACCCTTGAAAATGAAGTTTACTATATCAACGGAAGCGATGTCTTACCGCCTCCATATACAGCAGAAGAAGAAGCGGAAGTGGTGCGCAGGCTGGAAGAAAGCGAAGGCCAGGAGCAAATGATCATTCGTAACGCCTTAATAGAACACAACTTACGGTTGGTGGTGTATATTGCCAAACGATTTGAAAATACCGGCGTGGGCATGGAGGATTTGATCTCCATAGGTACCATTGGTTTGATGAAAGCCGTCTCCAGCTTCAAGAGCGAGAAAAACATCAAATTGGCTACATATGCTTCCAAATGCATTGAAAATGAAATCCTGATGTTTATCCGAAAAACTTCCAATCTAAAAATGGAGGTGTCCATTGAAGAGCCATTGAATGTGGATTGGGACGGAAACGAATTGTTGCTGGGGGATATTTTAGGCAGCGAACCCGATGAAGTGAACCGTCATTTGGAAATAGAAGAAGAGCGTGTTTCGATCCGAAAAGCCGTATGCGGACTGAACGAACGGGACAGGCTGATTATCACCCTACGGTTTGGGTTACACGGCAAAGATGAAATGACCCAAAAAGAAGTGGCGGATACCTTGGGAATTTCCCAATCCTATATATCCAGATTGGAAAAAAGAATCATTGACAAGCTGAAAAAAGAAATATCCAGCAGTTAAAAAGCCATCACCCGTGAGAAACATTCTTCTCACGGGTGTGTTGTTGTTATGATATTTGCAGCAAAGTCGATGCATTGCTGTAAAAGATTTTCACCAGCTCTTCTTCAGTAAATCCTGCTTCATAGAGTGCTGTTGCGGCTGAATAGGTGGAATAGATGGGATAGTCGCAGCCAAACAAAATGCGTTCGATTCCGTGGTCTCGGCACATCTGTACCAATTCATCTTTTCTCATAATATTGTTCCATTCGGAGGTGTCAAAATATATAGGCAGACCCACCAGAAGTTCTTTGGAGGCTTCCATATGTAAGTAACCGCCCATGTGAGCCGCAATGACGATCAGGTCCGGATGCCGGTCAATCACATTGCGCATACGGCGAGGGGTTGTAAAGTCGGTGTTTTCATCACCCAAATGAAACAAAATGGGTAATTTCAATTCCGACGCCTTTTTATAAACCGCGTCCATTCCGGGATCATCTATGGGAAACCCTTGAAAATCGCAATGCAGTTTGATGCCTTTCAATCCCAACGAAATGATTCGTTCCAATTCTTTTTCCTGATTTTTAAAGGCTGTATGGGTAGTTCCCAGTCCTACCAGCTGTTTATCCCGGGAAGCTTGCTCTGCCATGAAATCGTTGGCAACACACACGTTTTTTGCACTGGTTGCGGCAGATGATACGATATAGGCTTTGATCAGCAAGTCGTGGGACAAACGTTTCAATGTTTGCAGCGTGCCGTCTCCTTCGCGTGGTAAGCTGTAATACGTACTGATGTTATCGGCAGCTTTGACGGCCAGTTTATCGGGGAAAATATGTGTATGAAAATCGATGATGGAAAATTGATCTAACGCTTGCAATGAATTACACCTCTTTCATAAGATTGCATGTAGAAAGAATCGCTAACTTGCCGCTTTCGTAGGTCAATCCTCCTTGCAAAAAAGCAATATAAGGGGGCCGAATAGGGCCGTCGGCGGACAATTCGATCGAAGAGCCTTGGGTGAATGCCCCGGCAGCCATGATCACCGGATCGTTGTAGCCGGGCATATCCCAGGGTTCTGGAACCACATGGCTGTCCACGGGGGAAGCGGATTGGATACCCCGGCAGAAGGCAATCAAAGCTTCTGGTTTATCGAAACGAATGGATTGGATAATATCATTTCTTGTATCAAAGGGTTTGGGGGAAACATCAAATCCGGCTTTCTCAAAAATCGCGGCGGCGAATACGGCTGTTTTCAATGCCTGAGCCGTCACGTGAGGGGAAAAAAACAGCCCTTTGATCATGGATTTTGTTTGCCCCAGACCTGCCCCTACTTCATTCCCCAGACCGGGGCAAGACATGCGATAAGAGCAAAGGTCAATGGCTTCTTTGGTTCCTGCCAGATACCCGCCGGATTCCGCCATACCGCCGCCGGGGTTTTTGATGAGTGAGCCGATGATCAGGTCTGCGCCATAGTGGGTGGGTTCGGCATTGCGGCAAAATTCGCCGTAACAGTTATCCACCACCACATAAGTGCGAATGCGGGATTTTACATAGTGAGCCAATTCTCCGATGCCTTCGGGGGTAAGGGTGGGTCTGTCTGCGTAGCCCCGGGAACGTTGCAAATAGACCATTTTCGGCTTGTCTAACAACGCCTTTTCTATGGCGGGATAATCAAAGCTTCCGTCCGGGAGCAAATCAATCTGCTGATAGTTCACACCAAAATTGTTAAGGGAACCCATATTTTTCTCATTGTTGGTCAAACCGATCACGTCCGATAAGGTGTCATAGGGTTTCCCGCTGACCACCAACATAGTATCGCCGGGACGAAGCAGACCGAACAGGCCAATGGTGAGGGCATGGGTACCGGAGACGATTTGGTGACGAACCAAAGCGGCTTCGCATCCAAAGACACGGGCATATATCCGTTCCAGTTTATCCCGGCCCCGATCGTCGTAACCATATCCGCTTCCCGGCATAAAATCCGCGTCGGACAACTGTTCTTCCCGAAAAGCATCCAGCACTTTTTTCTGGTTATAAAAAGCGGTTTCATCGATGGATGCAAATACATCTTTCAGTTCATTTTCGATTTCTAACGAGAGCGCATAGAGTTTATCCCAATGATTCAAATTCAAATACCTTACCTTTCATGATCCAAGCCAATGCCAATTGAACAATGGCATCGAAATCTTTACTATCGATGGTTTCCGTGCCGGTATGAATGTGTCGGCAGGGAAGAGAGAGAGAACCGGCGGCAACCCCTTGACGGGTGAGCTGTAAAACCCCTGTATCGGATCCGCCGGAGGCAATGATTTCCCGCTGGATGGGGATGCTTTCTTCCTTGGCTGTTTGTTCCAAGGAATCTACAATGGTTTTGCAAACGATCACCGTATTATCCCGGATTTTTATGGCGGCCCCTTTGCCCAGTCGCACATTGCCCGGTATCGAACCGATGGTGTCATAACAAGGGGTGACGTCAAAATTCAAGGCGTAGGAGGGGGCAAAGCTGTAGGCGATGGTTTTGGAACCCCGACAGCCCACTTCTTCTTGTACGGTGAAGGCAAAACCCACTTCAAAAGGAAGCGCTTCTTCCGCGGATAATAGTTGGGCAATTTTATATATAATGGCACAGCTCGCCTTGTTGTCTAAGGCAGCGCCGGCGATGCGGGATCCTTTCAGTTTCATCAAAGGGACATCTATGGCGCAGACATCTCCCACTTGTACGTATTTTTCCGTTTCTTTCAGGGAGATGGTGCCGATATCTGCATAAAGTTTATTTGGTTTCATCTCCTCCGGTTTGCAGTTGGTTTCTGCCACCAGAATGCCTTTTGATCCTCTTGAAAATTTCACTGGGATGTTGGAATATGCAATGGGATTCACAGATCCCACAGGGGAAAGACGAATATATCCGTTGTTCTCGATATGAGTTACCATGAAACCCACTTGATCCATGTGGGCGGTGAGTAGAAGACGAGGAGCATCCAATACAGCGGTTTTTTTCACCAACAGTAAATTGCCCATGGCATCGGTTGAAACAGTATCCGCAAAAGGTTTCATCCATGCCTTCAGATCATTGGAAAAATCATGTTCTCTCCCGGACACCGATAGGCGGGAGGCGAATTCTTTCATGAGAGCATAATGAGAGTTAAACATGATTTTTATTCCTCCGCAAATTGATTATGAAGCAAGGGAATCATTTTCTCCATGGCTTCCATGTCTTTCAGTTGTGCCACGCAAGCAGACGAATGGATATACCGGGTCGGCAAAGAAAGAGAAATAACCCGGACACCTACCCCGCTGCGTTGGATGCTTTTGGCATCGTTGGCTCCGGTTGCCATCCGTTTCACCTGTGCTTTAATCCCGTTTTCACGTGCCAAAGCGAAGGCTTTTTGTGTCAAGGCATAGTCATAGATGGTACCTCCGTCGATATAGGAGATCACGCCGCCTTCCCCTTGGACAGTGACACACTGCATGCCGCTGACCTGTCCCACATCTCCGGCGGTGGTGGCATCCAGAACCACGGCAATATCCGGCTGTTGGATATAAGCGGCAACATGGGCACCCCGGCACCCCAATTCTTCTTGCACCAGAATAGCGGCGTGAAAATCAAAGGGGAGGTTTTGTTTGCAATATTCGGTGATGAGATAACAGCCGATCCGATCGTCCACGGCTTTGGCTTTGATTCTACCGTTACCAAAGGAATAACTATCGGAATCAAAGATTGCCAATGAGCCAATGGGGCAAAGCGAGAGGGCTTCTTCCTTGGTTTTTGCGCCGATATCCAGGCGCATTTCATCGATAAAAGGCGGTTTGTTTTTCTCTGCTTCACTTTGTAGGGAAATGGGTTTTATGCACACCACACCGGGGATGTGGTTTTTCCCAACAACCAATCGTTTTCCGCAAATTGCCGTGGGCATCATATTCCCAGCAAATCGGCTGGTCAAAGACTGGTTGCCACCAAATAACAAAAATCCCATTTCATCGGCAGATTGGATCATCAGGCTGACTTCATCGGCGTGGGCGGTGAACAAGACCTTGTTTGGGGGAGGCTTTTTCCCTGGTTTATACAGGTGCATATTACCCACTTTGTCATAGGTGATGGAAACGCCATGCCCGGACAGTTCCTTTTCCATCCATTGAAAAACGCCTTTTTCTTCACCGGCAGGGCCAAAGACTTCACATAAGGAGAAAAAATTCTCTATTTGCATGGAATCACCGCCTTTTCCGGATGTAACACAAACGATGCTAACAGGCGGGCTGTTTGTTCCGCATCGGTTAAACAGGCTGTTTCATGGGGAGAATGCAGGTTTCTCATGGGCAGTGAAACCACCGCCGTGGGTACGCCTTCAAAGGAAGTAAACGCCCGATCTGATTGGGAACAGACGCCGGAGGGAGACGCCATGATTTGATGAGATATCCCGTTTTCTTTGGCACAATCAATCAGTGCGTTGGATAAGGACAATCCGTGCGCATCGCACACATGTATCACGGGACCATGCTCAGTTTGGCAGAGTAGGCGCTTGTCAATGTCAGGAAACGCTGCGGGGCATGCATCCAGACTGATGAGCATGTCGGGATTTAAGAGATAGATGGCAGATGAAATACCCCGGTTGTTGGTATGGTAGCCTGTGCTGAATAAACATGCCACGTGGAAAGGCAAGGTTTGATGCTGAACCAATTGTGCGCAATGCAGAAGGGATAATATACCCAGCCGGCTACTGAGACCGGTGGCAGACACATAGCCGTTTTGAAGGAGGGTTACACACGGAGAAAAGGTCACAAGGTCGCCGATTTGTATATGCTCTTCCGCTTCTGCTTCGGTGAATCCAACATCAATCAACAAATCCTGATCGCCGATAGCTTTGGCTCTTTCTTCCGGTGTCATGATATGGGGCGGTTTGGATGCAAAAACACCTCGAATCGGTTGTTTTCCATAGACCATAACATCCAGGGAGGGAAGCAGGTTGTTGTCAGAAATACCGATCTTTTGGACCTTGAGAAATCCATTGGGCGTGATCATGGAAACCATAAAACCGGGGGAATCCATGTGCGCATCCAGTAATATTGTTTTGCGTGCATCCACTCCATGTCGCATGCAAAGAAGCGATCCGGCAGGGGTCACGGAAACAGAGTCAAATAATCCCTCACACAGTTTTTGCAGGGGAGGGAGGAACCCGTATGCATAGCCGCTGACACAAGGGAACTCTTGCAGGCGGATAAGGGTCGGGAAATAATGCATGTCAACCTCACAAATTGTTCACGGTTTGTACGAAGCATTCGCCCCGTTCCTCAAAGTTCTTATATACATCGAAACTCGCGCAGGCGGGGGAAAGAACCACAATATCCCCGGGCCCGGCAATGCCTTCTGCCGTTTTTACTGCTTCAACCAGCGAAGCAGTTTCATATATGGGGTATACATTCGGGGTATATCCGGGATATTGGGTAATGGCATCTTTGATTTTTTGCGTGGTGGCACCGCATAGAATCACCCCTTGCGCATGGTCAAAAAAGAGGGGGCCCAAAGGTTCAAAGGATAATTGTTTATCATACCCGCCGCAGATAACAATGACTTTTTGTTTGAAAGCATGCAAACAGGCTTTGGTGCGTACGGGAGTAGAATCGATGGAGGAATTGTAATATTTTACCCCGTTTTTTTCCCGGATAAACTGGCATCTGTGAGGAACACCGGGGAAAGTGGAGGCTACTTTTTTTATGATGTCATCCGAAACCAATCCTTGGGTCAAGGCGATGGCCGCCATGTAGTTTTCCACATTATGCAAGCCGGGGATACGAATATCCGAGCGAGTCATGATCGGGGTGCGAATTCCCCCGGTTACCCGATATATGATCTCACCATCCAAACAAACACCGTTCTCCACGTTTCCCCGGGAGGAAATATGCAGCACCTGTCCTTTTGCTGATGCGGTGAGAGCATTGGTGATTTCGTTTCCGGCGTTGAGAACCAACCAATCTTGGGGTGTTTGATGCAGCAGGATGTTCATTTTTGCCCGAAGGTATTCATCCATATTGGTGTGCCAATCCAAATGATTTTCTGACAGGTTGGTGATGACGGCACGAACGGGGGATTGGTGCAGGGACATCAGCTGAAAACTGGACAATTCCAGCACGGTGATGTCGGTGGGTTTCATTTCGGGCACTCTCGCAAGCAGAGGTGTACCGATATTTCCGCCTATATGGACATGATATCCCGCTTCCTGCAAAAACAAAGAAACCAGGGTTGTTGTGGTGGTTTTTCCGTCACTGCCCGTCACGGCAAAAATGGGACAGGGACACAAATCAAACAACAGTTCGATTTCGCTGGTGATGACACTTCCTTTTTCCTTGGCATCCATGAGTGCCGGCTGATCCGGACGCATACCGGGAGTGCGGAAAATGATATCTTCATGCAAGTCGTTTAGATACTTTTCACCACATACCAGTTTCACGCCATTTTCTTCCAAAGCGACAGCACCGTCAATGGCGGATTTTTCTTTTTTATCCCGTGCCACCACGGAAAGAAGGTTGTCCAACAAAAAGGTAATGAGCGGTTTGTTACTGATACCGATTCCGATAACAGAGGCGGTTTTTCCGCGGTATTGCTGCTGAAAAGCGATCAGTTTTTCATTTGAACTCATACTGTTACCTCCGAAAACGAATTTATTATACTACAAATTAAAAATTAATCAAGCAATTTGACAAAATAGTATGCTTGTGATATGATGTATACGTGACTAAGTTGGACGATCGCGTACGGAACCGAAAGGAACCGATATGAGGAAAGTCCGGGCTTCGCATGGCAAGGATAGCGGGTAACGCCCGCCGAAGGCGACTTTAGGGAAAGTGCAACAGAAAGATACCGCCTGTTTACAGGTAAGGGTGGAAAGGCGAGGTAAGAGCTCACCGGCATGCGGGAGACCGTGTGGCCCTGCAAACCCTATCCGAAGCAACACCGTATATGGAGCCGGGGGAGACCCCATGCCGGCCAGGCTGCTCCGAAGGTGGCTGGAGGCGTGTGGCAACATACGTCCTAGATAGATGATCGTCGGCGATAACATCGTAACAGAACCCGGCTTACAGACTTAGTCAATCCATATTGAAAACCGATGGATATTTTTTCAATTTCTATTGCAAAATATTGAAAAATCGGCTATAATATGAAGAGGAGAATGACAAAACGGAGGTAGTAAAATGGCGGATTTTGATAACAATAAAACCATCCGGTATACTTTGAACGTTATGGAACGTTCTGAGTTGAAAGAAATTCTCGGTGAAGTGTATGACGCTCTTTGTGTAAAGGGGTATAATCCCGTAAACCAAATTGTTGGCTATATTTTGTCTGAGGATCCTACCTATATTACCAACTATAATAATGCCCGCAGTAAAATTAGCAAGATCGATCGTGAACGGTTGTTAAAAGAGTTGGTCGCCAATTTTCTCGATTTGAAATAGAAAAACCTGCCAATAAAAGTCAAGAGCAAAATCAAAAATAATTCCATCGAAATCAAGGCATGACGAAAAGAGCGGCGAGCGTGGGTTTTTTTTAAAACTCTCCGCCTGA
>DIRA01000020.1 GCA_002427425.1 Clostridiales bacterium UBA5448 | reverse complement strand
AATAAAGCACACCTGGTTTGGTGTGCTTTACCCGGCAAATTTATTGTAACAAAGGAGACTATTTTTTTGAACAGAAATCTTCAACGTGGATTGGGGATAAACCGGTTCTCACCATATGTGGGGAATATGAATGCACACAAACAAATGCATGGTAAACAGGATGGCTGCAATCCCTGCCGTGTAACCAATCCCCGGATATGTACCTGTGCCAACCAATGCGCGAATACCAAATATGGCGAAATACCCATCGCAATGGCCTATGTACCGTGGCAGGAATGGACGGTTCCCGTGTGTCCCTGTGAAGCTCTCCAGATTGGCACTATCTTCAATGAGCTGAACCTACCCTTCCTGTGTGACAGTCCCAAAGGGAGGTGCTGTATTGGTTCATAATCATGCCAATCATTTCACCGCCCTGCTCCATCAGGTCATAATGGATTCCTTTGTGGTGGATGATTTGATTCTTTATCTCGATACGCACCCGGATGATGCTTGTGCCCTGGAGGCGTTCAAAGCAGCCCAGTGCCAGGAGCAAAAAAGCGAGGCTGCTTACAAAGAGGCAGTCGGGGCATTAATAGCCCAAAATACCGAAGTGAAAGATGGAAAATGTTGGGGTTGGATCGATGATCCCTGGCCCTGGGAAATAGAGGTATAATGTATGTTTGTATATGAAAAGAAACTTCAATATCCGGTCAGGGTTTGCAGACCCAGTGCTGCCAATGCCAAGGTCATCATTTCACAATACGGCGGACCGGACGGCGAAATGGGTGCGGCGACGCGCTATTTATCACAGCGGTTTGTCATGCCTTACCGGGAAGGAAAGGCTATATTAACAGATATAGGAACCGAAGAACTTGGCCATTTAGAGATTGTGGGCACACTGGTCTATCAGCTGACAAAAAACCTGACCATCGATCAAATCAAAGCGGAAGGATTTGATACCTACTTTGTGGATCATACAGTAGGCATATATCCCCAGGCAGCCGGCGGTACTCCCTTTACCGCTGCCGCCCTCCAAAGTAAGGGTGATGCCATCACCGATTTGTACGAAGATATGGCAGCAGAACAAAAAGCGCGGACCACTTACGATAATATCCTTAGACTGGTGGATGACCCGGATGTGAAAGACGTTATTCGTTTCCTACGTGCCAGAGAAATTATCCACTTCCAACGGTTCGGAGAAGTACTTCGCATCGCTATCGACAGATTGAATGAAAAAGACTTTTACGCATTCAACCCGTCCTTTGATATGAAATCATGACAATAAGACCGTGCTTCGGTACGGTCTTTTTTATTCCCTGAACAGCGAAAAAAGGCTGGTCGGGGTGTACCTTTCCCACGGCTTGTATCAAAAATCTAAGCCGTTTTGTGTTGCTATATTCAATATTGGCAAAACAACAAATGGTAGCTTTTGTTTATTAGTTTTCTATTCCTTCCTGTTTCATACGGATGGTTTGCCATAAAAAATGCACCCCTCTCGTTAGTTAATGTCTAACTTTTGGGGTGCATTTTATTGGAAGCTATGCGGAGATGAGAATGTTAGCTTTTCGTTTTTCTTTTTTTGATTTTCAAAATAAGAAGGATAACAGCCGCTACTATTCCGGCGAGGATCAGGTAGGGAGAGAGCCAGACAATCGCATAGGAGAGGGTATGCAACACAGATTTAGAAAAATACATGGTGGAACCAAAGGCATCTTTGACGACCTGGATATAGGTTTCTTCGGTTTCGGTAAATTCTACCACCTTTTTCAAAGACACCTTGACCGTAGCATAATCGATGAGATTGTCATACTTGTTCAAAGAGGAGGTGAGTTTTTCAATCATTCCGCGGATTCTGGCAAGCTCGTTTTCCAAATTGAGGATATCCGAAAGATAGTTGGCATCTTTCAGAAGGGCGAGGATACGTTCCTCTTGCAAACGTAAGGCAGTCAACTGGGATTCGGTATCGTGGTAATCCAAAGTCACATCTTCGGCGGTTTGCCTTTTGCGGATCACTTTCGCACTGTTTTCCACATCGGTCAAGAAAGCATTCAGCTTGTCGCTGGGGATGCGGAAAATAAAGTAGGCGTCGGCGCATTCTTCGGAGTCATTGTTTACCGACGCGCTTTCGGCGTAACCGCCGTGTTTGGCAACCTTTGCGTTCAGGGCATTCACGGTTTCGTTAAATTTTTTAGTTTCCAGGGAATATTCCACCGTGACGATGATTTTTTTACCGGTGGGTAAAGATAAATTTTCTTTCGTATCCGGGCTTACTGCTTTGTAATCTTTCCCCTGCTCTTCGTCGCAAGGCTCATTTTGGGTGTCATTGACATATGTCCCGCATCCTGCCACGCAGGAAAGCATGAGAATAAGGGATAAAGCCAACAAGAATAATGTGCGTGTTTTCATAGTATTCTCCTTTCGTGGTTCCATATTAATTTCTCACGGGAGGAAGGGCCGATGATGAAAGAGAATATGCAAGGCAAATATTAGCGGGGGAGGTTCAGTACCGACAGTTTTTTGCCGCCTCGGTCGGCAGATTCTTTCATCTTCTTGATGATATAAACGGTTTGGGCAGAGGAAATGGAGGGGTTGACAGTGTTATCTTCGCCGGTTTCCAGAATCCGTACAAAATAACGAATGGCATTTAATATTCCGTCGTTTTCGGTGCAGTCGGGGGAGAAGGCTTCCCCTTCTTCGGGGTAAACCGTCAGCGTATTTCCATCCAAAACGATGGTGGCTTTGTCCAGGGAAATGCGGTAGCCGCTGGTGAAAGGGAAGGAGGCGGACAAGGCCCAGTCTCCGGTTGCTTGGGCGGTAAAATCATCATAATACAAGGTGGTGTGGTTGGTATCATACCGGGTGTACACGTCTTTGGACAGGGTGGACACGGCATAGGGATCGCCGAAGAAGAAACGGGCAAGGTCAATATCGTGCATATGCATATCCAGAATGCAGCCGCCGGATTTGTCCGCATCCAACAGCCAGCCGTTCCAACGGGGAGCGGCGGACAAACGGTAAAATGCGGCATCCACCACGTTGCCGTATATGTTCTTGTCAAGAATATCTTTCATATAGGCGTTGATTTCCATAAAGCGAAGCAAATGCCCGATCAAAAGTCGCTTATCATTGTCCCGTTTGGCTTCAATCATGCGCATGGCTTCCTCAAACGTGGCGGCCATGGGCTTTTCGCAATACACATGGTAGCCGCGGTTTAATAAATCGCAGACGGTTTTTTCATGCAAAAAAGTCGGGATACAAACGTCCAGCATATGCAGCTCTTCTTTTGCCAGCATTTCGTCTAAGTCGTCATATAAATGATATGCAGATATATCGTTTTGGATGTCTCGGGCGAAGTTAATGGATATGGATTTGGTAAACTGGGATGCATTCACATCAAAAATGGATACCAATTTGACCTTGGAGTTTGCCTCTTTCATCAGTGTTTCATAGGCGGCTTTATGTACACGAGCAATACCGCCAAAACCCACCAAACCGACTTTGATCATACAATTTTTCCTTTCTTTTGTAAAAAATGTTTTCACTTATATTGCCATTCTCACCTGTTTCGGGCGTAACGCGCCTGCCCGAAAAGGGGTCTAAAGGGGAGAGGCTCTGATGTTGTTATAAAGGTTCTTTGAGGTGGTGCTGAAACCTTATCCGTCACTGCGTGACGCCTCCCCCGCAAGGGGAAATGTATCCTAGGATATTACATCCATATTATATCGCAGCTTCCATATTTAGTCAAGTGATAATCGAGCAGAGCTGATTGGGTATGTGTATGTATACCATTATTGACAAATTGAAAATATTTGTGCATAACAAAACTAAACAAATGAAAATAACGAAAAACAAGCGAAGCATACATACCGTATTCCTCAGGGGAATGAATGAAAAGGAGCAAACATGTTAACGTTAAAGAATGTTACGAAAATGTATGCTTCCGGCGCGGCGGCGGTGAAGGCGGTGGACAATGTTTCCTTGGGGGTGAACGAGGGGGAAATTGTTTCTATTATGGGAAAAGCGGATCGGGAAAATCACTCTTTTGCATTTGGTTGGCGGATTGGATGCCCCCCATTCAGGCAGCATTGTGATCGATGATATAGATATTACCCAGATGAAAGAGAAAAGCAAGTTTGATTCCCCGCACTATGTGGTTACGGGGAACATCAACAATTTCACCCACTTCCAAAATTACCAAAATCAAGAGGGAGAAAATATCCTTCCCTCCATTTTGATAGGGGGGACATGTCGGGCAAATATCCGGGTGCAAATGTTTTTCACCTGCTGACCGTCCGCAATGACGACATCACGTTTCTGCGTTCCCTTGCCGGCGAACATGAAAATAAGCTCTTTTCGGTAGGATCCCTGATCAGCAGTTTACAAAGCGAAACCGGTGTTATGTCCATGGTGATCCTTTTGGTTTTTGTCATCATTTCTACATTGTTTATCCATTGTATATACTTCTGTCGATCTGGCAGATCAAATCAATCACTTAGAACTCATGATCGGAGGCTCAGGTTCGGTGATTTTATATACCAGCTTGCATGATAACATGATTTCATATGTGATTGGAATGATTGCGATCCGCACTGTTTTTCGGGATGAAATTATCCGGCAAATCCATACTGTTGAATGAATGGCGACATTTTATCCGTCTATGTATGGATGTTAGATGAAAATGGTGTTATGTTAACATTTTAATTGAAAAACGAGAAGATCCTGGATCCTCTCGTTATATTTTCTGTATATCGAATATATGTTATGTTAACCAAAGAGGAAGAAAGCACTGCGGGGATGGATTCCTTTCTGGGGAAGGCTCGCCCGTTTCATGCTTTCTTTTGTGCGTTGAGCAGCTCTTTGGCGTTGGCGATGGAGGCGGAGGTGATGGTGAGTCCTCCTAAGATGCGGGCAAGTTCCCCCACACGCTGTTCCCGGGTGAGGGGAGTGACGGTGCTTTCGGTGCGTCCGTCGGGGGTGGCGGATTTGGCAATGACCAGATGGGTATCGGCAGACGATGCCACCTGCGCCGAGTGGGTGATGCATATGATTTGCAAATCGTTTGATAACCGTTTCAGGGTTTCACCGATTTTCTTTGCGGATTTACCCGAAACGCCGCTGTCGATTTCATCAAATATCAGGGTATCTTTGTCATCGGACAAAGCCAGAACCGATCGTAGCGCCAGCATCAAGCGGGCGGATTCTCCGGTGGAGGCAGTGTCTGCCAAAGATTTTTCGCTTTCGCCCATATTGGCGGTGACTCTAAAGGATACCCGGTCGATGCCGTCCTCCTGCAAGGTGATCAAGCGGGAAGCTTTTCTATTTTCCCGGGCGGGAATTTCGGTATATACCGCTTCGACATGAACAGAAAAACGCATGTTTTCCAAGTCCAGCTCCGACAGTTCCCGATGCAACGCGTCGCACAGCCGGGCGGCGGCTTCTTTTCTTTTTTGGGAAAGAATCTCCCCCTTTGCCACGGCTTCCTTATAAGCGATAATCCGTTCCTTTTTCAGATATTCCAGTCCGCTTTCCCCGTCTTCCGCCAACTTGATTTTATCGTTGATTTCTTCGAAGTACGCCAGCGCAGTGGCAACCGTACCACCGTACCGCCGTTTCATTTGCTCTATGGTAAAGAGCCGCTCCTGGATCATGGTCAATGCGGCTTCGGGGTCGATATCGGATTCTTCTTTTATATCCCGCAATTCGTCCCGAATGGCGTCCAGTTCATAAGCGGCATCGTTTATGCGGGTAAGCACATCCGCCATGCCATCGATTTTTCCGTCTAGCGTTTCCAGTGCGCTGTGGGCACGGAAGGCTTTATCCACCGCGCCTTCCCCTCCGTCGCCCCCCAAGGCGTTCAGCGCAAGGACCACCGCGCCGTGGATGTCGGCGGCGTGGCTCAGCACCTCTTTGCGGGCAAGGAGGGTTTCTTCTTCCCCTTCTTTTAAGCCGGCAAGGAGGATATCGTTGCGCTGGATTTCCCACCATTCTTTCTTTTCTTCCGCTTCTTTCAAAGCGCGGCGGCGGTCTTTATACAAGGCATCCGCCTGTTGATAGGCTTTGTAGGAAGCACGGTAGGCTTCCACTTCCTCCTCACAGCGGGCAAAACGGGTCAGAAACTCTATATGCTTTTCTTCCCGGCACAAGGACTGGTTATCCCCCCGTTCCTGAATCTCCATCATACAGCCCACCGCTTCTTTCAAGGTGGTCAAGGATACGGGGCGACCATGGATGGTAGCTTTGGATTTGCCGTCAGAGAACAAAGTGCGGGTCACATATATATTGCCGTCTTCGCTGTCGGGGAAAATCCCCCATTCTTCCAATCCTGATAAGCGATGGGGTTTCAAATTCGAAAACACCGCCGTCAAAGTGCAAACCTTTTCGCCGTGACGGACAAGATCGGGATTGGCGCGATTGCCGCACAACAGCCGAATGCCTTCCAGCAACAGGGTTTTGCCTGCGCCGGTTTCCCCCGTGATGGCACAGAAACTGCCGTCGAATGTGAAATCCGCCCGACGGAACAAGGCAAAATTTTCAAAATGCATGGATTGCAGCATGATGACCTCGTTTAAAAATACAAATTGGATTTATGATAGCTTTCTGCCAATTTTCGTGCCAAAAGGGAATGTACGTTTTGATGTTTTACCCGCACCAGCCGGGTTTTCTGTTCCGAGCCGGTGATGATGACGGAATCGCCTTCCTGTAAGGTATACGCAACCCGGCCGTCCGCCACCACGTCGAGTTTGCCCGAACGGGTGCTGGGAGACGATACGGTGAGCACCGATGAAGAAGAAAAGACTACGGGCGGGGTGCGGTATAAGGTATGGGGACAAATGGGGATAAAGGAAATGACTTGCAGTCCCGCATCCAGAATCGCTCCCCCTGCCGCTAAGTTGTGGGCGGTGGAGCCGGTGGGGGTGGAAAATAGAAGCCCATCGGCATGGTAATGCTGCAACAGGGACCCGTCCGCCAACACATCTGCGTCCAGCATGGCGTGGCCTGGGTTGGTGATGAGCACATCGTTCAGAGCGGTTACTTCTTTGCCGTGGGGGAGGGTGACTTTGAGCATGCTTCGCTCTTCCACGGTATAAGATTTGCCGTCCAAAACATCGTCTAAATAATGCAATTCGTCCTTTTCCAGTTCCGCCATGAATCCCACGCGGCCAAAATGGAACCCTAAAATGGGAATGCCCCAGGGGGCGGTATGTTTGGATGCTGCCAGAATACTGCCGTCTCCCCCTAGTACGATGCACAAAGACAAATAAGGGAGAAGATTTTCACAAAACAGAAAAACACCGTCTTGATTCCGTAGTTGTTCATGTAAAGCCAAAGGTACGACAGGGGTGATATTGCGCTGTTTCAACCGCTTTATAATCTCTAAAGACAGGGTATACGCTCCTTCTTTTTCCAGATTGGGTAACAGGGCAACATGGTTATACATGTCAAATCCTCCTTATATCTGCTAAAAATTCCTTGTTCCCGTCGCCGCCCTCGATGGGGGAAGGGATCCATGAAACCATGTGCAGATGGTGTGCCTTGGCTTTTTCCTCCAGGGAATGGATACAAACATTTATTTTTTTACAATTTTTCACAATGCCGCCTTTAGACACATCCCCTTTTCGTTCCATTTCAAATTGAGGTTTGATTAAGGAAATCATCTGTCCCCCCAGGGGCAGCAATGCCGAGAGGGCGGGATACAACAGGGATTGGGAAATGAACGACACGTCCATGGTGATCAAATCCAGCGGGGGCAGGGTTTCTTTTTTCAATGTCCGGGCGTCGGTTTGTTCCATCACGGTGACACGAGGATGATCCCGGAGCGTGGGGTGGAGTTGTTCGCTGCCCACATCCAGAGCGATGACTTGTTTTGCCCCGTGCTTGAGCAAACAATCGGTAAAACCGCCGGTGGAAGCGCCCACATCCAGCACGGTGGCGTGTTCCACCGGCACACGAAAGACCTCCAGGGCCTTTTCCAATTTCAAACCGCCTCGGCTGACGTATTTTTCCAAGGGGTTTTCTTCGATGGTGATGAGATCGTGTTCCGTGACGGGTTCGGCGGCTTTGGTGATTCGCTTTCCATTGACCCAAACATAGCCCGCCGCCACCATGGCGGCAGATTTGGAACGAGAATAGGGGTAAAGGGAAGCGATGCGCACATCCAGCCGCATGTTATTTGATCTTTAGGGCCGCCCGATACAGGCTGTCCTTGTCCAGTCCGCAGTGTTTGAGCAAATGGGACCGGCTGCCGTGGGGCACAAAACGGTTATCTACGGCGAAAATGGAAATAGGGGCGTTTGGCAGACCCCATTCACTCCGATTGGCCGCCAGAGTCTCTCCCACGCCGCCGTTGCGGATGCCTTCTTCTACCATGTAAATGGCTTTTACCCCCGTAATGGGAGAGAGGACTTCTTTCAGATCCGGGAGGGGGTGGAGACGGGTAAGGAGCAATACAGCGGGATTTTTTCCCTCTGTTTTCAGTTTTTCATAGGCTAAAAGAACCTGCTCACATACCTGACCTGATACGATAAAAAGTACATCCGTTTCCCCTTTGCCCACCAGAGAGGCGGGGGCATAGTGGGGAAAATGTTTTTGAATCAAAGAGGATTCGCATCCTTTGGGATAACGCACCCCATGGATGCCGCCGCCTTTTTGCATGTTTTTCACCGCTAGCCGGAGGGTTTCGCTCTGGCTTTCTAAGGTCAAGGGTGCGTCGAGTACCAAACCGGGGATGGTGGAAAGCAGGGCCACATCAAACAATCCGTGGTGGGTGGCACCGTCCCCGTCGCAGAAACCGGCGCGATCAATGGCAAGCAACAAAGGCAAATTTTGCAGCGCCACGTCATGGAGAAGCTGATCGTAACATCGTTGGAAGAAGGTGGAATATACCGCATATACCGGCAAAGCACCCCCGGCTCCCAGCCCCGCGGCATAGGTCATGGCATGGGCTTCCGCAATGCCCACATCAAAAAAACGCTTGGGATAGGTTTTTGCAAATCCCGTCAGTCCACATCCTTCCGCCATGGCGGCGGTGATGGTACATATCCCGGGGTTGTTTGCTGCCAGCTGGGTGATGACTTCCCCAAAATTTCGTGAAAACGTTGTTTTTGCATTCTGATTACTCATAGACGATTTGGCTGTAATGCTATGAAACACCAAAGGGTTTTTCTCCGCGGGAGAGTATCCTTTTCCTTTTTTCGTAATCAGGTGGATGAAAACGGGACCCTCTCGCCGAGCCGCTTCTTTGAGCAGCAGTTCCACCACTCGCAAATCGTTGCCGTCTCCGGGGCCTAAATAATACATGCCGAAAGGATCAAGAGCAATGGGGTACACCATTTTTTTGATGTTTTTTTTGGTGTTTCCTAAAGCGCTGGTCAAATAGCCTCCCACCAAAGGAATGGCAGATAAGACGGAATGGGTTTTGTGTTTCAAAGGATAGTAAAATCCACTGGTACGAACTTTCGTAAAATATTTGGACATGGCTCCAACGTTGGGAGAAATGGACATGTTGTTATCATTTAAGATGACGATGAGTTTATCTTTTGGGGTCACGTTGTTCAATGCTTCAAAGGTCATGCCCCCGGACAGTGCCCCATCACCGACAACGGCGATCACGGCGGATTTTTTATCGCCGTTCACGATTTTCTGGGCACGAAGCATCCCCAGAGCCGCCGAAACCGAGGTACTGGAATGGCCTGCCCCAAAGGGGTCAAAAGGACTTTCCTCCCGACGGGTAAAGCCGCACAAACCTCCGTATGACCGGAGGGTGGAAAATTGTTCCCCCCGCCCCGTCAGGAGCTTGTGGACATAGCTCTGGTGCCCCACATCGTATATAATTTTATCTTCCGGCGGGAAAAAGACCCGCATCAATCCCACGGCAATTTCCACGATGCCCAGATTGGATGCTAGATGCCCCCCGGTTTTCTCCACCTGCCCGATCAAAAACCGTCTCAGACGGGAACAATAGATTTTGGCATCCTCCAACGACAACTGCTTTAATTCGTCGTGTGTGTAAAATTTCATAGGCAATCCTAAAAAAATATATTTATTTCCACGTTAATATAAAAATTATATCACACATGGTCCATGAATATATGAACAAATTGTTAATTACCGTTTGGGGAGTAGAACCCTTCGAATTTCGGGCATATATTGAAAATAGGATCAGACATATGACATTTCCATCCTTTCTCTTTAGGCCTGTGCGGCCGCTCTGTATCGGGTGGCCGCCCGATCCTGTCCGCGGGGGAAAACCTGTCCTGACCGCCGGGGCAAACCACTGCCGGAAAATCATCCCGAAGGTATCCGGGAAGAAACATATCCCGCACCATATCCTGCAAAGAAAAGCCACGGCGCAGAAGGTTGGTGATTTTTTGAAACATAGAGCAAGACATATGGGAGTGACCGTTTGTGCCTTCGGCGGCGGCGTACTGGTTGCGTTTTTTTTGCCCACCACGGTGTTGGTGATCGTGGAAGCGGCTGTGATCGTCACGGCCGGCGTCCTATTTTGTTGTGATTGAAAGGGGAAAAGTTATGCGAATCATATTATTGAGACCGCCAAAGTTTTTACGGAGATTGTTGAGAAAGTTCGTAAAATAAACGGTGTAAAGGGGCTGTCGCAAAACAGCCACAAAAAAACAGAGCCAAAAGCCTGCAAAAAGCAGTGCAAAAGG
>DIRA01000021.1 GCA_002427425.1 Clostridiales bacterium UBA5448 | reverse complement strand
GGGGATTGTTATTGCAACAGCCCCTTTGTTGTTATGCTTTCTGATTGTCCAGCGCCTGCCGCAGGGCAAGTGCCAGCTGGTCGGAGCACGAAGTAGAGCGGAAGCCGCAGGAAATACCTTTGCATTTTATCTCGTATTCTTCCACCGTCATCCCTTCCACCAAGGCGGACAGTGCTTTTAAATTACCGTTGCATCCCCCGGTAAAAGAAACGCCATGGATCACGTTTCCTTCCAGTTCAAAATCAATGGCGGACGAACACGTTCCGTTTGTTTTGTATGTATACTTCATTTTTCAGGGTTCCTTTCAACCATACAGTGTGGTATATTTTAATAATAAGTGGAGGGAACATGTCGGGGATCCGAAAGAAAGGAGGGAACGTGTTTCATTGCACATGCCTTTTCAGCGTGTGATTCTTTCTATCATTTCACCGATACGGTGCAAGTCCTCCAGCCACTGATATTCTGAAAAAGTGTGTACTTCTTCCATGCCGGTACCCATCCCCACGGTTTCCATGCCATGGACATTGAAAATATTGGCATCCATACAGCCGCCGCTGTCCACCACCTCACATGGAATACCCATATCGCCGCACACCCGGATAGCGTTTTTGACCACGGCGGTATCCCGGTCAAAATCAAAGGCTTCACAGACAAGGGTATCTTTCGTGTTTACCACCACGTTCAAATCCCCCACGGCTTCTTTGGCATGGCGGTGGAAATAGGCAATATAATCCAACATGTTTTCATGGTGTTTGCTGCGGGTTTCCCCTTTGCAATAGGCATAGTCACACACGATGTTTGTGGAACTCTTGCCCCCTTGGATATAGCTGAAATTCGCGGTGGATTCTGTATCGAGACGACCGTCCCGGATGGAAGCTAAAATGCGGGAAAGACCGATGATGGCATTGATACCTTTTTCGGGTTCACAGCCTGCATGGGCGGCTTTTCCGAAGACTTCAATTTCTAAAACGGCTTGGGAGGGAGCGGATTTTACAATGGTACCCAATCTTCCATCTCCGTCAAACAAATACCCTTCCTTGGAGCGGATGCGGGAGTAATCAAAATGCTTGCTGCCCAGAAGTCCGATTTCTTCCGCCACGGTAAAAAGCACTTCCACTCCTTTGTGGGGAAGATCACTTTCACGGATGCGGCGCAGCCCGTCTAAAACCCCCGCCACACCGGAAAGATCGTCGGCTGCCAGAATCGTATCTCCCGAGGAAGTGATGCGGTCCTGTTCCACGTGGGGACGAATGCCTTTGCCCCCGATGACCCGATCCATATGGGCAGAGAAAAAGACGCTACCCGGCAGGGTTCCGGGAAGATATACATACAAATTTCCCGCATTGCCCCCGATGGATTTTCCGGCTTTGTCTTCTTGAAAGGATATGCCGAGTTCCGTGAGTTTTTGCTGTATGACTTTGGATACAGCCTCTTCTTCTTTCGATACACAGTCGATGTTCACCAATTCCAAAAAGGTTTGGCAGGCATAGGATGATTTCATTTCATTCCTCCACATGCAAAATGCTCATAAATCCGGTCATGGAAAAGATCTCCCGTACATTGGCGGGCACGTTTATCACCTGAATTTCCTTTTGAGTTACATTGGCTTTCTTCTGGGCGGAAAGCAAAGCCCGAAGCCCTGCGCTGGATATATAAGTCAATCCGGAAAAATCCAGGGTCACATGGTCGTATTCATCGATGGCACTCAAAATAGCGATGGAAAAACCAGGAGCGGAATTGCTGTCCATGGCCCCCATTAATGTCATTTTTACGCCGTTTTTTGTCAGTTCTTGTGAGATGGTCATGTCAAAATGCCTCCTAAAAAAATAGGAAGGATGGTATCCATCCTTCCCCGTGGAGCGGATGACGGGAATCGAACCCGCATTGCCGGCTTGGGAAGCCGGTGCTCTGCCATTGAGCTACATCCGCACATCGCTTTGTGCCAATAGAGTATAGCACAAAGCTGTGGGGGAATACAAGAGGTTTTTGATTTTTTTATTGTTCGGTGTCGGTATTCATAAGTTCCACGGTATAACCTGCGTTAAATAAGCGGTTGATCAATCCGTCGTTTCTCAAAAGCCAAGAGGCATGTAGAGAACAGAAAATGGTATATCCGCCATCTAAATATCCTTTTACTTGTTCAAACACGTCGTTCATGATAGGAGTATAGTATTTCTCCATATATTCGGTATATAACGTATACATCTCGGATGCCGTTTCCCCATGGGCGGGAGTGGCGGGGATTTCAGGGAACAGGGGGGCGGCGAAAATGGTTTCCAAAGCGGCTTTATCCCCTTGTATCCATGCCTGATAGCCGTCTTTCATCTGTTCGATTTTTTTATCAATCGCCCCTTCTTCCAGATAAGAAGAAAGCATATATTCCTGGAGTTTATCCGAAAGCTTGCTTTGCATCACTGCCTTTTCATCCATACGCATCAAAGAGATGAGTTTATCATCTTTCATGGCTTGCTCGATCATATGGATGTCTGTATTGTATTGATCCGATAGCCCGGATTCCCTAATGATGATTTCATCCATTTTATCCATCCAGAAGATGGGGTTGTAATATTCGTACAGTTTATGCGTTAAGTTATATTGGGTAAAAATGGTCGTTGCTGCCGTATAGGCACTTTTGGACAAGTGCGAGGCAATGGTATCGTCCATATACATGAGCTTTTTATAATATTCGATCAGCTGTTTTTGCGCGTTCTCATCATCCTTTTTTTCAAACAGCTTTTCAAAAGAATATACATCTTTTTCTGCCAAAAAGGCTACGCTGTCATAGTATGCGTTCCACACGGCAACGGGGAGAGGAAAAATGGGAGCATCCGCCGCTTCCAATGTTACAAACAAATACATGTAGTGCCCCTGATCATCGCTGACTTTCCATAGCAGGGGATGATAGTTTTCCAATTTTTCGTTGGTATCATGTTTGGGATTTTCCTGGGTAGGATCAGGGTTTTCCGTGTTATGATCGTTTGGTTTGTTGTCGGGTTTTTTGGTTGTATTGTCGGGAATTTCACCTGCACAGGAAAACAAGGACAAAAGCAGGACGAAAATCAACAAAAGTGAAGGAAGGCGCAATTTAATGTACATGGTTTGATACCTCTGTTTTGATCAAGTTTATCTGATCTATCATGGTTTTTCGAAATATCTCGTCAGGCTCAAAAAGGATGAAAACTTCTTTTTGGTTTTGCGTAAGATACAATCGGCACGGATTGTCTGGAAACAGGTTTTGACAGAAATTGTAGCATGATAGGGAGGGGTGTTTTTCTTTGCTTTTTTGCAGGGTGCGCCGGTCAATCAACAGGATTGCTTCCGATAGGTCGACATGACAAAGGGTGGAGACCCGTTTTCCCTGGACTTTGATGACAGAAAACATTTTGCCTTCCAATCTGTAATGATAGCGGGGCAACAGGTACCGGGAAGTAATCTGAATAAACAGCATCGCGGCAATGAGGCTGCCTATTTGAAATAACAGCCGATACGCCTCTATAGTTTGGGAGGCTGCCCAGCAAACGATCATGAGCAAAAATGCGATCAGCAGAGCGAACCAGGATTTTCTTTTTGTTTTGGGTGAATATTGCAGCATGTTTATCCTCATTCATACCTATACAATCCCCCGGCGGCGCATTCCTTTGCGCTGACGGGATACAGGGTGTTTCCATCGGTGACCAAAAGCTGTCCTTCCCGGGTTGATACCCACGGCGCGGGTGGCTTTATCGTTTACATATCGTTTGGTGGAGGGAAGGGAATCAAAATGATGAATCGGGATGGTATTCATGGCATTATCCTTTTGGTTGTCCGAACAAAACTGCCTTTTGGGTGATTTCCAACACACCGTAATTTTTATTATTTTGGGCAATACTGCCAGGATTGAAAAAGTATGCGCCGTTTTGGTATGTATCCATTGGCACATGGGTATGTCCGAAGAGAACGACACGTGCGTGATGATCCCCTGCCGCTTTTTTTAAGCCCTCCAGACCGAATTTGACTCCATACTGATGCCCGTGGGTCAACATCAGGCGAATGTTTTCTATTTCCAGCAATCGCAGCGGGGGCAATGGACAAGAAGATGGATCACAATTTCCCTTTACGCCAATAATCTGCACATCCAAAAGGGCTGCCTGCAAGGCAGCAATATCATCATAACCGTCCCCCAAAAACAAAACATGGCGGATGTCGGGATGGGATTGGCACGCCGAAAGCAAGGGGGCGGTACAGCCGTGAGAGTCGGAAAACACCAGGAATCTCATTTTATTAGCACCGACCTTTTATCATTGCATAAAATGATAGCAGAAATGGGGTGAAATGTTTGGACATGAACAAAGAAAAGTTACAATATCTTTTGAATATGGATGAGAAAGAATTACAGACACGATTAACGGAAATTATGCGGGCTATGAAGGTTGAAGATAAGAAAATCAACAAAATGATTCAAAACCTTCCCAGGCTCAAAGAAAGTGTCGGCGCTATGTCGGATGAACAAATTAAGGCGTTCAGTTCTCAGTTAAGTGAAGACAACTTGAAAATGATTACCAAAGCAATCGAGGACGCCGCACACGGTGGTAAACATGGATAATCTGGGCGATAAGCTGCAATCTTTGTTTTCCGACCCTAAGGGATTGGAAGCCATCATGGGGGTTGCCAAAGCTTTGGGGCAATCTTCCCCGAAAGATGGTTCCGGTGGCAAAGATCCGGAGAAAACCGAGCACGCGCAAGGAGCAGGGGTTGGTTTTGACAAGGAAAGTATGGCTGAAATCTCGAAAGTGCTGGGTTCCCCCTCCATTCAAAACTTACTGAACAAAGGGAAAAACGAAAGATCTACTGTATTAAAAGCCATTAGACCATATATGCATAACAACAAACAAAACAAAATCGATAAAGTAATGAAAACCATGCAATCGGTCGAATTGCTGCTGACCACCAAAGATTTGCTGTAAAAGGAGGGAGCGTGTGTACAACGGTGATTTAAAAAAAGGTTCCTATGAACCCAAAAATTCCCAGTTGCGACAGGAATATACAAGAAAGCTCAAGGAAAGAATGGATGAAAAAGGGAGAGGGTTTCCGGTGGTAAGGCACAATCTCACACCCGAACCTCTGCCGCCGCCAACCATTTCCCAGAAGTTGACCACCATTTCCTTTACACAAGGCGATTGGTTGATTTTGGGATTGATGGTATTTTTCTTATTCATGGCGGAAGAACCGGATTATCTGTTGGTGGGCATTTTAGCATACCTATTATTAACCGATTGAGTAAAAACCAATTTTCTTATACGTCTTGCGTAAGGTTTTGGATGCCATACGGGCTGCTTTTTCCGCGCCTTGTTTCATGATTTGCTCTAAATAAGCTTGATCCGCCAAAATGGCATTGTACCGTTCCTGGATGGGAGCAAGTCCGTTTGCGCAGGTTTCACCAACGGCCGCTTTGAAGTCTCCGTATCCTTTTCCTGCAAATTCCTTTTCGATCTCATCCAAAGATTTCCCTGAAAAGCAGGAGTGAATCTGCATCAAATTGGAGACCCCTTTGCGGTTTTCTGGATCATATTTGATCTCTGTAAAAGAGTCGGTAACGGCTCTTTTACATTTTTTTATGATGACATCCCGGGAATCCAACAAGGAAATAAATCCAAGTGGGTTGGTATCGGATTTGGACATTTTCTTTTCCGGGTCCTGCAATGACATGATTTTGGTACCCAGTTTGGGAATATAGGGTTCGGGAACCGTGAAAGTGGGGGAATAGGCAGAGTTGAAACGTATAGCAATATCCCTTGCCAGTTCCAGATGTTGTTTTTGGTCGGCGCCGACGGGTACCATATCTGCTTGATAAAGCAAAATGTCCGCCGCCATCAGCACGGGGTAGGTAAAGAGCCCAGCGTTGATATTCTGGCTGTTTTTCGCGGATTTATCCTTAAACTGGGTCATGCGGGACAATTCCCCGAACATGGTGTTGCATCCCAGAACCCAGTTCAATTCCGCATGGGCAGGCACATGGCTCTGGACAAAGAGGGTGGCTTTTTCCGGATCGATGCCGCATGCCATGTAAATCGCCAAAGTTTCCAAAGTGCGTTTTCGCAAATGCGCCGGGGTTTGGCGAATGGTGATGGCATGAAGATCCACCACGCAGTAAAGGCAATTGTATGCGTCCTGGAGGGTGACCCAATTTTTCAGTGCGCCCAGATAGTTTCCGATTGTCAACACACCGGAGGGTTGTGCTCCGGAAAAAATAATCTTTTTGTTTTCAGTTTTTTCCATGGTATACTCCGTTATTGTAAATAATGAGCTACGGCGTCAGCAAGAAGTTCTATGCCACGGGTGATTTGTTCTTCCGTGGGGGTGGAGTAGTTCAGACGGAATCCGTCGGATACGCCGCTACTATCGCTGAGAAAGGCTTCCCCGGGAACGATCGCCACTTTTCGTTCCATTGCCAGTTTTACCAGGGGAGCGGTGGACAGGTGGTTGGGGAGACGGCACCAGATAAACAGGCCGCCTTCGGGTCGGGTATAGTCAATGCGTTTGTCCATGTGCTTGTCCAAAGCGTTCAGCATCAGGCGGCATTTTTTTCCATACAAATTCCGGACCTTTTGAATCTGGGCATCTAAATCATAATGTTCCATGTACCGGGCGCAAATCATCTGGAAAAACAGGTTGGTATGGACGTCGTTGGTCTGTTTTGCCACCACGATTTTCTGCATCAACGCATCGGGTGCGACCAAAAAGCCTACACGCATGCCCGCAGACAATATTTTGGAGAACGAACTGCAATACACCACAATGCCGTCCTCATCCATGCTTTTGATGGTGGGAATGTCCTGTCCGGCAAAGCGCAGTTCCCCATAAGGGTTGTCTTCCAAAATGATCATACCCGCGTTTTTTGCCATTTCATACACGGCTTTACGCTTGTACAGTGGCAGAGTGATGCCGGTGGGATTCTGGAAGTTGGGAATGATGTAGAGAATCTTAGCGTTTTTGTTTGCCTGCATGGCTTGTTCCAGTCCCTCTAAAGAAATACCGTCATCCTCCATGGGAACACCTACCAGCTTTGCCCCGTGGGAACGGAAGGAATTGAGAGAACCGATGAAACTGGGTTCTTCGCAGAGAATCACATCCCCTTCGTTGCACAGTACTTTGCAGGTCAAGTCGATTCCCTGCTGTCCGCCTGAGGTGATGATGGTGGTATCAAACTCCCGCCCGAAGTTGAAACGCGCCTTGTTTCTCCCGGCAATCAAGGTGCGCAAGGGTGTATACCCTTCGGTGATGCCATACTGCAGGGCCTGGGAAGTGACGGCGGGATCGGCAAAAATAGCCGCCGAAATTTCTGACATTTCGGTTGTGGGGAAAGATTCCGCAGCAGGGTTGCCTGCTGCAAAAGGGATAACGGCCGGGTCGGTCAAAGACTTGAAAATTTCACGTATGGCAGAGGGTTTCAACTCTTTCATGCGATTTGATATACGATAGTCCATAAAAATAAGTCCTTTCAACGTCTAAGTTGCATATGATGAACCAATAATTCCGAATATTCGTGATCCCCTGCGCTTTCCATACAAACACTGTTGTCCCGGCAGGTACGAAGAATCTCGCGGGATTTTGGGGATACAAGCAAGGTAAGTGCTCCGCCGAGGGCGGTGTTACCCAAAGGGCGAATGGTTTGAAACGAATGGGAACCAAACAAGCCCAAGAGACGGGCGGAGGATATTTGCATGTATTTTCCCCATCCTCCCGCCAGATACAAGGTATCGGCTTTTCTGTCCTTCATAACAAAATCAATGGCAGCGGCAATCGCCGCTTTTGCCAGCATGCAATGATAAATATCCTGTTGGGTCAGATATACCGACTCTTCCAGTATACAGAGGAGTTTTTCACCGCATTCTATCACGGGATCGTTTGCATCCCCCCGACGAACAAGCCGCCCTTCGGGGGTGATCCGCTCTTCCTCCATAAGGCAGGCTACCACATCCATCAGACCGGAGCCGCAAATGCCGGTTGCCTTGTTGCCTCCCAGCACCGTCAGTTCCCATTGGCCCCTATGCCGCTTGGCACCGGTGATGGCTCCTTCTAGAGCGGTCATGCCCTTTTCAATGCCGCCCCCTTCAAAGGCGGGGCCTGCAGCGGCAGATACAAAGGAAAACCCGGATGCGGGAGAATAATAAGCAATCTCCCCATTGGTACCCAAATCTAAAAACACAAAGGGTTCTTTATTTATCTCGGGAATCAACAGTCCCGCGGTGATGTCCGCGCCGATATAGCCGTTGATGCAGGGGGGAATATACACCGTTGCGTTGGGTATATGGTGAAAGGAAAAATGGGATGCGGGATATTCTGTACCAAAGAGGGTTTGTGGGGTATAGGGATACCTGCCGATGGAGGTGGGATTATATCTCGCCAAAAAATGCAGAATGATGGTGTTACCCACGCAAACGATGGAATGGATATCCCGGGACGATCTCCCTGTTTGTTCACATAAAAAATGTGCTTGTGTATCAATGGCTTCAGTCAATTGGGTGTGTAATGTATGTAACGTTTCAGGCTGTTCGTCTACCCGGCTGATGCGGGTCAAAACGTCCTGTCCAAATGCGACTTGAGGATTCAATACAGAAGTGCGGTTCAAGATGGTACCCGATTCTAGATCGGTTAGCACAAAAGCGCAGGTGGTGGTGCCTAAATCCACCGCCAGTCCCAATCCCGGGGAAGGTGTGTGGGGCATTTCACTGTCTGACTCCCAGTGTACCGCCGCACCTCCAAAGGAGGGGAGAATGATAAAAGCATCCCCAAAAATGCGAGTTTGACAGGCGAGCCGAACGCCGGATGCCAACTCTCGGGGCGAAAGGCGGGTCTGCTCGTCTTGATCGGGTTGGGACAGATGCCCGCCGGCGGTCAACCGACAGTTGAGGCAAGTGCCCCTTCCTCCGCAGGGATGGGGATGGGCAATGCCATGGCGCTGCAAAACCCCTGAGAGGGTTTCGCCGGTTTCCGCCCATAGCGTTTGATTTCCCAGGGTGACTTTCGGCATTTCCCGTCTCCTTTCGTAGGAGTATTGTTCAATTCATATTCTATATAGTTATTGAATTGATATTTTACATAAAAAATCGAAAATAAATAAACACATTTCATCATACACCAAATGCATGATTTTTGCAAGAGATATGCAGGGATTTTTCCTGTGGCTTGTATAGAGTACAATGATATGGT
>DIRA01000004.1:59026-61651 GCA_002427425.1 Clostridiales bacterium UBA5448 | reverse complement strand
TAAAAGATTATGGATACACGCGAATGCAGATTCTATGAAAAACCAGAGCGATGATGTACCGCTCTGATTATCATTGGAGTTTTTCATTGTATTGCGCACGGGCGCCGCCCACAAATTTGGCTCTTGTTCTGGCGGTCACCAAGTTGGCTTCGCCCACTTTTTTCACACTGGTTCTGACGGGTACCGCCACTTCTTGTAAATGCATCCCAATTAAGGTGTCCCCAATGTCCATCCCCATGACAGCGCGCACATGTTCCACCGCCACCGGATCGGTAAAGCGATGGTATGCTATGGTGGCAAATGCGCCGCCGGCGTGAGCATGTGGAACAGCGTTGACCTCTTCCCAGCCAAATTTATCAGCCGCTTCCCGTTCGAGAATCACCGCACGATTGAGATGTTCACAGCACTGTACCGCCATATACAACCCGGCTTCTTTCAAAAGGGGTGCCAATGCTTCATATACAGTTTCGGCAGCTTCCATATTGGATCCTTTGCCGATTCTCTCCCCCACAATTTCACTGGAGGAGCAACCGATGATAAAGAGGTCACCTTTGTTGAATTTTGCTGCTTCTACTAATTCTTTGACAGCCGTTGATACTTGATTTGTGATGTTTTGGTTCATGTATTTTCACCTCACAAAAGACACCGAAAGCCCAATACCGGCGTATCGGGCTTCGGGGTGTCAAACATACAATTATTTCTTAGATGATTCTTCGTTTTTCACCAGTTCGATGATAGCCATTTCGGCGCCATCACCGCGTCTGGGACCCATGCGGAGAATGCGCGTGTAACCGCCGTTGCGTTCTAGATAGGCAGGAGAAATTTCATCAAACAGTTTTTTGACGACATCTTCTTTGGTAATAAACGCAAGAGCTCTTCTCTTATTGGCAAGGGTATTGGTTTTACCCAGCGTAATCATTTTTTCAGTCAGGCTTCTGACTTCCTTCGCGCGGGTAACAGTGGTTTCAAGAGAACCTTTTTCCAATAGGAATGTGACCATGCCTCTCAGCATCGACATTCTGTGGTCCGTCTTTCTGCCAAGTTTTCTGGTTCCGGGCATTTCGTGTTACCTCCTTAATCAGTATCGTGCAAGAGATACTCTGCCAAATGGCAGTCATTTTTATCAGGATTATTCGTCTTCTTTTTTCAGGCTCAGACCCAAGGAATGTAGTTTCTGCATGACTTCATCAAGACTCTTTTTGCCCAGGTTGCGAACCTTGATCATATCCTCGGCGGTGCGTTTGGTCAAATCTTCGACGGTGTCAATGCCTGCACGTTTCAAGCAGTTGAAGCTGCGAACAGACATTTCAAGTTCCTCAATGGTCATCTCAAGAACTTTTCCCATAACGGTTTCTTCTCGTTCAACCATGATCTCTGCTCGCCTGCCCTCTTCGGAGAGGTCAACAAACAGGTTGAGATGCTCGTTGAGAATCTTGGCAGCCAGGGAAATGGCTTCTTTGGCAGTGATCGTACCGTTGGTCAGTACTTCCAGTGTTAATTTGTCGAAGTCAGTGACATCGCCGACACGGGTGGACTGCACATTGTAGTTGGCTTTATACACAGGGGTGTAGATCGAGTCGGTATAGATGGTACCGATGCTGGGGTTGCCCAGTTTCTTGTTCTTTTCCTGCGATACATAACCGCGACCGCGGTCAAAGGTCAATTCCATGTAAAATCTCGCGCCTGCGGAAGCAGTTGCGATGTGGTGCTGAGGATTGAGAATTTCAATATCGGAATCGCCTTGAATGTCGCCGGCAATGATATCCCTTTTTCCTTCAACGTCAATGATGACGGTTTTGGGACAGGTTTCAAACAACTTTGCGTTGATACCTTTCACATTCAGAACGATTTCGGTCACGTCTTCCTTAATACCGGAAATCGTGGAAATTTCATGGAGCACTCCGTCGATTTTTACGTTGGTAACCGCTACACCGGGGAGGGAACTGAGAAGAATTCTTCTCAGAGAATTTCCCAACGTAATACCGAAACCTCTTTCCAAAGGTTCGATTTCAAAACGACCGTAGGATCCATCCGCATTCTGCTCAACGGTTGAAATAGTGGGTCTTTCAATTTCAATCATATTTGTAACCCTCCTTGGTTCAATAATACGGCTCATTACGCAACAAGCGTAAAGTCATGTGTGCGTGTGGCGAGGGTAAGCGATTATTTGGAGTACAATTCAACGATCAAATGTTCCTGGATTTCAAAGTCAACATCTTCTCTGGCGGGCATGGTTGCAACAGTCGCAGAAAGGTTGGCTTTGTCTACCGTCAACCATTTGGGATTGAGTTTGCCTTCCAGATTTTCTGCCAATGCTTTGAACTTGGGAGCAGATTTGCTGGATGCTTTCACAGCAACCACATCACCGGGCTTCACAAGCATGGAAGGAACGTTTGCTTTATTGCCGTTGATGATAAAGTGACCGTGACGAACCAATTGACGGGCTTCGGTGCGGCTTTCAGCCAGACCCATTCTGTAAACTACGTTGTCAAGACGGCGTTCAATCAAAACCAGCAAATTCTCACCGGTCATACCTTCTTTAGCATCGGCTTTCTTAAAATAATTCCGGAATTGTTTTTCCAGAATGCCATAATATCTCTTTGCTTTCTGTTTTTCACGAAGCTG
>DIRA01000004.1:58575-58818 GCA_002427425.1 Clostridiales bacterium UBA5448 | reverse complement strand
TCACGAAGCTGCATGCCATATTCCTTGATCATCATTCTGCGGCCTGTGCCATGTTGACCCGGAATGATATTGCGACGAGCGATCGCACACTTATCGGAGAAGCAGCGGTCGCCTTTCAGAAACAGTTTAACGCCCTCTCTGCGGCATTGGCGGCAGGACGGGCCGGTATATCTTGCCATATTGGGACCTCCTTCTTTTCCGTATCAGACACGTCTTCTCTTGGGAGGACGGCATCCGTTGTGG
>DIRA01000004.1:57571-58395 GCA_002427425.1 Clostridiales bacterium UBA5448 | reverse complement strand
ACGGCATCCGTTGTGGGGGATGGGTGTAACGTCTTTGATCATATTGATATCCAGTCCCGCGACTTGCAGTGCACGGATAGCGGATTCTCTGCCCTGACCGGGACCCTTTACATAGACCTCAACAGTTTTCAAACCATGTTCCATTGCAGCCTTAGCAGCGGTTTCGGCAGCCATCTGAGCGGCAAAGGGAGTGGATTTCTTGGAACCTTTGAATCCGAGTTCGCCGGCGGAAGCCCAAGAAAGTGCATTACCGTTGATATCGGTAATGGTTACGATGGTATTGTTGTAGGTTGAGCGGATATGCGCTGCGCCTTTTTCAATATTCTTACGCTCCCTGCGTTTTTTTACAACCTTTTTGGTGGATGTTGCTTTTGCGGCCATGTTTGCTCAAACCTCCTTACTTCTTCTTATTCGCAATGGTTTTCGCCGGACCTTTGCGGGTTCTGGCGTTCGTTTTGGTTCTTTGTCCGCGAACGGGCAGACTTTTACGGTGTCTGATACCTCTGTAACAACCGATGTCGGTCATGCGTTTGATATCATACGCAATGTTTCTGCGGAGGTCGCCTTCAACCACGAAATGATTTTCAATGGTATCACGCAGCTTCGCAATGTCTTCCTCGGTCAGATCCCTGACGCGGGTGTCGGGGTTGATCCCGGTTTCTGCCAAGATTTTGTTCGCCGAAGTTCTGCCAATACCGAAAATATACGTCAAGCTGATTTCGATACGTTTATCTTTGGGAACATCAACGCCTGCTATACGAGCCATGTATTTTTCCTCCTATACTTATTAACCCTGCTTTTGCTTGTGTTTGGGGTTTTCGCAA
>DIRA01000004.1:0-57482 GCA_002427425.1 Clostridiales bacterium UBA5448 | reverse complement strand
TACTCCTGCAATTCTAGCCATTTATGCGCTTCACCTCCACCCTAACCCTGACGCTGCTTGTGTTTGGGGTTTTCGCAAATGACCATTACAATCCCTTTGCGACGAATGATCTTGCATTTTTCACAAATCTTTTTTACCGAAGGTTTCACTTTCATGACAGTTTCCTCCAACCATGAAATTTTGGTGAACCGGCCTACTGCCGGATGTCTTGCTTACGCTTCTTATAAACGCCAAGTGATTCTTCCCTTGGTGGGATCATATATGGATACATCCACCAATACGCGGTCGCCGGGAATAATCTTGATATACTTGAGTCTCATTTTGCCTGAAATATGAGCCATGATGACAACATCGTTGGGAAGCTTCACGCGAAACGTTGCGTTGGGCAAGCTTTCTATCACGGTGCCCTCAAACTCCATGACATCATCTTTTGACATACGAATCCTCCTTCATCAAATCGGTGTCGCCGACCGTATGGGCAACACTCCGAATCGCTTCTCTGACTTTCCGGTTGGTCCAGGCTTCGTGCTCATGCACAAGCGGACTATCGGTTGAAATCAATTGTGTGTGAATTGCTTTTTTTCGTTTCGGATGTTCCACCGGCCGTCTGCGGCCGTCGATCAGCAGCACATACGGGTCGTTGACCTCGTACACCGCGTGTAAGCGTCCTTTGTCATGTCCGGCTATGGACATCACTACGCTTCCCTGTTTCACATCCATTCTCATACGTCTTCCTCTGTTACCGTGAGGATTCTAATTCCTTCTTCGGTAATGGCCACCGTATTTTCATAGTGAGCCGACAAACTGTGATCCAACGTAACCACTGTCCAGTTGTTATCGGTGATGATCACATCAGCCGCGCCGGCACACACCATCGGTTCGATCGCCAGCGTCATGCCGCTGTATAATCGCGTACCGTGACCGGGGGAACCGTAATTGGGAACATCGGGGCTTTCATGTAAGTTGGTTCCTACACCATGCCCCACAAATTCCCTCACCACCGAATATCCGGCGGCTTCAATGGTTTTCTGTATAGCACTTGAAATATCACCTAAACGGGCATTGGACCTATAGGCCGCTATTCCATCGTAAAAGCTCTGCCGCGTGACGGCAATCAGCCGTTTAGCTTCCGGCGAAATAGCTCCGACCGCAAAGGTGGCTGCGCAATCTCCGTGGTAACCTAAATAGTAGGCACCCACATCAATGCTTACAATATCACCTTCCCGCAGAATACGTTCATCGGGAATTCCGTGAATCACTTCATCATTCAAACTGATGCAAGCGCTCGCGGGAAAACCATTGTAATTTAGAAAGGAAGGACGAGCACCCTTGGATTCGATAAAATTTTTGATCTTTCGATCCAGAGATATCAACGAAACCCCGGGCTTGATTTCCTTGCCTGCCATGGCGCGCGCCTCAGCGGCGATACGGCAGGCTTTGGACATCGTTTCAATTTGTTGCGCGTTTCGAATATTAATCATGAATATGCAACGCTTCCAGCGTGAGGCGGGTGGTATCTTTCAGTTCCTCCTGTCCGATGACAGTCAGAAGAATGCTCCGATCCGCATAATACCGCTCAAGTGGCTCGGTTTGCTTATGATAGACTTCCAAACGATCTTTTACAACTGCGGGAAAATCATCACTGCGTGTTTTCAACGTACCGCCACATTTATCACAAACACCCTCTTTGGCAGTGGGCTTATAAACCACGTGGAAAGTTGCGCCGCACGTATCGCAAACCCGCCTGCCGGACATCCGTTTTATGATTTTTTCATCGGGAACAAAGATATTGACCGCTGCATCCAATGCAATGCCCATTTGTTCCAGGGCTTCTGCCTGGGGCAGAGTTCGGGGAAAACCGTCCAAAATAAAACCATTTTTGCAATCATCCTGGGCCAGTCTGTCTTTGACGATCCCAATCACGACTTCATCCGGAACCAACTCGCCGGCATCGATATACGATTTGGCGGCCAATCCCATTTCGGTTTTTGCTTTGAGTGCTTCCCGAATCATAGCGCCCGTAGAAATCGTAGGGATGTTCAGCTTCTGGCTGACGATCTCCGCCTGGGTGCCTTTTCCGGCACCGGGAGCGCCTAAAAATAGAATTTTCATTGCTGCTACTCCTTATTCTAAGAAGCCTTTATAATGGCGCATCGTAATCTGAGATTCTAATTCCCTGACGGTTTCCAATGCAACACCGACCACGATCAAAAGGGATGTACCACCAAAAGACAAACCTTTGGGGAGTGTCATAAACAGGTTGAGTACAAAGGGGAGGATGGCGATGATGCCCAGGAACAAGGCACCCAGGAAAGTGATTCTGCTCAATATCTTGGTGATGAAATCACTGGTGGGTTTGCCGGGACGGATACCAGGAATAGATCCGCCGTTGTTTTTCAGGTTATTGGCAACTTCAACAGGATTGAATGAAATGGCCAGATAAAAATAAGAAAATCCGATGATGAGCAGAAAGAGAAAAACGGGATAGAACGGTGAGTTGGTAGAAAAGAACCAAATCAATTTCTGTCCGAAAGTTTCCGCAGATGCCCATGTATAGCTGCCGGTTTTTCCAAAAAGAGCTGAAACGGTAGAAGGCAGCGACACGATGGAAGAAGCGAAGATGATGGGCATAACGCCGGACATATTCAACTTAATCGGTAGAAATGTGCTGCGGCCGCCATACATTTTTCTGCCCACGACACGTTTGGCATACTGAACGGGCAAGCGTCTTTCGGAATTGGTAATGAAAATAACGAACGTGATCAACAAGACCAATATTATAATCAGAACCGCACCATAGAGAATAGCGCCGCCGAAATCGGTTTTAGCTTTTTCAATGATACTCTGCGCCAATGTGTACGCTGAAGCGATGATGTTTGCAAACAGAATGATGGAAATGCCGTTTCCAATACCATTCTCATTGATTTTTTCGGCAAGCCACATAATAAGGGCAGCACCGGCACAGTGGCTGGATATGATCACAACTGCAACAAACCATCCGTTGTTGTAAAGCACATTGTGATCCAGACCCGTTGCAGAGGCAGTCAGTGTGCGCAGATAGGCATAATAGCCGTAGCTGGTCAGCAGAGCTAGAGCCACCGTGGTATAACGGGTAATCTGATTCAATTTCTTTTTGCCATTTTCATCTTTTGACATTCTTTCCAAAGCAGGAATGGCAATGGTCAGCAACTGTACAATGATGGATGCTGTGATGTAGGGCGATATCGAAAGAGCAAACAAAGTTGCTCTGGAGAACGCATCACCGGACAAAATGTTCATATATTCAAAGAACGTTCCGTTGGTAGCTTCTGTAAAAGCAGACTTCAAGCCCGCTGCATCGACAAATGGTACGGGAATTACGCAGCCAATACGGAATAAAATGATGATCATAAATGTAAACAGCAATTTCTTCCGAATGTCGGGTAATTTCCATGCGGTTGCAAAGGTGGCAAACACTTAGATCACCTCTGCCTTTCCGCCGGCAGCTTCGATTTTCTCTTTGGCGGATGCCGAGAAAACTGTAGCCTGTACGGTCACTTTTTTGCTCAGTGTACCGTTGCCCAGCACTTTCAAACCGTCAAAAGACTTTTTGAGCACCTTATCGGAAAGCAGAGTATCGATTGTAACAACTGAACCATCTTCATAGCGGTTGAGATCCTCTACGTTAACGGTAGCATATACGGTAGCGAATTTAGTGTTATTGAATCCACGTTTGGGCAATCTTCTGTATGCGGGAATCTGACCGCCTTCAAATCCGGGTCTGACACCACCGCCGGAACGTGCACTCTGACCTTTATGTCCGCGGCCGGCCGTTTTACCGTTACCAGAACCCATCCCTCTGCCCTTACGCCATGCGGCTTTTGTAGAGCCGGGTGCGGGGGAAAGTTCGCAAAGCTTCATTGGTATTCCTCCTTCATTTGATTCATTCTGATGAACGCATCAGAGACGATCAGACATTTTCAACTTTTATCAAATGTTTGATCACAAATATTTTGCCTTGGAGAGCCGCGCTGTCTTCCTGCACGGTAAAGTCCCCGATTTTTTTCAAACCAAGCGAAGCTGCTGTCTTCTGCTGCTTTTCTAGTCTGCCAATGAGACTTTTCTCCAGCGTAATTTTAATAGAAGCCATATTCTTCCTCCTTAGCCAATGATTTCTTCGGGTGTTTTATCACGCATTTTTGCAACCTGTTCAACGGTTCTCAAAGACTTCAACCCTTCAAAGGTCGCCTTGACAACGTTGGTAGGATTGTTAGAACGCAGACATTTGGTACGAACGTCTTTGATACCGACCATGTCGACAACGCTTCTTACCTTACCGCCTGCAATAACGCCCGTACCCTGGGGAGCGGGCTTCAACAGAACACGGCCGGCGCCGAACACACCAATCACCTCGTGAGGAATGGTGGTGCCTTTCAGCGACACTTCAATAATGTTCTTTTTGGCATCTTCAATGCCTTTTCTGACGGCTTCGGGACGTTCGGAAGCTTTGCCGAGGCCCCAGCCAACATGACCATTTCCATCACCGACGACAACGAGGGCTGTGAACTTACGAACACGGCCGCCTTTCACGGTCTTGGAAACACTTTTAACGTCAACAACAACTTCTTTCAAGTCGAGTGTTGCGGCATCTATTCTTTGAGCCATGATACTCCTCCTGTAAATTTAGAACTTGAGTCCGCCTTCGCGGGCACCTTCAGCCAGTTCCTTGACACGTCCGTGGTAGAGATAGCCGCCGCGGTCGAATACAACTTCAGAAATGCCCTTTTCCAGAGCTTTTTTCGCAACGTTCATACCAACTTGTTTGGCTGCTTCCTTGTTGGAGCCCGATCCCTCATTTTCTTTGTCGAGGGAAGAAGCAGATACCAAGGTCACACCCTTTTCATCGTCAATGATCTGCGCGTAAATGTGCAACGAAGAACGAAATACATTCAGGCGGGGAAGAGCAGCGGTTCCGGATATTTTGCTGCGGATTCTTTTTTGACGAATTTTTCTCTTCGCATTTTTATCAATTTTAGAAACCATGTTTTACCTCTCCCTTCCTTATTTACCAGCTTTGCCGGCTTTGCGTCTGATGACTTCACCGGCATAGCGGACGCCTTTGCCCAAGTAGGGTTCGGGAGGTCTCTTGGCACGGATTTCAGCAGCAATTTGGCCGACCTTTTGTTTGTCAGCGCCACAAACAACCACTTTGTTGGCGGCGGGAACTTCAAAGGTGATACCATCAGCTTCTTCGAAGTATACGTCGTGGGAAAATCCCAGTTTCAAAATCAGCTTTTTACCGTCTTTTGTGGCACGATAGCCACCTTCGCTGATTTCAAGTTCTTTTTTATACCCGTTGGATACGCCGTAAATCATGTTGGCGATCAATGAACGGGTCAAACCATGAAGAGCTCTGTGCTCTTTTTCATCGCTGGGACGAGTAACCGTGATTACATCGTTTTCGTATGCGATGGAAATATCTTGGTGGAATGTATTGGACAGCTCTCCTTTAGGGCCCTTCACAGTCAAAGAGGAGCCGTCAAGAGTTACATTCACACCCGCCGGTACAGTCACCGGAAGTCTACCGATTCTTGACATCTTTCTTCCTCCTTACCAAATGAAGGCGAGGACTTCGCCGCCAACATTCTCTTTCACTGCATTTTTACCGGTCATGATACCCTTGGAGGTCGATACAATGGAAATACCGAGACCCTTCATAACGCTGGGAATTTCTTCACAACTGGTGTAAATACGGCGACCGGGTTTGGATACTCTGCGCAAGCCCTGAATGACTCTGGATTTACCGGGGCCATATTTGAGGGCTACTTTAATAATACCCTGTTTGCTGTCTTCAATCATCTGATAGCTTTTGATATACCCTTCAGTGAGAAGGATTTCAGCGATCGCCTTTTTCACATTGGAACAGGGGATCAAAACGCTTTCATGCTTCGCAGCATTGGCATTTCTGATTCTGGTAAGCATATCAGCAATTGCATCTGTAATTTGCATGACTATTTTCCTCCTATTTGCACTTAGTTTGCATCCAATGCACTTATGTGCGTATTTGTCTTTACCAGCTGGCTTTTCTCACACCGGGAATCTGACCTTTGTAAGCCAATTCGCGGAAGCAAATACGGCAAATACCGTATTTACGAAGATATGCATGGGGTCTGCCGCAAATTTTACATCTGTTGTATCTTCTGGTAGAGAATTTCTGGGATTTCTGCTGTTTGAGAATCATTGATTTCTTAGCCATTATTCTATCCTCCTCAATCCTTCGTGAAGGGCGCACCCATCATGGTTAAAAGAAATTTTGCTTCTTCATCGGTGTTTGCCGTGGTAACGAAGCAGATATCCATACCTCTGATTTTGTCGACCTTTTCATATTCGATTTCGGGGAAAATCAACTGTTCTTTCAAACCCAGAGAGTAATTGCCTCTGCCATCGAAACCATTGGAGTTGATCCCTTTGAAGTCACGAACACGAGGCAAAGCCAGGTTGAACAATCTGTCAATGAATTCATACATTTTTTCACCGCGCAAAGTCACTTTAGCACCGATTTTGGTACCGGCACGCAGTTTGAAGTTTGCAACTGATTTTTTAGCAACGGTCACAATGGGTTTCTGCCCTGTGATAGCGGCAAGATCAGCCATAATGCTGTCAATGACTTTCACATTGTCTTTGGCTTCGCCGGCGCCGATGTTCACCACTACTTTTTCAACCTTGGGAATCTGCATCGGGCTCTTGTACGCAAACTGCTTCATCAGAGCAGGAGCGACTTCGTTGTTATAATAATCCTTTAATCTGGACATATGTGTTTACTCCTCCTCTTTCTTAAAGTTGTTCGCCGCATTTGGCGCAGACACGTACTTTTTCGTCATTTACAACAGGATGCTTCACACGTACGCCTTTTTTACACTTGGGGCAGTACAGGTTCACTTTGGAAGCGTAGATAGCACCTTCGGTGTTGATGATGCCGCCGGCTTCACCCTGTTTCTGGGGTTTCACGTGCTTGGAAATTACGTGAATACCTTCCACAATCACTTTTCCTTCGGAAGGAGAAACCTGAATGACTTTGCCCATTTTGGGTTCTTTGCCGCTTGCGTCTTTGCCGGAGTTGACAATGACGACATCACCGGTCTTTACATGAATTTTAGCCATTACGTTTCACCTCCGACTATAGTACTTCAGGTGCCAAGGACAAAATCTTCAAATAATCCTTGTCACGGAGTTCTCTTGCTACAGGCCCGAAAATACGGGTACCTCTGGGGTTTTTATCTTCTTTGATGATGACTGCTGCGTTTTCGTCAAATTTAATGTAAGAACCATCGCTTCTACGCATACCTTTTGCAGTTCTGACGATGACGGCTCTGACAACTTCGCCTTTTTTGACCATGCCGCCCGGCGTGGCCTTTTTCACGGTAGCAACCACAACATCACCGATGTTCGCATAACGGCGGCCGGTTCCACCCAGCACGCGGATGCACATCAATTCTTTGGCGCCGGTATTATCGGCAACCTTCATAAAGCTCTGTTGCTGTATCACGTTATGTGTCCTCCTTTAAACGAAAAGCCGTTATTTCGCCTTCTCGATGATATTTACCAGGCGCCAGTTTTTCTCTTTGGAAAGAGGTCTGGTCTCCATAATCAGAACCTTGTCGCCGATATGAGCGGTATTTTCCTCGTCGTGTGCCTTGAATTTTACAGTCTTTTTCACAGTTTTACCGTAAAGAGCATGTCTTACGTTATCCTCGACCGCTACAACGATGGTTTTGTCCATTTTGTCGCTGACCACTTTGCCGGTACGAGTTTTTCTCAGGGTTCTTTCTGCGTTCATGTCCATACTCCTTTCCGATTACTGCACATTGCTTTGACGAGCTGCCGCGATTTCTTTTTCACGGAGCACAGTCATCACACGGGCAATGTCCTTGCGGGTTTCAACGATCTTTTGTGGATTGTCAAGCTGATTGATGGCATGTTGAAAGCGGAGACGGAACAATTCGCTTTTCAATTCACGGAGCACTGTTTCCAGTTCAGCCGCGGTCTTTTCTCTGATTTCAGTGATTTTCATTCCGCTACCTCCTTATGCTTCTTTCTGAATGAACTTGCACTTGATAGGCAGTTTGTGGGCAGCCAGACGCATAGCTTCTTTCGCTGATTCCTCGGAAATACCGTCCATTTCGAACAGCACTTTTCCGGGTTTCACA
This sequence comes from Clostridiales bacterium UBA5448, assembly GCA_002427425.1. Lineage (GTDB taxonomy): Bacteria > Bacillota > Clostridia > Oscillospirales > SIG627 > UBA5448. Next base: position 49,296 of record DIRA01000004.1, on the reverse strand, counting down.
ACCGCTACCCAGTACTCAGGGGAACCTTTACCGGAACCCATTCGGGTTTCAGCGGGTTTCTCTGTAACGGGCTTGTCAGGAAAAATTTTAATCCAAACGTTACCGCCGCGTTTGATATAACGAGTCATAGCAATACGGGCAGCTTCAATCTGGTTGCTGGTTATCCAAGCGGGTTCTTCCGCCATCAAACCGTAGGTGCCGTACACGAGGGTGTTGCCACGGGATGCACGACCGGTCAGTCTGCCGCGATGAACTCGTCTGTATTTCACTCTTTTGGGCATTAACATTATCTGTTTCCTCCTTCTCTAGAGGGTCTTTCTCTCCGATCAGGAGAACGACGATCGCGGCGATCGCGGCGATCTTCTCTTTCCTTGCGGGGAGCTTCCATTCTGGTTCTGGCGGAATTCGCCAACACTTCACCTTTATAGATCCAAACTTTTACGCCAATCTTACCATAGGTGGTGCGGGCTTCCCAAAAACCGTAATCGATATCGGCACGAATGGTTTGCAGGGGAATCGTACCTTCATGATAGTGTTCGCTTCTTGCAATTTCAGCACCGCCCAAACGGCCGGAAACGGCAATTTTGATCCCTCGGGCACCCAATTTCATGGTTCTGCCGATGCTCTGTTTCACAGCACGACGGAAGGAAATTCTTCTTTCCAGCTGAGAACAAATGTTTTCAGCCACCAACTGTGCGTTCAAATCGGGAGATTTGACTTCGTTGACGTTGACTGCAACACTCTTACCACCCAGAAATTTTTCAATGTCTAAGCGCAAATTTTCAATGTCTACGCCGCCTTTTCCAATGATTCTGCCGGGTTTGGCGCAGTGAATCAGAACCTTGACGCGAGAGGAGGCATCTCTTTCAATTTCAATCTTAGGAACGCCGGCCTCATGGAGCTTCTTTTTCAGATACTGTCTGAGCTTATAATCGGAAACCAGTACGTCGCCAAAATCTTCATCTTTAGCGTACCATCTGGAATCCCAGTCTTTAATGACACCCACACGGAGACCGTGGGGATTAACCTTCTGACCCATATAGATTTTACCTCCTTATTCTTTTTCTTTCACGCAAATGGTGATATGCGAGGTTCTTTTTAAAATGCGAAACGCTCTGCCTTGTGCTCTGGGCATCACTCTTTTCATTGTGGTACCCGGAGTCGCGAAGCATTCACATACGTACAATTTCTCTTTATCCATACCGAAGTTATTTTCAGCATTGGCCATCGCTTCTTTGAGAATTTTAATCGCATATTCGCTTGCACTTTTTCTTGTGTTTTTAAGAATGCCTACGGCAACATTCGCTTCCTTCCCGCGGATCAAATCCAGAACAATCTGCACTTTTCTTGTGGAAATGCGAACATCGTTTCTATATGCCTTGGCAATGGTAACTTCTGCCATGCAGACAAGTCCTCCTTTCACTTTCGCCTTTGCGAAAGTCGTCTATCAATTACTTCGAGTTGGTTGTCTTAGAGCCCGAATGTCCTCTGAATGTTCTGGTAGGGGCAAATTCGCCGAGCTTATGTCCGACCATATCTTCGGTCACATACACGGGAATGTGCTTTCTTCCATCGTACACTGCAATGGTGTGTCCGATAAACTCAGGAAAGATTGTGGAAGCTCTTGACCAGGTTTTTATGACTCTCTTTTCGTTGGCTTTGTTCATGGCCTCGATACGGTCATAAAGCTTCTGCTCAACAAAAGGTCCTTTTTTAACGCTTCTGCTCATTGTGCTCCTCCTTCATTACTTATCGTTTCTACGCTTTACGATCTGCTTGTTCGTACGAGCCTTCTTGTTACGAGTCTTGTAACCCAACGCGGGTTTACCCCAGGGTGTAACAGGAGAAGGTCTGCCAATGGGGGAACGACCTTCGCCGCCGCCATGGGGGTGGTCAACAGGGTTCATAACGGAACCGCGAACGGTAGGACGAATGCCCATGTGACGTTTCTTACCTGCTTTACCGACTTTGATGTTTTCGTGCTCAATATTACCGACCTGACCGATGGTCGCTTTGCATTCTAAACGGATATAACGAACTTCGGAAGAAGGAAGACGAACCTGAGCCACGCCGTTTTCCTTCGCCATCAACTGCGCAGCAGAGCCGGCACTTCTGACCAACTGTGCACCCTTGCCGGGGTAAAGCTCAATATTATGGATGAAGGTACCAACAGGAATATTGGCGATAGGGAGGGTATTGCCGGGTTTGATATCAGCATCTTCGCCGGAATAGATGGCGTCGCCAACTTTCAGCCCCAAAGGAGCGATAACGTAGGACTTTACGCCGTCGTCATACTGAATCAGAGCGATAAAAGCACTTCTATTGGGATCATACTCGATAGCAATCACCGAGGCTTTACCGGAACGCTGACGTTTGAAGTCGATGATTCTGTATTTGATTTTATTTCCGCCGCCTTTATGACGAACGGTAATACGACCGGTATTGTTGCGTCCGGCATTCTTTTTCAGAACACGAACCAAGCTCTTTTCGGGAGCGGTCTTGGTAATTTCTTCGAAAGAGGCAACAGTCATATTTCTTCTGCCGGGGGTCGTGGGTTTGTAAATCTTAATGGCCATGTTTTTCTCTCCTTCCCGAAATTACTGCAGACCGTCAAAGAACTCAATGGTCTTGGAATCAGCTTTCAGAGTGACGATGGCTTTTTTCCATTCGCTGGTAGATCCAAAGTGATAACCGAGTCTTTTGGGTTTTCTGCTCACTATGATAATGTTGACAAAGTCAACTTTTACGTCGAAAATTTCTTCGACAGCCTTTTTCACCATCAGTTTGTTGGCAAAGCTGGCCACTTTGAAGACATACTTCTTGGAGGCAAGCGTATCCATGCTGGCTTCGGTGATGATGGGCTTCAGAATAATATCGTATGCTGTCATCATTTGCTATATACCTCCTCAATGGTGGTAAGGGCGCTTTTGTCGATAACCAGCTTCCCATGGTTGAGAATGTCATACACATTAAGCAGATTGGCCTGGGTGGTCAATACCCCGGGAATGTTGGCAAAAGACTTGATGGTCATTTTATCCGCAGTGGGAAGCACAACCAAAGCTTTCTTTTCAACGCCGATGGCGTTCAGCATCTTGACCATAGGTCTGGTTTTAAATTCGCTGGCAGCGATTCCATCCACAACGATGATGGCATTTTCATTGGCTTTGGCGGAAAGAGCACTGACCAGAGCGATTCTTTTCACTTTCTTGTTTACGCTGATGCGGTAGCATCTGGGTTTGGGACCCAAAGCAACACCGCCGTGTTTCCACTGAGGGGCACGGGTGGAACCCTGTCTGGCCCTGCCGGTTCCCTTTTGTCTCCAGGGTTTTCTGCCGCCGCCGGATACTTCAGCGCGGGTCAGAGTGGACTGTGTACCCTGTCTCTGATTGGCAAGATAAGCCTTCACAACGGTGTGAAGAGCGGTTGCATTGATTTCGGCACCGAACAGTTCACTAGATAAATTCACTTCGCCGGTTACGGCACCGGTCATATCATATACTTTTACGACTGGCATATCAGTTCCTCCCTTCCTTAAGCTTTCACAGTATCACGCAGGAAGAGGATACCACCCCGGGGACCGGGAACGGCACCTTTTACGGCGATGAGATTCTTTTCTGCGTCCACTTTTATGACATCCAGGTTGAGGACAGTGACTACTTCGTGACCGTACTGACCTGGCATTTTTTTGTTTTTAAATACACGAGACGGGCTGGAGTTTGCACCCATGGAACCGATCTGTCTGTGTACGGGGCCTCCGCCATGGGACATTCTCATTTTATGAGAACCCCATCTTTTTACAACGCCTGCGTAACCGCGGCCTTTGGTGTAACCGGTCACGTCAACCCGTTCGCCAGCAGCAAAAACATCGGCACCAATGGTATCGCCTACATTGTATGAAGCGGTATTTTCCACGCGGAATTCTTTCAGGTGTCTCTTGGGGACAATGTGTCCTTTCTCAAAATGACCTTTGAGGGGGTTGGTCAGCTTTCTTTCCGGAATATCCCGATATCCAAGCTGAATGGCTTCATAGCCGTCGTTGTCAAGCGTTTTTTTCTGCGCGACCACACAGGGGCCGGCTTCAATCACGGTTACGGGAATGACTTCGCCGTTTTCGGTAAATATCTGCGTCATACCGAGTTTTTTTCCGATAATGCCTTTCTTCATGTTTTCCTCCTACGTTATTGGTTGAGCGTTTCGCCCAACATGACAAATCAGTTATTGGTTGGCTAGGCAGCCAACATGACTGTGAGGTGTTTACAGCGCTTTCAGTTCACTTTCAACACCGGCGGGGAACTCCAGAGACATCAATGCTTTGATGGCGGCGTCAGAGGGGTTAATGACGTCGATGAGCCTCTTGTGAGTACGCATTTCAAACTGTTCGCGGCTGTCCTTGTACTTGTGAACCGCACGAAGAATCGTGACGATTTCCTTGTCGGTGGGCAGCGGAATGGGACCGGACACTTTCGCGCCGTTGCGTTTTGCGGTTTCAACAACCTTCTTCGCAGCCTGATCAATGAGAGTGTGGTCATACGCTTTCAATCTGATACGCATTTTGGTTTGTTCCATAAATGATTTCCTCCTTCAAAATTTGCCTTATTGGCAGTTTGTAGGGGGATAGAAAAAATCTGAACACGCACCCGGGTGTTTCTTTTTCACCCAAGGAAAAACCGGATTTGAGTGTTGACTCAAAATCCGGGAAAAGCCGTAGTTTCTTATGCTTTTGGACACACCTCAAGCTTTCAACTTACGGATGCTCAGTTTTTACCATCGCCCGGTTTTCGGACATACTCCACGGAAATTACCTGCTTTCGCAGCAACCTTCCGCTTCTTCGCACATCAAGCTTGGTTAGTATATCACATTCATATCTTGTCCTGCAACCCCCAATTTGAGAGTTTACAAATAGTTTACAATTTTTTTTACGTACTTGACAATAAAATAACCAAAAGGTTATACTATTCATAGACGATCATCCGTTGCATGCAATCCCTATCATACTATGAATAGGAGCCATACTATGAAGTTATTTGATAAAAACGCATTGCCACCGAAACAGGAGGCTCTTTGCTTTGCCAACGAAAACCTGGCAGAATGGAACGCCCGCATTCCTCTCACGGATGCCGAAAAGGCCGACATAGAACGATTAAAAACCAAAGAAGAGTATTTCATCCAACGTTTTCTGACCCTATTACCCTTTGGAACTGCTGGTTTGCGGGGTGAAATGGTTCCCGGCTGTTCTGCCATGAACCGTGCGACCGTAGCCCTCACCACCCTTGCCATGGCGGAAACCGTTCTGGAAGCAGGCGGCGGGGATAAAGGGATCATCGTTGGGTTTGACAGCCGTTTACATTCAGCAGAATTTGCCCGTCTGGCTGCCGAGATTTTAGCCGTCAAAGGTATTCGAGTTTATTTGTTCGATGAATTGCGTCCCACTCCCGAGTTGTCCTTTTCCATCCGACGTTTGGGGTGCCAAGCGGGTATCAACATCACAGCGAGCCACAATCCCAAAAAAGACAACGGGTATAAAGTATATTGGAATGACGGGGCACAGCTGCCGCCGGAACAAGCCAAACAAGTGGCTGCCAAGGCGATGTCCATGGATTTTTGGGCAGGGTTGGAAATCGCTGCCAAGTTTGATGCCGCCGCCCAAAAAAATCTGCACATTTTAGACCGATCCGCTGATGAATATTATTTTGATACCTTGCTCTCCTTGCGGATCATTCCCGATTTGCCTGCCGGCGCCAAAGATATCAGCATTTTATACTCTCCCCTCCATGGCGCGGGATACCGCATCGTTCCTGAAATCCTTCGCCGCGCCGGGTTTACCCGCGTGACCAGCGTGCCTTCCCAGGCAACCCCCGACGGAACCTTTCCCACCGCCGCCAAACCCAATCCTCAGTTTCCCGAAGTGTTTGAACCGGGAATTACCCTTGCCAAGGAAACCAACGCCTCTCTGATCATCGCCACGGATCCCGATGCTGACCGCTCGGGGCTGGCACTTCAGGATGCAGACGGCTCTTTTGTTACCTTAAACGGAGATCAAATCGGCATATTATTATTAGACTATATAATAAAAGGAAGGCTTCTCTCCCAATCCATGCCGGAAAAACCCTTCGTTATCATCTCTATCGTTACCTCACCTCTGGTGGACCGTATTTGCGAACAATATACCATTCCATTGTATCACGTTTATACGGGTTTTAAATATATCGGAGAGAAAATCAGAGAGAAAGAAGACTTCGGTGGCGAAACCTGTATTTTTGCCTATGAAGAAAGTCATGGCTATTTGCCGGGTAGTTACTGCCGGGATAAAGACGGTGTCGCAGCTTCCCTGTTGATTGCGGAAATGGCGGCTTTTCATTCCACCCAGGGGATGACTTGCGCCGATGCCATAGACGCCATTTATGCTCAATATGGCTATATCGGTGATTTTCAAGATGCCATCATCATACACGCCGCAGACCCCATGATCAAAGCCGCAATCATTATGGAAAAATTGCATCAAAATCCCCCCGTGGAATTTGACGGCGTGAAAGTTGCTCATATCAACGACTATCTCTCTTCTACCCGTACCTGCCTGACCACCGGTCACGTCTCCCCCATTACCTTATCTTCGGATAATGTAATTTCCTTTGAGTTGACTGACGGCTGCCGCATTACCGCCCGCCCTTCGGGCACAGAGCCTTTGATTAAGTTTTATTATTCCATTCCTGCGAAAAACCAAAAGGCCGCTTTGGTGCGCAGACACGCATTTAAAGCAGCTTTGGAATCCATGATGGAATAATTATTCCCAATCATCCGAATAGAGTTCCCGCCGCACCGGCTTCACCGTAAGAATCAAACATTCTTGGGCGTCGGTGCGGTTTTCTCTGTAAATAGCTGCTATTCCTTCCGTGCTGAGTATGTTGGCAACCTGGCTGTCAAAACCCGCTGCTTTCACACGGATGCACCGGTCTTCCCGGGAAAAGAAGAGAGCATATTCGGTGCCGGACACCACTTTTACAATGGTATCCCAAATAGACGAGAATTTTTCGCCGCTGTAAACCACGATCAAATTGGCGTTTTGGACGCCTTCCACCCCATCATATGTTTTGAAAAATTCCTTCAACTGTTTTTCCACATTTTCATCAGCAAACGGATTGTCGCTGTCGGGATCCACTTCCCCCAAAACATCAAACCCTAAATACACCGTATAGCCTGCCGGAACACTGGGAATTTCCAAGGGAGGCGTGACCTGGTTTTTCTCATCCTCGTTTTTCCCCTTGTTTTCGGTGTTATCATCACCCTCGTTTTGATTGCCCGTTTCTATTTTTGGATCGGGTTTGAATTCCGCTTCGGTCTCTTTCACATTGCTGGGTGTGTCATCCGCCTTGATTTTGCCGAAATCAAATCCTTCCTTGCTTGTCAATGCATACACCAACACACAAGCCAACACGATCACCACCGCCAAGGCGGTGAACAGCCCATAGGGTAATTTTTTCTCTTTTTTAACCATGGTCATCCTCCTTGTTTTTCAATGAAAAATAATATTCTTTCAGCAATGCTCGTACTTGCTCTTTGTCATTCTCTTGATTCAACCGATTGCGCATGGTAGCGGCGCCGTATAGGCCCCGCATATAGCCGCTTAGATGCCCGCGCATGGCAGGAATGGCTATGTCCTGCCCTTTTTGTTCGCAAGCCATGTCAATATGCCGATACATACAGGCAAAACGCTCTTCTAAAGTGATCTCGGTTTGCGGTTTTCCCTCCAAGACCTCCCGCGCCTGTTTGAAAATCCAGGGGGCTCCGATGGCGGCTCTTCCGATCATCAGACCATCACACCCTGTTTGTTCCAGCAACGTTTTGGCACTTTCCCCGCTATCGATGTCGCCGTTGGCGATCACGGGGATGCTGACCGCCTGTTTTACCGCGGCGATGATGGAAGGATTTACCGGCGGGGCATAAAACTGCACCCTGGTTTTACCGTGGACTACGATCCGTCCGGCACCCCCCGCTTCTGCCGCTTTGGCAACTTCCGGGGCATTGAGACAGGATTCATCCCAACCCGCGCGTATTTTCACCGTCACCGGCACGGGAACGGCTTTTACCACGGCTTCCACGATCTGCCCTGCCAATGCGGGATCTCTCATCAAGGCGCTGCCGTCACCGCTTTTGACGATTTTGGGAACGGGACACCCCATATTGATGTCAAAGAAATCCGGGCGATAGCGTTCGTATACCATTTCTGCCCCTTTGGCCATACACACGGGATCGTTGCCGAAAATCTGCAGCCCAATGGGCCGCTCGTCGGGGTCGAAATACGCCAGTTCATGGGTCTTATTATCTCCATAGCAAAGGGCTTTGGCGGAAATCATTTCACTGCACACGATGTCTGCTCCATACTCCCTGCATAAACGGCGGCAGGCAGAATCGGTATAACCCGCCATGGGGCCCAAAAACAAAGGTGTATGTTGCTTCATTCGTTTCATCCATTCAAAAATCAGTATAGGAATATTATACACCCCTTTTATCCATTAGACAAGATTTTTTCTCATTATCTGTTGCATATCCGGTCATTTTAATGTACAATATGGATGAAACGGCATCGGTTGAAAAATCGATGCCATAAAGTATTGTCTGCCAAAGGAATGTTATGATTTATTTAGATAACAGCGCTACCACCCCCCTTCTCCCTTCTTTGCGGAATCAACTTCCGAAATTGGCGGCGCAATTCGCCAACCCTTCCTCTCTCCATATCTGGGGATTTGAAGCGGAAAAGGCGGTGGATGCCGCCCGTTTACACGTGGCTGCCGCGTTGGGCTGCCAAAAAGAAGAAGTTTTTTTCACTTCAGGAGGAACCGAAGGGGATAATCTGGCTATTTTCGGTGCCATTGAAGCTAAAAAAAGAAGGGGCAATACCATTCTAACCACTGATTCGGAACATCCAGCGGTGTCACAAGTTTTGAAAAAAGCCAAAGAAATGGGTTTCAAGGTTATTCGCATCCGCACCAAGGGCGGTGAACTGGATTTGGAGCAGCTTTCTTCTGCTGCCACCCCGGATGTGATCCTTACCACCATGATGCTGGTGAACAACGAAACCGGCGCGGTGTACGATATCCCTGCCGCTTCTAAAATCATCCGTAAACAGTGCCCGGATGCCCTGATCCACACCGATGCGGTACAGGGGTTTTTGAAATTACCCTTTTCTCCCCGGGAATTGCATGTGGATTTGCTGACGGTCAGTGCCCATAAAATCCACGGTTTGAAAGGCAGCGGTGCCTTATATGTAAAAAAAGGAACCCGTATTCTTCCCCATATGCTGGGCGGCGGACAGGAAAAAGGCCTGCGCAGCGGTACGGAAAATACCCTGGGCATCGCCGTGTTCGGACTGGCCTGCGAGGAAGGGAAAAAGAATCTTTCATCCCATATCCGGCATATGGCTTCCCTGCGCCAATGGTTGCTGCTGCAACTGCGGGATATTCCCGGCGTTCACTTGAATCTCCCGTCCAATCCGGTCTGTCACATCCTGCATTTTTCTCTTCCCGGACACAAAAGCGAGGTTGTCCTTCACACCCTGTCCCGAGAAGACATTGCCGTTTCCAGCGGATCGGCTTGTTCCTCCAAAAAAGGAAAAAGCCCTGTGTTAGAAGCTTTTGGACTTACCCCCGAACGGGCAGACAGTGCCATCCGGGTCAGTTTATCTGTTCTGAATACACAACAGGATATCCAAACTTTGGTGGAAAAAATCAAAAATATCCTATAAGGAGATACTATGGAAAAATCCCGCTGCATTCTGCTCAAATATGGCGAGCTTATTTTAAAAGGGCAGAATCGCCCTCAGTTTGAAGCCCAAATGATGCGGCAGATCAAGCAAAGATTGAAACGCATTGGTAAATTTGATGTTTTTGTCCTGCAATCTACAGTGTACATCACCCCCGCCGACGACAGCACAACGGAGGAGGCCTTTGATTCCATGACCCGTGTGTTCGGCGTGGCCAGCCTTTGCATCGCCTATCAGGTGGAAAAGGATATGGAAAAAATCGCCGCATTGGCAAAGAAAATATTCCCGCCGTTGATGGAAGGATATCCCTCTTTTAAAGTGGAAGCCAAACGCAGTGATAAACGCTTTCCTTTTACCTCACCGCAGATCATGCAAAAAATCGGCGGTTTGCTGGCACAGGAAATGCCCCACATCCACGTGGACGTGATGCAACCCGCCATCATTTGCATGGTGGAAATCCGGGAAAAATTCGCCTATCTCCATGCGGGGCAATCCAAAGGTGCCTGCGGTATGCCATTGGGCTCCAACGGTCGGGGGCTTTTACTCTTGTCTGGGGGTATTGACAGCCCCGTGGCAGGGTTTATGATGGCAAAACGGGGCGTTGAAGTGGAAGCGCTGCATTTTGAAAGTTTTCCCTACACCTCTGAACGTGCCAAAGAAAAAGTCAAGTCTTTGGCTTCCATTCTTTGCAGATATACCGATAAAATGCGGTTCCACTGCATGAGTTTCACTGAGATCCAGTTGGCAATCAAGGACAATTGTGACGAGGAATATTTCACATTGCTCCTCCGCCGCTTCATGATGCGTTTATCCCAGCGTTGTGCCAAGCAGTTTCGCTGCCGGGCTTTGATAACCGGGGAAAGCATTGGACAGGTGGCAAGCCAGACTATGATGGCGCTGGGCGTCACGGATGCGGTGGTGTCCATGCCCGTCTTCCGCCCCTGTATCGGCATGGATAAGGAAGAAATCATCACCATCGCCCGCAAAGTCCACACTTTTGACACGTCGGTTTTGCCCTATGAAGATTGCTGTACCGTCTTTACCCCCCGCCATCCCAAAACCTGTCCCACGCTGGAACAAATTTTGGAGCAGGAGGCAAAGTTGCCCGTCAAAGAACTAGAAGAAAAGGCATTTTCCACCCTACATTCCGAATATATCAAGGGAGACTGATATGAGTTTTAGTCTATTTTCAAAATTTTCCCGGAAACCCTCTTCAGGCATTACCTGCCTTGTAGTCGGATTGGGAAACCCGGGCAGTAAATATGCTTTCACACGGCACAACGCCGGTTTTTTGGCATTGGACATGCTCTGTCAAAAAGAAAAACTCACAATTAAAAAATCTAAATTCCAGGCTCTTTGCGGGGAATGGAACGTGGGCGATGAACGGGCGTTGTTAATGAAACCCCAAACTTTTATGAACAACTCGGGCGATTCCATTCGGGAAGCAGCTGCCTATTATAAAATTGCTCCCGGGCGAATCATTGTTTTGGTGGACGATACGGCATTGAATCCCGGGATAATACGCATTCGTAAAGGCGGTTCTCCCGGCGGACACAACGGATTGAAATCCATCGAAGCCCAGCTTTGCACTTCGGATTATCCCCGCGTACGGATCGGCGTTGGAGCCAAACCTGCCGCATGGGATATGATTGATTGGGTGCTGAGCGTACCTAATCAGAAAGAGAAGGAAAACCTCCTGACTGCTCTGGAAAAATGCTGCGCCGCCTTGCCTGCTTTGGTCAAAGATGAATACGATGCCGCCATGAATCTATACAACCGGTGAATATGAATATACTGTACCGCTGTTTTGAAGACGACGGGGAATTTCTCTCCCTGGTCGGAGCATTGAAAACCAATCGCACCCCCTCCATGGTGACGGGTCTTTCGGACTCCGCCCGCAGTGTGCTTCTGACTGCATTGTTAAAAGCCAATGGGGAAAAAGCCCTGATTTTGCTGCCGGAGGAAAAAGAAGCCTATGCTTTGGCAGCTACCTTTTCCACCTTTGATTTGCGCTGCTTTGTATATCCGACCCGTGATTTTCAATGGGGATCGCCCATCAGCGCCTCCCATATTTTTGAACAGCAGCGTCTGTCGGTATTAAAGCATATGCTGGATGGTGACTTTGATGTGGTCATCGCCTCCATTGAAGCCGCTTGCCAGCAGACCCTGCCCCGCCGTATGCTGAAAACCTATACCCTTCGCTTTGCTGTTGGCAGCGATACCATCGCCTTTGAACAAGCCATCGCCAAACTGGTGGATATGGGATACAGCCGGGACGATAAAGTGGAAGGGCCGGGTCAGTTTGCCGCCCGAGGCGGTATTTTGGACATCTTTTCCCCTCAATACGAACATCCGGTGAGAATGGAGTTTTTCGGAAACGAAGTGGACTCCATCGGACATTTTGACGTGCTGACCCAACGGCGCTTCGAACCTCTGGATGCCATTGATATCCTGCCGGCAACCGAAGTGTTTTTCACCTCCCAAGACAAGGAAACCATCCATCAGTTTCTTTGGGGCGAACTTATTTCCGCCAAATCCTCTTTACGTAAAAAAAGGCTCCAGAACGAATTGGATCGGCTACATGGGGGAAAAATTCTCTCTGATGTCTATCTTCCCCTCTTGCGGGAACAGGAGACCCTTTTGCACCATGCGTTTTCTTTGCGTCTGGTATTGCTGGAATCCTCCCAAATCAAAAACCGTCTCAACGATGCTGTGGATTTTCGAAAAGAAATGGTCAAACAGGAATTGGAGAACACAGACAGCTTGCTGTTCCATGAAGATCATTTTAATATCACTTTTGATGAATTCAAGGCCTTAGCCAATCAAACCCCCGCTTTGGTGATGGATCATTTTGCTTCTCCCTCCAGTTTGTTTGCCTATGGGACGATGTTTAGCTTCACCACCCGGCAATCTCTGGCGTTTGCTAACCGTACCGATACCATCACCGATGATTTGCGGGTATATACCGATAACAACTGGCGTGTCATGATGGTGTGTGAAAACTCTCTGGAAGCATCCAACCTCACCAACATTCTCAAGGAAAAAGGCATATGCTGCACGTTAGGGGACGAAACCATGCTCCCCAAAGTGGCCCAAATACTCATCGTCTCCGCCACCAAAAATGATACCCGTGTTATGAATTTGCCCGGTGGCTTTGAACTGTTAAAAACCAAGTTTGCTCTTTTGACCTCTTCCGGCAGTCAGACGCGAACCACCATCAAAAAACGATTGGCAGCCAAAACAGCCAAAGAAAAAATCCTCTCCTATGCCGATTTAAAAATCGGGGATTATGTGGTGCATGTGAATCACGGTATCGGTGTTTATGACGGCATCGTGAACATGCAAAGCGAAAACACCTCCCGCGACTTTATCAAGCTCAAATATGCCCAAGGGGATGTTCTCTATGTCCCCTGCAACAACTTAGACGTAATTTCCAAATACATCGGCGCAGGCAACGATGTGGGCGTGAAACTCAATCGCTTGGGAGGCAATGAATGGGAAAAGGCCAAACAGCGGGTGAAAAAGGCTGCCGCCGACATCGCCGCCCAACTCATTGCCTTGTATGCCCAACGGCAGCGCACCAAAGGGCATGCGTTTGCGCCGGATACTCCCTGGCAGAAAGAATTTGAAGCCTCTTTTGAATTCAACGAAACCGAAGGGCAATTGAAAGCCACGGAAGAAATCAAAGACGATATGGAACGCCCCATTCCCATGGATAGACTCCTCTGCGGCGACGTGGGTTTCGGTAAAACCGAAGTGGCGATGCGGGCGGTGTTCAAATGCGTCATGGAAGGAAAACAGGCAGCCATTTTGGTTCCTACCACCATTTTGGCGTGGCAGCATTATCAAACGGTCTTGTCCCGTTTCAGGGGTTATCCTCTGGAAGTGGAACTGTTGTCCCGTTTCCGCACACCCAAGCAAATTGAAAAATCCTTGGATAAAATCCGCCTGGGAAAAGCGGATATTGTCATCGGTACCCATCGATTGCTACAAAAAGACGTTCATTTCAAAGATCTGGGGCTTTTGGTGGTAGACGAAGAACAGCGTTTCGGCGTCACCCATAAAGAAAAATTGAAAGAACTGTCCAAACAGGTGGACGTTCTCACCCTCACCGCCACCCCCATCCCTCGTACCATGCACATGGCCATGAGCGGTATCCGGGATATGTCTGTCTTGGAAGAAGCGCCCGAAGATCGATTCCCGGTCCAAACCTATGTGATGGAGCATGATGATCACATAATTCTTGAAGCCATTCGCAAAGAATTGCGCCGAGGCGGTCAAGTCTTTTACCTCATCAACCGCATTGAACATTTGCCCCGGGTTGGCACGGGATTGCAGCGGGAACTGCCGGAAGCCAGAATCGCCGTGGCGCATGGGCAAATGGACAAAGATAAACTGTCGGACATCTGGAAAGATATGATGGAAGGTGCCATTGACATTCTGATGTGTACCACCATCATTGAGGCCGGGGTGGACGTGTCAAACGCCAACACCCTGATCATTGAAAACTCGGAACATTTTGGCCTATCCCAGCTGCACCAAATCCGGGGCCGTGTGGGCAGAAGCAATCGCCGCGCTTATGCTTACCTAACCTTCCGCCAGGGACAAACCTTGAGCGAAGTGGCAACCAAACGGCTCACTGCCATTCAAGAGTATACCGAATTCGGTTCCGGCTTCAAAATCGCCATGCGGGATTTGGAAATCCGGGGTGCCGGTAATATTCTGGGCAGCGAACAGCACGGCCATATGGACAGCGTGGGATATGATTTGTATTTGCGGATTCTTGCCGATGCCATTTCCCAGGAACAGGGCGGAAAATCCCATGAAGTAAAGAAGGAAACGGGCATCGATTTGATTCTGGATGCTTTCATTCCGGAAAAGTATGTGTCCGGGTCCGAAATGCGCATTGACATTTACAAGAAGATAGCATCCGTCGTCAACGAAGAAGATATTGCAGAACTCACCGATGAACTCATTGACCGTTTCGGCGATATCCCCCAGCCCGTACTCAATCTGTTCTTAATTGCGCAGATTAAAAACCTGTGTGAATTGCTTGGTATTTCCAAAGTAACCCAGGTGGGCAACGAGGTCACCTTCCTGCTGGAAGAAGAACAGGATCTGCCTTTGGCAGCCTTGTCAGCACTTGCGGCGGTATTTACGCCTAGAGTGAACCTGATTTTCACCCCCCACCCCTGTTTTGTGCTAAAAAAAGGAAATGCCAACCTGAGTGACGAAGTATACGAATTGTTGGTTCATTACAAAAATATCAAGGCACATTCATAGAAAACGCGAGGTAAAATATGAAGAAAATTTCTGTTCGCTTTCTATCCATGGTTTTAGCAATCTGCTTTTTATGTATTTGCTTACCCCTAACTATGATGGGATGTTCTCAGGTGGACACTACCCCTATGTTTACGCTGGGCAATCTGACCTATACAACGGGCATGTTCCGGTATCAGCTGGCATTGTTGAAAACCCAGTATCTGTCTACGTATTATAAGGAAAACTTATCCACGGCAACGGAGTTTGTGGATATTCCGTCTTTCTGGGAATCCAAGTACGACAAGACTCAAACCATGGGTGAATATATCTACCGCTACGCCATCGATTCCGCTCGTGCCACCTTGTATTATGCCAATCTGGCAAGTAAACAAGGCATCACACTTTCCGGAGATGAAAACAAAAAAATTGACCAGGATATGCAAGATCTGATTGCTTTGAAAAAATCCATGAAAAATCTCAATGCATATTTGGCTAAAGTCGGTCTGGATTACGATGGATTGCGAGAACTGTATGTTATGCAGGATTTGGCAACAAAAATGCAAAATTCCATGTATAATTTGTCTGTTGGTTCCTCCCGGGTAACCGATGATGAAATGTGGAAGTATTATCTGGAAAACTATGCGGTGGTGAAACATGTGTATATCAACACCCTGACCAAAGTGGCGGAAACCGGAAAATCCGTCCCTTTGACCGAAGAGGAAAAGAAAGAAAAACAAGCTTTGATCAACCAGGTGGTAGAAGGTTTGAAACAAGGAAAGGATATATCCGATTTTGCCGAAATTTCCGAAGACGGTTTTTTTGAGAACAAACCTGATAGCCTTGTGATCTATGAAGATGCCACCGGATTTACGGAGTATGAACAGGCCGCTTTGAACTTGCCCATAGGCAAATATACCGTTTTAGACGTCACAGCCGGAAAATATATTGGTACCTATATCATCCATCGATATCAAAATACCGAGCAAAGTTTTAATTCCAAAATCTCCGCTACCAGCCAAGAAGAGGAAAGCTTCACCTACAAAGAAGTGACTTTTGTCACCCTGACCCAGAAAAAAATTGCCGATACGGTAAAAAAAGTCAAAACCATGATAACCAACGAGGAATTGCTTGCCCAATATACCGTCGAAAACACGCCTTTGTTAGATTGATGCCATGAAAAGAATCCTTTGTTGCCTGATAGCGCTTTTCTGTCTTACTGCCTGCATGCCTGCCGATAAGCCAGATGAAAACGGAGATCATACCCCGCTTGTCCTGTGGGGAGACACCGTATATACCAAAGGCATGTTCCGCTATACTCTTGCCACCATCAAAACCCGGTATATATCGGAATATTACGAGCAATTGGGAAAAATTGATTCTTTTTTGGATGTACCTGCTTTGTGGGAGAAGGAATATGATGCGCATAACACTTTGGGGGAAGAAATTCTCTCTCTCGCCATCACCTCCGCCAAGACCATGATTTGTTTTGCCCATTTAGCCGATGAAAAGGGATTGGTTTTGACCAAAAAACAGCAAGCTTCGGTGCGGGAAAGCGTGAAACAAATCCAGGATCATTTTGAATCCGAAGAAGCGTTGCATGACTATCTTTCCACTTTCGGCATGGACAAAGCATCTCTGGAAGCCTATTATTCCCTGCAAATTAAATCGGAGGCGGCACAGGAATATTATTTCAACGCCAATACCGGCATACAAAAGGTCTCGGAAAAGGAGGCTATGGCGTATTTTAAAGAGAATTTTGCCACTTTAAAGCATATCTTTCTCAACTATGAAAAAGGCTGGGAAGAAAAAAGAGACGAAATCAAAGCAGGACTGGACGAAGGAAAAGACATTGAATCCTTTGCCACATATTCCCAGGACGGCTTTTTCGATTCCTTTGCCGACGGCATGTTGGTTTATGAAGGCAGTACAGGATTTAAGACGTATGAAAAAGCAGCCTTGAAACTAAAAGTAGGGAAATCGGTGGTGCTAGAAGATACCGACGGGGTATACATCATGTGCCGCTATGCAAACAAAGAAGATGCCTTTGCTTCCCCTTTATCACAAGAAAGTACCCTTACCATCCGTGATTTGATTGTCACCCTTTTGACCAATGAAAAAATTCGAAAGACCGTGGAGGACCAAAAGAACCTTGTATTGGATGCATCTCAAATAAAAGGAATCACAACCATCAATAGTCCTCTGATCCATTGACATGAAAAAAATATGTATTGTTCTCCTTACCATTTTCCTGCTTCCCTTTACGGGCTGCAGTCAACAGAAAATAACATCCGCGGACATTTTCGCCATGGATACCATCATCACCATCAAACTGCCAAAAGACAAGGCTGACGAGGGTTTTGCCTTGGTACAAGAAGAAATTACCCGGCTGGAAAATACCTTTTCTGTTACCAAAAGCCAGAGCGAAATATATCAGTTAAATCATAAGGAAGGAAAGCCCGTTGCCCTTTCTGAAGAAGTATTCTCCCTGATTCAGAAGGCGGAACGTATCAAATCCCTGACTGCCGGTGCCTTTGACTGCTCGGTCTATTCCTTGATGCAGGCATGGGGATTTTTTGAGAAATCTTACCATACCCCCGATGAACAAACGCTGCAAAACCTTGTCGAGGCACTTTCCTCCCCTGTGATGAATCCCGAAACCTTTGAAGTCTCCACCCTCTCGGGCATTGATTTGGGGGGAATTGCCAAAGGATACAGCGCCACCCTGTTGGCGGAAAAACTCAAAAATATCGGTGTGACTTCCGGCGTCCTCTCCTTGGGAGGAAATGTGCAATTGATCGGAAGCAAACCCGACGGAAGCCCTTGGATGGTGGGAATTACCAATCCCTTTTCCCCCCAAGAGATTTTGTTTTCCCTTTCTCTGCGTGATACTGCCGTGGTTACATCCGGCAGTTATCAACGATATTTTGAAACGGAAGGTGTGGTCTATCACCATATTTTAGATCCCAAAACCGGATATCCCGCCAACAATGGGCTGTCTTCTGTGACAGTGATTACCCCCGACGGAGCATGGGCGGACGGGTTTTCCACCGCCTTATATGTGATGGGTACCGAAGAAGCCCTTCGCTTTGCCAAATCCCAAAAGGATGTTGGATTTATTCTCATAACAGACAACCAAAAAATCTATGTTTCTTCCTCATTAAAATCTGCTGTGCATAGTACTGTTGCGGGGAATTACACCTGGATTTACTTATAAGGAGCCCCTTATGTTCATTGTATACCTCTGTGCGTTATTACTGATTCTCAACTGCGTCTTTTTCGGCATCGGCAATGCACTGACCTCCGATGTAGTATCCCAAATCCCCTTGTTTACCTTTTTAGCGTTACGATTCAGTGTCGCTGCTTTTTTGTTTTTGGTGATTTCCCCGAAAAGGATCTATAAAAACCTGTTTACCTTAAAAAAAGGAAAAGGACCGCTATTGTTGGTTTGCGTCCTGACGGCACTATCCTACCTGTTGGCAAATGTATCCCTCTCCTTGACCCAGGCATCCATCTCCGGCTTCTTTTTATCGGTGGCGGTCTTGTTTGCTCCCTTTTTAACCGCATGGTTCCATAAGACCAAATTGGACTGGCGTATTCTCCCCGTGTTGGGCATGACACTGTTTGGTCTGTATTTGCTGTGCGGTGGTTTTGGCGACACCTTTTCCTTTGGCTGGGGAGAAGCGACCGGTCTTATGTGCTCCGCCGTTTTTGCTTCTCAAATTGTTTGTAGTTCCAAATATTTGATGCGATATGGCTGGGAACCCGTCACCTTATCTGCCGTGCAGACGGGATTTATGGCTTTCGTATGCTTGCCCATTGCTTTGATTGCTGACCCTCCCTTTCAGATAGCATCCTTTTCAGTTCCCTTCTGGCTTGCCATCGGGTTTATTGCCGTTTTTTGTACCCTAATCAATTATATCTTTCAAAACTTTGCTCTGCTGCGGGTTTGTCCGGTCTATGCCTCTGTGGCTATGAGCACGGAAATGATTTTTACCCTCATGGCGGCACACTTTATTAGCGGTGAAACCTTGTCGGTTTCCGCCTTGATCGGCGGTGCCCTGGTCTTTATTGCCGTGATCATCGCCTCGTTCTTTACCAATATCTCACCGCCGGAATCCACCTGATTTTAACCAAAACAATACCCGCCGACGGCGGGTATTGTTTTGGTTTTCTGAGAGCTCTCATCTATTGGTTTATTTTACGACTTGCACCCATTGACCAGGCTGCTTCATGGCTGCCAGAACTGCGGAGCGGATGGCCATAATGCGCAGGGTATCTGTATGGGGAACAGGATTTTTTCCGGTCTTGAAGAATTTCACCAGTTCCTGGATGAACGGCTTCCAATACGCGCCGGAAGCAATGTGCAACGTGTGCGTTTCTGCGGTGGTAGCAATGTTGGAAATAAAAGGAGAGCCACCCAAAAAAGAAGTCATCACCGCGGGGCGGCCGTCTTTAAAAATCATATGGATCGTATAGGTATTGTCCCCCTCGATGTAAAGCACTGTGTCACAATCGCAGTTCATCAGCATGACAATCGGTTCCAATTGATGGATGGAATAATTGTCAAAGGGATTGGGACCCCAGGTAGCAATGGCTTTCACCGTGGCAGGATCCACCCCTTTGTATTCATGGCTGTACCGCAGCGCCGATGTGGAATAGCAAGGTGTGTTGTGTTTGTCCGCCAACGCAAACATGCGTTTGGCTGTATACAAATCGGGTGCAAAGGTCTTGTCCACATAACAGGGCTTGCCGGAAGCCAGAGGCAGCTGACATAGGGCTTCATGGGTTTCACAATTGTCAGGAGCCAACACGATCAAAACATCGCTTTTTTTCACGACTTCTTCTATGGTGCCACACTGGGTAACCCCATACGTTTTACACCATTCTTCACTGGTCATTTTGTTGATGGGAGAAGCAATCTGCCCATAGGCATACGCCACTTCCATGGTAGGATCTTCTTCTTTGAGCCAACCAATGTATCGATTGGCATGAAATTCATTTAAATAATAATCAATGTAACCGATTTTCATAGCATTCACCCCATTTCAGTTCAGGATAATTTCTCTATGTGCATCGGCGGAATCGTAAATGGCCTGCATCATTTTCGCCGTGATGATATTGGTATCTATATGAGAAGGTAGTTTTTCGCCGGTTTTGATGCAGCGAAGGAAGGCGTCGATTTCTTCCTGAAAAGGTTTTTTGGCGGAAACGGGGGGGGTGACTTTCACCAATTCATTGTTTTCTGCGGTATAGTAGGTAAAATCCTCCCCATATCTCAAACGGATGCCGCCTTTGGAACCCATAAAATCAATATACATTGCATCTTCAAAAATATTCTGCGCCCACGCGCCATGCAGGGTGATCACGGGTCCTTCGGTACGAACAATACCCGTTACCGAGTCATCCACATCGTAAACACCGTCGTAGTTAGGAGGACCTGCCCACATGGATTTATAGACATAGCCTTTCATATCCAGGCCCAGTTTACAGAATGTTTCCCCGGAAACGGTCAGCGGCTTGGGATCACCGCAGCAATACATCACAATGTCCAGAAAATGAACGCCCCAGTCAATGAGAGCGCCGCCGCCGGCGATGGCTTTGGTGGTAAAATCGCCGCCCAAACCGGGAATGTTTCTGTGGGAACGGAAGCTTACATACACATGAAACACTTCACCCAATTTGCCTTCTTCGATGTATTCCTTGATCATGTTTACAGCGGTATTGAAACGGTTGACAACCCCAATGTTCAATACCTTGCCGGATTCATGCTGGGCTTTCTGCATTTCCAGCGCTTTTTCAAAGCTGACAGAAGCAGGTTTTTCACAAAGCACGTTTTTGCCCGCTTTGAGCATGGCAATAGAAATGGGAGCATGCATATTATTGGGGGTACAAACAGAAACCGCTTCCACTTCGGGGTCATTCGCAATGACCTGATAATCGGTGATAGCAATGCCGCAACCGTACTTTTCCACCGCTTCCCGGGCTCTTTCCGGTATGATATCGCAAAAGTATTTAATTTTCGAGCCGGGATTTGCCATATAAGCCGGAATATGCTGTCTGTTGGCAATGGTACCACAACCGATAACCGCAACTTTCATACTATTTCTCCTTTTTTATAACCGCATTTGCGGGATTTTTCTGATATTCTCTGGGGGAAATACTAAAATGTTGACTGAATGCTCTGGAAAACGAATGAATCGAGCGATATCCCAAATAGCAGGCTACTTCCGTCACCCGCATGCCGTCGGTCAAACAAGTTGCCGCCCGGGCAAATCGTTGTTCGGTATAATACTCTTTCAAAGTCTGTCCCATCATTTTGGTAAACAATTCCGACAACGTCGAGTAGCTGTAACCGAATTGTTTACTCAAGGATTGTAGGGCATCCATTTTGCGGCAGTTGTTATCAATATAATTGACCATATCCAAAAACAGACGCTTTTTACCGGTCTCGTTGGTAAAATATGACTGCCTGTGCACATGACGGCAGGAGCGGCATATCGTGATCAAAATCTGATGAATGCCCGCTGTCATGGACGGTATGGTCAAAGAATCGTTGGCAATATAATCCCCGAAAAGCCGCACAAACAAATCCCGAATGCCGCTGCCCGACGCTTTGACGCAGCTCGAGGATTCAAATAGCTCGATCAATTCCGGTATGGCGGGTTCAGGTGAATCCGGGAGAAAGGTAAACCCTAAATAAAAGTACCGAATGGGATCTTTCAAATCCGAAACAATCTCATGATCATCTCCGAAACGATTTAAAATCACATCACCTGCCAAAACGGGATACTGTATTCCATTGACAGAAAAAACACCTTTTCCCGATACAATGTAGGAGATTTCATGTACCGTTTGTATATGCGACGGACAAGTAAAACCCGCTTCCGCTGCCAAATCACCAAATTGAATGACTTTATACGGTCCGCAAAGCAAGGGGGTTTTTAAACACACGTTATCAAAATGGAATCTAACCGGACGTAGCATCATCAACCTCTCCTTCTATCTGCATTGTATCACAGTGTTTTAGGACTGTAAATGAGATTTCTCACACAAATATTTATCATTTCTCGTAAAAACTTGTTAATAAAAATTGATGCTTTTATAATGGAATTTTGAATCGTGCAGAACCTACTCTTGGTTCACAAGGACGGTCTGCCGCATCGGTGGGAGAATTGTCAGTCATTTCCCGGGATATCCCGCAAAGAAAACTGCTTTCCATCCCCTTTATATCCACGGTGCCGTCTTCGGACAGAGTAATGATGGGATGAACAGGATCGTTGAACACCACAAGATTGCCCATCCGCTTATACTTTGCATAATAATCGGGGGGGAACAAATCATGATGGGGGTTCTCCAGCCAGTCCATGGTGGCGGAATTCACATCGTAATACACAACATTGTCCCAAATACGAATGAAATCCCGATGGTAATGACCGTTGATACACATAATGACCTTGCGTTTCTCCCGATTGGCTTCTTTGATCATAGAAAGGATTTTATCTCTGTTGCGAATGCCGTTCCTGGTGCGTTCCAAGCTGGAATGGCTTAAAAGAATACACGGATAGGGCGAAGAAAAAATTATTTCGCCAAGCCAGGTAATTTGGTTGCCGGGCACATAGTCACGGCAGGTTGGAGTTTTGAAATAGTTGCCTTTGGAATAGGGCACGTATTCCCCGTCAACCAGGCAATAATTGGGATCAAACACAATAAAACGAAAGCCATGGATATCAAAATAATAATAGTTGTGCGGCATCCCGTATGCTGTCACCGCCTCTTCCTTGGTACAAAGATCCGCGTCGTGATTGCCCAGAACATGATAAGCGGGAATCCCACAGGTATTGTATGCCCGGATCAAAGATTCGCTTTGCAGGGGGGTGGAACAAAAATCCCCCAAATGGAGGATAAAATCGGCCTTGTTTTCCTTTGCCCGATCAATGATCTTCTGCAGCCGCTCTTCCCCTTCACAATAAAAAACGCCAGGATAATAATGAAAATCCGCAAAACATGAAAATGTAACCCGATTCATATGCATCTCACTCCTTCTTCAGGAAGTATACCACATCTCAAAGATCCTTTCCATAGATTTTTATTGAACAAGAAAACTATAATTATAAAACAATACAATACCTTTAAGTTTTCAAATTAAATGTTTACTTTACCTAAATATTTAATTATAACTTTTGATAATTTTCTTTCAATTTGTTACAACATTCCCAAATTTTAAAAGAAGGTTGACCAATGAATCCATATGTAGAAAGCGTGATCGCAAAAAATAATATCATCAATGCCACCGAATCGGAATTCTTACAATCAATGGAAAAATTGCTTACTACGCTATCCCCTGTTATTGATCGTCATCCGTACTCGGAATATGTAAAGGCCAATCTTCTTGAACGGCTGATAGAACCGGAACGTACCATTTCCTTCCGCTTAAACTGGTCCAGCAATTGATAGAAAGGGAAAGAGGCCGTATTTTCGCATACGCCAAACGCGTTCACACCGCCCGTATATAGCCCCGGCTGTAAAGGCATTTGTAACGTGAAGTGTGACGTCGCTCTGCCTTGTGTCACCTAGAACGAATTGGATCTGAAAAGTGCCCGGTTATTGATTCAAAATGGCTTCATGGCAGTATCTGAAGGCGCCAACATGCCTTCAACCCCCAAAGCCATGGAAGCGTTCAAAAAAGTTGGCGTACTGTTTGGTCCCGCCAAAGCTCACGGTATGAAAGGGGATTTGGCTGCAAGTGCCAATATTGCGGGATTTTTAAAAGTGCAGATGCCATGATGGCACAAGGCGTTATGTAGGTCAATAAAATATGTATTACCTTCCAAAATACTTTCCTCAACATCATGGTTTACCTGTTTCTCAACTGCTTGTGAATACTTTTTCTTATTGAAGTATTCGTAAAAAAATGGTATACTGAAAACAATCAAGTATAAGGATGTTATAAAATGGCAAAAATGTATTTTAAATACGGTGCAATGGGTTCTTCCAAAACCGCCCAGGCGTTGATTACCAAGTTTAATTACGAAGAACGGGGCATGAAGGTCTGGCTGCTCAAACCTTCTACCGATACCCGGGATGGTGACAGAATCATCCGTTCCCGCACCGGATTACAGGCCCTTGCACGATCGATCGGATTGCATACACATATCGTGGAAGCCTATGAAAAGGAGGGTCCGGCAGATGTAATCATTGTGGATGAATGTCAATTTCTTTCTCCCGAACAAATCGACCAGCTCCGTACCCTGGTAGATGAAAAGGATATACCCATCCTTTGTTTCGGATTGAGAACGGATTTTCGCACCAAAATGTTTCCCGGCAGTGCCCGCTTGTTAGAGGTGGCGGATACCATCACCGAAATCAAAACCATGTGTGCGTGCGGCAACAAAGCCATCGTCAATGCCAGAATCGATCAAAACGGCCATGTCATTATCCAGGGAGAACAAGTGTTGTTAGGGGGTAAAAGCAGCTATATTGCCATGTGCCACCGTTGCTGGAAAACGAAAATCAAAAATTAGGAAGGGAAATTAAGATGGAAAAAAACGAACTGCTCTCTAAGGTCGATCATACCCTGCTGGCAGTGCATACTACCTGGAAGGAAATCAAAGCATTGTGCGATGACGGCATGCGTTTCGGTGTTGCCTCTATATGTATCCCTGGGGCCTTTGTCAAGCAAGCCGCAGAGTATGTCGGAAAAAAACTACCCATCTGCACCGTGATCGGCTTTCCCAACGGTTACTCCACCACCGGGGCAAAATGCTTTGAAACTTCCGAGGCTGTCCGTAACGGTGCCGATGAAATCGACATGGTAATCAATATAGGTTGGCTGAAAGATCAAAAATATGACGATATTTTACACGAAATACAAGAGGTAAAAAAAGCTTGTAACGGAAAGCTATTAAAGGTCATCATCGAAACCTGTTTATTGACAAAAGAAGAAAAAATTAAAATGTGTGAAATTGTTTGTGCTTCCGGGGCAGACTATATTAAAACCTCAACGGGTTTTTCCACCGGAGGCGCGACTTTTGATGACGTTGCCCTCTTTGCCGCACATGTATCTCCTCCCGTGAAAATCAAAGCGGCAGGAGGCATCGCATCTTTGGGGGATGCTGAAAAATTCATTGCACTGGGCGCTTCCCGATTGGGCACCAGCAGAGTGGTGAAAATCATCAAGCAGGATTCACAATCATGACAGACGAAACATTATGCCAATTGGCGATGAAAGCCATGGAAACAGCCTATGTGCCCTACTCAGGATATAAGGTCGGCGCCGCTTTGTTGTGCGAGAACGGAAAGGTGTATTTGGGCTGCAACATTGAAAATGCCGCTTTCACGCCTACGGTTTGCGGGGAACGCACCGCCTTTTTCAAAGCCATCAGCGAAGGAGAAAAGAACTTTGTTTCCATTGCGGTAGCAGGAGGAAAAGACGGGGTGGTGGAAGATGTTTTCCCCCCTTGCGGCGTTTGCAGGCAAGTGATTGCGGAATTTTGCAACCCGGATACCTTTACCATCCTGATGGTCAAGCCAAACGGATACGAAAAGCATACGTTGCGAGAACTTTTGCCCTTTGGATTTGATAAAAACAGGCTAAAATGATACAAAGTTCACAAAATAGTCAATACCAAGTATTGATTTTTTGGAAATAATGCTTTATAATCATGTTACAAAGCCGTTCAGTCAAAAAGAACGGTACAAAAAAATTAGGAGGAAATTTGTTATGAAAAAACTACTTGCCCTGCTTCTGGTACTTCTGATTATCTTCCCCATGGTTGTTTCCTGTGGCTGTAACAATAACGATGAAGAAGAAAAAAAAGAAGAAGAGAAAGAAAAAGAAAAAGAAGATGAAATCAAGATAACGCTTGGTATCAATGAAATTGCCATGATTACGGACAAGGGCAATATCGACGACAAATCCTTTAACCAGGGCACCTGGGAAGGCATCGAAGCCTTTGTAAAAAAACACAAGGTCAATACGACCGCCATTAAGTATTACAAACCGGAGGCGGCTACCGATGACGCGTACCTGGCCTCCATCGAATTGGCAATTTCCGGCGGAGCCAAAGTGGTGGTCACCCCCGGATATTTGTTCGAATCGGCTGTTTACGCAGCACAGTATGATCATCCAAACATCAAGTTCATTTTGTTGGACGGCGAACCTCACACCCCGGACTATAAGACCTACCAAACCGAGCCAAACACCGCCTGCTTGGTTTATGCGGAAGAAGAATCCGGTTATTTGGCAGGTTATGCCGCTGTCAAAGACGGTTTCACCAAACTGGGCTTTATGGGCGGTATGGCTGTTCCTGCCGTTCGTGCTTTTGGTTACGGCTTCCTGCAGGGAGCTGAAGCTGCCGCCAAAGATATGAATCTTTCTGACGGTGCTCTCACCGTGACCTATCATTACACCGGCAACTTTGATGAAAATGATACCAACAAAGCCACTGCCGCCACTATGTATCAGCAGGGTGTGGAAGTGATCTTTGCCTGCGGCGGTTCCGTGGGTAAGAGCGTTATGGCTGCCGCTGCGGAAGCAAACAAAAAAGTCATCGGCGTAGACGTTGACCAGAGATATGATAGCCCCACGGTCATCACCTCCGCCACGAAAGGCTTGGCTCCTTCCATCATCGCTGCCTTGGAATCTGTTTATATCAACAAAAACTTCTCGGAATATGCCGGAAAAACAACCACGTTTGAAGCAAAAAACAAAGGGGTTGGCCTTCCCACTACCGTCATCGGCGTGACAAACGGCAACGCGTTCGACCGATTCACCTCCTTCAATAAAGATGCGTATGATACCGTTTTTGCAACCTTAGCCAATGACACCGTGAATCCTATTCGCGATATCACGGTAGCTGCTGAAACCGGCTATGCAACCGCTGATGAATTGAAAACCGGTCTGTCCCTGGTAAAAGTGGTTCCCACTGTCAGATAACAGGCATTCATGAAACGTTAAACTCATTGGCCTGCGCCTTATGTGAGTTTCTTCTTTAAGGGGAAGGGCAATGCCCTTCCCCTGATTGATTTACACTTATAAACAATATGAATCCATATCAGGCTCCCGGAGGTATATCGTGGAAGAATATATTATTGAAATGCTGCATATCACCAAAATATTTCCCGGCATCATTGCAAACGATGACATCACGCTGCAACTGCGCAAAGGGGAAATACATGCGTTGTTGGGTGAAAACGGCGCCGGAAAATCCACCTTGATGAGTGTCTTGTTCGGCTTATATAAAGCGGAACAAGGAGAAATCAGAAAAAACGGCAACGTGGTCAGAATCAATACCCCCAATGATGCCAACAGCTTGGGCATCGGCATGGTTCACCAGCATTTCAAACTGGTGGAAATTTTCACGGTGTTGCAAAATATTATTCTGGGCGTTGAACCCAGTCAATACGGCTTTTTGAAAAAACAGGAAGCCCGAAAAAAACTACTTGCACTCAGTGAGAAATACGGGTTGAAAGTTGACCCGGATGCTCTGATTGAAGATATTTCTGTGGGCATGCAGCAACGGGTAGAGATTTTGAAAATGCTGTATCGGGAAAATGAAATCCTCATTTTTGACGAACCCACCGCAGTATTAACTCCCCAGGAAATCAATGATTTGATTTCCATTATGAAAGGGTTTGCCGCCGAAGGTAAATCCATCCTGTTTATTTCCCACAAATTGAATGAGATTATGGCGGTCGCCGACAGATGTACCGTTTTGCGAAAAGGAAAATGTATAGGCACCGTCAACATCAAAGATACTACCAAGGAGGAACTATCCCGCATGATGGTAGGAAGAGATGTTACCTTCCGGGTAGAAAAAGAGCCTCCGGTTTTGGGAGAGACGGTATTGAACATCGAACAATTAACCGTTCCTTCAAAAATCCACAAAAAGAAAAACGCGGTTCATGATGTATCGTTAGAAGTGCGCAGTGGGGAAATCGTTTGTTTGGCAGGTATTGACGGCAACGGACAAAGCGAATTTGTTCAGGCACTCACCGGATTGACCGGCTTTTCCAAGGGGACAATCACCCTGTGCGGACAGGATATTACCAAATCCAGCATTCGAAAACGGAGCAAAGCAGGTATGAGCCACATTCCCGAAGACAGACATAAACACGGACTGGTTCTTGATTATTCCTTGGAAAAGAACCTGGTGCTGCAGAGATACTGGCAAAAAGAGTTTCAAGCCGCGGGGTTTATCAAAAGAAGAGCCGTGCGGAAGTATGCTGAAAAGCTCATCCGGCAATTTGATGTGCGTTCCGGGGAAGGTCCCGTCACCATTGCCCGCAGCATGTCAGGCGGTAACCAGCAGAAAGCCATTGTTGCCAGAGAGATTGATAAAGAGCACAAATTGCTGGTGGCGGTGCAACCCACCAGAGGATTGGACGTGGGTGCCATCGAGTATATTCATAAACAATTGGTTGCCCGCAGAGATGCGGGAACTGCGATCTTGCTGGTTTCCCTGGAACTGGATGAGGTGATGGATGTATCCGACCGCATTTTAGTGATTTATGAGGGGAAAATCGTGGCAGAACTGGATCCCAAGACCACCACTGCAGAAGAATTGGGGCTGTATATGGCAGGAGCGAAAAAGAATACGGAAAAGGAGGCGGTATAAATGAGATTCGATTGGAATTTTGATTTCAAAAGGCTGCTTCCCCGTAAAGGTTTATCCGCTCTGGCGGCTTCTGTCATGGCCATTGTCATCGGCTTGATTTTCGGCTATTTTGTTATGTTGGTTGCATACCCGGAAAATGCCTGGCAGGGATTAAAATGCATTTTGACCTGCGGCTACAGTGTCAATGAAAACATCGATATTTTCAATAAAAACATTGCCAACACGTTCTTTTACGCCATCCCCATTATGATGACAGGCCTTGCCGTGGGATTTGCCTTCAAAATGGGCCTTTTCAACATTGGAGCTTCCGGTCAGTTCACGGCTGGTTTATACTGTGCCATATACGCCGGATTCATGTGGCAGGACATGTTGCCACCAAGCATCCACTGGATCCTCTGCATCCTCATGGGCATGTTGGGCGGTATGATCTGGGGTCTGATTCCGGGGCTTTTCAAAGCTCTGTTGAATGTGAACGAGGTCATTACGTCCATAATGTTCAACTATATCGGTATGTATCTGGTGAATATGCTGGTGATGAACAATGGCTCCATGTATGATGCCGTTCGTACCAGAACCCGCTATTTACCCGTTTCCGCTCAAATCCCCGCCTATGGAGAAACCCATACCAGCTTGAATATTTCCCTATTTTTTGTGGTGGGTTTTGCCATTTTTTTGTATATTATTTTACAATACACCACCTTTGGTTATGAATTGAAAGCCACGGGTTTTAACAAATATGCCAGCGAATATGCCGGTATGAAAGGCAAAAAGAACATGATTCTCACAATGGTGATTGCCGGTGCTTTCGCCGGATTGGGCGGTGCCTTTTCCATTCTCGCCCCTTCCACCATACCGGGCAGCAGCATGACATATGAGCCAATTGAAGTCATTGCATCCCAAGGGTTTAACGGGATTGCGGTGGCGCTACTTGGAAACTGCCACCCTCTTGCCATCTTGTTTTCCGGCACCTTTATCTCCTATATCCAAAGGGGCGGGACCGTTGCCAACCTGATTGGTTATAAACCGGAAATCATTGACGTGGTCATCGGCATCATCATATACTTTTCCGCCTTCGCCATGTTGATGAACACCACTGCCATCAATGGATTGCATACACTGTATCAAAGAATCCAAAACAAAATCAAACGAACAACTCCCCCGGTTGAAATCACCAAAGAAGAGGAGGCAAACCAATGAGAACCTTCTATTTTTTGATACAAGGCACATTACCGGTTGCCGTTCCTTTGATGCTGGTTGCTCTTGGCGGCATGTTTTCAGAAACCAGCGGCGTCATCAACATCGGTTTGGAAGGCATCATGCTTTTTGGTTCCTTTGTGGGTTGTTTGGTGATGTATTTCCTAAACGATGTCGGTGCCGATCCTCAAATGCTGCTTTTGATGGGCATGCTCATTGCGGCGGTGGCGGGTGCTGTATTCTCCATGCTGTTGGCATTTGCGGCGGTGAACATGAAAGCCGATCAAACCATCGTGGGAACCGCCATGAATATGCTGGTTCCCGCCATCGTTTTGCTGTACTGTAAAATCAAATTTAACAGTGACAGCGTTACCACCCATGTCGAACCCTATATCACCGAAGTACCTTATGTAAGCAAAATCCCCGTGATCGGAGATTTGTTTTTCAAGGACACCTATATCACGATATACATCGGCGCGCTGCTCTTGGCGATCATGACCATCGTCTTTTATAAAACCCGATTCGGCCTTCGCCTCCGCGCTTGCGGTGAGCATCCCCATGCGGCTGACAGTGTGGGTATCCATGTTTCCCGCATGCGTTATGCCGGCGTTGGCATTTCGGGTGTTTTAGGCGGCATCGGTGGCTTGTTTTACTCGGTAGGCGTTGCCGATTCCAACTGCAACGGACATTCCGGTGTTGCCGGCTTTGGATTTTTAGCACTGGCGGTCATGATTTTTGGGCAATGGAAACCACTGCGGATTGCTTGGGCTTCTCTGTTTTTTGCATTTTTAAGAAAAGTTGCCTATTCTATACCCTTGATTCCGTTTTTGGATGCATTGAACATCAACCAGGCTTTCTATAAAATGCTTCCCTATATTGCCACCATGGTAGTACTGGCATTTACGTCGAAGAAATCCCGGGCTCCCAAAGCAGAAGGTATACCTTTCGACAAAGGCAAGAGATAATCGAAAAAAGGATGTGTCGGCGATGCGTATGTATGACCTGATCAAGAAAAAAAGAGACGGTCAGCCTCTGGAAATCAGCGAAATCAACTGGATGATTGAGGGATATACCAACGGGGATATTCCCGATTATCAAATGTCAGCCTTCGCGATGGCAGTGTATTATCATGGTATGACCGACGAAGAACTGGCGGCTTTGACCATGGCCATGGTTCATTCGGGTGACCAAGTGGATCTGTCACGCTTTGCTCATTTGTCGGTAGACAAACACAGCACCGGCGGTGTGGGAGATAAAACCTCTCTGATCGTGACGCCATTGGTGGCTTCTTTAGGGGGTATTGTGGCAAAAATGTCCGGCCGGGGATTGGGTCATACCGGCGGTACGGTGGATAAGCTGGAATCCTTCTGCGGATATCAAACCACCCTTTCCCCCGAAGCCTTTATCTCCCAGGTGGAAAAGATCGGCATTGCCCTCATCGGGCAATCGGGAAATCTCACCCCCGCGGATAAAAAGCTCTACGCCTTGCGGGATGTGACTGCTACCATTGACAGTCTCCCTTTGATTGCTTCCAGCATCATGTCCAAGAAAATTGCTGCCGGTGCCAAATCCATTGTGCTGGACGTAAAGGTCGGCAGCGGTTCCTTCAATAAAACGTATGACGACGCCAAAAGCCTGGCGGAAAAAATGGTTTCTTTGGGCAATCGCTGCGGTCGCAACGTGTCAGCTGTAATGACCGATATGGATACCCCCTTGGGGTTTGCCGTGGGTAATATTCCGGAAGTGAAAGAGGCTCTGCACGTGTTAAAAGGGGAAGATATTCCCGATTTGAAAGAAGTATGTTTGGTTTTGGCGGGCGAAATGCTCTCCTTATGTCACGGATGGAGCCGGGAAGAAAGCCGCCATCAAGCGGAAAAAGCACTCTCCGCCGGTAAAGCCTATGATAAATTCAAAGAATGGATACAAGCACAAGGCGGGGATCCTTCCTGGGCAGATCATACGGAGCGGTTCCCAAAACCATTATTTACGCATACGGTGATGGCGCCTCAAGAGGGTTATATTGTGCATATGAACAGTGAGAAAATCGGCCGCTGCGCCGTCCTCTTAGGGGCAGGCCGTGAAAAGAAGGACGATGCCATCGATTTAACGGCAGGAATGGTGCTTCAAGCGAAAACGGGAGATTATGTGAAGCCGGGAGATCCCCTGGCCACCTTTTATACCAACGATTCCACCCGTATCCCCGGTGCGGAAGAATTATATCTTGCAGCATTGACTGTTCAAAATGAAAAACCCCAACGTCCTCCGTTGGTATATGGAATCATTACAAAACAGGAGTAACATCATGGAAAACATCACGGCGATCGGGTTGGCGGGGGGCAGCGGAAGCGGAAAAACCACCCTGACCAAACGATTGGTAGAACGATTCGGCGCACTGGTAACGGTGGTCAGGCACGATGACTATTATCGCGCCTACCAAGATATTCCCTTGCATGAGAGGGTCAAGCTGAATTATGATCACCCCTCTGCCTTTGAAACCGAATTGCTGGTAGCTCAATTAAAAGAATTGAAACAAGGGCATAGCATGATAAGTCCGGTGTATGATTATTCCAACCATACCCGTAGCAGCAAAACCCGTCAGATCCAACCCACTAAAGTCATCATCGTGGAAGGGATTTTGGTGTTTGAAAGCAAAGAACTGTGTGATTTGATGGATATAAAAATATATGTGGACACGGATGCAGACGTACGGCTGATACGCCGCATTCGTCGTGATGTAAAAAAGCGTAAACGAAGCCTGGATTCGGTTTTGGAACAATACGTATCCACGGTAAAACCTATGCATGAACAATTTGTAGAACCCAGTAAAAAAAATGCCGATATCATCGTACCCACCGGCGGGTATAACAAAGTGGCTTTGGACATGATAATACGGCATATTGAAGAGGCCTTGAAAAAATAAAATAACGACAAGAGAAGCGATGCGTGTAAAAAACGCATCGCTTCTCTTTTTTATATCATTCTTTGCATAACAAACAGGATTTTGGAAAATCCTAAAAACAGAATCTGTGATTATACTTCACACCGTGGAAAGCACAAAAAAAGCGTTTTTTCTGCAAATAAATCACCGATTAATAATGGTCATTCAACTCCTTCTGTATGGGCAAACCAACAGGCAAGGTGGATCCGCCTTGCCTGTTGGTCTCCTATATCAGAGATTTTATCACGCATTGATCATTCTTTGTGTCAAACATGTTACTTGCGTCCGTTCCGTGATGCAAGTTCTTGGTATCGACGGACACGAGCTTACTGTTATACCCAATACCTGTTGCTACATTTTTGTGATCTTCCAAAAATGACAGTTGCAGGCAATAGAAAGGAAAATAGGTATGAACGATATTTATCAATCGCTTTTTACCCCCCTCCCTTTGAACAACGGGGTCACATTGAACAATCGTTTTGCCATGGCCCCCATGCTGGTCTTCGCCTCCAACCAGGACGGCACCGTGAGCCAGGACGACTTGTATTATTTTGCATTGCGTAACCGGGTGGGACAACTGCTCATTTCCGGAGCCATGGCAGTTTCGGAAGAAGGGCTTGGCATGCCCAGGCAGCTGGCTGTATATAACGATTCCTATATACCCGGTTTAAAAATACTCTCTGCCGTCATGAAATGTGCCGGAAACAAAGCCATCATGCAGCTTCACAACGCCGGTCGGGAAGCCATTGCCGCTTATCAAAAATTCGGACGTGTATTGGCACCCACCGCTATGAACTTCCCTTTTTTGCCTTACGTTCCCGAGGAACTGACCGAAGACCAAATCACTGCAATCATCGATGATTTTGGCAAGGCAACCCAACGTGCCATTGACGCCGGTTTCGACGGCGTGGAAATTCACGGTGCCAACCATTATCTGCTCCAACAATTTTTCTCCGCTTATTCCAACCATCGTACCGACCATTGGGGCGGCAGTTTAGAAAATAGAATGCATTTCCCTCTGGCGGTTTTGCACAAGGTCAAGGAAGTGGTTACCCAACATGCACAAAAAGATTTCATCGTGGGATACCGCATTTCTCCCGAAGAAGTCCATGGGGAAAATGTCGGCTATACCATCGATGATTCTTTGCAGCTGATCGATCGCATTGTGGAAGACGGTGTGGATTACCTCCACATTGCCCAGTTCAATTATAAAGCCTACCCTGCCAAAGGAGGTAATAAAGCGATTGCCACCCTGGTAAAGCGTACAATCAACGGTCGTACGCCTCTGATTGTGGTAGGCAACATCTTTTCTCCCCGGGAAGCGGTGGATGCCATGCAATATGGCGATATCATTGCCTTTGGACGAAACGCCATCATCGAACCCCTGTTTGCACAAAAACTGTATTTTGATCAAGAAGATCAAATTGAAACCAGTGTTGCCGGTAGATTGGACGATCTGGCATTGTCCCAAACCTTGCTGGATTACTGGAAAGCTCCCAATACGATTTTAGCCCCTCTGAAAGGGCTGACCTATTAAAACAGGATTGGCAACCGTGTAACAAACATCGTTATCTTGACTCTACGTCTTTACAGCCGGCCCGGGCATGTGTGAAAAGCAAGCCCAGGCCGTTTTTTCGATCATGGCTCTGAGCCGACGTGTAACCCTCCCTCTTTCAAAAAAACTACTCCTATATTCTCCGCCTCTATTTACATTTGTTGTATTGTAGTGTACATTATACATACTTGAATATATGAATTTCATCCTTCCTCTCTCGGACAACCGGGCGCCGCTTTTTATATGGTTGCAATTCATATGTAACAAAACTTGAAAAGCTATGAGGCAACAAAATAAGAGGCACGTTATGAACAAATGGAAATTAAGAAACAAACAACTGTATATCCTTCTCAGATACAGTGTTGCGAAGGTGTTGTCATACCTATTACCCGCCAAATTGTTTGCCAAAGATTTATGGCTGGTTTGCGAGCGCGGCACCGATGCCCGCGATAATGGATATTTCTTTTATAAATACCTGCGCGAAAAACATCCCCACATACCGTGTGTTTATGTCATCACCCGCAATTCCCCCGATTACAACAAGGTGGCGACTTTGGGAAATGTGGTTCACTACGGCTCCTTACAGCATTTGTATTACATAAATACCGCCAAGCACCTTATTAGTACACATGCCGCAGGGTTTCTATGGAACAGCCATTGGATTCGCGATGGCATTCTAAAACGGTTTTATCGGCATAAAGGCAATTTCATATTTTTACAGCACGGCGTGATAATTCATTATCTTGCCGGACTGATCTATCCCACCTATCAATGTGATTTATTTATCTGCAGTGCCAAGAAGGAATACGAATATGTAAAAAACACCTATGGACACCCGGATGGCGTGGTTCAGTATACGGGATTATGCCGTTTTGATTATTTGCATCGGTTCACAATAAAAAAACAAATCCTTCTCATGCCTACATGGCGGCTTTACTTAAACGGTTTGAATGATTCTGCATTCTTACAAAGCGATTATTACAAAGCCTTTAGCCAACTGCTGACCGATCCGCGCTTAGAGGAGATACTGGAATTTTATGATTATGAGTTGATTTTTTATCCGCATTATGAAATCCAAAAATTCCTCCCCTTATTCCATAGTCCCTTTTCTCGGGTCAAGTTGGCAGTGTTTAAGCAATATGACGTTCAAACCCTGTTGAAGGAATCCGCGTTGCTGATTACGGATTATTCCAGCGTTTTTTTTGATTTTGCCTATATGAAAAAGCCGCTGATCTATTACCAGTTTGACAAAAAATCATTTTATGATAATCATTATGCAAAAGGGTATTTTGATTGTGACACCATGGGATTTGGCAAGGTGGCACATACGTTCGACGAACTGCTGGATCGTATCCGAGAAACCGTCAAAGCGGGCTGCGCTTTACAAGAACCCTTCCAAAGCCGCATCAACACATACTACGAATTGTATGACACAAACAACAGCCAGCGGATTTTTGAGTGCATTTGCCGTTTGGAGAAATAGGCAGTGAACATACTGAGCGTCTTATGAAACCATCGTATGCTCAAATGCTGCCCCATACTGCTTTTAAGGCCGCTTTGGATGGAATATGATTCGGATCGTTTTCATCTGTTCACGAAATATCCGGGAAGTCGCTTTGTCACAAGCCGGCATGGGTGCCGCACGCTTGCCGATGGTGGAAAATGATCACAAAAGCATTTGAAAACAATCGACCAGGGTGGAAAAAGGCGTTGTAATCTATACGGATCATAAATAAGAAGGGACGGTTCACCGTCCCTTCTTATTCACGTAATCCATGCTGAAAAACCACACGAAAGCAAGGCTTTCAGTCGATTTTCCTTTAGTTCTCCTTGTTGCGTATGGCGGCCTGTGCTGCGGCCAATCGGGCAATGGGAACCCGGAAGGGAGAACAGGAAACATAGTGCAATCCCACTTTGTGGCAGAATTCAATGCTGGAAGGATCGCCGCCATGTTCGCCGCAAATACCCAATTTCAAATCGGGGCGGGCTTGACGACCCAACTCTGCCGCCATCTTCACCAATTTACCGACGCCATTTTGATCCAGGCGGGCAAAAGGATCGTTGTCATAAATCTTTTTATCATAATAGGCACCCAAGAACTTAGCGGCATCGTCACGGGAGAAGCCGAAGGTCATCTGGGTCAAGTCGTTGGTTCCAAAGCTGAAGAAATCCGCTTCTTTGGCAATTTCATCGGCAGTCAAAGCAGCGCGGGGGATTTCAATCATAGTACCCACCTTGTAAGAAAGGGTAACGCCGGCTTTGGAAATTTCTTCCTCTGCTGTGGAGACAACCACGCCTTTCACATAGGCCAATTCTTTCACTTCACCAACCAGCGGAATCATAATTTCAGGCACGAGATCCCAGTCGGCATGGGCTTTTTTGACGTTGATGGCAGCACGAATGACCGCCCGGGTCTGCATGGCTGCAATTTCGGGATAGGTAACCGTCAAACGACAGCCACGATGTCCCATCATGGGGTTGAATTCATGGAGAGAATTGATGATTTCCTTGATTTCCCCCACAGTTTTTCCCTGGGTTTTGGCCAAAAGGGCTATTTCTTTTTCATCGGTGGGTACAAATTCATGAAGCGGGGGATCCAGAAAACGGATGGTCACGGGACAGCCTTCTAACGCTTCATACAACGCTTCAAAGTCGCTTTGCTGCATGGGAAGCAATTTCACCAAAGCGGCTTCCCTTTGTTCCCCGGTATCCGCGCAAATCATTTCACGGATGGCGGAAATACGATCGGGATCAAAGAACATGTGTTCAGTCCGGCACAAACCGATTCCTTCTGCACCAAAAGAACGAGCCTGTTTGGCATCTTTCGGCGTATCCGCATTGGTTCTTACCTTCAAAACACGATGCTTGTCAGCCCAACCCATGATTCTGCCGAATTCGCCGGAAATAGAGGCGGGAACGGTGGGAATGCCTTCGCCATAAATGTTACCTGTGGAGCCGTCCAAGGAAATAATATCGCCTTCTACAAAGGTTTTGCCGGACAAGGTAAACTGTTTATTTTCTTCATCCATTTTAATTTCGCCGCATCCCGATACACAGCAGGTTCCCATACCCCGCGCTACCACAGCCGCATGGGAAGTCATACCGCCGCGAACGGTCAGAATTCCCTGGGAATAATGCATACCTTCAATATCTTCGGGAGAGGTTTCCAAGCGAACCAAAATCACTTTTTCACCTTTTTTAGCTTGCGCGGTGGCATCTTCTGCCGTGAAAACGATTTTTCCGCAGGCAGCGCCAGGAGAGGCAGCCAAAGCGGTGGCAATGGGCACGGCGGCTTTCAAAGCCTTGGCTTCAAACTGGGGATGTAGCAAAGCATCCAACTGTTTCGGATCGATCATGAGCACCGCTTCTTTCTCGGTGATCATCCCTTCATCCACCAAATCACAGGCAATTTTCAATGCGGCAGCAGCGGTTCTCTTACCATTCCGGGTCTGCAGCATGTACAGTTTGCCTTCTTCAATGGTGAATTCCATATCTTGCATGTCACGATAATGCTTTTCCAGCGTATCGCAAATCATCACAAACTGCTGGTAGGCATCGGGCATGATTTGGGCAAGTTTATCAATGGTATGGGGTGTACGAACACCGGCAACCACGTCTTCGCCCTGAGCGTTCATCAAAAATTCCCCATACAATTTCTTTTCGCCGGTGGAGGGGTTGCGGGTAAAGGCAACGCCGGTACCGGATGTATCCCCGGTATTGCCAAACACCATCATTTGAACGTTGACAGCAGTACCCCAACCAGAGGGAATGTCGTTCATTCTACGATAGTAAATGGCGCGGGGGTTATCCCAGGAACGGAACACGGCGCGGACAGCACCCATCAGTTGATCCACAGGATCGGTGGGAAAATCCTTGCCGATGGATTTTTTATATTCAGCTTTGAACTGACGAGCAAGGTCCTTAAGGTCGTCTGCATCCAACTCGGTATCCAGTTTGACGCCTTTCTGTTCTTTCATTTCGTCAATGAGCTTTTCAAAATATTTTTTACCCACTTCCATCACTACATCCGAATACATCTGAATAAAACGGCGATAGGAGTCGTAGGCAAATCGAGGATTGTTGGTCTTTTTCGCCATGGTTTCCACCACGGTATCATTCATGCCCAGATTGAGAATGGTATCCATCATACCCGGCATGGAGGCTCGGGATCCGGACCGAACAGACACCAGCAAAGGGTTTTCGGCATCGCCGAACTTTTTACCCACAATTGCTTCCAATTTTGCAACATACGACATAATTTCAGCCTTGATCTCATCATGGATCGTTTCCCCGTCGGCATAGTAGCGGGTGCATGCTTCGGTCGTAATGGTAAATCCTTGCGGAACAGGCATGCCCAGGTTGGTCATTTCCGATAAATTGGCGCCTTTGCCGCCCAAAAGTTCCCGCATTGTACCGTTACCTTCGGTAAACAGGTATACATACTTGTTGTTCATAAGCTTCCTCCATAGTGTTCTTTCTTTCCATTTATTTACAGTTTTATTATTATAACATAACTTTAATAAAAATTAAATAATAATATAAATTTATTTACAATTATCTAGGAATTTACACATTCTTGCAAAACCAGGACGATGATTTCCCGGAGACGATCATAGCGGTTTTCGCGGTATAGGTACCCAAACAATATTTCCAGCGCCGTCGCCATTCTGTATTCCGCAAACGTGGCGCTTTTAGGTGCATTTTCACTTTTCAAGTTCCGTCCTTTGCGACACAATTCCGTCTCTTCCTCGTTGAGCAGGGGAAGAATATTTTTCAAAGCCCGGGCTTGGCGGGTGGCGGTCACATATCCCAGTGCCAATTGATTGGCTTCTTTGGGATCCGTGATGCCCATATCCAGAATATGTTTTCTGACTTCCAGTTCAAACACCGCGTCTCCCAGGTATGCAAGCATTTTCATATCATGCATACTACCCTCCCAAGGTGACCCCAAACGGATGTCCCCTTATCCGGAAAAAACAATTTACACGTGCAATTTACGATACCCTTCATTTCAACCATCCTGTAATAAGAGATAGGGAAATGTGCCCCATTCATCTTGCAATACAAACGCAATGCTACAACCCCTTATAAAAAAATTAAAAACCTATTCCCAATTCAGTTTTTATATATTATAATAGGTTTGAGTTTAAATCGCAAGTCTTTTTTATTTAGGAGATATGAAATGAAACTGAAATTAAAAAAAATGTGTGAGAAAGCGGTGTTGCCTCAATATATGTCGGAATCCGCCGCCGCCATGGATGTATGCGCCTGTTTGGATCAGCCCGTGATATTGGAAGCGGGGCAACGGGTTCTGATCTCCACCGGGATTGCCATCGCCCCCGAAAGCAATCAATATGTGGCGCTGGTGTGTGCCCGCAGCGGTCTTGCCTCCAAATACGGCATTTCCCTGGCAAATGGAATCGGCGTGATCGATGCCGATTACCGGGGTGAGATCAAAGTGGCTCTTGTCAATTTATCCAACCAATCTTTCACCGTGGAAAACGGCATGCGGATTGCACAGCTAATGATTTTATCGGTTTGCCATGCCCAAGTAGAAGAAACCGATACACTGGACGAAACAGCCCGCGGTGCGGGTGGATTTGGTTCTACGGGGACGCAGTCATGGAAAAACTCATTCTAGCCTCGGGCTCCCCGCGCCGTTTCCAATTGCTGACCCAGGCAAGCATTCCCTTTGAAGCCTTCCCTGCTGATGTAGATGAATCCTATGACCGTTCCCTGTCCCCTGCCGATGTGGTGCAGGTACTTTCTCAACGAAAGGCGAAAATCGTGGCTTCTCAATTTCCCGGCAGAGTGATTTTGGCGGCGGATACGGTGGTTGCCTTACAAAATAAAATTCTGGAAAAACCCCATACTGCCGAAAATGCCAAACGGATGCTCCTTTCTTTGTCGGGGCAAAGCCATCATGTGTTGACAGGCATTACCTTGGCAAAAAATGAGGTGAGTTACACAGAGTATGTTTCCACCAAAGTCACTTTCCGTACCCTATCCATACAAGAAATTGACACCTACATTGCCACAGGAGAACCCCTCGACAAGGCAGGCGCCTATGGCGTTCAGGAAAAAGCCTGTATTTTTGTGGAGAGAATCGAAGGGGATTATTATAACGTGGTGGGGCTCCCCCTGTGCCGCGTTTACCGGTTGTTGTCAGAAAAATACCCCTGGATCCTGTCGCAAAGATAACCGGCAGGCAGGGCAAGCATGATCCACAATACGGTATAGGGTAAGCACACCTGCCCCCATAAATTTCCCTTCACACGGGAATAATCCCAGACATCCCAACCAAGCAGCATATTTACGATGCAGCCTGCAACAAATTCGGCAGTGGTAATTAGAAGTCCCCCCAGAATACAAAAAAACAAACGGGGCTTTCGTTTCATACCCAACTTCAGGCCATACAAACCTGCCAGACAGGCACCTCCCGTTACGGTCATGCTCCAATGACTCCAACCTCGCCACAAAATTTCCAGAGCTGTATACAAAACAGCCCCCAATATAAAGGCGAAGGCGAAAGGTTTGATTCGTTTTACCATATATTGACTCCTCTTTTTCTCTATTTTACCCCAAAGAAAAAGTCCTATACAGGGAGAAATCATGAAAAAACACCTCGTATTGTTACTC
This sequence comes from Clostridiales bacterium UBA5448, assembly GCA_002427425.1. GTDB lineage: Bacteria > Bacillota > Clostridia > Oscillospirales > SIG627 > UBA5448. The sequence goes on along the minus strand of DIRA01000004.1, from coordinate 8,334 downwards.
GTATTATTACTTATTTTCTGTTTTGTTCTGTCCGGTTGTGAAAAACTGGTATCCACAAACGGACTGCATCAGAATACCCATGCCACCCCGCTGACCTTGCTGTTGGCACTCAATGACAAAACAGTGCATACCGATTTTGTCATGTATACCGATATTCCTAACGATACCTACCGTCCGCTGGACAGCGATGCTTTCAAAACCTACTTTAGCGATAAAGAATCTTCTCCCGATTTTTCCAACGTAGAATCTTACTGTATCCGCACAGCGGAAAAAAAAGTGGATGAGATCGGTATCTTTTCCCTGCAAGATCCATCGGAAATAAGTACCATTCAGGCCATAATCAATGGCCGCATCGCCAACCGATTTGACACCTACAACCAAAAAAGCACAGACAACAACACCGTGATCAATCAAAAAGGCAAGTTTATGTATTACATCATTGCCACCAACGCCTATGGTGTGAACGAATTGCTCCTTGATACCATTGTATCTATGTATAACGATTCCATATGAACCATTTTACGCACCGCATCATTCGAGGACTGCCGCTGATTACGGTGGATCCCTTTCTGAAGCAGGGCTGCTTTGCCGCCTATACCACCCGGGAGGGAGGCGTCAGCCCCCCGCCATATGACAGTTTGAATCTGTCTTTTTCCCCCACTCGAAAGGATTCCCGGGAAAACGTGGAGAAAAACTGGTCCATTGTGCTCCAGGCACTGGACTGTTTCCCCCAACAACTGATCCGAACACACCAAACCCATTCCAATCGCATTGCCTATGTCAACCATCCCGGGCAATCCTTTTTCCCGGATATTCCCTCCGGAGTGGACGGCGTGGTCACAGACCGGCATGAACTGATGTTGACCGTGGTGACAGCAGATTGTCAAGGATTGCTTTTTTATGACCCCAAGAAAAAAATAAGCGCCGCCATACACAGCGGATGGCGGGGCGCTTTGGCGGATATTGGGGGAAAAGCCGTTTGTAAAATGGCGGCTATGGGAAGCGATCCGGCGGATATTCTGGTCGCAGGGGGTCCATCCATCGGCACCTGCTGTTTTGAAGTGGGAGAGGATGTGCTTTCCTTGTTCCAAGAACAGTGGGGAAGCGATGCGCTTGCCTATTTTACCCCCGGCGATGCAAAGGGAAAATACATGGGTGATATGCCCTCTTTCACCCGAAACCGTTTGCTCAAACAAGGAATTCAACCGGAACATATATACTGGATGTCACTGTGTACCTGTTGTCACGACGTGTTTTTTTCACATCGCAGACAAAAAGGGGAAAGAGGTACATTGGCAGCTTTGATTATCATGAAAGGATGAAAAAGGCAGAATGACAAAAACAATGGATTTTAGCATTCTTCAGCTAAGAATACACCGTTTTGCGGGGATTGAAAATGTCACGGTTACCTTCCGGGACAATACGGTGAACATTATATATGGCGAAAACCGTTCGGGCAAAACCAGCGTATGCGAGTTTATCCGGTTCATGTTGTACGGATTGTGCGCTCCTGCTACCATGCTCCCCTGGGAAGGGGACGGATGTATCGGAGGCGAAATGGATCTGCGCTGGGGAGAAAAAAAATACCTTTTGATCCGTTCCTATGACAACGGGGAGGAAACCTTATCCTTTACCGATGTCCAAACCAAAGAAGCCATTCCTTTGACCACCTCACCGGGTGAACTGTTAACGGGCTTGACGGACTGGATGTATATCCGCACTTTGTATTTTGCTCAAAAGCAAACCGATAACATTCAAAAAAACCTGCATTACGAGGCGTTGGACCGTCTTACCGCACCCTTGACGGGGGAAGCCGCTCTCTATTCCCGCTACGCCAAGCTGGCAGAAAAACAGGAATCCCTGATGAACGGGGATAAAAGCGGCTCCATTGACTTGCTGTTGGAAAAAAAGCATGCCTTTGAAAGCCAAAGGGATGCACTGAAAGCCGGGCAAGAGGAAATGAAAGAGATCAACGGGCAAATCGCGGTCATTTCCGCCCGTGTGGAAGAAAACAATCCCAAGGTTGTGCTGTTGAAAGCCAACATGAAAAATTTATCCGACGAAATGAAAGGGCTGCAGCATACCGAACAGTTTGCATCCCTTCACGCCTCCTTGGCAGGGGATGAACTCAAATATCAGCGCATGCTGGCAGCCTGTCAAATCAATCATTTTTTCCCCCCTCGGGAAGAAACGGAGGAACTGAAGGAAGACTATAAAACCTATACCGCGGCTACGGAACAATTGAATTTGGAAAAAGAGCGTCTTGTTCAGGCGAAAAACAATCTGGATATTCACAATGCTCTGAACGAAAGCGGAGAAGATAACATTGAACAGCTATCAAAGAATTATCACCGTGCCTCTGCCAGAAGCAGAGTGTGCGCTTATGTTTCTCTGTTTCTCTTTGTAATGGCAGGTGCCTGCGCCCTTGGATTTGGCACATTGTATAACGTTTTGTTTCACAAAGAAGATCGTTATTATGTGGGCTTTTGGCTGGCAGGCTGTCTGATCATCGGTGCATTCATTCTGTTAACCCGCTTTTTTATCCGCCTGTCTCAGATGCGTATGTATCTGGAAGAAGCCGGCGCGGATACCCCCGGTGAATTGCAGATCCTGCGGACCCGGAAAAATGCGCGGAAACAATCCGCCGTTTTATATGCCAATGAATTGAATAAGCAGGAAAACGTTACCCGGATCGCACAAAAGAAATGCAACGAGGCTTTCAACGCCCTTCGTTCCCGTCTTGCCTTTGCGGGGGGAGAAGCCGCCTCACAGGACAGTGTGTTGTATACGGCACGCAGCATTCTGGAAAACGCCCCCCCTCTGTTTGCCTTGGAAGATCGAATCAAAGAACAGAAAGGGCAGTATAAAAATATCATGGAAGGGAATGCGGGCAAAGATTTTCTCACCATGCAAAACGAATACGTCCGCATGGAAGAAGAACTACATGAAATCAACGAGAAAAATCTCTTGTTAATGGAAGAAAAAAACGCCCTCACCGCCCTTTTGGAAGAAAAAAAACGTTCAAACCCTTCCGAAGAAATTTTGACACGGGATATGCAAGCCCAGGAAAAAGAATTGCTGGATTTATTAGAACTGTACCGTGCTATCCAGCTGGAAGCGGAAAATCAGAAAAGAAAAATCAACGAGTTTGAAGAAGAATTCAAGCTCCCTTTGTGTAGTTTTATTAACAGTTTCTTGACTTTTACCATACGCAAAGATGAAAGTTTTTTGCTTGGTAAACATTTTGAACTGCTGTATAAATGGGGTTCCACCGTGGCACCTGTTTACACGGCAGGGGGCGGATTGTCGGAACTGGCCATCATCGCCCTTCGTTTGGCATATATTGAACAACTGCAGGGAAACCGTGCACCTCTGATATTCGATGAAGCCTTTGCCTATGTCGACAGGCAATCTTTGGGGCATCTTTATGCCGCGCTGACCAATCGCGAGCATCGGCAAATTTTGCTGTTCAGTTCTTCCCAGCATGAAAAGAGCGCTCTGCCCAAAAACGCCCATATCATAAAATGGGAGCGTGATCGTACATGAACGATACGCTCGTCACCTTAGATAGTCCGGTCACATGCCTAAAAGGCATCGGACCCAAAAAAAAAGAACGGCTTTCAGCGTTGGGGATTCATACTCTGAAAGACTTGCTGTTTCATGTTCCCCGGGGCTATCGGGATCGCAGCATCATCATTCCCTTGCTGGAATCCACGGGGGAAATCGCCACCTATGTGTTAACGGTGTTTACCCAACCGCTTTTATCTCGGTTGCCCGCCGGCAAAAAAGTGGTCAGCTTTTTTGCCGGCGATGACAGCGGCAGAGTCCGTGTGTTCTTTTTCAACCAACCTTACATCCGTTCTTCCTTTGTGGTGGGGGAAACCTATCGGTTCACGGGAAAAGTCATGCGGAAAGGAAATACCCTTTCATTGGCTAACCCGGAATTTGATCGGAAAAACGATTTGTTCCAGACCCTAATTCCAATCTATCCCCTGACGGATGGCATCAACAACCGGGCTCTTTCCACTTGGTGTAAAGAAGCCTTTACCCTTCTCCCCCCTTCTGCATGGAGAGATACCTTGCCGGAAGATATTTTGACCCGCCATCGTTTCATGTCTCTGTACGAGGCATTGTATACCCTTCATTTTCCCGAATCCGGTAAAAATCGGGAAGAAGCTGCCCGCCGCATGGCATTTGAAGAGCTGTATGTCTTTTGTCTTAAGATGATGGCGCTGAAAAAGAAGAGGGGCGGTGCAAAAAAAATTCGTTTCCATCCCGTGGATTTGACCCCCTTTCTGTCCGTACTTCCCTTTACCCTCACAAGTGCGCAGGAAAAGGCCATTTGGGAAATCTGCCAGGATTTTACCGCAGCCCCCCATGCCATGAATCGGCTGTTACAGGGAGATGTAGGCAGCGGCAAAACCGTGGTGGCTGCCGCCGCTATCTATCATACTGTGAAAAACGGCTATGCCGCCGCCATGATGGCTCCCACCGAAATATTGGCGCTCCAGCATGCCAACACCATGGAGAAACTGCTTTCCCCCCATGGAATTCGCATTGCCCTGTTAACGGGCAGCACCGTAAAATCAAAGCGCAAGGTGTTGGATGAAAAGATGCAAAACCACGAGATCGATTTGCTCATCGGCACCCATGCATTGATTGAAAATACCGTTTGGATGAACAATTTGGCACTGGTCATCACCGACGAACAGCACCGTTTCGGGGTCAAACAGAGAAAAGCTTTGGCGATGAAAGCCGAAGAAAAAAATATGTTGGTCATGTCCGCCACCCCCATTCCCCGCACCTTGGCTTTGTTTATGTATGCCGATTTAAGCATATCGGTATTAGATGAACTGCCAGCAGGACGAAAACCTGTCAAAACCTTTTTACTCTCTGAAAGCTATCGAAAACGGATTCAGGATTTTATCCGTAAGCAGGTTATGCAGAGACATCAGGTTTATATTGTCTGTCCCTGGGTGGAAGACAGCGAAGAAGCCGAAGAGGACTGGAAAGCAGTAGAAAGCTATTATCATACCTTAAAAACCCAAATTTTTCGTGATTTGCGGGTAGATTATCTGCATGGTCGATTGAAATCCAAGGAAAAAGAGAAAAAAATGACCGATTTTTCCCGGGGAGATACGGATATTCTCCTCTCTACCACCGTCATTGAGGTGGGGGTGGATGTCCCGAACGCCACGGTGATGATCATTGAAAACGCGGAACGGTTCGGTTTATCCCAGCTTCACCAGCTTCGGGGACGGGTAGGCAGGGGAAAAAGCGCATCCTATTGCATTTTGTTTTCTCAAACCCGCAGCAAAAAATCCAAAGAACGGCTGACCTTATTTGCCTCTACCAACGACGGGTTCAAAATCGCCGAAGCTGATTTGCAACAGCGAGGTCCGGGGGATTTTTTCGGAGAACGGCAATCGGGGGAATTTACCTTTCGTTTATCCCAAAACTTTGATTTACACTTGATGCAATTGGCGCAGGAAGAAGCACGCAGGCATACGAAATAAACCCGTACTTTGCCATGCAAAATGTGCGGCTTTTACACGACAAAAAAGACTGCCGAATGCTCGACAGTCTTAGCTTGTTAATAAACCATCAGACTTGATATCATTAATGATGGGATTCTGCCGCTTCTGCTTCCGCTTTGGTTTTATGGACAGTTCCCTTTGGATGATGGGGCGGTGCGTAGATCGAATAAAGTTTCAATGGTTTTCTGCCGATATTGATCACGTTGTGCCATGTACCGGCGGGAACAAAAATGGCATCGTCATTGAATACCTCTTGTTGCAATGTAACAACCTCTTTTTTATTTCCCATTTTCACCAATCCATGTCCCGCTTCGATACGAAGGAATTGGTCTGTTTGCGGATGTATTTCCAGACCGATATCACCACCCACAGGAATGCTCATTAATGTTGCCTGCAGGTAAGTTCCTGTCCACAAGGCGGTACGAAATGTTTGATTCTCCTTAGACGCTTCGTTAATATTGACTACATATGGGTATGGTCCGTGATCCGTTTCCTGACGAGGAACATACGTGTTGTTTTGTTTTTGGCGATGGTTCCGGCCAAAATGATGGAATTGATTCATTATTTTTTCTATTATCTCCTTTCGTTGGTTGCTGTTAACAGTATATGTTTGCTTTTAGATAGGGTGATGGAGCATTCACCTTGAATCAATTTAACCCGACGAAATGATGTAACCAATAGGGTGTATGCATATACATGAAATGGGATTATATAAGCCTCTCATATTACAACCCTTGTCTGGGTGGAAAACAGGTGATGAAGAATGTGGATCGTCCTTTCATTTGGTTCTGCTTTTTTTGCCGGGATCACCGCCATACTGGCTAAAATCGGCATAAAAAATACGGATTCTCATGTTGCGACAGCCATTCGTACCATTGTGGTTTTGGTGTTTTCCTGGATCCTGGTATTCATGATAGGTTCCCAAAACACCCTTGTAAATCTTGACGTGAAATCACTGCTGTTTTTACTATTCTCAGGTCTGACAGCCGGTGCTTCCTGGTTGTGTTATTTCCGGGCCCTCCAATGGGGGGATGTGAATAAAGTGACACCCATTGATAAATCAAGCACTGTTCTTACCATGATTTTGGCTTTCATCCTATTGGGAGAACCCGTGACCCCCTGGAAACTATGGGGCATGATTTTGATGGGAATCGGTACATACTTCATGATTGCAAAACAAAAAACCACTGTAGTGAGCCCAAAGAATAACATCTGGTTGCTTTTTGCAGGGTTATCAGCTGTTTTTGCCAGTCTGACTTCGATTCTTGGTAAATTCGGTATGCAGAACATCGAATCCAATCTGGGAACTGCTATCAGAACCATTGTGGTCCTCATCATGGCATGGATGATCGTTTTTATCCGAGGAAAACAAGGAAATATTAAACATATTGACAAAAAGAGTTGGATATTCATTCTATTTTCCGGCATCACAACAGGAATGTCATGGCTGTGCTATTATAAAGCTTTGCAGGATGGGCAGGCCTCCATCGTAGTTCCCATTGATAAATTAAGCATCGTTCTTACGGTCATGTTCGCTTCTTTTGTGTTGAAAGAGAAATTAAGCAAAAAAGGATATATAGGATTCGTTTTTATTGTGATTGGAACGCTCTTGTTATTGGTCCGGATATAAAAAAAGTCGTTTGTTGTTTTTAGAACAAACGACTTTTTTATTTTGATATATGGCGGTATAAGCCTTGACAATCGCTTGTATTTGTGTTAAAAATAACATATGTTATTTTTCAACATCTATATATCGCGAATTATGTCGAAATTATACAAAGGAGAGCGTCTTGAGGAACAAACCATTACAAGTATTTGCCAATTACATGCCGTTGATCGTATGGATAACATGTTTTTATGGCGGATGCGCGATATCCCTTGGAATGATACCATTTCTTTTTCTAATTCCCTGTATGAATTACGCCTATACAAATACGGCTCTGCAAACCTTGCTATTGAATTTGCAGCTTCTGTTTTCCACATTGGTTGGGATTGCGATCAATGCTTATCTCTATTTTACATATGTTTGTTATGGGGATAACAGCGAACGGATCATGTGGTACCAATTGGCTGTTGGCGGATTCATCATTCTCATCATGACCGTCATCACGGTGATGATCAAAAGTCTGCGCAATCATTCTTTCACCAAGCTGAAAACAAACGTAGATGAAAAACTTCAAAACACGGATTAAACCTGACATTGCTTTATCATGCCATTCGCCATATAATCGGCCATAGCGAGGGCTTCGTTCTGGATAGCGTCATATTCTATGATGCTTTCCCGGTACTGCCCCGATAATATTTGAACAGCCTCGTTTTCTGTCATTTTCAAATGATCGTACAATAAATTTCTCCAAGTACGATCATTCCAATATGGATTAATGTTTCCTAAAAACTGTGCGATTTGATCCGCGTTTGCATACCATTGCCTGCGCTGCTCTTCTGCCGTTCTCGCATCCCCGGCTTTCGCCGCATTGACCAATTGCGCGGCAATGAGAAGATGCTGTGTTAAAAGTGATTCAAATCTTCTCGCTACTTTTGGACCATAATATGGATTCATCGCCTTTGCAAAATCAACAGGGTTTTGCAAAAGTCGTTTGGTTACAGCGTCCAAATCCCCCGAATCAAATGCTGTGCTGAGGATGAAGGATCTTGTCCACATGACATGCTCCATCCAAAGGCGACGTAATGTATTGCAAAGTTGCATCTGTTTACAGGATATATTGTTATTTTGAATTTGCCTGAAAATCATTATGTTTCCTCCCTGCTGTTATTATCGTATTGTAAAGTTAAATGA
>DIRA01000026.1:22596-26444 GCA_002427425.1 Clostridiales bacterium UBA5448 | reverse complement strand
ATGGGTAGCCTCCTACTCGATTATTTCCCAGGGTTTATGAACGGATACTTCGCTCAATAAAGAAACATAGGATTCATGTCGGGATGCAGATACTTCTCCCACCCGTATGGCAGCTAAGATGGCACAGCCATCTTCGGTCTTGTGGGTACATTTGGTATATTTACACTGACCCAGAAAAGGAACAAATTCCGGGAAAGAATAGGGCAATTCCTCCTTGGAAATGAAAAAAAATCGCTCAAAATCAAGCAGCGTGAACCCAGGCGTGTCCGCTAAATAGGAGGTTTCATCCAGTTGGAACAGCCTGCTTTGGCGTGTGGTATGTTTACCTCGGGCGGTTTTGGTGCTCAAATCTCCTGTTTCGCAATCAAAAGCGGGGAACAAAGCATTGATGATGGTGGATTTTCCCACACCTGAAGCACCGGCAAATGCACTGGTAACGCCTTTGGTCAAGGCATGAATGTTTTCTTGAATTTCCGGGTCCGGAAGGATGGCCGATAAGGTAAAAATGGGGCATCCCACCGTTTTATAGACGGAAAAAAAGGCTTGCACTTCAGGTTCTCGGGTTAAGTCACATTTGTTCAAAATTAATATAGGTTCCATCCTGTTGTGTACCGCCAGCACGATCATTTTGTCGAGGGCCAAAGGAGAATACACCGGATCATGCAACGTTGCCACCAGAAAGAGCCGGTCGATATTGGCAAGGGGAGGGCGCACAAGGGCGTTTTTCCGTGGATGCACGGCTTTGATATATCCATCGGCATTTCTTTTCTGATCCGGTTCTTGATCCAGGCAAAAGGTTACATAGTCACCTGCCAACGGGGTGATACCATCGTGCCGAAAGGTACCTTTGGCATAGCATTGAATTTCCCGGCTTTTTGACAAAACGGTATAAATCCCGCCGATGCAGGATAATATTCTGCCTGTGCGTTCTTGGGCGGATTGGTTCATTGACATGAATTGGTCTCCCTAAGGGTTGTTTGCATTGATATTATCCGAATAATCCGGCATATAGATACTAACAACAATATCCACAACGGTATACTTCTTCACAACTTCCTGACCCACTGTCACCGACTGAGAAATGACGGTATTGTTGGGTTGATCCGAAGGCTTGCGGGTGATTTTTCCGACCACAAGTTCTTCCTTTTGCAGCTGGTTTTTTGCTTCACTCAGGGTTCTGCCCACAAGATTGGGCATTTCCGTATAAGAAAGACCTTGTCCCTTGCTTACATAGATAATCACTTCTTCGTCTTCATTTAGATAACTTCCGGAAGCCGGTTCTGTCCGTATCACATAGCCCGCGATGACAGAGTCGTTATATTCGCCGACTTCTTTATATTGTAATTGCAATGATTCAATTTTTTTCTTGGCATCCGTCACGGGAGTGATGGACAAATCGGGCATTTGGATGGATTTATGCCCGCCGCTGACGATCAGTTTGATTTCATAATATTGGTTTCCGGAAATTTTCTTTACAGAACCTGCTACCGGAGATTGCTCGATGATGGTATTCACCGGATAAGCAGAATTATAATCATACTGGATATTCGCGGATTTGATGGCGACGTGTTCTCCCTGTAAAGACTCTTTGAGGGCAGCGGAATACACTTGGCCCACCAAATCAGGTACAGTCAGTGTTTCACTGACGCTGTTGGATTTAAAATTAAAATAAAACATGGCAAAACGCAAACCCAAGATACCGGCAACAATGAAAAAAGAAACAAATACACCGAAAATCACGGGGAAAAAGGGTCTGCGGGGACGTTTATATATTTTTTTCATAACTTTTCGTGTTTCTGGTTTGGAAGTAGTGGTTTCTGTGGGTACAGTGGCTTCCAATCCGGTTCCCATTGCGGGGGCAAATGCAGTGTTTTCTTCCGGTTTTGTTTGATCAGAGGGATCAAAAACCGCATCGGGATTGTTTTTGATCATTTGAACGGCTCTCAGCATAGAATGGGCAGAGCGGAATCGATCGGATTGTTTTTTTTGCAGTGCCTTCAGGATCAGCTGATTTAAACCATGGGGAATAGAGGTATTCCAATGGGAGGGGGGCAAAGGCTGTACTTCTTTGTGCATCCTGGCGACTTCCTTGGGGTTGTCTGCGATAAAGGGCAATTTTCCCGTGATCATTTCATAGAGCATCACACCCAGTGAATACAAGTCGGTATGAAAATCGGTTGGTTCTGCAGATACTTGCTCGGGGCTGATATAATTGATGGTACCAATGATTTGCCCGTTGGTAGTTTCATCCCCGGTAGGCAGTTTGGCAATGCCAAAGTCAGCAACTTTAATATGACCGCCATCTAAAAGCAAAATGTTTTGAGGTTTGATATCTTGATGTACGATGCCTTTTTCATGGGCATGTTCTAAGCCCATAAGGATTTGTTCGGTATAATGCAGCGCTTCCTGCACCGAAAGAGGGAGCTTGTTTTTCATGTAATCTTTTAAGGTCGTTCCGTCTACAAATTCCATGGCAATGTATTGCAGGGTGTCTGTAAAGGCTACGTCATAGATGGAAACGATATGCGGTTCGGAAAGCATGGCAACCGCTTTGGATTCATTGACAAAGCGGCGGATGGCGTCTTCATCGGAATGCAATTCATCATTCAATATTTTCAGCGCAACATCACGGTTCATGATGTTGTCATAGGCTTTGAGGACAATCGCCATTCCGCCAATACCGATGACTTCCCGTACGGTATATCGACCGTCAACAACTTTCCCAATGAGCGCGAGATATTTTGTAACAGATTCCATATTCTTTTCCTTTTTAATCTATTTCAATGATCAGTACGGTGATATTGTCTTTACCACCCAATGCGTTTGATTTTTGAATCAGCACTTTACACAATTCTTCCGGTGAGTAAGCTGCGGAAAACAAGTCATCAAAAGAATATACGTCCATGTAATCGGACAATCCGTCCGAGCAGAGCAAATATCGCTTTGCCGGCTGTTCAATATGATAAAAGTCACCTTCCACTTTTTTATTTGCACCCACGGCGGAAAAAATGACATTTTTTTGCGGATGATATTTGGCGTTTTCTTCACTGATCTGTCCTGCATCCAATAATGACTGAACCAGAGATTGGTCTTTGGTAATTTGGCGGGGCAGAGGTGCAATCTCATACATACGGCTGTCTCCAACGCTGAGAATCCACACATGATGTTTATAGATGACTGTGCAAAGCAGCGTGGTACACATGCCGGGTTTTCCTTTTCCGATGCTTGCCGCTTTCCATACAGCTTCATTGGCGTAGTCGATGGATAGGTGTAAAAATTTTTCGATATAATTCGGCAAGTATCGCTCAAATAAATCATTTACATTTTCTTTCAGATCATTCAGTTTTTCTTCCAGTTTATCGGCAAAGGTATGGATGGCAATATCTGCTGCCATATCACCTCCTAAATGACCGCCGACACCATCACAAAGAAGGGCAATGAAGCAATCCGCGCACTGCCTGAAAAGAAAAATGTCCTGATTTTGTTGTCTGGTTACGCCGGTATCCGTGAATCCGCTGTAACGCATAGTGACCTCCGCATTAGTTCATATGGCTTTTTCGCAGTTGGCCACACGCCGCATCAATATCCAAGCCCAATCGGCGGCGAATGGTAACGTTGATGTGGTTTTCCTCCAGCGTTTTTACAAACAACACTTGTGTTTGTTTGGTGGACGCAACAAAATTCCTTTCCTTGATCGGATTGATGAGAATAAGATTGACATGACACAATATACCGGTAAGCAATTTGGCTAACTTTCTTGCATCCGCTATCGAATCATTCACGCCTTGAATCAGTGCGTATTCAAACGAAATACGGCGATTGTTTTTTCTCCCGTATTCTTTGCATGC
>DIRA01000026.1:21986-22406 GCA_002427425.1 Clostridiales bacterium UBA5448 | reverse complement strand
TTTTCTCCCGTATTCTTTGCATGCCATGATCAATTCTTCTATGGGATAGCGGTGGTTGATCGGCATGAGTTGGCTACGCACGACGTTGTCCGGAGTATGGAGGGAAACGGAAAGGGTAATGGGCATGCCTTCCTCGGCAAGCCGATAAATTTGAGGAACCAGTCCGCAGGTTGAAAGAGAAATATGACGATATCCGATCCCAAAACCGCCCGGTTCATTGATAAGGCGAAGAAAGCGGACTACAGCATCATAATTATCAAGAGGTTCACCGATTCCCATGATGACCACATTTGAAATGCGGTAATCGGGCTGTGTTTTCATCCGATCCCGTATAACATATTCCAACTGCAACAGCATTTCAGAAGGACGCAGATTGCGGACAAATCCCGCTTGGGTAGAGGCGCAAAAAGCACATCCCAT
>DIRA01000026.1:21274-21821 GCA_002427425.1 Clostridiales bacterium UBA5448 | reverse complement strand
AGAGGCGCAAAAAGCACATCCCATTTTACATCCCACCTGAGAAGATACGCAGATGGAATTTCCATGCTCATATTTCATGGATACGGATTCCACCGTATGACCGTCATCAAGGGTAAAAAGATATTTTTGAGTATCGTCTGTTTGAGAAGCCCATATATTGGAAGTATGCAATGCATCAATATAAAACAGACGGTTTAATTGTTCAATATGCTTCTTGGGTATATCTGTCATTTTTTCAAAGGAATCCACATGCTTATATAGCCAGGAAAAAATTTGTTTTCCCCGATAGCGTTCAATACCGTTTTGTTTGAGAACTTCGGATATTTCTAAGGCGGTCATGCTCCGCAAATTCAGTTGTTCATCTGCATTTTTATACATGTATCAGTTCCTTTTTGTAAAAACATCGATGAAAAATCCATCGTGGGAAGCATCGGGAAATATGGTGTGGGGATATATATCACGGATGCGAACAAAATCAGTATGGTTTTGTAAGAAAGCATCGGTAATATTTTCATTTTCTTCCGGATTTAAGGTACAGGTGGAATAC
>DIRA01000026.1:20841-21099 GCA_002427425.1 Clostridiales bacterium UBA5448 | reverse complement strand
GATTTAAGGTACAGGTGGAATACATCAATTTTCCGCCTTTTTTTGTATATAAAGCACCGGTTTCCAATATGGCAGCCTGGGTTGCCAACAAAGAAGAGATTTCATCCTGTTTTTTGTTACGAATATCAGGCTTTTTTGCCATAACGCCCAAGCCGGAACAGGGAACATCGCAAATCACGCAATCACCGGTTTCTATCAAGTCATCCCGGATGGTTTTTCCGTCAGCTTGCTGTGTGCGGATGATGGAAATACCCAGTG
>DIRA01000026.1:0-20669 GCA_002427425.1 Clostridiales bacterium UBA5448 | reverse complement strand
TGCGGATGATGGAAATACCCAGTGTTTCCGCGGTATTTCTCACCGGTTGCAAACGATTTTCATGGAGATCAAAGGCGTGAATTTCCCCTTGGTTTTTCATCATCAAAGCGGCTTTGAAGGCTTTTCCTCCCGGTGCACTGCAAAGATCCAGCACCGTATCACCGGGTTTGGGATCCAACGCTTCCACGGCAACTTGACAGGACAAATCCTGTATATAAAACAGACCTTCTTCAAAACCGGGAATTTGATGTAGGGGAAGGGAGGGAAGCAACAGCGCTGTGGGGGATACGGTTCTTTCCACTTCGTGCATCCCGGCATCACGCAGCATGATTAGAAATGCTTCCACGGAAATTTTCAGAGTATTCACACATAAAGTCAAGCGAGGCTTTGAAAAGGTGGATCGCAAGATGCCTTCTGCTTTTTTGAGTCCATAGGCATTACACCACAGTTGAACCAGCCACCGAGGAACTGAATAGGTCACCGACAAATAGGCATCGCCCTGCAATGTATTTGTATATAAACACAAATCAATACCTCTACGAAGGAACGTACGGAGGATGGCATTTACATACGTTGCAGTGGATTGTCCGCACAATTGTTTGGTGTATGCAACCGCTTCGTTTAAAACGGCGTGGGGAGGAACACGGTCAAAATACATCAGTTGATAAAAAGCGGTATAGAGAATAATTTTCACCCGGTTATCAATTTTTTCCATGGGGCGCGTTGTCAAGTGAGAAAGAATATGCTCGAAGCTGATTTTCCGTTCGATGACTCCATAAACCAGTGCGGTTAATAGCCGTTTGTCCGCTTCGCTCATATCAGATTTGTTCAAATAGGCATCCAATGCCAGGTTGGCATAACTGTTTTGTTTTTCACACCGCAACAGCAAAGATACCGCCGATGCCCGTGGGTTATTTGTTACTTTCATCTTACCTTCTTCTGCTGTTGACAATGGAGATAAAGCGAAGGAGGTTTAAAAGGGAAACTGCCAAAGCCGCAACATAGGTCAAGGCAGCAGAAGACAGCATTTTCCGCACCCCGATTTGCTCGTCTTCCCTGAGGATATACCCGCTGGAAATGGCCGTCATAGCACGTTTGCTAGCATTGAATTCGACGGGAAGAGTGACCAGTTGAAAGAATGTGGCAATGCCAAAGAATGCAATGCCAAGGATCATCAATTCGAAAATAGATAGAATCAATCCGATCAACAACAACGGCCCGACCAAATTGGAGCCAAGCTGACAAAGGGGGAGAATGGCGGTTCTGAATTTTACGGGGGCATAGCCTTTTGCATATTGAACCGCATGACCCGCTTCATGGGCAGCAATGCCGGCGGCGGCAATGGTAGACACATCAAAAACGCCTTCAGACAGACGGATGGTATTGGTGCGGGGATCATAATGGTCGGTCATCTGCCCTTTGACCCGTTCAATGGAAACGCCGAACACACCGTTTTGCTCCAGTACTTTTTGTGCAACCTCCGCACCGGAATATCCGGTGGCGGTGCGCATACGGCTATAGGTGGCATAATTGGATTTGACTTTGATTTGGGCAACGAAGGTTAAAATGACCACTGCAAAATAGGCAAATAAATAGGCATAGGTATCTGCAAGAGTATTAAACATAGTGCAAAACTCCTTTCAAGGTATCAGGACATCGCCGTTTGCGATCTTTCGTCCGTTAATATAAGGGAAGGCGTCCATGCGTTTGCCGCCTTGTTCCTGTAAGGACAGTACGGAAAGGAACACATCCTGACAAGCAATCAAAATTTGTTTATCCTGTAATAACACGGTGCCAGGTTTTGTTTCTTTCGTGGGAACAGAAGTTAAACGGCATTCGTACAGCTTCAACTGTCTGCCATCGCTTTCCACGCGGCACATGGCACCGGGAAAGGGAGATAAACCGTGGATATGCCACATGACTTGCTCTGCGGGGCGGTCAAAATAAATTTTTCTGGTTTGGTTGTCGATTTTTGCAGCATAGGATGATATGGCATCTTCCTGGGGTGACAAAGTGATGTTTCCGTGCAGAGCTTTATTCACATACTCCACAATCATTTTTCCCCCCAGAATCGCCAGTTTATCGTGAAGGGAACCCACGGTTTCATGGGGTTCTAAGGGAAGTTTTTTCTGAAGAATGATATCGCCAGTATCCAGACCTTTTGCCATTTTCATAATAGTAATACCGCTTTCCTTTTCCCCGTTCATGACGGCGGTATGGATGGGGGAAGCACCCCGATAAGCGGGCAGAAGAGAGGCGTGTATATTTACGCAGAGATAGCGGGGATACTCCAAAATATACGCGGGCAGTATCCTGCCAAATGCCGCAACCACGATACAATCTGGTTGAAACGCATGGAGAATAGATTCAAAACAATCCCTTTTCAAGCTTTCTGGTTGGTGGCAGGGAATCCCATGCGCCAAGGCAAAGGTTTTAACGGGGGGCGGGCAAAGTTTCCAATGCCTGCCCACGGGCTTATCTGGCATGGTAACCACGGCAAATTCAAAACGATCCTGAAAAGCTTTCCATAATGCATCTAAAGCATAGACGGCAAAATCAGGAGTCCCCATAAACATCAGCTTGTTCTTCATAGATGTTCTTCCAGTTCTTTCTCGGTTAACATGTGAATGGCATCATCCGTAAACAACTTACCTTCCAAGTGATTATATTCGTGTATAATCGCCTGTGCCAGCAACTCTTCTCCTTCAATGACAAAACGCTCTCCTTGGATATTGGTCGCTTCGGCTTTGACTTTTATGGGGCGTTTGGTATATCCCCATTGTCCGGGACAGGACAAACAGCCTTCTAACACTTCACGCTCACCATCGGTTTCCAGAATGACGGGATTGATAAATACAATGAGATTTTTTCCCATATCAATTAAAAAAATGCGTTTTAAAACCCCCACCTGAACGGCGGCAAGTCCCACTCCGCCCGACTTACTCAAGGTATCTTTCATGTCATCTATCAGTCGAAGGGTCCGTTCATCAATCATAATCACTTCGCGGGAGCGTTTTCTTAATATTTCATTTTCGCTGGTAACAATATTCAGAAATGCCATTGACTGTCCTTTCTATTGCAATTAAATCAATCCGGGGTTGATATCGATTGTCAGAGTGCTTTGTCCGTTCCCGGCAGAATCATAACGGGAAAGAATGGTATGAAGCATTCTCCGAGAATTTCTTGTGTTTTTATATTTTATGAGAATTTTCATTCTGTATGTATTACGAAGTTTATAGATTGTCGATTCAAAAGGTCCAAATACGATCATGCTTTTTTCTTTGGCTTCCATCAAAACATCCCGCATGATATGAGACAGCATATCCGTAGAAGTTTGCAAAACGCTTTCGTCCGTCGAGGCTATGGTTAACATGGCGATGTGACAAAAAGGAGGATACGCCAGATTTTTCCGCAGTGCAATTTCCCCGGCAAAAAAATCGTTGTAGAATTGGGTGGTTGCCTGGTTGATAATGGGGTGAAGGGGTTGAAAGGTTTGGATTAAAGCGCGTCCCGGCACATCCCCTCTGCCGGCTCTGCCAATGACCTGGGTCAAAAGGGAAAAAGTATTTTCAAAAGCACGATAGTCGGTCATATACAAGGAAGCGTCCGTATTGATGACCCCCACCAAAGATACCAATGGAAAGTCATGCCCTTTGGCAACCATTTGTGTACCGATGAGGATATCCGCTTTTTTGTTCCTGAAAGCGGACAGAATTTTTTCATGTGCATTTTTACCCCCGGTGGTGTCTGCATCCATCCGCAGAATGCGGGCGTTGGGAAATAATTCTTCCAACTCTTCTTGGAGTTTTTCGGTGCCTCCGCCTCCGTGATATAGCCGCTGACTGCTACAGGAAGGGCAAATTTGCGGCTGGGGGAGTGAATATCCGCAATAGTGGCACAGCAACCGTTTGGATGAAAAGCCGTGAAGGGTCATGGAAACCGAGCAATAGGGACATCGAATCACTTCGCCGCATGCGCGGCAGGAAAGAAAAAGGTGATAACCCCGCCGATTCATAAAGAGAATGGTTTGCTCATTGGCGTCAAGATTGGCGCCGATTTCATATCGCAGTTCAGTTCCCACCAAGACACTGGGATTTCGTTCCGCATCGGCGCGCAAATCGATAATCCGTACCGCGGGAAGCACCGAATTTCCATACCGATTCTCTAACATCACCAAAGAGTAGTCACCTTTTTGTGCTTTATAAAAGGATTCAACATCGGGTGTTGCCGAGGAAAATACCAAGAGAGCGTTGTGGTAGGCCGCTCTGAAACGCGCAATGGTACGTGTATGGTACTTGAAAGCGCCGTCGGATTTATAGCTGTCATCCTGTTCTTCATCCATGATGATTAAGCCGATGTTTTGGCAGGGAGCAAACACCGCGGAACGAGTTCCCAAAACAACCTTTTTTCTACCGTCTTTGATGGAAACCCAGGCATCGTGCCGTTCCCCTTCGGATAGACCGGAATGGAGCACACAGACCGTTTCCCCGAAGCGGCGAATAAATTTTTCCTGGGCCTGGGAGGTCAGGGCGATTTCGGGAACCATGTAAATTACCGATTGATTCCGTTTCAAACAAGCATCCATGAGCTCAAGCAGTACATTGGTTTTTCCGCTTCCCGTCACGCCGAAAAGCAAAGAGGCATTGGGTTTATTTTCTTGCAAAAGGATCAACAGACGATCATATGCTTTTGACTGTTCCGGGGTCAGAATGGGATGAGAGCCCGGGGGATCCTGCTTGATGGTAACAGGAATGGACCGATCAAAAACGGTTTCAAACAATGTAATGATACCGTTTCTTTCAAGGGTTTTTAAATGCGAAAGATTCAATTGGAACAAGTCGCGCATGTTGGTGACCGTAGCACCATCATTGCCGGCTTGTAAAAGATAATCATACAATTGCAGATATTTTTCCCGATTTTTTCCTTTGGGAATACGGTTTATGTCACTGTCTTCTCCCAGGCGAATGCAGCGCTGGGTTTTCACATTGGCGCGCCAGGATAAACAAGCGGTGCGTGTAAGGATTTTTTTTTCTCTTAGCCAACAGATCATTTTTTTCCCCCATGCAGCACAAAGGACTTCTTCACTTTGGGATGTGCCGCTGACAAGAAGAGTGCTTAAGGTGTCATAGATCTGATGGGGTGTCAGAGATTTTTCTTTCATGACGGTGGGGATTCTGCCCATGGGAAGCAACAGCTTGGAAAATTCCGGTCCTCTTGTATAAAAGTTTTTGCAGGAAGTATGTAACCCGGAGGGAAGACATGCGCTGCAAACGTCTCCGAAGGTGGAGAAAATCTGATCACTGACATAAGATGCCAGCTGTAAAGATTCTTCTGTGATGGCATAAGGTTCATCCAACACAAAAGAGATGGTTTTCAATGATTCTGCTGTTTTTTCTTTGATACTGACGACCACCGCCAAGGTCTCTTTGTTGGATTTTCCGAAAGGAACGCCAACCACCGAACCGCGATGGCACAAAAGTTCCGGAGGAAGGATATAATCAAAATCTTTGTCAATCAGTCGGCTTGCCCGCAAAATCCGAACCGAGGCGACCGAAGATAACCCCACTCGTGCATTATCCATACGGCCACATCCTTTCTGTGGATTCTGCAGGGGTCATTATATCGACGTATCTTCCTTGGTGTTTTCACTTTTTTCTCCGGGAAGAATGGTGAAAGCGTCAGTATGAAGGAGATTGATGGCTGTTCTGACGGGTTTTTCTTCTCCCATGACTCTGCGGGCGTTCTTTTCCGATTCGCTGGCATCCTTGCTCAAAGCGGGATATTTGATCAGATTTTCCTTGGTGACCGCTCTGGCACATTTGGCGGTAGCTATACACAACATATAGCGATTGTATTTGTTATTCTTGGACAGTTCGTCAACGGAGGGATAGATCATCGTTTTTTACCTCTTTCGATTTGATAGTATGATTGAAATAGTGTTTTATAAATTTGTTTTTATCCTTTACAACTACATCAGGGTCATTTACGGGAACCCCGTTACACAAAGAAAGGATGGCATCGGCAACCTGCATGGCTTTTCCTTCGTGGTTAATCAGAATATGCTGATATCTGGATGCAATCAAAATTTCGTTTCTAGCGGTTTCCATACGTTTGGCGATGACTTCTTCGGATTCGGTTCCTCGTTTTCTTAAACGGTTTTCCAGAGTCAACCCATCGGGCGGGACAATGAAAACGGATAAATGATCGGGAAACTGATCCATGATATGGATGGCGCCTTCTGTTTCAATTTCCAAAATAGCGATTTTTCCGTTTTCCACCGCATGTAGCAAAGGTTTGCGGGGGGTACCGTAAAAATTACCGCAATATTCGGTATATTCCACAAACTCGTCTCGGGCAATCATGTTTTGAAACGCTTCCCGGGTGATGAAATGGTAATGGACATCATTTTGTTCTCCCGGACGACTGAATCTGGTTGTACAAGACACGGAATAAAATATACGGTCACACTTTTCTCTGAAAAAAGAAAGAACCGTTCCTTTTCCGCTGCCGGCACAGCCGGACAATATCAGGATCTGCCCTTTATTCATCCCTAACCTCCTCGTCGGCAATATCTTTTCCGTTTAGTCTGGCGGAAAGTGTATCCGGTTGCAGAGCAGAAAGAAGAACATGATCGCTGTCGGTGATGAGAACCGAACGGGTTTTTCGTCCGCAGGTTACATCAACAGCCCGCCCACTTTCCTTGGCGTCCTGGATCATTCGTTTGACCGGAGAAGATTCGGGGGAGACCAAAGCGACCACACGCTTGATATTCACCATGTTGCCAAAGCCGATATTGACTAATTTCATGCTTTCACCTTACTCCACATTCTGAACTTGTTCACGAATTTTTTCCAAAACACTTTTTGCCTCAACAACGATTCGCGTGATTTCTACCTCGGAGCATTTTGAACCGGTGGTATTGATTTCCCTGTTCATTTCCTGGGTCAGAAAATCCAGTTTTCTTCCACTGGGAACCGATGCATGCATACTGTTTCTAAATTGAGAGACATGACTGTACAAACGGGTAATCTCTTCATCCACGGCAACGCGGTCTGCAAAGAGGGCGACTTCCGTGATGATACGGCTTTCATCCATTTGTCTGTCGCTGAGAACCTCACGGATTTTTTCTTCCAGCCTGGCTTTATACTTTTCTACGGAAATAGGAGATAGGGCGGCGATTTGCTCTGCCATTTGACACAAAAGATCAAGATTGGATGACAAATCTTTTTCCAGTGCTTCTCCTTCTCGGATACGCATCTGAAGACAGGCTTTGATGCCCTGTTCAACGACGGGTCTGATTTCTTCCCAGACCGCATCTTCATCCACTTCACTTTGTTTTCTAGTTAATACATCGGGCAATTTTGCGATGCCGGATACGGTCACATCATCTTTCAGGTGGTATGTATCCCGTATTTGGGTCAGAGCGGACAGATATCCTTCCAGCAGCTGTTTATCAATGGTAATTTCTCCGGATTGGCCGGCTGTTTCCACTATGGTGAGAGAAACATCGATTTTTCCCCGGGAAAAGGAGTTCTGCACACATTTTTTAATTTTTTCTTCCAAATAGCTGTAAATGCGGGGAAGCCGGACGGAACAGTCTAAATACCGATTGTTCACACATTTAATCTCTACGGTGATTTCCATTTTTTCGGTCACGGCGGATACTCTTCCGTAACCGGTCATGCTTTTTAACATACGCATTGCATACCTTTCGTAAATATACAATATTATAGTATAATATAGCTAAAAAGTCAAGGCTTACCCTTGGAAAACAAGTATTTTCAAGCATATTTTTCCATGAATGTTCATAGAATTTATCAAAACTGAATCAAAGGAGATTCTGCTATGAATACAAACGGATATTTTAACCGCAGACAAACCGAAATTTTACAGACTCTGTTCAGAGGAGAAAGTAAAATTAGAGTAGAAAACGAAATCTCTTTGCCGGATTATTGTTCCGATGTCAATCGCATCATCCGCACTGATGTGAAAATCAAGCAGACAGAAAAGAAAATTACGCCCCACAGTGGCGGATTATTTCTTCAATTGGACGGCGTTGCCATTTTCAATGTTATCTATGCCGCGGACAAACGGGGTAGTGAAGGCGCGCCGGAATCCTTCACCTTTTACAGCGATTTTACCCATACCTTCAAAGTGCCTGTGGATTCTGCCGATGGTTTCAATGTAAGCAATGTGGGTGTCTATGTGGAATTTGCCGGTGAAAACTCCAATGGCAAGCTGTTAGGACCCAGAAAACTCATATTGAGAACAGATGTGGTTATCTCCGCCATCCTCAAAGCAAACAAAAGCTTTATTTATTACGACACCACTGACGGCAGCGGCGATATGCAAACCAAAGGAGAAAAGTTGATAAAAGCCTCTTTTGTAGGAACGGATGAACGGGAATTCACTGTTAATGAAAAGATTTCTATCCCCATGGATTCTCCCGCTATCGGTAAGATTCTGGATTGCGATGCCAAATTCTTCTGTGAAAAAGTCATTCCCGACAACGGGTCTCTTCGTTTTAACGGTTTGATTTCCTTGACCTGCCTGTACACTGCCGATGAAAGCGGGCAGTGTGTCGGAATCGTGCAGCCCATCGAATTTGAACAGGGTTTCGATCTGACGGAAGTAACCGACGATTCTTTCTGTGATATTCAATTGTTCCCCACATTATTGAAAGTCGATTATGATATGAACGAAACCGGGGAAAACCGCCTCCTTCTTCTGGAACTGCATTACAGGGCAGATACTTACATTTTCAGAAATGAAACTCTTCTTTCTTCGGTGGATTGTTTTTCGTTGAAAAATGAAGTTGCCCTCACTTCCGAAAAAGCATCCACCGAAGAAATACGGCAGTTGACAGCGTTGAACAGCCATCAAACCAGCCGTATTTCTTTGAATGATGACAGCTTGAAAGGCATTGAATCCGTAAAGGGACGGGTGGAGTTCAAAGATTGCCGCTTGGTAGGGGATACGGTGGAAGTGTCCGGGAAATTACGTCTGTTTATGATCGGCGTTCGAAATGACGGTACCTTGATTCCCCTAGATGAATCTGTGGATCTGGAGTTTAAATTCTCTGAAGGGGATATTGGTTGTGAATTGATCGGCTGCACCCGTGTGGAATTGAGCGGCGGTTTAAAATCGGTAGATTGCCGACTCAAAGAAGAGCATTTGGATATCGAAGTTGATTTGCAGTGCAAGATAGGTTTGTTTGCAAGAGATGATCGCCTCTTTATCCAGGACATTGAAATTCTGGCGGAAAAAGATGCCCCCATAAAATCACCTCTTACATTTTTCTATCCAGACGCCCATGAATCTCTGTGGGACATTGCCAAACTTTTCAACATCCCGGAAAGAAAACTGTTGGAGAAAAATGTGTTTGCGGGAGAAACCCCACCCGTTCCTGTGGTTATTTTCAAATAAAATCCAAAGAAGTCAAGTCAAAATCACGCAGAGTGCGGTACAGCCAACCGGCTGACCCGGTATACCAGGACCACCCGCACTTGCCATAATAATTGTCGTTGGCATACACGTCGCCAGCCAATACATAGGGCTCGCCGCCATACCGCTCGGCGAGTTCTTTGTTTGCCGCATACCGGATGGGTAGAATGGCTTGGACAAGACGCTTTCCTTTCTCCGTCAATGCTTGATCCTGACACGTTTGTCCCATCATCAAAAATGCTCTGGCAAGCCAGATTGCCGCATGGGTATACTGACCGCCGTTCTCCCGAAATCCTTTGACATATCCGCTGATATAACCGGGGGATGGCTGTTCATTAGAAAACGGTGGTGTAAACAACCGTATTAGATTGTTTTTTTCATCGAACAGGTGTCGATAGGCAGATTTCAGTGCTGACAATACCCGTTCTTTTTTTGTTTCATCCCTGTCCGGCAGGATGCAGTAGCAGAAAGCGGAAAATGCTTGAGGTAATAGATCAATGGCGCAGGCCGTTTCCTTGCATGTGGGGTCGTTTCCAAGAGATTTTCCGGATGCATAGTAGGCTCTTGCATACCATTTGCCATTGAACGCGGTGTTTTCCGTTGCCATGTTGATTTGATGGGAAAACCATTCCAACTCTTCTTTCAATTTCTCGTTTTTTGTTCCGATTACATGCAAAAACCCATGGATGATCATGCGAGAAAACATGCCCAGCCAAACACTTTCACCGCCGTTGTCACCCACGTTGCTCATACCGTCGTTCCAGTCACAGCTTCCCATTAAAGGAAAACCACATTGACCCAGGCCGCGTTTCAAGAGTAATTCCATACATTTTTCCAAGTGTATCCGAAGGGGTTCTTTGTTGGCGGTTACAGTCACTCGAATATATTTTTCTTTTTCAGCGGGCCGCAACGCTTCCCCCATTACATAGGGAAGCGGTATATCCAGAATGGATGGATCATTTGTGTTGCGCATATAAGTGGCAGTCGCATACACCAGCCAAAGGTAGTCATCGCTGCACAGTGTTCTGGAGCCTGCTTCCCCTTCGTCGTTTTTGTTTGGATGCCACCAGTGGAGACAATCGCCTTCTTCAAACTGGTGGGCAGCCGCATTGAAAATCAGGGTTTTTGTTAGATCGGGACGAATGTCACAAATACACATGGCATCTTGCAGCTGGTCCCTGCATCCGTAGGCGCCGCCGGACTGATAAAACCCGGAACGGGCAAAAATACGGCATATGATGGTTTGATAGGGCAGCCAAAAATCCGAGAAAATTTCCGTGGGAGAACCGCTTCTTCTGTTTGTCGGGAGAAAACGGTTTCCCATGGCAATCGCTTTTTCCAGAATCTGCTCAAAGGGTTCTTGTGGCGGCGTATTCAGGGCGGAGAGGGTAAAGAGGCACTCGTTTTTGCCTGTGGGTTTAAACGATATGGTTTTTACAGATAGAAATCCATCGTATTCATATTCAAGTACTTGGTTTCCATGGACATACAAAGCGTTGCACGGACGCGTGGTCAGGGAATACCCAAAGGACACGTTTTGTTTTGAATCACTGAGACCGATGGCGGCTTTTCCCGCTTTCGGTGGCAATTCACCCAATACAGGAATGAAGCGGTAAACCAATTGGACCGGTTCTGAGGAGGGAGACAAACTCACCCGGATGTGTTTAGATGGGGCATCGGAGGAAACAGTCACAGCAACGGTATAGGAAATCTTTCCGGCTATCCCTTTGTATTCACCGAAATTATTGCCATATAAAACAGAATCCGCCATGAAAACCAAATCGTATTTATGATTTTTCACTACAAGATAGAGTTTTTCGCTGGATTCTTCCGAGAATGGATTATTTTCAAAGAAGGTTAACCTGTTTTCTCTGGCATTCAGATCCCAGGTGTAACCTAATGACTTGGTTGTAATAAGGGTGGAAAAAGAACCGTTTGAAAGAATATGAGAATAGGGTCTGAGTGGCTGATATAGTCGCTTATTGATGTGGAAACCATCTTTTACAAAACACCCGCAGCTCATGGGGAACAAACAGGACTCAGTTGATGCCGGGACGTTCCGGCTTATTTCCTGGATAGCAGACTCCTTTTGAATGCGATCGAATCCAAAGCCATTGAGCAATTGGTGATCATATAGATAAAAACCCGCGTTTTCGGCAAATAAGGCTCTGGTTTCCTCGTTGGATATACGGATCAAGCGAACACCGGGTTCTGAGTGGAGTAAATAATCGCATCCGGTTTTTCGCAACATGGAGCGCAGCATGGAAAAAACGCTGTCCGTGTAATATTCACTTTCATCATTCAAAAAGATCAGATCACAGGAGTTGGTAAAAGCCGTGTTGAACTTATAAGCGGTTAAAAGCTCATATAATCTTGTTTTGATGGATTCATCCACTTTTCCATTTTCTTTAGAGTGTAATTCCACTGCTACTATGGGGAAATCTCCCGAAATACCATACCGCCAAAAATCCCGTTTGGAATGATTGGATGCCACAAACTGCATGCCGCGCGCATCTGTTCGGTAAAATCCCAAACGATTTAATGCTTTGCTGAACATCAGGCTGTTCTTATTGAGAGCATTGTATTGCTTCATCAAATTGGTTTCGATTTCCGGCAGACGATCCCCCAATAGGTTAAAACGGGCTTTTCTCAAATTGCTCATGGCATCGGCTTCCGAGTTGCCCACCGCAAGGATCAGCGTGGCTTTTTCCACGGGGTAGTGGGTACGAACCAGGACAAAAGGTGTCAACATGGCTCCTTCGGCCCCGTATAATTTCCCGTCTTTTTTAAAGGTGTTTTTGATTCTGTCCAGCCCATCGATTCCTCTTTCACATCGATCATACCCCTGCACAAAAGAAAAGCTCAGTTCATTGGTCAAGTTTTTTCTTTTACGGATAACGGCTTTCCCTTTTTCCATCACGGAAACAGCCAGATATAAACCGGGTTGGTTTTCGTTTCTGGGACGCTTTTCGATTATCAATGCATTTTCTTCTTTGAAAACCCGACTGGTGAGAAACAAGGAATGGAAAGCCGGATGGGAATAAAAATGGTGTTCATTTTCTAAGATGGGTTCAAACGCAAAGCCGCAAACCGCTTGTTTATGATGGATGGTAATTTGTGATATATAAGCCGCGCAGCTTCCGAACAAAAAGGTGTCGCATTCATAGCGGAGCTGATCCGTTTTCACGGTAAACATATTTTTTTCTCCCGCTGCCAGAAAACTGACCTCTGTGGGTGTTTCACTGATATCCATATAAGGAGAGTTGATGGTACCGTTGTGCAGGACCAGGGGAATGATGCCTGCGGTGGGATCGTTACCGTGGAGGGGGGGGCGGTTGATGGATATATTTTCGCTTTGCTTTCTAAACAGCAGTTTCGCATGACCACCGTCCGACATAAGCAGGGATAGGTCTTTCCCCGTTGTCAGATGGACAATGGGGTTGGTATAATCGGGAGGTGCTTCTTTTGCCAGGGTGGAGTTGATTTTATTGCGAATTTTTCTGTCGATACTGTTTTGTTTGATGTTTTTGTGCACAACGGCATCCACGGGAATTTGTTCTTCCAGCAGTTCATACCCACACATCATTTCCTTGTCTGCCATGAATCGTTTGACAAAAATGTTATGATTTACGGCGTTGGCGGCGGCGATGATACTCATGCCCAAATGGTGTGCCATATAGGTCTTGATATAGGCATATCCTCCGTTTGTACGGGAAGGGGTGAAGTCGATGGCTTCAATGAATCCGTATTTTCCGTACATCCCGGCTTTTTTCAACCGTTCTAGATTGGTCATAACGCTTTTTTCCCCGATAGGCAGCATTAAAAAGGAGGAATAGGGAGAAATGATCAAATCATCGTCTTCCCGCCGCACGCTCAACGTAGGGACACCGTTGGCTTTATATTCGTATCCCAGATTATGATCCAAAGAGAAGAAACCGCTTTCAGAAACACCGAAAACCGTATGGTTATTGGGTAAGGTGGCAGCGTAGCTTTTCTGCTCGATCAAGGTAAATTTCAAAGATTCCGAGGTAAAGCTGTTGGGTGGAATGGGGAGAAATAAAGTCGGCATGAAATATTCAAAGGCAGTGCCGCTCCAGGAGGCTGCCCCGAAATACAGGGATTTTTGCACCAGAGTGCGAGAGAGGCTTTTCCAATGTTTTTGAGGAACGATCCTTTTGGCAACGGCGTAGTAGCTGATCATTCTTGCTTCGCTCATATAGAAATCATAACAAATGTCTTCAAGGGGTTCATCAGGTCTTGTACCCAGAGAAAAGAGATTTCGTTCTTCCTTGTATAGACACAAAAAATCTGTGTTCTGTTCGATGGCTTTGATCCTTGCTATGATTTCATCGGTGTTGACTTTTTTGCTGCTATACTGTTTCAAGCCCTCTTTCAAGGCTACCAAACAACAAATGAAGTTACCGCTGTCCACGGTGGAAATATAAGCCGGCGCTAAGATTTGCAATGTCTTGGTATCATACCAGTTATACAAATGCCCTTTATATTTGGGGAGATTTTCCAAGGTATCCAGCGTTTGCTCCAGGCGGTTCTTCATTTCCGCAGGGGAAATGAGGCGTAAATCGGCGGCTGCCAAAATGCTGACCAGATAAAGACCGATGTTGGTGGGGGAGGTCCGGTTGACGACACGTTCCACCGGAGATAAAACAATATGGTCGGGGGGGAGAAAATGATTTTCTTTATCCACATAATCTTGGAAATAACTCCACATATCCCGTATATATCGTTTTAATACATTTTTGCTTTTTCTGTTTGGATTGATTTCCCACTTGGATTCTTTGGAAATGGCATAACAAACCAGTGGGGAGAGAATCCAGCCTATCCCCAAGACCTTCAAAGGGATTACGTTTGACACGAGAATGAGAGCCAAGCCGGCCAAGACCGAGGCAAGCATGGACACATAGTAGTACAAACAAGTATTGGACTTGATAACTTTTTCGGTTTGGGAAGCGGTTCTCCAGTCTAAGAGTTTCTTTTTAGATACCAACATACGGTAGAGGGAACGTACCATGGCATCCGTCACATTTTTTGCATCGGTAAAGAGGGTTATTATACGGTAGAAGATCATTAAAAAGGTTTGCCAGAATCCACTGGTAACCTTATTGAAATAATTTCGGTAGACTGGTTGGAACCGCAGATTTAAGACAGTGGTGATCATGGTGAGAATAAACGGTAAATAAATGGGCGTAAACCCAACCGTGAGCAATACAGCAGCAGTGGGGGTGTTTGTAAAAACAGAAAGGAAAATGAGCAATACAACTGCCGGTGTATATAACCAGGAGCGAAGGGCATTGCATAAAATATATTGATTCAGCAGCGAAATGGGATTTTTCACTTTTCTTCCAAATTTATCGCGATAATGGGGAAATGCAAAGGGAAAGGACTGAACATCTCCACGGATCCATCTATGAGCGCGTTTGTTCCAGGAGACCACCGTAGAGGGCTGTTCATCTGTCAAATACATGTCAGTAATCAATCCGCAAGACAATCGGGTGCCTTCCAGAATATCGTGGCTGAGGATTCTCTCGTCGGGAAAGGTGTTGTTGACCGTTAAATCAAATGCTTCCACATCCATGATGCCTTTGCCGCAAAATACCCCTTTGCCGAATAGAGTTTGAAAGGTATCAAAACCCGCAAAGCTATATACATCGTGTCCGGCGGAATACGAAACCAGGGTGGAGAAGGAGGATCGGGAGGCGGAACGCAATGTGGGTTTCATCCCGGGCTGAATGACACCGTAACCGCCGGTTACGATATTGATGCCGTTGATTTCTTCGATCTCCGGTTTATTCAATGGATGGACCATGACACCAATCAATTCGCTCAATTGACCGATTCCCAGATTGGTATCGCAGTCCAACGTGACCACATATTGTGTATTTTCCAGCTTCGATTCCGTTCCGCAGTAATAGGAAAAAGTGGTTAAGCGTTGGTGGAGAAAATCACACAATTCACACAAAGCGCCTCTTTTTCTCTCATATCCCATGAATTTTCCGCTGGTTTCGCTATAAACACGTTCCCGTAAAAACAGATGAAAAACATCCCCGTATCGTTGATTCAACACATCGATTTTCTCTTTGGCATGTTCATAAAACTCTCTGTCGGAACTGCTGACCGGTTCATCGGATTCAGGGAAATCCGCCAAAATACCAAAGTTCAGATTCTGATTGTCTTTGGTCTTGTTTTTGAGATAAATCAACTCCAATTTATCAAACAAAGATGATATTTCATCCTTATCATGAAAAAGAGAAGAAATGACCGTCAGGGTTTTGCCGTTTGGTGGAATGGTATCGAGTTCTAAACGCGGGAGCGGTTCGTTGCGTACAAGCAAACTGTATGCAAATTCCACCAAAAGTTTGCTGCTTTCAAACACGGGAATGGCAAGAAACAAAGCGGACAATATGGTAATCCATGCGGAATTTGTTCGCATCAGGGGGACAACAATTATTACCATACTCAGAATAAATAAGGAAAACAATACGAAAAAATAGCCGTATCCTTTGCGGGGTGCGGTTAAATAATAACCCACAAAAGCTTTTTTCGATGTGGGGTTGGTTTGATATTCTTCTTTGGAAGTATTCAAGTATTGTTCCAGCAGGGAAAATTCCGTGGTTTTACTCATTTTTGCCTGTTTTTTCAATGCCCGTTTATAGCCATTTTTTGTTTTATCGTCACATTGTACATAATATCCGGTAGGTTCTGTCTGAAACAGTAATTCAATGGGACTGTACTCTTTTCTGAAAGGGTCAAAATCTGTAACGGAAATATGACGCAAAGAGGTAATTAGCGTGGGAATGGCATTGCGGTCATGGATATAAGCCAGGTGAATGCGGTGGATCAGCACGGCAACAAAGCCGGCTTTGGCGTGTGCATAGTCGCTTTCGATTAAGGAATCAGCTTTAAAGGCAGATTCAAAAAAAGCATCCAACATTTCCTTGTTGATTACGTTGTCCGTGAAGTTTAATAATGCATTTGCCGTGCTGCAAATACGATGGGGAAGAATAGTCCGCCCTCTTAAGATCCCTTTTCCTTCACTTTCAATGAGATAGTAGTTGTCCAGTAACCACAGTTCACTGCTATGCAAAATATCGTTTTCTTTTTTAATGAGATTTTTGGATATAAACTTAATTTCCCGCAAATCCTTACGAATTTCTCTTTGCGTGAATTTTTTTTTCATGTCTTGATATTGATCTATTTTTTCGTGAATGGAATCACAGTAATTTTTAAAATCGGAAATTTCCATATCGACTCCTTGCACTTTTTTCTTATTTTTCCTCTGAATGATAAAAATCATACAAAAAAAGCGCGCCGATGGCGCGCTTTTTATTTTATGAATAGAAATATGAATCATTGTTTATATAAAATACAAACGGCGTGAGCGGAAATACCCTCTTTTCTACCGGTAAATCCAAGTTTTTCTTCGGTGGTGGCTTTGATGCTGATCCGATTGGAAGAAACCCCCAAAACCGATGCAATGCGGTTTTTCATGGTATCGATATAGGGAGCAAGTTTGGGCACCTGCGCAATGACGGTAGCATCCACATTAGAAATAAAATACCCTTTGCTTTGAACCAAATCATAGACAGCTTTCAGCAAAACGATGCTGTCTGCGCCTGCATAACGATCGTCGGTGTCGGGAAAATGTTTACCGATATCTCCCAATGCCAACGCTCCCAATAAAGAATCCGCTATGGCATGGAGCAACACGTCCGCATCGGAATGCCCGTCCAGACCATGGGTGTAGGGAATATCTACGCCGCCCATGATGAGTTTTCTGCCCTCTTTGAATCGATGAACGTCATATCCATGTCCGATTCTGATGTCTTTCATGTCAGATATCCTCCATCGCAAGCTTTGCTTTTGCCAATGCGTAATCCTCTGGGGTTGTCAGTTTGATGTTGTAGTGGCCGATGTCTACCAATTTCACGGTAAATCCGGCATGTTCTGCCATCATGCAATCGTCCGTCACCATACTGTTTTCTTTTTTCATAACCGCCAATGCCGCTTCATACAAGGTTTTTTTGAAAATTTGAGGGGTTTGCACGGCAAACAAATTTTTTCTTGGCACCGTGGAAGTGATCATGCCCTTGGAATTCACAGTCTTGATGGTATCCGTGACCGGATGGGCAGCACATCCCGCTTGATATTGAAATGCCGCCTCAAAAATTTGAGTGATATCATCGGTTTTAATAAAAGGGCGCGCGGCATCGTGAATGGCTACATAGGAAAAACGGGAGGAGGCTGCATAAAAACCATTCGCTGCCGATTTCTGCCGCGTGTCACCACCGACAACCACGGCAGATACTTTATCAAACTTTTCGGATGAAATCCATGTTTTGGTATCTTCCACCCATTCCTGTTTAGTCACGACTACAATTTCATGTACGTAATGACAAAGAGAAAAAGCACGCAAAGAATATCCCAATACCGTGGAATCGCCTAAAGGAAGAAAACATTTGGGAACACCGCCCATGCGACTCCCGCTTCCTGCGGCAAGAAGAATGGCGCAGCAAGATTCTTTCTTCCCATCCTTGCTCAGGAGGGGAGAAAGCACAGTCTTGACCGCGCCGCATATCTTCGATGGATTCATGACTTACTCCGCGTAATGATATCCTAAGGATAACGCTTTTTTGTTGACTTCGATGAGTTTTTCTCTCTTGGGAGGGATGGATGATATCATCGCCTGTTCAAAATAATCGTATGCAAACAAATGGCAAACTTTCAGAAAATGCCCCAACATGATGACGTTTGCCATACCCTCTATGCCATGTTCGGAAGCCATAACCGTAGCGGGAATGTAGTAAGCGGAAACATCAGTACGGGCTGTTTTAGCGGGAATCAGTGAGGAGTCGCAAATGATGATACCGCCGGGAAGAACTTTGTTTTCAAATTTCTTAAAGGAAGGCAGATTCATGGCAAGGAGAACACGAGGGGTTGTGACCAGGGGCGAGCCGATGGGCTGTTCGTCAATGATGACGGAACAGTTGGCGGTGCCGCCTCTCATTTCAGGTCCGTAGGAGGGAAGCCAGGAAACTTCCTTGCCTGCTTTCATACCGGCGTTGGCCAATTGTTTGCCGGCAAACAGAATGCCTTGTCCGCCGAATCCGGCAAGAAGAATGTTATACATGCCTGTTTTCTCCTTTCGCTGTTATGTCTTTATACACACCCAGAGGATAGTAAGGGATCATATCGGTTCTCAACCATTCCAACGCTTCTGTGGGTGTTTTGCCCCAGTTGGTGGGGCAAGTGGACAAAACCTCCACGATGGAGAATCCCAATCCCGCCTGTTGAATTTCAAATGCCTTTTTAATGGCACTCTTGGCTTTTTTGATGTTCTTAAAGGAGTCAACCGATACACGTTCCGCGTAAGCGGTGCCGTCCAAGGTGGAAAGCATTTCGCAAATGCGGATAGGGTGACCCTGGATTTTTATATTTCTTCCATAAGGAGAAGTGGTAGAGACCTGTCCGGGCAATGTGGTGGGAGCCATCTGACCGCCGGTCATACCGTAAATCGCATTGTTGATGAAAATGATGGTGATGTTTTCACCTCTGGCGCCTACATGGACGGTTTCCGCCGTACCAATGGCAGCCAAATCTCCATCACCCTGATATGTAAACACCATGTTTTCAGGTTTGGCTCTTTTCACACCGGTGGCAACGGCGGGTGCTCTGCCGTGAGGAGCCTGGATCATATCGCAATTGAAGTAGTTGTATGCAAACACGGAGCAGCCTACGGGAGCAACGCCCACAGTTCTGCCTTCACAGCCTAATTCATCGATGCTTTCTGCCACCAAACGATGCACAATACCGTGGGTGCAGCCGGGGCAATAATGAAACGGTGCATCTGCCAATGCTTTGGGTTTATCAAAAACGACCATAGTTCGTATCCTTTCTGCTTATTTCAGCTCTGCTGCCATCGTGGCGATTTTTTTGTATACTTCTTCAACGCTGGGCAGCATGCCGCCGGTACGTCCGTAGAATTCAACCGGACATGCATTTTCAACGGCGAGTTTCACATCGCTGACCATTTGTCCCATATTCAATTCCACCGTCAGAATGGCTTTTGTCTTTTTTCCGATGGCGTGGATGGCTTTAGAAGGAAATGGCCACAGGGTGATGGGTCTGAACAAACCCACTTTGATGCCGTTTGCACGAGCCATATTCACAGCCGATTTGGAAATTCTGGCTGTGATGCCGTAAGATACCAGAACGATATCCGCATCATCTGTCAGGTATTCTTCATGCTTGACTTCTTTTTCCGCGATTTCGGCATACCGTTTAAACCTCTCCACAACCATGTTTTCCAGCTCATCGGGCTGGATATATAGAGAGTTGATGATGTTGTTTTTGCGTTTATCGCCGTGCCCGCCGGCTGCCCATGTTTTTTCGGGGATTTGCCGGGAGGGTCTGGATTCAAAATTCACAGGTTCCATCATCTGCCCCAAAGCGCCGTCTGCCAAAATCATAACGGGCATTCTATAAATATCGGCCAGATCAAATGCTTCCATGGTTAAGTCCGCCACTTCCTGAATGGAAGCGGGAGCCAACACGATCAGATGCATATCACCGTGGCCCAATGCTTTGGTTGCCTGATAATAGTCCGCCTGAGAAGGCTGAATGCCGCCGAGACCGGGGCCTCCTCTTTGTACGTTTACGATAACGCAGGGGAGATCGGAACCGACCATGTAGGAAATCCCTTCGGATTTCAAGCTGATTCCGGGGGATGAGGAGGACGTTAAAACACGGGCACCGGCAGCAGATGCGCCAAGCACCATGTTAATCGCGGCGACCTCACTTTCCGCCTGTAAGCACAATCCGTCCACCTGGGGCATACGTTTTGCCAAGGTTTCGGAAATTTCAGTTTGGGGGGTAATGGGATAACCGAAGAATAACCGGCATCCGGATCGGATGGCGGCTTCTGCGACGACTTCGTTCCCTTTCATCAATACTTTTGCCATAATGATACTCCTTATTTTTCTACCTTAATAACCACATCGGGACACACGGTGGCGCAAATGGCACAGGCGATGCAGGCATCCTGGTCTTCTATATGTGCAGGGTGAAACCCTTTCTGGTTCAATCTGGATGTATCCAGGGAAAGCAGATGCTTGGGGCAAGCAGCGACACAAAGACCACACCCTTTACATAGGTGATCGCGAAATGAAAGTTTGCTCATGCTTTTACCTCCTCGTATAATAGTTTTTATA
>DIRA01000003.1:1334-7167 GCA_002427425.1 Clostridiales bacterium UBA5448 | reverse complement strand
GGGGGTTGTTATTGCAACAGCCCCATATTTCGGCTTATTTGCTTTTCTTGTCGTTGCTTTTCTTGTTATTTTGGTTGTTCTGGTTGTTTTGATTGTTTTGATTGTTTTGGTTGCTCTGATTGATTTGATTGCGATTTTCCTGCTTGTTTTTGGCGTTCTGATTGTTCGGCATTTTATATTCCCCTTTCGTAAAAAGCCTGCTGTTCATAGTATCCCTCATGTTTTTATATTTATGACAAAAAATGCGGAATAGATAAACAGAAAAAACGGACGGCATGATACCGCCCGTATTCTTATGCATCCGGGGGAACTTGTTTGATGGAAAGGCCGATTCTTTTTTTCTTTTCATCCACTTCCAGTACCACCACGTTCACAATATCTCCCACCGACAACACTTCGGAGGGGTGGCGGATGTATCTGTTGCAGATTTGGGAGATATGCACCAAGCCGTCCTGATGAACGCCAATGTCCACGAACGCACCAAAGTCAATGACGTTGCGCACCGTGCCCGTCAGCACCATACCGGCAGTGAGGTCTTTGATTTCCATGGCGGTTGTGCGGAGAAGGGGAGAAGGCAATTCATCCCGGGGGTCTCTGCCGGGTTTGATTAATTCCTTCACCAGGTCCCGCAGGGTGGGAACCCCGATACCGCAGGCTGCCGCGGCTTTTTCTTCCCCGATGGCTTTTACTTTTTCGGTAAGCTGTGACAATCCCTCGATTTTCACGTCTTGCAGCGAATAGCCGCAGAGAGTCAGCAGTGTTTCGGCTGCTTCATAGCTTTCGGGATGCACGGCGGTGTTGTCCAGCACTTGCTTGCTTTCGGGTACACGGATGAATCCCGCGCATTGTTCGAAAGCTTTGGGGCCCAGTTTTGGCACTTTCAACAATTGTTTCCGGGATGTGAATATGCCGTTTTCATCCCGATAGGCAACAACGTTTTTTGCAGTGGTCTGGTTTAAGCCGGAGACCCGGGACAAAAGGGAGGGGGAAGCGGTGTTCACGTCCACACCCACGCTGTTGACGCAATCTTCCACCACACCGTCTAACGTTTCTGCTAGGCGTTTTTGGGGCACATCGTGCTGATATTGCCCCACGCCGATGGATTTGGGATCGATTTTCACCAGTTCCGCCATGGGATCCTGCAATCGGCGGGCAATGGAAACGGCGGAACGGAGGGATACGTCAAATGCGGGGAATTCCGCTGCGCCCAATTCAGAGGCGGAATAGACCGAAGCCCCTGCTTCGTTCACCACCATGTAGGATACCTTCTGTGGGATTTCACAAAGCAATTCCGCCACGAAGTTTTCTGATTCCCGAGAGGCGGTGCCGTTCCCGATGGCGATATGGCAAACGCCATGTTTGGCAATCAGTTTTTTTAATACGGCTTTAGCTTCTTCGATTTTATTATGAGGAGGGGTGGGATAAATCACCGTGGTATCTAAGACTTTTCCCGTACCGTCCACCACGGCGATTTTACAACCTGTGCGGTAGGCAGGATCCAGACCCAACGTGACTTTACCTTTCACGGGGGGCTGCATGATAAGCGGCTTTAGGTTGATGGCAAAGTTTTTGATCGCCCCTTCTCCTGCCATGTCGGTAAAGTGATTGCGAATTTCCCGTTCCATGGAAGGGAAAATCAGCCGGTCATAGGAATCTTCTCCCGCGGCAATGACAAAATCCGTGGCAGAAGAGCCATATTTGACGGTAGCGGCTTGTATCACGTCCAGGCTGTCCGCCCGGTTGCATGCAATGTTCACCTTCAGAAACTCTTCTTTTTCGCCTCGATTGATTGCCAGAATCTGGTGTCCCTGGAGTTTGAAAACAGGCTGTGAAAAATCATAATATAACCGGTACACTGAGTCATCCTCTTTGGTTGCTTGGGAAATCAGGGTGCTCTTTTTCAACATCATCGCCCGCAGCTCTTTGCGGATGTCGGCGGAATCCGAAATCATTTCCGCAATGATATCCGAGGCGCCCGCCAAGGCGTCTTCCACGCTTTCCACGCCTTTTTCGGGATCGATATAATCCTGTGCCGATTCCCGGATGTCGGGTAGGGTTTTTTCCTGGGAAAAAAGCAAAAGTGCCAAAGGTTCCAACCCTTTTTCTTTGGCAATGGTGGCGCGGGTACGGCGTTTTTGCTTATACGGACGGTATAAGTCTTCCACTTCCGCCAAGGTGACGGCGTTGTCAATGGCCGTAGCCAATTCTTCCGTCAGTTTTCCCTGAGAATCGATGGAGGATTTGACTTCGTCCCGGCGGGTTTGCAGGTTGCGCAAATAAGTCAATCTGTCAGCCAGCGCACGGAGCGTATTGTCGTCCATGGTGCCGTGAAGTTCCTTGCGGTATCGTGCAATGAAGGGGATGGTATTTCCCTCGTCAATCAACCCGATGACATTTTCAATGTGATTTGTTTGTTTGCCCAATTCACGGGCAAGTATCTGTACAATGGATTCCATATGCACTCCTTATAGATAGAATATCCATACTATACCATATTTTTTTTGAGTTCGCAAGTTGATAGAAGGAATTTGGTATGGTACAATAGAAAAAAACGAAAGGATCAAGCTATGGATTTTTTTACATTGTCTCAAAACCGGGAAAGCTGCCGCAATTTTGACGATTCCCGGGAGGTGGAACGAGAAAAACTGGAAAAAATCATAGCATGTGTCAGGCTCGCCCCTTCCGCATGCAATGCACAGCCCTGGTTTTTTACCGTGGTAGCCTCTCCCGAAAAACGAAAAGAAGTGGCATCTGCCGTACAAAAAATGAACATGAATTTGTTCACCTCCAAGGCAAGGGCATTCATTGCCATCAGCCAGGACAAGGCGGCGGGTGTTGCCGGAAAGGTTGCCAGCCGGTTTTTTGCTCCCTATGATATCGGCATTGCCGCCGCTCATATTTGCCTGGCTGCCCAGGAATTGGGACTGGGTAGCTGTATTCTGGGGTGGTTTGATGAGAAAAAAGTCATTGCTGCCTGCCAATTGGATGATAATAAAAAGGTCAGTCTGGTGATTGCCTTAGGGTATGCTGCTAATCAACAACGACGGGATAAAAAACGAAAAAAACTGGAATCCATTGCAAAATATATGTAATAAGAGAATCTACGAGGTATGACAACATTTAGGAAGCTTTTATATTTACTGTCCGGTTTATAGGACACTGGCTTTTGTATACTGTGGATGGAAATGAAAACACATACGGAGGCCAGAGATGAAAAGAAAAGTACAAATTGTTGGATTCAATGCAGAAAAACCGGTCAACGAAATTCGAAATAAGCAAGCCATGTCAAACGAAGGCGTGTTTCTTACGGCGTTTTCGGTATTGGGGTTGTTTGCCCTGTTGATCATACAATCGATGTAATCAAGGACGCCGGAACTTTTAAGTTCCGGCGTTGCGTGTTTCAGACGTTTTCCACTTTGATCAGGTTGGTGTTACCGGAAACACCGGTAATGACTCCCCCCGTGATCACAATTTTATCGTTTTTGACCAAAGACAGGGTTTCGGTGGTTAGTTTTTTTGCAGTATAAAAAAGAACATCGGTGGAATTGAAGGCTTCGCACATGACGGGAGTGACGCCCCAGGATAAAGCCAGTTTCCGCCAGGTTTTTTCATCGGTGGTAATACCGACAATGTCCACCGGGCAGCGAAAACGGGAAACCATACGGGCGGTGGTACCTGACAAGGAGCAAACAGCGATGGCCTTGGCTTCAATGTCGATTGCCATGCCGCAGGTGGCGTGAGAAATGGCGTCCACGGTGTTCCGAATCTTGAATTCCGCTTTTAAAAAACGCTTGGCGTAGTGTATGCAGCCTTCGGTTTTGCTTGCTATGCGTGCCATGGCTTCCACGGCGTTTACAGGATATTTGCCCACGGCGGTTTCCCCGGACAGCATGATGGCGCTGGTGCCATCGTAGACCGCGTTTGCCACGTCGGAAATCTCCGCTCTGGTGGGTCTGGGATTGTAAATCATGGATTCCAGCATTTCG
This sequence comes from Clostridiales bacterium UBA5448, assembly GCA_002427425.1. Taxonomy (GTDB): domain Bacteria; phylum Bacillota; class Clostridia; order Oscillospirales; family SIG627; genus UBA5448. The sequence goes on along the minus strand of DIRA01000003.1, from coordinate 3,181 downwards.
GTGGCGGTGATGACCCGTTTGCCCAACATACGGCAGGTGGTGATTAAGTATTTCTGGATAGCGGGCAGTTCTTCATAGGGAATTTCCACCCCCATGTCCCCGCGGCCAATCATGATCCCGTCGCACTCATCGCATATTTCCTGAATGTTGTCCACACCCGAACGATTTTCGATTTTGGCAATCAAATCAATGTTATGTGCATGGTTCGCTTTCAAAAAATCTTTGATGTCCAGCAAGTCTTTCTTTTGGGATACAAAAGAACAGGCAATGAATTCAACGTCGTTTTCAATGCCGAAGAGGATATCCTGTTTGTCCTGTTCACTGAGATACGCCTGTTTCAATACTTTGTTGGGAAAGCTCATGCTTTTCCGATCAGACAATTCTCCTCCTATGATGACGGTGCAAATCACGTCGGTTTCGGTGAGGGATGTCACTTTAAATTCCATTAAACCGTTGTTCAATAAGATACGGTCGTCCACCTCCAATTCACGAGGCAGATCCGGGTAGGTCACGGAAACACGGGTGTTGTCCCCCGCCGCTTCCCCGGTGGTAAAGGTGAAGGTATCTCCGGGCTGCAGAAAGATTTTCCCGTCTTGGAAGGTTTTGATACGGTATTCGGGGCCTTTGGTATCCAACAAAATGGCAATGGGCATTTTTAATTTTTCACGGACATATTTGATCAGATTGATTTTTTCCAGATGCTGCTTATGGGTACCGTGGGAAAAATTGAGTCGGGCCACATTCATACCCGCCCGGCACATGGCTGTCAAAGTCTTTTCATCCGAACAGGCCGGTCCCAGGGTGCATACAATTTTGGTTTTTCTCATATAGCAGTCTCCTTATTCTATACACGGTTCCACAATATCAAGCGGAGGCGGGTGGTAGAGGTGTAACAGATTATTTTACAATTGGATGCATTATACATGATTATTCTCCTTTTGTAAATCCCTTTTGTTTTTAACAGGATAAAATCTTCTGCAGTTGTCAAACATTTGGTCCATTATTACTTAAAGAAGACTGTGAATGGTAAGTAGTATCAGTAGTAGTGCTGTGGGAAAAGTTGAAAAGTCTAACGCACCTTTTCAACGCTTTCCATAGCCTATCTGCGAAAATTTTGGTAATTGGTATGATTCTCGCGGATCCAAGAAAATCCATTCTGACGCGTTAATTTTCTTTTCAATGTATTTATCAAAACTTTACGAAAAAACGAAAGACATACTGCATACGGCTGCGACGTTGATTTCGATCCATTTATACCAAATGGGGCACTTTTCCTAAAAGTGTATTTGAAACCGGCCTTTTTGAACTGGTTTTTTTTTTATTTTTGTATAATTTTACTGAAATGCTTATCTTGATGTTGAAAAAAGATTGACAAATTGCAGTATTAGTGGTAACATTAAAGCAATTTGTACGATTTGATTTAAATTGTACTAAAAATGGTAATGAAGAAAACAATTGGAGGTTTAATCATGAAGCGCACCTGCATCCGTACCCTTTCATTTTTACTGACCGCGCTGATGTTGATGGCTCTTCTGCCTGTGGGCATGCTGGCTGTTTTTGCATTGGATGAAATGACACCGGGTAATACCGTTTACCTGGACGGCACCAATGGCAGCGACAGCAACGATGGCTCCAGCGGAAAACCGGTCAAGACATTGGCAAAAGCGATTGCTCTCCTGGAAGCCGGAGACAAAAGTACCACCGGATATGTATATTTTGTAAAAAACTATACGCATAATATTGTATCCGCGGATAAAGAAACCGATTTTGATCCGGCTCACACCCGACACATTGTGTATACCAGCGACCCGTCCAACGTCAAGACAATGACGGTGGAAACGGGGAAC
>DIRA01000003.1:0-1220 GCA_002427425.1 Clostridiales bacterium UBA5448 | reverse complement strand
GATTTTGATCCGGCTCACACCCGACACATTGTGTATACCAGCGACCCGTCCAACGTCAAGACAATGACGGTGGAAACGGGGAACACGGCACCTGTCAGCGCGGCTTGGATCAACCGGCATTTTGGCGCAACAGTTCATGTTTGGTATCGCAACCCCGTGACATTCGATGCGCTGAACGTCTTTTTCACCGCGGATCAGACGATCCCGTTGACATTCAGCACAGATTATAAAGCAACTGTTACGTTGCAAGGCGGCGGAACGGGTACCTATACCTTTAAAGCCAATGAACCTTTCTATGCTTCTTATGTGTTCGCTAAAGAAGGCGACGCAGTAAAAGCGAATCCCGTTGGCGATCAGCTGATGCGTAATGTCATCCAGTTGCGCCATTTCAGCAACGGCACCTGGTTTGAAGTGACCGGTAATGGTACCTTTTCTGTCGACGGTTCCCCCTGTGATCATGTCGAGGAACGAAAGGTTCATCCTGTCATCAATAACACATCATATCTGAAAAAAATATGTGAAACCTACACCCATCCCCAGGCTGAAACCGTGATTCTGGATGGCGGTGATTGGGGTACTTTTGCCGTCATGGCCTTTGTTCCTTATGCGGATGCCTATATATATATTGGAGAACAGGCCAATATCAGTACTTTCCGCGGCATCTTTAAAGACGCTAAAGGCGATAGCACGGTGCACTTTGTTTTCAAAGAAAGATCCACCACCATCACTTTGAGTGATATTTTCGGTAATGTTTGGTCCGGTACCAAAGCGCCGTCTACCACTCTATTCGGTGAATACATTTTCCAAACTAAAAATGTTTCGATCACCGGAAAAGCCATGGAAACCGCCAAAGTAGAAGGCCAAGGATATTTTATCCAAACCTTTGATGGATATAACAACTATTCGGAGAGCCTTTTCTACAGTGGTTTTTATGCTTTGAAGTTGAAGAACATGGATTGCATATCTGTGAATTTCAATAAATTCCCCGCTATAGGTTATCAAGAAATTATTTTAGTCGATGATGGTACTTATTTGGATTTAATGGATAATTCATTGTCCAAAGTGATCACACTGGGAATTGAAAAGAACGGATCCAGCTGGTCCGGTGACCAGATTCCGGTGGCTTTTTCCGACAATCCCGAGATGTTGGATTGCCTTTCACTTAACGCTGCAACTGCCGCGTTGGGGTCCTTGAGCTACAGTGAAGATGATTTGATGAT
>DIRA01000028.1:29038-29299 GCA_002427425.1 Clostridiales bacterium UBA5448 | reverse complement strand
AGCACACCTCAAGATTAGATATCCAACACCTTCAAGGTGATAAGGTCGCTTGTAGACTACGAGCTTGATAGGTCGCAGGTGTAAGTACAGCAATGTATTCAGCTAAGCGATACTAATAGACCGAAGGCTTGAACTACCAATGGTACTTTACGAAGAGTTTGATACTTTATCTTTATTCAGTTTTCAGGGTATATTGACTCCTGAATTGACCTCAGGCGATCCCGCCCTGATAATAGTCGCACCTTTAGCTCAGTTGGTAGA
>DIRA01000028.1:0-28845 GCA_002427425.1 Clostridiales bacterium UBA5448 | reverse complement strand
AACTGACTCTTAATCAGTGGGTCCCGGGTTCGAATCCCTGAAGGTGCAGTCAGTGTCTATGTTGATGAGGGTACACCCGTTCCCATCCCGAACACGGAAGTTAAGCTCATCTATGCCGACAATACTTGGATGGAAGCGTCCCGGGAAGATAGGTCGTCGCTGACTCTCTCACCTTGGGTGCATATCTTACCAATAGGTATGCACCGCTTTCATTCTATTGGGACTGTATCATGAAGGCAGTCAGAAAGGGAATGTTATGAAAGAAGGAATTCATCCCCAATACGTAGAAACGGTTGTTACCTGTGCTTGCGGTGCAGAATATCCCACCCGTTCTACCAGGAAAAATCTTCGTGTTGAAATTTGCTCCAAATGCCATCCTTTCTATACCGGCAAACAGAAGTTTGTGGATGCAGGCGGTCGTGTGGACAAATTTAAACAGAGATTCAACCGTCAGTAAGATGCAACAAGAAAGCACCCTTAGGGGTGTTTTTCTTTTTTCGAATCTCCCTATATATAACAGGGAAGGAATCCTTCTGTTATATGCCAACAAATTTCCTTTTTTCCTTGTGAAATACCATTGGCAAGCTACCATGATACATCCAGTCATCATGACGCATATACTTTAGGACAAGAACCGGACTGCATACCGGATCGCCCCGGTGGGAGATACACATACCTATACACTGAAATGAGTCATAAATACATAAGAAATATAAGGGGGCATTTATATGGATTGGAAAATGATTGAAGAGAGTATGCATGTTCAACAGCTGGAGTATCTAATTCGCATCATGCTTGCCTGCTTTTGCGGGGGATTGATCGGATTGGAAAGAAGGAGACGACTCAAAGAAGCGGGTTTGCGAACCCATATTATTTTGGCCATGGGTGCTGCTTGTATGGTGATAGTGTCAAAATACGGATTTTCGGATGTAGATAACGTTGACCCTTCCAGGGTAGCAGCCAATGTTGTAACCGGTGTATCTTTTTTAGGGGCAGGCGTCATTTTTGTCCGAGGAGGTACCATCAAAGGATTGACCACGGCGGCGGGAATTTGGACAACTGCCGGCATCGGACTGGCACTGGGCAGCGGGATGTATACCATGGGATTGGCCACCACGGTTATATTGATTTTGATACAATGGATCTTACATATCTTTGCCCCCAATTCCGAAACACTGGTTACCACAGAACTCTCTGTATTGGTTATGAATCAAGAGGGGATCGTGCAGAAAATAATCAATCAACTGGATCAAAACCACTTGGAAATCATCACAGTGAAAACCACAGGGATGGATGAAGAAAAATTAAAAATTATTATTTCGGTACGTGCACCAAAAAACAAAGCATTGAAGGGGTTGTTGGCATTGCATCACAATCGGGATATTTTGGAAGTTACAGGTAATTTTTAAGAAATAATGTGAGAATGATATGAACAAAATAAAATGCAGAGCCCTTTTGGGCTTTTATGAAAACGAACTGACTAATAATTTATTGTATTTTTGGAAAGACGCTTGTCTGGATAAGGAATACGGTGGATATCTAAATTGCTATGATAATATGGGGAAACAGCTGGTTTCCTATGATAAATACACCTGGAGTATGGGTCGGTTTGTATGGATGTGGTCCAAACTTGCTATGATGAAGGGGAAAACATTCAACCAATCCCAAAAAAATGAGTTTCTTGCACTGGCGAAAAACGGCAGAGATTTTCTCATGCAACACTGCTTGATGGGGAAAAATGACTGGCGTTGTGTTTTTTTGATGGAAAGGGATGGAACTCCCAAAAAAGTGGAGGGTTGGGACGTACTGGACATGTCGGTATATGCCGATTGTTTTGTGGTTGCCGGAATTGGCAAATATGCAGAGGCCGCCAATGATCGGAAAGCATATGCCTTTGCCAAACAATTGTTCCTTTCTTTGATAAATCGTATCGAATCTGGATCCTTTCATACCTTGCCGTATCCTTTGTCGCCCCGTTTCCGTGCTCATGGTATTCCCATGATCCTCACCAATGTGATAAAGGAATTACATGGTGCGTCAGAAAAAATGGATTTGGGTTTTATCCCAACCCTTCTTACACACCTGAAACAGTATTCCGATGATATTTTGGATCATTTTGCTGATGAAAACAATGTAATCCATGAGGTCATATCGGTTGACAACACCTTTATTCCCCAGATTCTGGGACAGCATGCAAACCCCGGTCATACCATTGAAGACATGTGGTTTCAAATAGACGCTGCCGATTTATTGGGGGATCCTACTCGTTTGAAACAAATTTTCGGCATCGTCAAGAAGGCACTTGAAATCGGATGGGATGAAGAAAATGGTGGTATTTTGCATTTTGTGGGCGTGGACGGAGGAGAACCTACAGGGGAGCACACCGGTATGGAAAGTGAACCCATGGTCAAACAACTATCGGATTGGAACAGCAAATTGTGGTGGGTCCATTCTGAAGCCTTATATATCACCCTACTCTGTTTCGTACGTTCTGGGGACGACTCTTTTTTGACATGGCATGATCAGGTGTTTGAGTATACCTTTTCTATCTTTCCCAACCCCGATCGGGAGGTTCGGGAATGGATCCAGATTCGAGACAGAAAAGGAAAGCCTCAGAATAAAGTGGTGGCACTTCCCGTCAAAGATCCCTATCACATTGTGCGAAACATCATATTCATAATCGAATTGTTATATCAATTTCTCAATGAATGATAGCAAAAATAAAAATGAAAGGTAACTAAAAACCATAAAAAAAGCAATAAATTGGCTTGAAAATGTGAAAATATCCTATTTTTGTCTTGCAAAAAAATTCAATAGATGTTATTATGAGTTATAGAGGAAGGCGAACTCCTGAAATAAATGAAATATAGAGAGGTATGAAAATGAGTAGAAAAACCATGGGTGACATGATGGATGAAATCGATCTACGAATTCTTTCTTGTCTGAAGGAAAATTCGCGAATCAAAGCTTCGGCGATTGCCGTGCATATCAACCTTTCAGTGACTGCGGTGATTGAGCGAATCCGTAAACTGGAAGCATCCGGTATTATTCAACAGTATACCACAGTCATTGACCCTCGAAAACTGGGAAAGGATTTGACGGCATTTATATCCGTCAGTTTGGAAAATCCCAAGTACAGCAACGAATTCATTGAAAAAATGAATTTATTCGGCGACATATTGGAATGTCATTACATTACCGGTGATTACGATTTTCTGTTGAAAGTGGTAACCGGCGGAAGCAATGAATTAGAACAGGTATTGAATTATATCAAGTCTGCTCCGGGCGTTTCGGTCACCCGTACTTTGGTGGTGCTGTCCACATCCAAAAGCGAGATTTCGGTCGCGCCGAGAGATTATACGGCATAAAGTTTTTTCCCCGGGTGTATTTTCCCGCGTCGGTACCGACGCGGGATTTATATCAAAAAGGAAGTGAAGATTTCATGAAGGATGTGCTGTCTGACCAAACGTTATGGGTATTGGAAGCATTGGAAAAAGCCGGCTATGAAGCATATGTAGTGGGTGGCTGTGTCCGGGATTATTTGATGAACAAATTGCCTCACGATATCGACATCACCACAAGCGCAACACCGGATGAAATGAAAACAGTATTTGGCGATTCTGTTGTTGCGGAAACCGGCATTTGCCATGGTACATTGTCGGTGTGCGTAGAAGGGGAATGGTTTGAAATCACCACCTATCGCATCGATGGAAAATATGAAGATAACCGGCATCCAAAGGATGTGCTGTTTTCAAACAAGTTGGAAGATGATTTATCCCGCCGGGATTTTACCATAAATGCCATGGCATACAATCCCAAAAGGGGACTGGTGGATCGGTTCGGGGGTCAAGCCCATATTCAAGAAAAAATTATTTCCACCGTAGGAGATGCCGAAATCCGTTTTCATGAGGATGGATTGCGCATCCTGCGTGCTTTACGCTTTGCTTCGGTACTGGATTTTTCCTTGGATGAAAAGACGGTCAACGCTTTGCATAGCTGCAAAATTCTTTTGAAAAACATCGCCGCTGAACGGATTTTTTCAGAAATGAACGCCTTTTTGTTAGGAAAATCAGCAGGAAAAATACTCCAAACCTTTTCTGATGTGTTCAGCATCCTATTCCACGAGTTAGCACCGATGGTGGGATTTGAACAGAGAACGCCTTACCATTGCTATGATGTGTTTTTGCATACCATACAAGCGTTGGATGCGGCAATTCCTGACAGCGATGTGCGGTGGGCCATTTTATTTCATGATGGGGGAAAACCAGCTTGTTACTACAGGGACGAGGAAGGCGACCATTTTAAGGGGCATGGAAAAATCAGTGCAGAGATTGCCACCCGGGTGCTTTCTCGGTTAAAGGCAGACAAGGCTACCATCAACAGAGTGAAATTTTTAGTTTTGTATCATGATGCCAACGTGTTTTCGGATGAGGTCAAAATCAAACGTTTACTTGCAGAGCGTTCCCCTGAAGATGTCGGGAAACTCTTGGAAGTGCAAAAGGCCGATGGAGCCGCTCATGCGCCTGCTGCCAGAAATCGTTTTGGGGATTTTTCTAACATGACGGAGCGATTACAGCGGGTCGTGGCAAGCAATCCCTGTGTCAAAGTAAAAAATCTTGCCTTGTCCGGTCACGATTTGGCAAACCTGGGCGTACCTCGGGGAAAATCCATGGGCATGATCCTGCAAACCCTGTTGGATGGAGTGATAGAAGGAAAATGCGAAAATACGAAAGAATCTCTGAGAGCGTATTTCAATCGCATAGAAAAAAGCAGTTTATAAACTCATAGTTTATAGACTGCTTTTTATGTAAAAATGTATAAACCGTCAAGTCATTGATCAGATTTCTTTTTTTCATCGGTTCTGTATTTTTTGTACAGCCGTGAAAAATAACAGGGATCGGAAAAACCGGCTCTGCGGGATGCTTCAGCGGCAGTCACCAGACCGCTGATGATCAGTTCGTGGGCAGATTGCAACCGCAACCGATTGCGATAGGATAAAGGATTCTCACCGAAATAGGACTTGAACACGCGTCTAAAATAACTTTCACTGACAGCACAATGATCCGCCAATGCGGAAATCGGGATATTTTCGTTGAAATTTTCAACTAAGATTTTAACCCCCGGTGCAATCAAAGTGTATTTCCCTTCGTTTTCATAACGATTCTCCGGGGTATATACCTGTTGGAACAGACGATAAACCAGCTCTCTTTGACGGAAAATTCTTTCTTCACTTAAAGGGGCGGAAATCAAAGAACAAATGCTTTTTTCAAATCCTTCCGTAGGTTCAAACATAAAAGGAGTATCGGTCAGGGGATAGGGCACATTGTTTTGCATCACCCGAAAAGCCACCATCAACACATGATTTTCCATGTGGGAATATAGAGAGCCACAGTAAATTCCATACGGAACATACACACATTGTTTGGAATAAACGCGGAAATACTCCTTTTCCTGTTTATTTAGAAGCCGAAGTTCTCCTTCTTTCAAATATAAAAAGGTATCGTATTCCCGTTTTGTTGTATGCGACAACCCAAAGGTCCCCCGTTTTCGTATCACTTCTCCGGCGGAAATATCGGTGATGTAACAATCAAGTAAAAAAGGTTTTAATTGCATATAGTTCACCCCCCATTCTTTTATACAGAAAATCAACACAAAATGCAAGGGTTTGTTCCGTTTTATCCAATATTCTGTCCGTTTTCCGCCTGTTTGATTCTATTTTCCTATGATATAATACCGGTAAGGGGGGAGATTGTTATGCGAGCGACCCGGAAAGGAAACCCGGTGAAGCTGGGAATTGAAACGCTAAAGAGAGAAGTAAGATCCAAAAAAGTAGCCTTATTAATGAACCACACGGCTTTGGACCAACAAGGACAAAATCTCATAGACGTGATGCCTGCGTGGGAATGCGAAGTGGTTTTTCTCATAGGGCTTGAACATGGGATACGGGGGAATTTGTATCAAAACATCCGATCCGGCCCGGATCAACGAACGGGTTTGTATGTCCATAGTATTTATAATTTTTCCAACCCCCGGTATCATTTGGATGCTTCTTTATTCCGGGATGTGGATGGAATCGTAGCCACCTTTCAAGATGCCGGGGTACGCCACTATACCTACATTGCTATGTTATTTTACCAAATGAATATACTCACGCCCCTGGGAAAAACCGTATGGGTGCTGGATCGGCCCAATCCCATCGGTGGGCATATGGTGGAAGGGGGCGGAATGAAAAAAGAACTTTTTTCCTCTTTGGGTGTATTTGATTATCCCCTGCGTCACGGCATGACCATCGGTGAATTGGCCACTATGTATAACCAAACCGTTCTTCAGGGAAAGTGCGATTTGCGTGTCATACCCATGGAGGGATGGGAGCGAACCATGTGGTATGAGGATACCGGCTTGATTTGGATTCCCGCCAGTCCCAACATTCCCACGCCCATGACCTTTCTTGCCTTTGCTACCACGGGATTATTACAGAATTCCGGTTTTTCATGCGGTGTGGGTACCACCTATCCATTTTTTGTGTTTGGTTCTCCCGCAACGCGGGGAAATGAAATCGCATCTCAACTGAATGCCTTGGATTTGCCGGGTTTTATAGCCATTGAGCGGTATTTTCAACCCTCTTTTGATCAGGAATCCGATCAAGTCTACCATGGTACCATGCTACATATTTATGATCGGGAAGCCTTTCGTCCATATCGTACCCAACTGGAAATTCTATCTTTGCTGGGCAGGGAATATCCAAGTGGTTTTCATATGGAAAACAGACATTTTAATCGAAGAAATGGCAGTATGGACGTGTATGATATGATCATCCGTCAAGAACCCCCCCATATAATCATAGAGAAATGGGCGGAAAATGCAAAACGGTTCGAAGAAACAAGACAACCCTATTTATTATATTGAGGTGATTATAATGAAGAAAAAAATAATGGCAAAACAGATGAATTCCGGGTTTGGTGAAAGTGACAGTAATTTCAATTCCCTGACGGTGGTAGACAACGGGCATGTGTATTTTACCTTATCTTCTCACCAGATCGATACCCACGGCAGAATCTATCGTTATGAACCTGAAAATCAGACGCTTGTATTTCTGGCAGATTTGGGGGACTTGACGGGGGAACAAGGGAAAAAGACCATTCCTCACGGGAAATCCCATTCGGCTTTTTTTTCCTATCAGGGAAAATATTATTTTGCCACCCATTATGGTTATTATCAGGGAAACAACAACAAAGAAGAACCGGCGCCGCCGCCGGAAGGATACCATCCCTACACCGGAGGAAAAATCTTTTCATATGATGAAAAAAGCAATGCCTTTACACTGTTAGCCTCTGCCCCCGCCGAAGAGGGTATCATTACCATGAATATGGATACAAACAAAGGCCTATTGTATTGCCTCACCTGGCCCAAGGGATACATGATGGTGTATGATATCAACAAAAATGAAATGAAGAATATAGGACAGGTTTCCCGCGGTGGAGAAATCGGCGCCGGCGATAATTATTTCTGCCTTTGCCGTATTTTTGCCATCGATCCCCGGGACAACACCGCATATTTTACCAATCCCGACGGTACCATTTACTCCTATCATCCCGATGAAGGGGTGGTGAAAACCGTAGAATGGGCGCATTTGAAGAAAGATATGTTTGGGGTATGGGATCCCCATGAAGGCGGTCACCAGGGATACAACTGGCGGTATTTGGTGTGGAACGAAAAGCATCAAAAATTCTTCTGTGTCCATGGGAAATCGGGGTATTTGTTTACCTTTGATCCATTGAAAAAAGAATTGATTTTGCTGGATCGCATTTGCAGCGAATACTGCCGTCAAAATGGATGTTTTGAGGATTTTCGCTATGGATACATGACCCTGACCATGCAGGCGGGAGATGATGATACGTTGTATTATATATCGGGATATAAGAAAAACGATGTGTCCCATTTGACGGCCATGACCTATCACATTCCCACCCGAAAGCTCACCGACCATGGTGTGATTACGCTGGAAAATGGGAAATTACCCGTGAATACCCAGACATTGGGGATCGGGAAAGACGGTACCTGGTACACCTGCCCCTGGATTGAAACCGGGGAAAAGGAACCGAATGGAAATCCCATCAACGATTGTCAGCTCATTACATTTACACTGTAAATTTTTAACAACAAACATGGGGAAAAATAACTAAATCGGATAATACTGCTTGCATACACCCCGAAAGTATGATATACTTTCGGGGTGTAACCATTAGGTGAAAACATGAGAAGCAACGATTTCCTGTCATAGGATAGGCAGGTTGTCTTGCTATGCAAAGAACAAAATGGATGCAAAAACAAATGAATAGTATGGGAGAATTGTTATGAGCAGTATTGTTTTTGAAATTTTGGAAGCAGCTATGGTCATCAGCTTTGGCATTTCCTGGCCGGCTTCTATCATGAAATCCTATCGTGCTGGTACAGCCAAAGGCAAGAGCTTGTTTTTCTTGTGCTTGATTTGGTTTGGGTACATTTGCGGCGTGGTTTGGAAAGGCCTGCTTTGGATGGATACGGGTAAATTCCCCGGCTATCCTTCCGTGTTTTACCTATTGAACCTGATCATGGTCAGCATTGATTTGTGCCTGTATTTTCGCAATGCGAAGTTGGATAAAGAGCAACCCAAATAAACAATAACTGATAGTTGAGATGGTTGGGGATGTGACATATGAAGGATGATTTTGAAATACATGAACAAGGTGTTATGATATAGTGAGGTAAAAGATTGAAAACATTTATGGATGAAACTTTTTTGCTTGAAACATCGACGGCGGTGAAGTTGTACGAAAAATATGCCAAAAATCAACCCATTATCGACTATCACTGCCACATCAACCCCAAAGAAATTGCCCAGAATCGGCAGTATGACAACATCACCCAGGTATGGTTGGGGGGCGATCACTATAAATGGCGGCTCATTCGCTCCAACGGTACGCCGGAAGAGGAAATCACCGGATCGGTTTCCGATCGGGTGAAGTTTCAGCGTTTTGCCGAGGCTTTGCCCAAAGCCATCGGGAACCCCATGTATCATTGGACCCATTTGGAATTAAAACGCTATTTTGGCTATGACGGCATTTTAAATGGCAACACCGCCGAAGAAGTATGGAATCTGTGCAACAAAAAATTACAAGAACCTTCCCTGTCGGTCCGGGGGTTGATTGCCTCATCCCGTGTAGAGGTTATCGGTACCACCGACGATCCTGCCGACACATTGAAATGGCATCGTGCCATTCGGGAGGATCCTACTTGCGCGGTGAAAGTATTGCCTTCATTCCGCCCGGATAAAGCGGTCAACGTGGAAAAACCGGGTTTTTCCGCATATATTCAAACATTAGAACAGGTTGCCGGCATGTCTATTGGTACGGTGGAGGCGTTGGAACAGGTCATGCTGTCACGCATGGATTGGTTTGATACATTTGACTGCAAAGCATCGGACCACGGACTGGACTATGCGGTATATACCCCTGCCACCCAAGAAGCGGTGGAAGCTATCTTTCAAAAAGGGTTGCGGGGAGAAACCATTCACGAACAAGAAGCGGATGTGTATAAAACCCACTGGATGCTGTTTTTCGGCCGGGAATACGCCCGCCGTGGTTGGGTCATGCAGATTCATTACGGCGTGCAGCGAAATACCAATCTTGCCATGTTTGACCTCTTAGGTCCCGATACCGGGTTTGACAGCATTTCCACCCGTTCCTGTTCGGAAAGCATCACCCGATTTATGAATGCATTAAACCGGGAGAACGCCCTGCCCAAAACCATATTGTACAGTTTAAACCCTGCAGATAACGAATTGTTGGCATCCATTCTCGGTTGTTTTCAGGGCAGCGAAGCGAGAGGTAAAATACAGCATGGTTCCGCCTGGTGGTTTAATGATACCAAATCAGGCATGGAAAGCCAGTTAAAATCGTTGGCGAATTTATCCATTCTGGGTAACTTTGTGGGGATGTTGACCGATTCCCGCAGTTTCCTATCCTATACCCGCCATGAATATTTTCGCAGAATCCTCTGCAATCTTGTGGGTTCTTGGGTGGAAAACGGAGAATATCCCTATGATGAATTCGCATTGAAGGAAATCATCGAAGGCATATCCTATACCAATATTAAATCCTATTTGGAGGTATAACATCATGACCAGATTATTTCCCGTTTCATCCAAGCGCAACATACAATCTTTGGATGGATTTTGGGAGTTTGAAGCCAATGGGTACACAAAAAATATGTATGTTCCCTCCTGTTGGAACGTAACGTTGGGATTGTTGACCTATCGGGGTACAGCCACCTATCAGAAAACTTTTACATTTGAAGGGGGCAACCTGTGGCTGTCCTTCGGCGGCGTACTCAGCAAAGCCGACGTATATTTGGATGGTGTCTACTGGGGATCCCACGACGGCGGTTACACCGCGTTCACATTAGAAAAAGAACATGTTTTACCGGGGAAACACACGTTGACCGTGACGGTGAACAATCAAGCCAACCACGAAACAATCCCAAGCTCTCATATGGACTGGTTTTTTTACGGGGGAATATTCCGCCGTGTGGAATATGCTTCACTGCCCCCTGTTCATTTTGTGGATCACAAGTTTTCCTACACGCTCAGCGACGATTTGTCCTTGGCATCGTTGCATGTACATGGGAAACTTTCTCAAGATGCCAATGTGCCTTTTGCCGTCTATTTGGAAGGAAAAAAGGTTTTTGAGGGCACAAGCCAGCAAGGGGACTGTGTCGCGCAGTTTTCCCTGGAACATCCCCGGCTATGGGACATCGGAAAAGGGGAATTGTATACCCTGTCTATCGAAACGGATGAAGACGATGTGGTGGAGCGCATTGGGTTTAGAAGCATTCGAATTCAGAATAGAAAAGTGCTTTTAAACAACCGGGAAATTTTCTTAAAAGGTATCAACCGCCACGAAGACCATCCGGATTTCGGACACGCCGTTCCGGCGGGTTTGATGCAGAGAGATATTGATATTGTGTTGGACATGGGATGCAATACGATACGGGGTTCCCACTATCCCAACTCCCGCCTGTTTATGGATATGCTGGATGAACAGGGCATTCTGTTCTGGTGTGAAATACCCATGTGGGGCGTGAAAAAGACCCCATTGATCACCGATGCTTTGTATCAGCGGGGTGTTGCGTTCCACCGGGAAATGGTTCACCAATATTATCATCATCCCAGTATTATCCTCTGGGGGTTGCACAACGAAATCGATGCCCAAAGCCAGCAGGCACGGGAATTGACCCAAGGATTCAGAGCGGAAATTGAAGCATACGATACCTCCCGCCTGATCACCTTTGCCACCGATCATCCCGCCGAATGCACCTATCTGGACTTGTGCGACATCATTTGCATGAACCTTTATTTTGGATGGTACGGCGGTGACATGCGTGCCTGGCCGGGCTTTATCAAAGACTTTCGTCAAAAAATGAAAGACGAAGGTTTGGAGGATAAACCCATTATGATTTCGGAATTCGGCGCAGCCGGATTGTATGGGCATCATACGTTTGACAACATCAAATGGACCGAAGAATATCAGGCCAATCTCATAGCGGAGGAGCTTAATACCTTTTTTGGCGAAGAAGAAATTGTGGGAACCTATGTGTGGCATTTCGCCGACGCCCGCACGTCGATACAAGCCACCGATCGTGCCAGGGGATTTAATAATAAAGGCATGCTCAATGAATACCGCAAACCGAAGGCCGCCTACTTTTCCGTCAAAAACGCCTATCGGAATCAATCCTAATCACAGAACAGATACCGCAGTGCGGTGCCTGTTTTTATAGGGCGTATAGTAAAATGCCGACAAATTGTAAAGCTGAACCCGCCAAAACGAACAAATGGAACGCCCCGTGAAAATAGCGAATTTTCTTGCCAAATCCATACAAAACCGCACCGACGGTATAGGCAATGCCTCCTGCCAAAACCCAGAGGAAAAAGGGGAGAGGAAAGATTTTCAGCACCGGGCGAATGACCACGATCAAGCTCCAGCCCATCGCCAGATAAAAGAACATGGAAAGATAGCGGAACCGATGCACATCGATGGCGCTGCAAATAACCCCGCCGATGCACCCGCCCCATTCCACGATCAACAAAAGGATAGCGATGCTGGCATTGTAATCAAAGATTTGACCAATCAAAATGGGTGTATATGTTCCGGCAATGAGAAAATAAATGGAACAGTGATCAATGATCCGCAGCACCTGTTTGGCTATGCCTTTTTTTAGCCCATGATAGGTAGCGGAAACGGAATAAAGGATGATCATGCTGCCGCCGTAAATAGCGCCGCCGATGATTCCACGGGTATTGCCGTTTTGATGGGCAACCACAATACAAAGGACCAACACAACCACACCAAAAAGGGCGCCCAATCCATGGGAAAGGGTATTGAGGCATTCTTCTCCCCAGGTATAATTAGGCAAGGTACGATCTTTTAGGGGCATTCTTCTCATGTAAACCAACCTTTCAGAAAATAAGTTTGACAAAACCAATATTTTTCATGTACAATAGAAACAGTAAAGTTATGGGAGGAAAAGAATGAAATTAGGCGTACTGACCAATTTATACGGTCAACTGTCTTTAGAAGACACGTTGAAAAAATGCAAAGCTTTGGGAATCCAGGGGGCGGAAATCGGCTGCGGCGGGTACCCGGGGAAAGCACACTGCGATCCCGAAAAGTTGTTGGCAGATAAGCAGGCAATGGATGCTTTTGTAGCTCTTTTTCAGACGTATGATGTAGAACTCATGGCGTTTGCCTGCCATGTAAACCCGGTTCATCCCAACAAAAAAATAGCACAAGCAGGCGATCGGGAGATAAGAAATGCCATTTTGCTGGCGGAAAAAGTGGGCGTGGATACCATCGTTACTTTTTCGGGCTGTCCCGGCGGCTGTCCCGAGGATCAAACGCCGAACTGGGCAACCTGCGCCTGGCCTACGGATTTTCTGCAGGTGCTGGACTACCAGTGGAATGAAGTGTTAATTCCTTATTGGAGAAATTTAGGGGAATATGCTCTTTCCCACGGGGTCATGAAAATTGCGTTTGAAATGCATCCCGGTTTTTGTGTCTATAATCCCGAAACCCTTTTAAAACTCCGGGCGGCTGTTGGCAATGTCATCGGCGCCAACTTTGACCCATCTCATTTGATTTGGCAGGGCATTGATCCCGCCATGGCGATCCGGGAACTGAAAGGTGCCATTTATCACGTTCACGCCAAAGATACCCAACTGAACACCTTTAACATCTCGAGAAACGGCGTATTGGATACCAAACAGTATACCGAAGAAAACGACCGCTCCTGGATTTTCCGCACAGTGGGATATGGAAATGGAGAAGACTACTGGAGAGGTATGATCTCCGCTTTCCGTTTGGCGGGATACGATAAGGTCATGTCCATTGAACATGAAGACAGCTTGATGACGGTGGATGAAGGGTTGGAAAAGGCCGTTGCCTTTTTGAAACCGTTGTTGATTTCTCAACCCAAACCAGGCTCTATTTCCTGGGCATAATACAAGGCGCACCAACAGGGTGCGCCTTAACTGTCAAAAAAGCCGCGCAACCGCAAAATTGCTATGAAAGCAGTATTTCCCTGTTTGTTCCGTAAAAAACATCTTCTTTTCCGGCGATATATTGCATGAATGTTTCCATTTTCCCCCACAGATTCCAGGCATCCAATTCGTAGGAATGTCCCCAAATATAAAAAACCTGGGGTGTTGTCGGTTGGGACGAAAGAAACCGTTCGGCAAGGGCGAACATATCATCCATATCGATATGATACACCGTAGGGTTGAAACGATAGAGGTTTGTTGATTGATCAAAACTTTCGGTGGTAGTGATGGTACGGGCGTATTGAACCCCGGTGTGGTTTTTAATAATATCTGCTACCCTTTCATCGTTGTTGACGCCGCCGCAGGGATACGCCATCCCCACCACTTCATATCCCACCAACTCCGACAGACGCAGCCGATCCTGCTCCACCTGATATACAATGTCAGAAGTTGAGAGTGTGGTCAAATTGGGATGGGTCAGGGTATGTACCGCCACTTCATGCCCTGCATAAATCGCTTTACAATCAGCGGGTGAAATTTTATTGTGATTCACCGTAACGCCGTTTCGAACCAGCTCACCGGGAAGACCCAAAAGCCGGGAATTCAGATTGAATGTGGCTTTAAGTCCATATCGATCGAGCAGTGCAATGAAACGAATATCCTGGGTTACGCCGTCATCATAGCTGCATGTGACGGCTTTCATTTTTCCCTGAAACATACATCCGCCTCCCATATGGATGCCATTATAGCACAGAACGAATCGTTTTTCAATTTTAAAGTAAAAAAGTCGGTTGAATTTATCAACCGACTTATATGATTATTTGCTACGTAATTCCATGGATAAGCGGCGAACTTCATCGTTATGACGGTTACGGATCCTTGCCATGGATTCCCCGATGACGCGCCAGGCTACTTCTGGTTTGTCGCAGCGGTAATTATTGCTTTCGCCACCGCGGAAACTCCAGTTGATGATGGTTCGGGCTCCTGCATCATAGGCGGCATCGGTAGCATAGATGATTTCATCTTCCCGACCAGCGGGAATGTTATAGCCTTGGATCCAAAGGTTATGATCTTTTTGGTATGTATCTGCCATTTCCAAATTGGTACGGGTTTTCTCATATACAAATTGATACACGTTTTCGGGATTGGCGCCGATCCAATAGGGGTCAGAACCGAGAGAATCCAGATGGGGCAGCGTTCCCAACTGGTCCAGATTATCCAAACTGATACCAAAAATGGGATTGAGCATGACGCAGGTTGTATTTTTCAAGCCCAAAGAAGCGGCATAATCGGTAACGGTGCGAAAATAATGTATGATACTCCAAGTGCGGAATTCCATGCAGTCCGCATCAAAATCTCTGGGCATGGGGCGGTTGTATCGCTCTTCAAACACTTTTTGGCAGGTTTCACAGCGACAAGTGTATTCCATTTTGCCGTTGATGGATTTACCCAACAAATGAGGCTCGTCCCAAAAGAGGGTTTTGCCGCCCGCTTCCGCTACATGATCCACCCAGGTTTTGGAAAACGCCACAAAAGAGGGTGCGTTGTAGCAGGCGTGTACGGGGTCCATGTCTCCGTTGGAAAAGTATTGGTGGGCTTCGGGATGATAGGCAAGAAAATGGCTTTTTTCACCGGGAGGGCCTCCCAGTCCCCAGTTGTCCACCCAGCACTCCAGACCTAAATCTTCAGTGATGGAAATGATATCCTTCATCACGTATTTGTGACGATCCATGTCGTTGTGGGTGTACATATGTACGACCAAATTCATGTTGTGGTTGACACAGTCGATCATGTCTTCTTGGACACTTTTCAAAATACGGTTAGAATGGTAAGCTACACCGGTTTTCAAAGGGGTAATCATAGGTTTCATGGGGATACTCCTTTCATCTCTTTTGATCAAATTCCATAATATCGCTTAAAAATAAAGAACGGTAACCGTTTTCCACGGCCCATTTTACACCGATATCAAAGCGTTGCGGATAATCCGGCATATAGCGGACGTAATGGGGATAAAAGTATTGCTCATGAACACAAATTTCTTTGTGAGAATACAGGGGATATTGTTTTTCAAACAAGGCGGAAAGAACAGGCACATCTTCCAAAGCGGTATGCTGCAAAGTAGAACCGTAGCGAACAAATTCCATGTCGGTTTCGGGATCGTAATAAAACCCGTAGTTTTCCATCAGGGCACACTGCTCGGCATTGAGGTAATAGCGGATTTGCACGTTGTTGGGATTGGCATACCGGAAAGAACCCACCAGCATTCTCACGCCGCAAGCCCGAAGAGCCCGGACGCTTTCTTTGGTTGCGTCGCCCCAGTGCATGGTGGTGACTTCTTTGGCATAGGATTCTTCCCCTGCAAAACGGATGATATGCTCGGCAACCCGCAGACATTCAAATTTAGTTTGGTCGTACCCTTTTCGTATAAAGGGGCGATCGGGTTTGTCCGCGTTGGCGTGGAAAGAAAAGCGGAGCCAGTCAGAATGGGCGATGAATTCGCTTTTGTATTTATCCGGCATCATGGTCAGGTTAAAGCCGCCGTCATGGGGCGTTTCGTAATAAATATTGAGATGAAAATGGGTGCCGTATTGATCATGCACACCTTTGAGCATGGATAAGTAAGGGTTTTCAAAAATTGAACGATAGATATGTTGATTTTTAGCTATATCCTGCAAGAACCAAATGTTGTCGTCCAGGGAAAACCGATAGGTTTTATGAGCCTTCTTTACATAATAAACGGTAATGCTGTTTTTTTCTCCGGTTTGTGTATCCACTGCGGTGAGAATGTTCTTAAAGGATGTCAACTCCACCGTGGCCTTCAGGCAGCCGGATGCAGGGGTGGCAGGTACGCCGTTGATAGCAATGCTTCGGGACGGGTCTGCGTTGAAGATGCACTGAATTTTCAGACCGTTTTCTGTTTTTTTACCGGCGGCGTCGGTTAAAAATACATGATTAGCCGGATAGCCAAATGAAAAATAATACATATTCATCCCTCCGCGGTTATAGTATCATATTGTTGGTCGTTTTTCAAGATGAATTGCAAAAACATAATAATATTCTTTGTTATTTAAGAAAACACATTGAATAATAATGGAATTTTTTTAAGTAGAATTGAAATTAAATAGGATTATTCTTTGTTTTTCAAGAAGATTCGTAAAAGAACAAAAAACAATAGCAAGCCACCTACACCCATCACGGTATACAAAACCCAGTCCACCTGATCGGCAGGCAGAACGGTTTCGGCAGGATCCTCATCTTCGGTTTCGTTGGCAATTGTTGGCTCCGCTGTCAGGGATTGGGCGATGGTGCCATCGGCTTGGGCGATCAATTGGAATGTGGTATCCCCGGTGGTTTTGGTAATGATTTTCCCATTTTTCGGTGAGGCAAGGGAGGTAAAGGCGAAGGAGATAGATTTGGCGTTGATGCCGCAGGCATAGCTGTCATGATAGCCGGTGGTACCGGTACCGCCGTTGGCAATGAGCTTGCCATCGTCGGACAAAGATAGGGTCAGCATGCCTTCGGCATAAATCCCTTCGGAACCGCTGTCACCGATACCCCCGTTGGCTTTCACTCGAGCTTTACCGGATATGAAAATGTTACCTTCTTCTCCGTTGGACTCACTGAAAGCCACAATGGAAGCGTACTGGCAAGATTCAGCTTCAATGGTGGAATCCGTGATGGTGATATTGCCGCCGCAGGCATTACTTGTTGTGGAATCAAAACTGCCCGCAAACAGAGAGGCATATTTGGATACCACTTTGATTTGAGCGTCTGTAATCATCAAATCGCCGTCTTTGACCCACAGGCCGTTGAGCACCTGGTCGGAAGCAATCAATTTGATATCTTGGATGGTTAAATTTCCTTTTTCCACAAATAAGGAATTCACACCCGAAAGGGTCAACGTACCGATGCCTTTCAAGAAGAGGGAGGTTTTGGAGGTAATCAATGCATTTTCGGAGGAAATCGAGGGAGCCTGGATGGAATTGATGCCATCGATGTTGATAGTGAGGGTATCACTTTCTCCATAATACCCGATGCCGCAGCCTTCCCCCGAAAGAGTTGCATTGGATAACGTGATATCCTTCACGTTTTCATTGATTTTGATGAACACATTTTCACCTGTTCCGTAAAAAGAGAGACCGGAAGCGATGACGGTCAAAGTGTGAGTTTCGGCGGTATAGGTATATCCCGTTCCGGCGATGTCGCTATCGGTCATTCTTGATAGATTGACTTTATTGACAGGTTCTGCCAATGTATAAGGAGAGAGGGGAAGAGTCACAAGTAGCAATGCAAGAACGAAAGAAATAAGTTTTTTCATTATTTTGTTCCTTTCACAGAAAATAATATGGGCGTATTGAAGGCTAAAGCGTGAGATCGAACATGGTTTCATAAAATGGATTGAATGTTTTTGGTTTCATTGGAAATGAAACCAAAGCAATTAAACCGATTGGTCTTTTTTTATTTTTTCCAGATACAACTGTTGATCTGCGGCGATTAAAATTTGAGATACCCTGTTATAATCCCCAAACGAAACGATGCTTGTGCTGATGCCGGTTGTTTCTTCATAGGCGCATACAAAGGTTTTGAAGACATTTTTGATTGCCTCGAGCGTCTCTATCAGCACATCTTTTTCTCCGAAATAGATGATCGCAAATTCATCCCCGTCCCAGCGGCTGACAATATGTTTATCAAGAGCAAATGTCGTCTGCAAAAGACAGGAAAGTTCTTTCAGTACGATATCGCCCACGTAATGACCGTAGGTATCATTCACTTTTTTTAAGTTGTCAAGGTCAAGAAGAGCGAGATAGAGAGGCTCATTTTTACTTTGAATGACCTCTTCCATAACATAGTTGAACATTCTGCGATTATATAAGCCGGTCAGCTCATCAAAATTGGCAAATATGTTCAATTTATAATTGACACGTTCATATTCTTTTGCAAAATGCAAAATGATCAAAAACGCAATCAGCAATATCAACGGAATCTGTATCGTACGGTCGGTCTATAAAGCGGGTCCATTCGTCGTAAGTGGTAATGTATTGCGGATAAAAACAAGAATCAGCATGACAACCAATAAGAATCGTTTCCATCCGCAAAATAATCATCTTGCATTTTGTTTCTTCATTTTTGTTCATATGAAGAGTGCATGCATGTCATACGGGTTTTGCATGTTCTTTTGCAAAAACATCTATGATTTCTTGTTGGGTAAATTCGCTGAATTTTTCATATCGGCCATGTATTTCAATGATTTCATTTTGAACAAGCGGATACAGATCCTTGTTTTCCCAGATTTTCAGTTGGTTGATTACATATCGGAAACATCCTTTTTTGTAGCTGATTTGTCCTAAAACATGTATCAGCGTATCATACACCCGTTTTGTTTTTTCAAACTGCAAAAGTTTGAGTATATCTATGACATCCTGTGGGTGTGTTCTTCCGCGAAGTTCCAAGCCGTGACAGGCTTGCCTGCGAATTTCAGCATCCGGAGAGAGTATATGTTTTTTGCAGAACGTCAGCGTTGGAACCGGGTTTTTCTGACCGGATGTTTTCAGAGAGCCGATTACGGCATTTCGTATAGAATGGTGCTTGTCATGTAACCCGGTTTCAAGCAGAGGCTCCACAACATCAAATTCGATGGTTGCAATTTCCCCGCAAGAATAGATGGCGGTTTGGCGTACCCTTTCACTTTGATCGCCCATGAGTTTTTCAAGAGTTTTGATGATTGTCTCCCGCATTGCCTGATGAGATTGATATATCTTTCCGATGGCTACATAGGCTGCTTTTCTCATATAAGTATCCGAATCATCAAAAAATGGATGGATACCACCAATTTCACTGTGCTCTAAATACAGAAAAATGTCGTTTCGGATGTTAAAACACGTTTGTTTTCGTTCCTCTTTCAATAAATTATAAAAATTCATAAAGTACCTTTATCATGCGAATTTTATATTGAATTGCCTCCTACCCTTTATTTATTTCAATATCCATGGCAACATAAACAGTGTAAATATGATATTGAGAATCAAATGAGCGATCATACCTATGTAAATGTTTTGCTTTTTATATGCCACAAAAGAAACCGGGAATACGGCAATGGCTCTAGTGATCACTTCCCAGGGGGACCAAAAATGATATGCTGAAAATAAAAATGCGTTTAGCACAGGTGCCCATCCCTTGCAGTGGGAAATCCGAGGCAATAAATAACCTCGAAAGTAAAATTCTTCAACTGCCGGCCCTAAAACACTCCCAAACACCAGGATCATGGTCCATGTTACGATCAGAACCGGTTTGGTACCTTCAAAAGGATTGCTATCGATAAACCATGGGGGCACCCATGAGAATAACGTATCCGTGATAAAGCCACCAATGGGTTTTGAAAATACAATTAAAATAAAGCAGGACCATGCAACGATGACAAGGCAATAAAAAACAGATTGCCGCCATGGTACGGGTTTTCTGGACGGAAGAATAGAGCGCAAGGATAACATTCCGGATGTTTTTTTACTCACATACAACAAAATACCCATTTCAACGGGTATAAGCACGACGGCGGCAGCGAGACTAAGAGCGAAGGCCGGAGGGAACCCTAACCGCATAAAATAGGGGGCCGTTATGAGGTAGAATAGCAGGATTGGAATTCCGGGCAAAAGATGCATGAGGATGGATTTTGTCAGGGAATGCTGTATACACCCATCGGGTATAGTCTGTTTGATTTGCGTTTGATGGTCATTCACTGTTTCTTTATCATGTATGCTGTTTGACATGGATAACCTCTTTGTAATGTAGCAATCGTGGCGTTACTTTTTATATTCGTATTATTTGAGTAATCCTGCGTTGGTATATTGCATCAGATGGTTTTGAGACATGCACGTTTTCTCAACAACAGAATGGGATAGTGCAGTATGTCAAATGGATGAAGACAATTTGTTTTTATTTTCGTTCGTATTTATCTTGATGTAATAATAATACAAATATAAGTATATCACCTTTTTGATGAATTTGTCTATACATTTGTATAATTACTTATATTCAAATTCTGCAGTTGTCAAACATATGGTCCATTATTATTTAAAGAAGACTGTGAATGGTAAGTAGTATCAGTAGTAGTGCTGTGGGAAGGGTTGAAAAGTCTAACGCACCTTTTCAACGTTTTCCATACTCTGCCGGTTCATGACAGGCTGTATATCAAGCCAAAGAGAATATCATAGATTTGATAAGATTTTTTACGAAAAAAGGGTTTCCGGATATGGTAACCCCTGGCAACAAAGCCCGGGAAAATATTCGAAAACCCTTTTGTTATCCGCTTTCCTGCTTATTTTCCACCTTTTTCATCCCGATCCTGTTGACAAGCAGGACTGGCTAAAGGCAAGTGTAACCTTTGGCAGTTTCACTTTAAATTCAATTTGAACAGCCTGGTTTCAGTACCATTTAGAGTTCGTTTTTATGATCAATACCTGTTCCAAATCCCAAAACATGATCTGCCGGCAAAGAGAAGCAAATACCCATACCGGCTGTATGGAGTCCGACATTGTGCACAATACTCTCCATAATGGCATGCTTCTTCTCCCGGGGTGTGAGTATTAAGACAAGGTCCTTTTCCGGTTGGATCGTTATGCCAAGATATTTCATAGCTTCCTTGGATCCCAATCCACGCGCATGCACCAAAGTACCTCCGGTTGCTCCTGCATTTTTTGCAGCCTCCATAACCTGTTCAAAATAGCCGCTATTTACAATCGTTACGATTAAATGATACGGATCCTTGGATGTTATAGCCATGTCCTCACTTCCTATCTTTATATTTTCATCCGCTTGTCTACAGATTGTAGAAAGAACACTGCCAATGCTGCTTAAGCCTATGGTAAAGGCTATCCCCGTTCCCGGTTTGACAAGGTCAATGTGACTATTCAGTTGCTTTACAAAATAATTTGATATGTTTTGGGTCTGAATGCTGATTGCAACCATTTTTTTCGGACCGCCATATCCAAGAATATCATAGATAACAGATGTAGCCGAACCATACCCATGAGTCAGCAGGCAAATCGGCATGGTATGATTTTTATATAAGTTGCTTAATACATCAGCCAAACTATAATCCACAATGGTAATGAGCGCTTCCAGTCTGGCCTCGGAACCATCGATCATTCGAACCCCTCCTTTTCTTCCTTAATGGGTGGTTGTATGCTGGGATACCCCATAGGGTTTTCCAAGTCTTTTTCATCAGGTATTGTATTTTGATTTGAAGAAGAAACATCCAAATCAATAATGGTATCCTCCAAAGCCGGAATGACATTTCTTTCTTCCATTTTAGATTGCATGGCATAGATCAAACCAAATAACTGAAGCGTAATGACCGGAGTCATGGCGACCAGTGCGACAATGCCAAATGCATCGGTATAGAGATTGCCGCCGATTGTTTCAGAAGCTCCGATTGCGAAGGGAAGCATAAATGTGGCAGCCAGTGGCCCAGATGCAACCGCCCCCGAATCAAATGCGATTGAGGTAAAAAGAGGAGGGACCATAAATGTTAAAATCAGAGCAATCACATATCCCGGGATAACAAAATAAAGAATGGATAACCCTGTAACAACACGAAGCATAGCCAAACCGACAGATACAGCGACTCCAATCGATAGACCTATCCCCATCGTTTTCGCTGAAATGGCTCCCGCTGTAATATCTTCCACCTGTCTTTTCAGTACAAAAACTGCCGGTTCTGCCGCAACTACAAAATATCCGATCACCATACCAACGAGAATCAACACCCAGGGGCTATGGTTCTCCATGAGAATACTGCCCAGTTGATACCCCGCGGGCATAAAACCAACATTTGCACTAGTTAAAAACAAAACAAGTCCTACATAAGTATACATCGTTCCGGCACCAATTTTTAACAACGCTTTTGTTTTCAAATGCAGCTTAAAGAGCTGAAACATCGTGAAAATAAAGATCATAGGGAAGAGGGCAATGGTTATTTGCTTAAAGTATGCGGGAAAATTTGCGCCATACAGGGAAGCGATATCTGACATTGACTGAATCTTGGGAATAACCAACGCACTGCCACCGGCAGGTGAATAAAACATGCCTAATATTAAAACGGTCAGAATAGGACCTATCAGACAAAGAGAAATAAGACCAAAGCTGTCTTCTTCTGTTGTTTTATCTCCGCGAACGGATGCCAAACCAAGACCAAGAGCCATGACAAAAGGTACCATAATCGGGCCTGTTGTTACGCCACCGGATTCCCAGGCAATGGAAAGAAAGTCTATGCTGGTAAATTTGGAAAGAATAAATGCCAGGAGATAACAGGTAATCAATAGATACGAAAGTGAAAACTGAAACAAGATTCGCAAAAACGCCCCCACCAGTGCCAGACCTACACCCAATGAAACAACGAGGATGATCATGGAATCAGGCACACCATTTATCTGCTCAGCCAACACAATAAGATCCGGCTCTGCTACACTAATAAAGATACCGATCATAAAAGTCGAAACAATGATGAGCAACAAATTCCTGCTTTTTACCAATGATGAACCGATTTGTTCCCCGATTGGAATTAAAGAGACATCCACCCCTAAATTAAATAAGGTAATACCGAATATCATGAACAATGCGCTGACTAAAAACAAAGCCAGACTCCAAAATGGCATGGATGCTATGGTTATATGTAAAAGAAAAACCAGAATGATGATTGGAATGACTGAAAAGGAAGACTCCTTTAGTTTTGCAATGAGTAATTCTAACATGAATCTACCTAAACCTCCGTAATGTTCATTAGAATGCGCATTTTCCCCCGAAAAGGGTCATGCAATCCTTGGCTTTCTTTCCTGCCGCATGTTTGACAGCACCTAACAGAGTATTTGACAAGGCCCGTGCCGCCGCAAACGCCGCAACGCACCCAGCGGCTTTTATTGACCGGCATCCATGTATGACTGCCGGGAACCATGTACTTGTCAGAATATTGTTCATGATGTCCGCCGACACCGTGACATACCGGGCAACGATTGGCCCTTGCATTGATTTCACCGCTGCCGTCTGCACTTTCTTGTATAAGAACGCTCTCGTTGATACCGGCAGGACCCGAAGTGGAAGCATCTACGACCATATCGGTGTCCAGCGTTGCCGCGGTTCGGTCACCGCTGAAATCTACCATGCTGTTGTCCGTTAACTGCATCAGGAAAAAGCTTGGTACATACAACGCTCCGTCGATGGCAACGGGAATGGCAACACGATCCACGGCGGACATTATCTTCTTTCCATATGTCATATCGGGCACACCGGCAAACACTTTCATCACGTTGCCGTTGATTACTGTTGCCAATGCGCTATGTTCATCGTTTGTCAGGCAAGCAACGCCAAAGTAGTTGAACACATCCTCAATCGGATAGTAACCACCTTTGGGTTCGCCCGGGAAGGGTAAAGGGATGATTTTCCGTTTCGACCTCTATGCCGTTTATGACCAAACGATAGCGGGTTCGCTTCTCACCGTCCTCAAAAGGAAAGGTCAAGCCTTCCGAGGCTTCCGATTTCTCCGGCGATTCAGAAGGTCTGTCCGGCACATTCTATTTTGACGGTAGCGGATCGAAACTTTTTTCCATCTGCCTGCAAGCGTACAGCGACAGGCACAAAACCAATATCATACAAACCGCACATACTCTTTTCATGGCGCACTCCCCAGTATTACGGACATTGTATTTTTGACCATTTCTTTTTTTTATAAAAATTGTTCGCCTTTGATATCAATACTGCGCACTGTAAATGGTATCTTCATATTCCCCTCCCTCCTCCCCAAGGCTCATAACAGTTTACGCCCCCCCGGTGCGTTTTAACAGCTTAATATTGAGTAAAAGAGCAATCGTCCCTAGAATCACAAACGATATCACCAGCCCAAACAATGGACCCGCCCCTAATACAACGCCCAACGAAGACTGGAAGACCGTTTGCAGGATAACACAAATTCCTACTCCCGTTAATAAAGTAAGAAGGACGGGCGCCAGCTGATACGCAATTGCCTTTTTCTTGAACAACGCTATGCCGCAAAACAGCGATGATGGGAAAATAATAGCCAAATCGAGGGCAAATGTCGGCTCGGTGGTGTATGTATCTATGATTTCCATTGGCTTACCCAAAACAACGGACGGAATGATAAACATCATCCATACAAGAGCAGAACACCCGCCGATGAGTATAAAAATTGCTGTCCCTGTTAATCTCTTTTCATAAAGCGCATCATCAAACGATTGACTTTGAAGTAGCTCAGTCATGGATAAAATAAAGGCAAATAACGTGCTTCCAAATTGTAACGTGTAAAGTAAAAATAATCTGTTGAAGCTCACGCCCATAATCAGGCAGGTCGAAGCGTAAAGAATTAGGCTGAGCAGCCCGCTTTGAAGAAAAGACGCATATTTCTTCCGGCTCAAGAACAACACGACGTAAAGCAGCAATGACGATGCGATGATTATAACAATGTCAGTTCCCTTGGTAGCACCCGCCTTCATGATAGTATCGTTTGCATAAATACCATCGCCAAACAGGTTTACTTCCTGTCCATAGATATTCGTGACGGTTCTCGCGGTGCCGTCAAACGAGTAAAACACACCGATACATGCTGATATAATCGCGCACACACAAGAAACAACGACCAAAAGTTTTATATGCGGTTTCATTTCATTATTCACTCCTTTGCTCGATATAGAGGAGATGGTGGTTGTGGTATTTCAAATAGTACCATGCTATTATTTGATTTAAAACATGCTATATTTCCAATCCGGCAATTTAATATGATGCTGCGGCAAAGCCTCAGGCATATTGCCCGCGTTTTACGCGGCGCATTGAAACATGTTCCGAGTTATACAGGCATGTATGCATCATCGCGATTACCATATAACAAGATTGGATAGGATCAAAACAACAGTCGCCAAAAAGAGCATACCAAACATCATTGTCATTGCGATCTCCTGCAGCTGCAAATAATATCCGCCTGCCGTCACAACCGAGTAAAGCAGCATTCCAATGGAAACAAAATGCAGCCTTTCTCCGAATCTGCTATGTTTAAGAGAAAATAGCCCACCCACGATTAAAAAAATGGCAGTAGTGCCCTCTGGAAAAAGATGTGTCATGATTCTGAATGGTTCTGTGCTCATTTCATTAACCTGCCCGGTCGAAAAAAGTATACCCCACATTCCAACCATGCAGAGTCCAACAAAAATACCAAAAATATTTCCGGCTTTTTTGATACCTCGACCTAACATTCATGGATTTTCACGAGTATCACTTTGTTCTGTACGAAGGTTGACAGACACTTTACAACAGTCCCCGGTCATGAGGGTGCTTTCGACAACGATGCTTCCGGTATCGACTTTGCCTGTGGCAGTGATCATAGCGAACATAGGATCAAGGCACCATCCATGGCAAGGATTTGCTCCCTCCATTTTCTTGGAAAGCGCACATAATTTACACGAAACTGCTGTAGCTATATAACCGTTATTTGTTTTTTCAATCACCCAATTTGCACAGCCATAAATTTGTGACAGCATGCAAAAAACATCCTCAACGGTCTCAATGCCAAGCTGTTGATTCAAAAAAGGTGCTGTCTGTGTCTGCCTTTCTTTTCTTTTTTCTACGATTGTGTCCAGTACCTTGAGTTTTTCATACGTGTTTACAGTCTCGGCTATCGATGCTGCGTAGGTATTTTGCAATAGGGAAAATTTCTTCTCGATATCCATTGAAATTCCTCCTTACAGAATAGTATTAAAACGTTCAGGGGGCAATACGTAAAATAAATCATTTACATTCATGAAGCACGATGGAAATCTCCTCCCGGACATCTTCTTCGGATAAAAACCTATTTTTGACGACAATATTTTCTATCAATGTTTCCAATAAATGTACCAAAGTTCTTACAATCGCGATACCATTGTCTGCATTCTTCATATTGGGTTTCAATATTTGATAATGCCGTGGAAGTATCTTCTTTTCCCACTCATCCATGATTTCCATCAATTCCTCATCGCCGTCAAAGGACAAATAAACCTTGATTCCAAGCCGGTACACTTTTTTATCATAGTTACTCAGAGAATTCAAGTTATATACAAACTTTGTATAAAAATCTATGATGTTATTTGTCTTCAAAAGTGCCGCCTGCCTTTTTAAAAGATCAAAATATTCCTTTTTTATGATTTCATCAAACAGTTCCTTTTTTGTATTGTAATAGTAATAAATCATTGGCAGGGAACAGTTCACGTCTTTTGCTATATTACGGATTGATGTTCCATGATAACCATGGCTATTGAAATGCTCTACGGCTACTAGTTTGATCCGATCTCTTAAGTTCTTTTTCACGACACCAAACACCTCTTACTTAACGTTCGTTAGTATTATATCATGATTAAGTTCATTTTACAAGGTGTTACAAACACTTTGTTTTCAATACTTTGTACGATTTTGAACAAGTGAATAGCTGCCCAAAATCAAGGCGGTTAGTAACTTTATAGTAACAGGTTAGTATCAAACTTTCTTTGTGTAAGAAGAAAGACTTATCCACCCTGCACCGCTTTTCAATTTACCCCAACCCTTACTTTCTTCAACAATAGTGTAAACACCTTGGTCACGAATGACACCAGTGATGCCAAAATTCGTTCCTGCACCCTTTCTGATGTTCAGGGCAGGTGTAGTCACCTTGACAAGATACCATCACCCCAAATATTGATTCCGTTGATGTGTTTCCAAAGGTTGCCCCAAGGATTTTCCATTCCTCTGTATGTAACAGCTACCCTTCCAGATGTATTATAGGTTGTTTCAACACCGCCAATTTCATTAATGGTTTCGGTTGCCTGACCAGTCATGTTGCCAAGTGAAGATGTTGAACCGGTCAAGGATGAACAGTTAAAGGATGTATTATCAGTAATAGAAACAATGCCATTACCAATTGCAGTCTGTGTGTTCATTGTGCCAAGTTCAATAATCATCAGAAGTTGATTTGCACTTTCCGCTTTGATAAGGTCACCATGCCAACCATCACCACGATTTGAAGCCAACTTTTCAAGATTAGGTTTAGTAAGAACCTTATACAATCCGGAAATAGGCTTTTTCCCGGCAATCGAACAAATCATGTCAGCATTCAAATCCCATGTGGTTGTGGTGTCGACTCCGTCATTTACATAGGATTCACCGGATGCACTCCACATTGAACCTTCATATGCAGAAAGAAGGATGTAACTGACCTGATTTCCATTCTTATCATGGAATGCCGGATGCAGTCTGAACCCTGTTTTGGGTCTTGTGCTGACATAATAGTTTACAGAAGGTGGTTACCTTGTCCCCGATGAGTTCGAAAAAACCTTGATTGAATCCCTTACCGAAGAAAATATCTTCCGTCAGTTTGCTCATGTAATTCAGACAGCGAATGGTGATAGAAAAATACCGGTTGTTGCCTCTAAAGGTACGGCTTCCTGGATCGAGGAGGAAGGTGCGATTCCCGAGAGTGATGATGTATTTGGGCAGACGAACATCGGCGCATACAAACTCGGTACAATGATTATGGAGGGCTATCTAACCTCGGCGAGAAGCTGATGAAGTCTGAGAACTTCGAAATGGCTCTTGATGAAGTGGTTTGGTTGCTTACCTTACTGGCAAACCAAAGTATTCTAATATGTAACTTACAAAACAAGGATAAAAAACCGTTACTTACAGAGGAAACTGTAGAACTTTTGACCTCACCACTAGAACTTGCGGATTATAAAAATGCAATTATGGATGCAATGTTTAAGGGCACAAAGCGGAATGTAGAGAGCGAGGAAACTGATGCACCAAAAAACGTGAAAGTCGAGTAGATGACGATGAGTTATTTACTCGACTTTTATATTACGCAACTGTTCAATTAAATCGTAGCGAGGATGAATTTTGGCTTATGCCTATTGGTAAGGTGCTTGATTTATGGACTATCCATAAACAATTTACAGGAATTGAAGAAACAAAGCATGAATGGACGATTGATGAGATTGTGCCAATGTAGTGTGTAACGGTTGACTTTACTGGAATATTGTAGTAAAATTATATTAAAGGTATGCATAAAGCATAAACAAAATTTTTATTTCGTTCATCTAACTGTTGCTGCAGTAAATTATAAGTTTAAAAGGAGGAGAATGAAATGGCACTTATTAAATGCCCAGAATGTGGAAAGGAAATTAGTGATAAGGCAAAAACATGTATTGGTTGTGGATGTCCATTAGAGGATATAGTAACGAGTGGAGTCAAGTCCAAATTAGTGTGTA